>JBBIKC010000037.1:0-31153 GCA_037445635.1 Chloroflexota bacterium
AACAGGCGAAGAAGGTCACGCTCACCTCGCGCGCCTTCCGCAACGACCAACTGCCGCTTTTCTACAAGGAATTCTCCGAGATGACCGGCTACGAGATGTCCCTGCCGATGAACTCGGGCGCGGAAGCGGTGGAGACCGCGGTCAAACTGGCGCGCAAATGGGCGTATCAGGTCAAGGGCGTGCCGCGCCACCGGGCCGAGATCATCGTCTGCGCGGGGAACTTCCACGGGCGGACGACGACCATCGTCTCTTTCTCGACCGAGCCGTCGTACCGCGACGACTTCGGTCCGTTCACACCCGGCTTCGTGACCGTGCCCTATGGTGACG
Organism: Chloroflexota bacterium; assembly: GCA_037445635.1. Taxonomy (GTDB): domain Bacteria; phylum Chloroflexota; class Anaerolineae; order Anaerolineales; family Villigracilaceae; genus JBFMCC01. The sequence continues at coordinate 328 of JBBIKC010000037.1, forward strand.
CCTCTGCGCTGGAGCAGGCCATCACGCCGGATACGGCCGCGTTCCTGGTTGAACCGATTCAGGGCGAGGGCGGGGTCATCATCCCGCCGGCGGGGTATCTCAAAAAAGTTGCGGAGATTTGCAGGAAAAATAACGTCCTGCTGATTGCCGATGAAATCCAGACTGGCCTGGGACGCACCGGAAAGTTGTTTGCCAGCGACCACGAAGGCGTCCGCCCGGATATCCTCGTGGTGGGCAAGGCGCTCTCGGGCGGGTTCTATCCTGTTTCCGCGGTGCTGGCCGATTCGCCCGTTCTCGGCCTCTTCCAGCCCGGCGAGCATGGTTCGACGTTTGGCGGAAATCCATTGGCTGCGGCGATTGCGCGCGCGGCCCTGCGCGTGATCCGTGAGGAGAATCTTGCCGGACGTGCAGATGAACTGGGCACATATTTCGTCGAGCAATTGGCCGAGATCCCCAGTCCGCATGTCAAGGAAGTGCGCGGCCGCGGACTGTTGATTGGCGTGGAACTCAAGCCCGAAGCGGGCGGCGCGCGTCGGTTCTGTGAGGCCTTGCAGGGCAGGGGAATCCTCGCCAAGGAGACGCACGAGAACGTCATCCGTTTCGCGCCGCCCCTGGTGATTGACAAGGACACGATTGACTGGGCGCTTCCTTCGATTCGGGAAGTGTTGAATATGGCTTGAAATTCAGACCCTAAAGGTTTTAGAAACCTTTAGGGTCTTTTGTGGAGGCACCATGAACATTGGAATTCCAAAAGAACGGCGCCCGTTTGAGTATCGCGTCGGCCTTTCGCCTGCCGGAGTGGAGATTCTGACCCAGATGGGCCAGACCGTCTTCGTCGAGCATGAAGCGGGAGTCGGGGCGGGATTCAGCGACCGGGACTACGAGAAGGCCGGGGCGCGGCTCGCCTACGCGGCCGAGGAGGTCTTCGCCCGCGCCGATCTGCTGCTCAAAGTCGCCCGTCCATTGAAAGAGGAACTGGACTGGCTTCAGCCCGGCATGACGCTGGCGGGTTTCCTGCACCTTGCTTCGGCGCGGCAGGACAAGATTGACATCCTGCTCGAGAAGAAGGTCACTGCGATCGCGTACGAACAGATTCAACTTTCGGATGGCACCCTCCCGGTCCTGCGGCCGTTCAGCCAGATCGGCGGCGCCATGGCGGCGCAGATTGCGGCGCGTTTCTTACAAAACAACTGGGGCGGGAAGGGCATTTTGCTCGGGGGCGTGCCGGGCGTGCCGCCGGCCGAAGTCCTGATTCTGGGCGGCGGCGTGGTGGGGACGTACGCGGCTCAGGCCTTTGTCGGGATGGGCGCGCACGTCACGATCATTGACAAGGACGAGACCGTCCTCCGGCGCCTGTACGACCGCTTCCCCGGCGCGGTGACCATGATCTCGACCCGTCGCAACATCGAACGGGCAACGGCCTATGCAGACGTGGTCGTCGGCGCGGTGCTGGTCCCGGGAGAGCGGGTGCCCGTCCTCGTCACGCGTGAGATGGTGCGCGCCATGAAGCCGCGCTCGCTCATCATTGATGTGAGTATTGACGAGGGCGGCTGTGTAGAGACCTCGCGCCCGACGGCTCACGACCATCCCGTGTACGTCGAGGAGGGCGTCCTGCATTATTGTGTGCCGAACATGCCGGGCGTGGTGGCGCGCACGGCCACGCACGCGTTCGTCAACGCCGCCGTGCCGTACATCATGGAGATCGCGGAACACGGCATCGAAGCGGCCATTCGGGATAACCCGGCCATCGAGTCTGCCGTGAATACCCATAACGGCGAGTTGCGCCACATGAAACGCCTCACCGCGGGCAGGGAGGTGGAAGATGGACTGGACTAGCCAGTACAAGTCCCGCGTGGTCAGCGCGCACGAGGCTATCAAGGCGGTCCAATCGGGAAACCGCCTCTTTCTGACGGGGAACGTGTCCGTTCCCCAGAAATTGCTCGCGGCGCTGGTGGAGACCGCGCCCAACCTGAAGGACGTGGAGATCTGTCAGGCGTTGACGGTCGGCGCGGCGGATTACGTCAGCCCGGCCATGGAGGGCCACCTGCGCGTAAACTCCATGTTCATCTCGGCCAACATCCGCAAGGCGGTCCATGAGGGGCGCGCAGACTTCACTCCGGTGTTACTCTCGGAATTCCCGCTTCTCTTCAAGAACGGCTTTTTGCCGGTGGATGTGGCGCTGATTCACGTCTCGCCGCCGGACGAGCACGGCTTTTGCAGTCTCGGCGTGGAGGTCGGCCTCACCAAGTCCGCGGCGGAATCGGCGAAGATCATCATCGCCGAGGTGAACGAGAAGATGCCGCGCACGCTGGGCGATTCGTTCATCCATGTCAGCCGCCTGAAATATATCGTGCCGGTCAACTACCCGATCCCCGAATTGGCAATGACCGAGGATGGCGACAACGAGATCGTCGAGAAGATCGCCGGTCACATCGCCGGGCTGATTCCCGACGGCGCGACCATGCAATTGGGCATCGGCGCCATCCCGGACGCGGTGCTGAAATACCTGTTCGACAAGAAAGACCTCGGCATCCACACCGAATTGTTCTCGGACGGCGTGATAGACCTGGTCAACGCGGGCGTGCTGACGAACGCGCGCAAGTCCCTGCACCCGGGCAAGATCGTGGCGGGCTTCATCCTGGGCACCCAGCGGTTATACGACTGGGTGGACGACAACCCGATGATCGAGTTGCACCGCACCGAATATGTCAACGACCCCTTCGTCATCGCGCAGAACGAGCGCATGGTGGCGGTCAATTCGGCCATCGAAGTGGACTTGACGGGCCAGGTGTGTGCGGATAGCATTGGCCCGAAGTTGTACAGCGGCGTCGGCGGCCAACTCGACTTCATCTACGGCGCGTCGCGCTCGAAGGGCGGCGTGCCCGTCATTGCCCTGCCCAGCACGGCGGCCATGAAAGACGGTACGGTCATCAGCAAGATCACGCACATGCTCAAACAGGGCGCGGGCGTGGTCACCAGCCGAAACCACATCCGCTTTGTGGTGACCGAGTACGGCGTGGCCGAGTTGTATGGGAAGACCATCCGCCAGCGCGCCCAGGCGCTCATCAACGTAGCGCATCCCGACTTCCGCGACGAACTTACGAAGCAGGCAAGAGAATTGCATTATCTCTGACCTCCATCGTCTCGCAAGCAACCCGCCGCAGGGATGTGTGTTACTCTCTGCGGCATTATTTTTTCGCAGGTGACTTCACCATGAATCGAAAAGCAAAGATCGTCGCCACAATTGGTCCCGCCAGCGAGAGCGAGTCCGTGCTCGAAGGGCTTATGCGGGCCGGCATGAATGTGGCGCGCCTGAATTTTTCGCACGGCACGCACGAACAGCACGCGCGGCGCATTGCTGCCATCCGCCGCGCGGCCAAACGGCTGGACAAGCCCGTCGCGATTCTGCAGGACTTGCAGGGGCCCAAGATCCGCGTCGGGAATCTGAACCCGCCCCTGGAGTTGAAAGAGGCGGAGCACGTTCATCTCTACGCGGAAGACGACGCCCCCCCGCCGGGACCCGGACAAAAGATCCCCGTCGCGTTCGTGGAACTGTTCGCTTCGGTCCACGACGGGGACCGGCTCCTGCTCGATGATGGCCGCCTCGCCCTGACGGTTCTCTCCGCCAAAAAACGCGCCCTGACAGCGCGCGTAGACGTGGGCGGAGCCCTGACCTCTCACAAAGGCATCAACCTGCCCGGAGTCCGGATGCACATTGCGGGCTTCACCAAAAAGGACGAGGCCGATCTTGCATTCGGCCTGGAGCAGGGGGTGGACGCGGTGGCGATCTCTTTCGTGCGCTCCGCAGACGATGTTCTCAAGGTGCGCACTGCCATCAAACGCCTCGACAAAGCGCACACGCCGCTCCTGATTGCCAAACTCGAAAAGCCCGAAGTCTTCGACGAACTCGACCGCATACTGGAGGTGGTGGACGGCGTGATGGTGGCGCGCGGCGACCTGGGCGTGGAGATGCCGCCCGAGAAAGTGCCGGTGCTGCAGAAGCGCATCATCCAGGCCGCCAATGCCCGCGCCAAAATCGTGATTACCGCCACGCAGATGCTCGAATCGATGATCCATAACCCTCTGCCCACGCGCGCCGAGGCCTCCGATGTGGCCAACGCCATTTTCGACGGCACCGACGCGGTGATGCTTTCCGCGGAATCGGCCTCGGGCGAATATCCTGTGGAGGCAGTGGCAATGATGGCGCGTATCGTGACCGAGGCCGAGAGTCACTTTTTGGAATGGGGCAAGTCGCGTTCGTTGGAGTCGCTGGGCGATACGGACGCGGCCTCGATGGCCCGCGCCGCGTACGAGATCGCCCGCGACCGCGATGTGGCGGGAATTGCCGTGTTTACCATGCAGGGACGCACTGCGACGCTGATCTCCAAATCCCATCCGCAGGTGCCCATCCTGGCCTTCACGCCGCAGGAGGATACCTATTACCGCCTCTGCTTTCTATGGGGCGTCTTTCCGCGGCTGGTGCCGTTCGCGGCCACCGTCGAGCAGATGCTTGGCCATGTGGACAAGGCCATGTTGCAGTCCGGCCTGGTCTCGACGGGTCAGCAGGTGGTATTGGTCTGCGGGTTCCCGGTGGGAGCGATGCGTCCGCCCAACATGGCGTTGTTGCACGCGGTGGGCAGTGACTTCACGATGACTGCATCAAAGAAGACCTCATCGAGGAAAAAGTAGGGTAACGAGAGAGGCATCTTGCATGGAATGCAAATCCATCAGGCGCGTTCGGTGCTGGCAATCACCAGGCCGATGGCGATCAGCGCGCCTCCAAAGACAAACAAAGGCGTGATCTTTTCGTCCAGAAAAAGTGCGCCGAGAATCGTCCCCACGACCGGCTGGGCGAAGAAGGTGAGCGACGCTACCGCCGCGGGGAGTTCGGCAAAGGCGTAATTCCAGAGAAACATTGCCATGGCGGTGGAAACGATGCCGAGGAAAAGAATGCCGCCGATGACGCCGATGGTAATTTCACCCATTCCCTGCGTATTCAATTCCCATGTGCCAAACAGGATGGAGGTAGGCAGGCCGCCTGCCAGCATGATGGCTGTGGAGGTGACCACGTCCGTCTCGCGCGTGACCCTGCGGACCAGCACCGAGTAGAGCGCCCATGTCAAGGCCGCGGCCAGCAGGGACAGGTTGCCCCAGAACAGGGTCGGAGAAAGTTCCGCGTTGCGCGGGTCAATGACGGCCACCACCCCAAGCGTCGAGACAAGCAACGCGCTGATTCCGCGGGCTGTGGCCTTTTCGCCGAGCAGGGGCGGGGCGAAAAGCAGGATGAACGCGGGCGTGGCCGAGGTCACGAGCGAACCGATGGAGGCGGTGGAAAGTTTCGTGCCGACGAATTGGAATCCGAGCGAGATTCCATATCCCACCACGCCGACGAGGAAGACCCGCCATGCCTGTTGTCTGGTCATTGCGGCTGGCGGGCGCAAAGCGATCACCGCGCCCAGCGCCATAATTCCCAGTACGAGGCGGGTGGTGAGCAATGCGAAAGGCGGGACGACCTCCAGCACGACTTTGCTGACGACGTACATCCCGCCCCAGATGGAGGCTGCCCCCAGCCCGGCCAGAAGACCCGCAAAATTATGTTTATTCATGGGCGAAGATTATACCTTGGCCGTTTCGATGGCAGGATGGGCAACTCAGGAAGGCATCGTTTTGCCGATTGCTCTTGACAGAAGTTGTATAATTAAACCAGAAAGGAGCATTCAAATGAACATCGTCGGCTGGATTCTCATCGTGATTGGCGTGATTGCTTTCCTGGCAGGGTTGTTCATGGCGTTGAGAGAGCAACTCAAGAAAACCGAGGTCGCGGCCATTCCTCAAAACCGCGCCATCGAACTCAAGGACATTGCCGAAGTCCTGAAACAATTCGCCGAGGTGCTGAAGGCTTTCAAGGATCTGAGCGCGGGCATCCAATGGGCATTTCTGGGACTCGCATGCATCGCGGTCGGCGCGTATATCCTTCAGAATGTATGAGTGGGATGTGTATGAGAACAAGCCTCGCGTGACAGAGCGTCACGCGAGGCTTTTCGTTTGGATCGGGCCGTCCCGTTTACTGGTTCGCGATCATCCGCATCAGGATCTGGTTCATGGAAGCCTGGACGACCCCGAACTGCCAGTCTTTCAATTGCGTCTGGCTTCTTAACCGCGCAGGCGGTTTCAAGGCGTCCAGCCCTTTATCGGAGGCATAGAGTTCCGCGGCGGCTGTCATCAGTTCGCTGGTCGCGTCGTAACTGCTGATGGCATGCGCGATCAACTCGCCGCATTTCTTGGACGAGAAGCGGGCAACTTTTTGTGCCCCCAGCACGCAGTTAAGGAACAGGACGAGCGGCTTCAAGGAGAACGTATATTGCATGTTTCCCTGGACGCTTATGATAGCCTTGTCCACGATCTCGCGCTTCACGTGCTGGACAAAGAGATCGGTAAAGGATTTGGGGTGCGCCGACATGACGCTCTGGCACCTGTCAAAGATATTATTGCGGAGCAGGTCGGTGGTGAGCGTGGTCTGGTCTGGCTTGATCGCCTCCCACGCTTTTTTCATCAGTGTTTGGACCTCATCGGGGTGAGCCTCGTCCCAGGCGACCAGCGCCTCGAGCAGTTTGGGGTCCAGTTCGTCCGCGCCCCAGAACGCGTAGCCGTGCATGTTGATGAACTTGGCGAACTGGTCTACGGGCTTATCCTGCTTGCTGTAGAGGCGCATCTGGACATTCGGGCTGAAATCGGGCAGGGATTCCTGCTTGCCTTTTTTGTCGCCGGTGAGCGCGCTCAACATGCTCAACATGGACATGATGTTCGTGTTGCCCCACATCTGAGCGGGCAGCCCGTCCTTTCCGTTATTTGTCCCCTTGCGCAGGAATTCGACGCGCTCCGGAACGGATTGCGTAAGGAGGAACTGACCGACGATATCGCCCTCGAAGTCTGCGGCTTTGAAGAGTGCGGCGGCCTTTTCGGGCGCGGTTGCCACGAAGGCGCGGCGGATGCGCCCCTCCACGTTCCTGGGCTGGACCGAGGACTGGGCCAGCTTGAGGGCCGTCTCCTCCATTCCGCGCCTGACCAGCGTGATCAGAAACCAGACCTGTCGCGGGGCGCAATCCACCGGACGCTTGTTCATCTCAAGGAAAGCCGCCTCTGCCTCGGCCGGGGTGTTTACGGTGGACCCGTACCATTCTGCCAGAGCGAACTCGCGCAGATGGGCAGGTATCTTCGTTTCGAGAAAAGCACGCGCCTTTTCCCGATGTGTTGGGAACGCGGCCCACACGTTCACGAGTTGCCGGAACTCCAGAAAACGCTTGCTCCAATCGTCCCCATACGCATTGGTGGTCGCGCCCTCGTTGATCAACATTTCCATCAACGCTTCTGCGGCATCGGGTGAATTCGCCCCAACGGATTTGACGAACTTTATGAAGCGAATGATTCCCTTCTCGCGCTTCGAATCTGCGGCGGCGTCGCCGGGCGTCACAACAAATGCGTCGTTTTTCAGGAGATATTGTCCGACTTGTTGCGCCAGGGGCTGGCTCAGGTTCAGGACCGGTTCGTCCTGATCCAAAATCTCCCTGACAACGCCGTTGACGGTTCCCAGTTGGGTGGAGCGATTTGCCAGATCCCATTCCTTTGCGGAAAGCGGCCAGAGTTTGTGGAGCCGCTGGAGCATCATCCGTTGCGTGGAGGCCGGGACCCTGTTGAGCGAAGCGATGCATTTATTGCGATCCACCTTCATCCATGCCTCGATCAGCGCGACGCGGGCGGGTTCCTTTCCGAAGGGCCACAAACCTTTATTAACGCGTTCCTCCGCCTCGGTCAGGATGCGACTCGCCTCCGCTGGGTTGGAATCCGCCACGCTCAGGGCTTTTTCGGCGGCATCCATCGCCTCCTGCACAACTTTCGGGTGCGAGGCTTTTTTACTCGGCTTGGCGGCGCCCATGGCGTTGACTTCGATTTGCTGGTTGATGTTCAGACTGCCGCTCTGGGTGGAGAGTTTTGGCCAGAAGTGTTCGAACACCTCCGGGCGAAAGATCAGCGCCGCCTGGCAGACTTTCAGAAGCAGTAACGCGCGCGCCTCTTTGAGCAGGTCGGGATTCTCGAGAACGCCGTCCAGGTAGGCGATAAAGCCGCCCTGTGTCTCGGTTGCTGTAGCCATGTGAAATTTCCTTTCAGTTGTGGCTGATGAGTATGACCATCAAGCCGGTCATCGCGCTTTTCATGTCCCCCAGGTGCTCACGGGCGAAATCGCCCTGTGACATCGGGCGCAGATTGTTTGAAGTGAAATATTTTTGAATGCCCTCGAGGCAGATCTCCGCACTCTGATCCACGGATTTGAGCTTGGGTGCCTCCCAGTCTCCCTCGCGGACGAGAACGACTTTTGCATTCGGGTTGTTAACTGCCCGGCGGATGTTGTTTTGCCATTTCTCATCCGAGGACATGTCAATCATAACCGCCACGGACCTTTCCTCTGCGCGTATGAAGAAGGCGTAGATTGTGTTGTTCGGCGCCATTGTCTCTCCTTTCCTTGTTGCGATGAAAAAGCCGTGCAATTCATTATCCGGGAATGTTGGGAGAATGGCAACTGTTGATTGTCACCCCTGTTTGTGCTCGATATTGGGGTGTTCGCCCCAAACAAGGTCATTTTTCGACGCGGCCTGTCTCGCGCCGATGGGTTAGTCGGTCAGTTTACCCTGCCGTGACTTCTTGATGGCCGCCCTTTGTTTTTTGGCTTTTAGTCTCTGTTCTTTCGCGGCCTGGCTGGGCTTCGTTTTTCTGCGGATTTTTGGTTTGAGCGCCGCTCTTCGAATGAGTCCCACAAGCCGGGCCAGGGCATCGGCGCGATTGGCTTCCTGCGTCCGATGGCGTTTGGCCTCGATGACGAGAATCCCGCCCTCGGTCACGCGTGACCCGCCGAGTTTGATCAATCGTTCCTTGACCTCTTCCGGCAAAGACGCGGCGCGCATGTCGAAGCGCAATTGGACGGCCGTCGCGACCTTGTTGACGTTTTGCCCGCCTGGTCCGCCCGCGCGCACGAATTCGAATTGCACGTCGCGTTCGTCAATGTGAATGGTGGGTGTGATTTCGATCATACTGAAACCCCTCTCCCTTTGAGGGAGAGGGGCAGGGGTGAGGGTGAGAGCCTAAAACATCAAGGCGTTGACTGTGGCTATCGTCTCGGGACCGGGCCGCAGGTCCTTTTCGGTCAGGCGGTTGAGCGGCGTGTCCACGAGGTTGTACGTGTCCGTGAAACTCGGCTTGGCGGGTTCGACGTAGATCAGGCCGGTCACCAGCCAGTTGTTGCGCTGGGCTTCTTCCAGCATCTTCAAGGCTTCCCAGCGATGCGTGGGGTTGTAGTCCTTCTCCAAATTCTTCAGGACGATCATCGAGCCGTCGTGCAGAGTCACCTCGCGGGTCTCGCCCGGTTCGATGTCTTCGATCAGGATCTCGTCGCGGGCGGGGATGAATGAAAGTTCGTGCAGGGGCGCCTCGTGGTCCTTGCCCCAGGTGTAGGAATGATAGGCGTTTTCCTGGTTGTTGAAGGTGACGCACGGACTGATGATGTCGAGCACCGCAATGCCGTGATGCGCGATGGCCGCCTTGATCAATTCCTTGACCTGTTTGGGGTTGCCCGCAAACGAGCGTGCGACGAATGTGGCATTCGAGGCGATGGCCTCCATGGCGATGTCAATGGGCATGTACTGGTTAACGCCCTGCTTCTTGAGTTCGAGGCCTACCTCGGCCGTGGCAGAGAACTGGCCTTTGGTCAGACCGTACACGCCGTTATTCTCGACGATGTACACCATATCCACGTTGCGGCGGATGACGTGTTTGAACTGACCCATGCCGATGCTGGCCGAGTCGCCGTCGCCCGAGACGCCGATGGCCTGCAGGCGCGTATTCGCGAACAGGGCGCCGGTCGCCACCGAAGGCATGCGTCCATGCAGGCCGTTGAATCCGAAGGAACGGCTCAAGAAGTAGGTTGGAGATTTGCTCGAACAGCCGATGCCGCTGAACTTAAGCACTTCTTCCGGGCGAATATCCATTTCATAGCAGGCCGAAATGATCTGGCTGGAGATCGAGTTGTGGCCGCAGCCCTGGCAGAGTGTGCTGGGCGCGCCGCTGTAATCTTTCTTGCTTAAGCCGACCAGGTTTACCTGAGCCGGCGCGCCGGCCATGGGAAGTGTTTCGGTCATTTCTTGGCTCCCTTCTTTGTCGAAGCCTTCTTCGACGCGTTTTTTCTCGTTGTTTTCTTCGAAGTGGATGCTTTGGCTGGCGGGAGGAATTTCAGAATACCCTCGCGCACCCACTTTGCCGATGCGGGCAGCCCGTCTGCGAACGCCACCGACTGGATTTTACCCGCCAGCTCGGGATATTCCATCACGAGCATTTGATACATTTGACCGTCGCGGTTCATTTCGACGACAAAGACGCGCTCGTATTTTTCGATGAACCTTTCCACCTCTTTCGTGAATGGCAGAGCGCGCACTCGCATCAGGCTGGACTTGAGGCCCGTTTCCGCCATTTGAGCGCGCGCCTCCTCGACGGCGACTTCCGTCGAGCCGTAGGCGATGATTCCGATCTTCGCGCCGCGGCTCTCTCGAACGACCGGCTTCGGGACGTATTGCCTGGCGGTCTCGTTTTTCCTGCTCAGTCGTTCCATGTTTTTCATGTAGACAGCCGGGTCTTCGCTGTAACGCGCCTGTTCGTCGTGGCCGGTGCCTCGCGTGAAATACGCGGAAGCAGGGTGGGTGTTTCCCGGTATCGTGCGATAAGGAATGCCGTCGTTGTCTTTGTCGAGATAACGTCCCCAGTTGCCCTTGAGTTTTTCCAGGTCTGCCTCCCAGAGGACCTTGCCGCGATCCATCGGCGTGTCGGGGTATTGGAAGGGTTTGCTCATCCATTGATTCATGCCCATGTCGAGGTCGCTCAGCACAAATACGGGCGTTTGCAAGCGTTCAGCCAAATCGAAGGCGCGCCAGCCGAACTCGAAGCACTCGTCCACGCCGCCGGGCAGAAGGATGACCGAATGAGAGTCACCGTGACCGATGAAGGCCGTGAAGGTCAGGTCGCCCTGGGAAGTGCGGGTGGGCAGGCCCGTCGAGGGGCCGATGCGCTGGACGTCCCAGATGACGACGGGCACTTCGGCGTAATATGCCAGCCCCGCAAATTCGGTCATCAGGCTTAGTCCTGGCCCGGAGGTAGAGGTCATGGAACGAAGTCCTGCCCAGCCTGCTCCGATTGCCATGCCCAGCGCGGCCAGTTCGTCCTCCGCCTGCACGACCGCGTACGTGTGTTTGCCGTCCTCCCGCTTGCGCAGAATGGGGAGGTAGTCGTTGAGCGCCTCTGCCAGGGACGACGCGGGGGTGATCGGATACCAGCCCGCAAATTGCACACCGCCGTAAATGGAACCGAGCGCCGCGGCGGTGTTTCCGTCGGCCATGATCATCCCGTCGGTCTTGTTCATCGGTTCGACGTAGTACGGATCCTTTTTGACGAGATTGGTTTTCGCCCATTCCGCCCCCGCTTTGACGGTGTTGAAATTCAAAGCGACAGGCTTGGCTTTCCCTTTGAAGTGAAACGAAAGCGCGGCCTCGATCTTGCTCATGTCAATGCCGATCATTTGCGCCAGCACGCCCACGTAAACCATGTTCGCGACCAGGTCGCGCAAATTGGACGGCACCGCGGTCTGTTCGCGGATGATCTGTTTGACGGGCATGGGGTAGACAGCGATGTCCTCGCGGTGGATGGGCAGTTTGATATCGTCGGCGTAAAAGAATGCTCCGCCGGGCAGGACCGACTCGAGGTCCCGCGCGAACGAATTGATATTCATTGCAATCACGATCTCGTTCTCTTCGCGGCGGGCAACGAATCCGTCCTTGTTGACGCGGATCGTGTACCACGTCGGAAGCCCCTGGATATTCGAGGGGAACAGGTTCTTGCCCGAAACAGGGATGCCCATCTTGAACAGGGCGCGCAGGATGGTATTGTTGGCGGTCGAGGATCCCGAGCCGTTTACGGTTCCGACCGTGATCGAAAAATCGTTGACAATTTTCTTTGACATGAGACTCCTCGTCATGCTATTTTTTGGAAACGGGGCGCTGGGCGATCAGGTCCACGTGCTCGATGAGCGCCTTTCGCCCGGCCTCGTAGCTGCCTCTGCAGATCGAATCAACCATCTTTTTGTGGTATTGCCATACTTCCTGTAAATAATCGAATCCGCCGGTGAAAACGTTCAGTCCCACTGCTTCGTACGCATCCCAATACGCCTCCAGCAGGCCGGTGACAAACGGATTGTTCAGGCGGCTGTAGATGGTGAGGTGCAGTTTGCGATGTTCTTCGTGTGGAATTTGGATGGGGGTGAGGTTCAGTTTTTCGAACGCGCCCTTGATCAAGTCTTGAAGTTCCTGCTTGTCTTCGTCGGTCAGCAATCGGACCGCCTCGTCCCAATATGCGGCCTCGACGTGATTCCGCAACTCGGAATATTTCTGGAAATGATCGTCGTTCAGCGCCAGCGCATAGACGAGACTTTGCCTGACAGCCGGTGTAAATGTGTACGCCAACCGGCGTGTGCCGGTGCGCGGCCTGACCTCGACCAACCCAAGCGCCCGCGCTACTTCGAGTTGTTCTCTCAATGTGGCAACGCTGATCCCCATCTCGCGGCTCAGTTCGGTCAACGGCGGGAGGCTGCCCTTGGCGTTTTTGTGGGCTGCGAGATAGCGCAGGAACTCGGAGTTTGTATTGAGTGCGGATTTAACGCGCAGCATAATAAAAGATATGATTAATCAGATTATTCATACGAATAGGTAGTATAATCCCCCCGGCCGCCAGCGTCAAGGGCATTGCAGATGAATGACACTCTGCATTGTGATCTTCATCCTGAAACCGTGATAAGACAAAGCAGGTAAGGTATAATTATCGCGCAGTCTGCACCGCCGGAAGGCGATCACACGCGTACCAAGGACTCTATGTCAAGCCTCTCGTTATTCTCTACCGATTACTGGCAGACTCTTCAAATCACGAAGAAAGATATTGAATTCCTGCACACGCATTTGTTTGAAAACGAGACGCCGCTCACTGCGCGCGAATTGACCGTTGTTCTCATAAAGGAGCGCATACGCATCGAGCAGGAGGCGGCCGCGTCCATGCGGCGGGGGCGCGGTCAAACCTATCTTCCGAAAGAAGTGTATCGAGAGGGCGACGAACTGGTCTTCCCGGGACTCAACTGGGCGAAGGGGCGCGTGGTCGCGAAGCGCGCAGGTATCAATCCTCAACTGGGGACATTCGATGTGTTGAGTGTCGAAATGGATGACGGTACGAGCCGCCTGTTCGCTAGCGGACTTGCCAATCACGCCCTGAACGATGTGCCCGCCCAGGATGAAACCGCCGCCAGCATGGACCCCGACGCTGTTGTCCGCGATATTGGCGTGGATCTCGAGAAGCGGCTCGAGTCTGCCCTGTTTGCCGATGAAAACCTCGTTCGGATTGCCGGGCGCTGGTTCCCGCGGGCGCTGCTTCTCGATGTGAACGCCGGGCATCTCAACCTTGCCGAAGCCGTGCTCGACATGGCTTCGGGCGATCCGCTTCCCACCGAGGCTTTGATGAAAGATGTGGAATTGCCGGCCGGCGTCAATCCCAAGTTGGCCGCATTTTCACTCAATTACGCTTTGCAGGAAGATGGCCGCTTTGACGAGGTTGGCCCGGCCGGCCAGGTGTTGTGGTGTCTCCAGCGCCTGGAGCCGGATGGCGTGCGCCAGGTTCCCCCGGCGCTGCAATATGTCGAAATCCCTCACGACCGCGCGGCGCTGACCGCTCAGATGCTGGCGTTCGAGGCGCAAGTGGATGATGAACTTAGCAACTTGCCGGCGCAAGATGGCGTCAAGGAGGTGACTGTCAGCCTGCTGTATCCGCATTGGCGGGCCGGCACACTGCCCGTTTCCGGTCGGGCGCGCTCGCTCTTTCCGACCGCTTACGAATCGCCGCGCGTCCGCTTCACACTGGTGGATGCAAAGATCGGCAAAAAGATGCCGGCATGGGTTGTGCGTGAACACGGTTACGTGTACGGCCTGGGTGAATGGTATAAAGCCAACGATTTGGTGCCGGGAGGGCTGGTGCGCATTTCACGCGGCGAACGGCCCGGTGAGGTCAGGGTGGAGGCGGTTACACGCCGCCCCGTGCGCGACTGGTTCCGTACCGTGATTGTCGGCGCGGACGGCGGTCTGGTCTTTGCGCCGCTGAAACAACAGGTCGCGGTCGAGTTCAACGAGCGGATGGTGGTTTTCGTTCCCGATCCTGCTGCGGTGGATCAGGTGCGGGAGCAGATTGCCAAAAAGCATCAGCCTTTTCAAGAGACGGTCAAAATGCTGATGCGCCTGCTGGTGGGGCTGAATCCGCAAGGGCATGTCCACGCCCAGGAGTTGTACGCCGCGCTGAACATCGTGCGCCGCACGCCGCCCGCGCCGCTGCTTGCTTTATTGGCCGGCAGTCCCGAGTTCATCCACATTGGCGACCTGCATTTTCGCCTCGCGGAGTGAGACGATTATGAGCCTGCTGAAGCCGAACGCTAAAACGCCCTTTCATATCGACTTCGATTGGTGGCAGCAGCACGACCGCGATTGGAAAGTGTACCTGCGATCACTGCTGTGCGCGGAACATCAGGAGGTATTTGCGAATGTCGAAGAAGGCCAGCCCATTGACTGGGTGGATCCGGACACGGCTGAAGTGAAAGTGGTGGACGGGATACAGCATACGTTGATGAGCCACTGCGCGCGCCAGCTTGATTTCGTCAATGAACACACAGCGCTGGTAGAAGCTGTTTTTCGTCTCTTACTGGTGAACGGCAATCAGCCGATGAGCGCTGAGGATCTTGCGGCGCGGTTGAATCGCCCGGCGGCCACCATATTGACCACTCTGACCGGGCAGAGAGTCTATAAAGGATTGAGACCGGTACAATAAAGTCGATTGCCCCCGTAGCTCAACGGATAGAGCACCAGCCTTCTAAGCTGTTGGTTGTGGGTTCGAATCCCGCCGGGGGCGCCTGTGAAGGTAAATATTGGTTCAGGAGATTCGCACATGGCGAAAGAGCGATTTGGCTTGATCAAAGTTGGCGGCAAGGACGCCACGATAATCGGTGAGGATATTAAAGTAGGGCAGACCGCGCCCGATTTCAGCGCTCACGCGCTGGACTGGTCGGTGGTTCGCGGCCTGGCGGATACGCAGGGGAAAGTGCGCATCATCGCCGCGGTCCCCTCTTTGGATACGGACACATGCGATCGCGAAACACGCCGCTTCAATCAGGAAGCCGCCGCGCTTGGCGCCGAAGTGGTGATCGAGGTCATCAGCACGGATCTGCCCTACGCCCAGAAACGCTGGTGCGGCGCGGCAGGCGTGGAGCAGGTGAAAACGCTTTCGGATCATATGAATGCGGAATTCGGCGAAAAGTATGGCGTACTGATCAAGGAGCGCCGCACTCTGCGCCGCGCTGTTTTCGTGGTGGATCGTAAAGATACGGTCGTATACGCGGCCTACATGGCGGCCCTCGGCGACGAGCCAAACTACGAGGAAGTACTTGCGGCGGCGCGAGCCGCGCTGGCCTCCTGACAGGAATTTTTTACCGGCCCGATTGGAAGGAGCAAGCCATGGTCACGGTCATACGCAAATCCGAGTCATTGACCGAACGGAGGCGCGAGATTCTGCACGCGGTGGGCTGGCAGATTCAGGTAGGGTCCACGATGTGGAGCCCGCCGACGGATATCTATGAGACCGATTCCGAGGTGGTCGTGCGGGTGGAAGTGGCCGGGATGCGCGAACAGGACTTCGAGGTCGTTTTTCAGGACGACACCCTGTTCGTAAGCGGGATCAGGCCGGACGTCCCGGAGCGCCGCGCTTATCATCAGATGGAGATCCGTTTCGGGAAATTCGGGACTGCCGTCGGAATGCCGGGACCGGTCGACGCCGACGCCGCCCGCGCCGAGTACCGCGACGGGTTCCTGACCGTCGTACTGCCCAAATCGAAACCGAGCCAGATCAAGGTCAAATCAGATTAAGATGGCTGCATCCCGCTGGCAGACTAACGCGTCGGATTTTTTCGACTGGCTGGGAGAGAACGATTTCTCTCTGATGGAAATGTTCCTGCCGGCCTTGTTCTCGCGCGCCTCGAAAGAAGGGGATGAGTCCGTACCCCAGGCAGAGAGGCCCCGCGCCGACGATTCCCCGAAATATCCCGAGATCCTTCCCATCCTGCCCCTGCGCGGTGTGGTCGTTTACCCGCAAACTGCTGTTCCGTTGACGGTGGGACAGCCGCGCTCGATCCGTTTGGTGGACGACGTGATGTCCGGCGATTCCAAACTGGTGGGACTGGTGGCGGCCCGCAGTCCGGAACTGGACCAGCCGGGCCCGGATGACCTGTACCGCGTCGGGACGATCGCCACGGTCCACCGTCTGTTACGCGCGCCGGACGGAACCATCCGTCTGCTGGTGCAGGGCATGGATCGCTTCCGCCTGGGCGAGTTCGTGGCCGAAGAACCGTATTTGAAAGCCAGGATCGAGCTCGCGCCCGAAACCTTGGAAACGGGTCTGGAGATCGACGCGCTGGCGCGCAACGCCCGCGACCAGTTCCGGCAGATTACGCAGATGATCCCCTCCTTTCCGGAGGAACTGGCTAATTCCATCGTTTCGATGGAAGAGCCGCTTCCGACGGTTTATACCATCGCCAATTTCCAGCGGATTGACCTGGCGGACGCGCAGGAAATTCTGGAAATCGATTCGGTGGCTGAAAAACTGCGCAAATTGATTGGATTGCTCGTCCGCGAGATCGAGGTCCTGACTCTCGGACAGAAAATCCAGAACGAAGCGCGCGGCGAGATCGAGAAGGTTCAGCGCGAGTATTTCCTGCGCGAGCAGATGAAAGCCATCCAGAAGGAACTCGGCGAGCGCGACGAACAGGCCGTCGAAGTGGAAGAGTTCCGAAAAAAGATCGAGGCGGCCAAGATGCCCGAAGAAGCGGAGAAGCAGGCCCGCCGCGAACTGGAACGCCTGTCGCGCCTGCCGACCGCCGCGGCTGAATACGGCGTCATCCGTACTTATCTGGATTGGCTGGTCTCCCTGCCGTGGTCTGTGTCAACGCAGGACAACCTGGATATCGCCCATGCCCGCGAGGTGCTGAACAAGGATCATTACGGGCTGGAAGACATCAAAGACCGCATTCTGGAATTCCTTGCGATTCGCAAGTTGCGCCTCGAGCGCAGGAATGAGGTGAAGCCCGAATCCGAGGACATGATTCGCCGCGAGCGCGAGGGCGTGATCCTGTGCTTCGTCGGGCCGCCCGGCGTGGGCAAGACCTCGCTGGGGCAATCCATCGCCCGCGCCATGGATCGCAAGTTCACGCGCATGTCGCTGGGCGGGATGCGCGACGAAGCTGAGATCCGCGGGCATCGCCGCACCTACATTGGCGCCATGCCGGGCCGTATTCTCCAGGCCTTGCGCCGCGTGGAGACGCGCAACCCGGTCTTCATGCTGGACGAAATAGACAAACTGGTCTTCGATTTTCACGGCGACCCGGCCTCGGCCCTGCTCGAAGTGCTCGATCCCGAACAGAACATCGAATTCCGCGATAATTACCTGGAAGTTCCCATTGACCTTTCGCAGGTCTTCTTCATCACAACCGCCAACACGCTGGAGACGGTGCCCGGCCCTCTGCGCGACCGCATGGAGGTCATCTTCCTTTCGGGCTACACCGAACGCGAGAAGATCGCCATCGCGCGCGGCTATCTGATCCCGCGCCAGATCCGCGAGAATGGCCTGCGCCCGGACGAAGTCACCTTCTCGGACGAGGCGCTGCAGAAAATCATTCAGGGCTACACGCGCGAGGCGGGCGTCCGCAACCTGGAGCGCAAGATCGGCGCGGTCTGCCGCAAGGCGGGGACGCGCATCGCCGAAGGCAAGAACGAAAAATTCGAGGTGACTCCCGAACTGGTCGAGGAATTTCTCGAGCATCCGATCTTCCTCGGCCCGGAGGAGATCAATCAGCGTACGGCCATTCCCGGCGTGGTGCCCGGCCTGGCGTGGACTTCCTTCGGCGGCGATATCCTCTTCATCGAGGCCACGCAGATGCCCGGCGGCAAGGGCTTCCAGGTGACCGGCTCGGTCGGGAACGTGATGCAGGAATCGGCGCGCGCCGCATTGTCATTTGTCCGCTCGCGGGCCAAGGGGCTGGGACTCGAACCCTCGTTCTTCGACAAGACGGACATTCACCTGCACATCCCGGCCGGCGCGACGCCCAAGGACGGCCCCTCAGCCGGCGTGACCATAGCGACCGCGCTCGTGTCGCTGGTCTCCGGGCGCAAGGTCAAACCTGCGGTGGGGATGACCGGCGAGATCACCCTGCGGGGGCAGGTCCTGCCGGTGGGCGGAATCAAGGAAAAGGTCCTGGCCGCGCACCGCAACGGCCTGAAAACGGTCATCCTGCCGAAACGAAACGAGGTTGATCTGGACGATGTGCCGGACGAGGTCAAGCAATCCCTGAAATTCGTCTTCGCGGAGACGGTGGACGAGGTGTTGGACGCCTCGCTCGAAAAAGTCAACGGGCGTGCTAAAAAGCCCGCCGCGAAGCCTGCGAAGAAATCCACAACGAAGAAAGCAAACGTGCATGCCAAAAGTTCTGCTCGCCGAAGATGACGCGACGATGGTAACCCTGCTGAAGACTCTTCTGAAAATGGAGGGCTTCGAGGTGGTGTCCCTGGATACGGATGCGGATGTGGTCGAGGCGGTGCGCCGCGAACGCCCCGACGTGCTGCTGATGGATGTCCACCTTTCGGATCAAAACGGCCTGGACGTGTTGGAATCCCTTCGGAAAGCGGAGGGGGCCGGCCGCGTACGTGTAGTGATGACCTCCGGGCTGAACGTCGAGCAGGAATGCCTCGACCGCGGCGCGGACGATTTCCTGCTCAAGCCGTTCATGCCCGACCACTTGATCGCCATCCTCAAAAACAACAAGTAACCATGGGCGAGGTCCGCATCCGCCAGTTTCGTTACCCGCAGGATTACGAGACGGTCGTGCAGTTCTGGTCGTCCATCGAAAAGGGGATGCATGTGGGACGCTCGGACGCCCCGGCCGAGATCGAGAAGAAACTGGAGCGCGACCCCGACCTGTTCTTTGTGGCCGAATCGGATGGCGTCATCGTGGGTTCGGTCATCGGCGGATTCGACGGCCGCCGCGGCATGATCTACCATTTCGCGGTGGCCGCTTCGTTTCGCGGACGGGGAATCGGCTCTCGTTTAATTGACGAAGTCGAAGCCCGCCTGCGCGCCAAGGGCTGCCTCAAATGTTATTTGCTGGTCGAGCGCGAGAATGGGGAGGCGGCTCGGTTTTATGAACGACGCGGCTGGCAGGAGATGACTCCCACCAACCGGCTGTTCGGGAAAGAACTGCAATGATCCTGCGTTTTGGCATCCTGACCGTATCGGACCGCTCCTCGCGCGGCGAGCGCGCGGACGCCTCCGGCCCCGCGCTGGCGGATTTCGTCCGCGCGCAGGGATGGGAAATCGCCGCGTCCGAGATCGTGGCCGACGAACGCGAAATGATCCGCGCCACGCTGGCGGCCTGGGCCGACCGCGGCGATCTGGACGTGATCCTCTCCACCGGCGGGACGGGCTTTGCGCCCCGCGATGTGACCCCCGAGGCTACCCGCGACGTGATCGAACGTGAAGCCCCCGGCCTGGCCGAGGCCATGCGCGCCGCCAGTCTCGCCAAGACGCCGCACGCCATGCTCTCGCGGTCGGCGGCGGGCATCCGCAAACGGACCTTGATCATCAATCTGCCCGGCAGTCCCAAAGGCGCGCTGGAGAATTTACAGGTGGTCGCGCCTGCGCTGGAACATGCGGTGCATCTCCTGCGCGGGGAGGAGGCGGGACATTAGAGGGCAATGACAGAAAGGGGAAATTGGGCATTGATTTTATAAATCTACAACTGTATAATCTTTCTAGAATGCGTCATTGAGGCGGGAAGATTTGTGACTTTCCCTGCGCGCCGTGGATTATCGGAGGAGTGGGTTATGCCGAAAATCACTGTAAAGTTGGAAACTGTAACACCCTTATTCTTGGGCGGGGCAGAGCCGCGCGGGGAGCCCGAGTTGCGCCCCCCTGCGTTTCGCGGGGCGATGCGATATTGGCTGAGGGCAGCATTGGGAGCGGTCGTGCCAGATGGTCCGGGTGGAATAAAAGAGCTACAAAAGCGTGAAGCGGAAGTGTTCGGTACCGTGAGTGAGGAAGGCGGCGCATCAGCGGTTGGAGTGAGAATTTCATTTGATGAGAAACCAGCCATGGGTATTTATTCTGGCGGCAGGCCCAGGCGGGATACGATAAATGGAAAGCCTGTAATACGACCAACCGGCAAAGATTATCTTTACTGGTCAATGAAAGAGACAAATGACGAGCCTGCCCATCAATACTTTCCTCCCGCAACAAGTTTCAACCTGGTCCTTTCTGGCAGGCCCGGAACAAGCACGACAGCCTTTGAAATGGCAGTAAAAGCACTCTGGTTATTAATTCATCTGGGCGGGGTTGGCTCACGGTCGCGTCGCACGGGTGGAAGTTTATCTGTAGTCGAACCGTTTCAATTAAATGATTTGAGTTTCTCGCTTACTTCGGGAAAACTCGCCAAACGAGAATTATCCACTGGATTGAAAATCGTACTTGGGGAGTCTTCCACTGTCAGGAATTTGCCTCAGTACGACATTTTGTCGCCAGGCGCATGTTCAATCTGGCTTGTAAAGGGATAAAAACAATGGAGAACATGGGAAGAGGTAGTCAAAGAAATTGGCGAAAAATTATGTGATGCTCGCACGTATTCAAAGCCAGACAAGCAAAATGTCCTGAAATGGATCGAGGGCGAGAAGATTGATACTGTACAACGCTCTATCTTCGGCCTGCCGTTAACATTCAAATACGCCAATGGAAAAACCGGCACCATTCAGGGCAAGAACCTGGACAGAAGGGCATCGCCTTTATGGCTGAAAGTATCAAAGGCGGTCAATGGGGATTATGTTGGCGTTGCCACGTTGTTTAAATCCGCTTTTCTGCCATCGGGTGAAAATCTACACCTGAAGACAAAGCGCTCAAATCCTCTGCCAATCAGTCCTCCACCGGATTATTCCCTGATTGAGCGCTGGTTAAAAGATGATCTTGGAGCGGAGGTGGTTTATGAGTAACTCTCTCCTCATCATCACCTTCTCCCCCATTCAATCCTTCATTGCCGAGGCGCGGCGGGCGCAGGATTTGTTTATGGGCAGCCGTATTCTGGCGGGTCTGGCAAAGGCGGCGGGAAATGCGATTGGGGAGAAAAATCTTGTCTATCCAGTCGAGATTCAACGGGACGCGCCAAATATTCTGGTTGCCTGCATTCCAGAAGGCGAGACAAATTCATTCATCGAAAGAATCAACGCCGCCATGCTTACTGCATGGAATAAAACTGTCGGCGACGCGCGCAGGGCGATAAAGGAATTTGGAATTCCAACAGACGATGCTTGGGAGGAAATCTGGACGCGGCAAACCAGACCATTTTGGCAAGTGTATTGGACTACCGCGCCCATCGAGAATGACGACTACAAAGCGGCCTACATAAAAGCCCGCGATACGCTGGACGCGGTCAAGAGAAGCCGATTGTTTGATGCAGGTAAGGCAGAAGAGGGACGAAAGGACAGCCTGAGCGGAAAACGCGCGGCTCTGCATACCAAGGAATTTCCTGACGCCCGAAAATATTGGGCGCACGTCACCGCAACGACCGCCAATCTCTTTGCCAGTAAAGTCCGACCCGGAGGCAGGGAGATGCTGGATGCAATTGGAGCGGTTAAACGCTTTGCCAGCAACGCGCCGTTTCTTTCCACCAGTAGTATTGCAACAGCAGATTATCTGGTTCGAGTGAAAGCCAACGCGCCCAAAGCCCTTGCGGATTATCGGGATAAACTTCGGGAACAGTTTTCGGGCGACAACAGAATTTTCGAGCCGCGAGCGGGCGATGATTCTGATTGGCCGTTCGATGGCGACCTGCTGTACATGGAAACATTGACCGCAAAACGGCTGGAGGACGATTACGGCGTCGAAGCAGATAACAGCAAATTGACCGTGTGCCGCAGGGAATTGGAGAAGATCTATCAGACACCGCTTTTGGAGAATCCCAAAGAGAAGATTGGCGAACCGCCTAAATATTACGCTATCCTTGTATTGGACGGGGACAATATGGGAAAGCACATTGACGATCTGCTCAAACTTGAGAATCCAAAAGAGGCCCACAAAAAATTCAGCGCTGACATCGGCGAATTTGCAAAACAAGCGCTCTCCATCGTGAAGCATGACTTCCTGATTTACAACGGCGGCGACGACGTTTTGGCGATGCTTCCATTGGTTAACGCCATTCCCATCGCGCGGGAGTTGGCAGATACGTTCAATAAAATAACCGGGCAAACCGCTTCCGCGGGCATCGCCGTTGTTCACCACCAATCCCCTTTGGATGCCGCGCTGGAGGCGGCGCGCGAGGCGGAAAAAGCGGCAAAGCAGGTGGAAGGGAAGAATTCCGTTTGCGTGCGTGCGCTCAAACGCAGCGGCGAGACTCTCGAAGTCCGCAGTACATGGAGCGGTGTGAGGGACAATTTCGATAAGTTGGTTGAAATGTTCAGGGAAGATGAACTCTCTTCACGCTTCGCCTACGATGCAGTCAACTCGGCGTATGCCATTCCCGCAGGCGAAGTTGAAATGTGGAAGACGGAACTCAAACGCTTGATTGGCCGCCACAGGGACGACAAGAAGGGACCTGATCCGATTGTCTTGAGCGAAAGTTTAAGCGAGTGGACAAACGCCCTCCCCGGCAAGATACCCGAAGAATTGGCGAACTGGCTCATTCTGGCTCGCTTCGTCGCCCAAGGAGGCGGAGAATGAAGATGCAAATTTTCATCGAGCCCGAAGACGTGTGGTTGTTTCGCGACGGCAAGCCCTTCGATGCGGGAAGCGACCACCGCGCCCGCAGTTTGTTTCCCCCGTATCCCAACGTCATGCAGGGAGTGATCCGTTCGCATCAAATCATCCTGCAAGGCATTCGCTTGAATGACAAAAAACGAATATCGAGTGAAATCGGAACTTCCACAGACTATAAAAACTTTTCGATGCGGGGGCCGTTCGTTGCGAAACTGAATGACAATGGATTAACCCCCTACTTCCCCGCTCCCGCGGATGCAACGCCGTTTTCCGATACGCAGTTAAAATCTGCGCCGCCGAAAAAACCTGCCAGCGATGTGTTGACCAGCCATACCGGCCTCCTGCCGTCCCTGTGCTTTGCACACGGCAACCCTACCAAACAGGAATACGGAACGTGGCTGAAATACAAAGAACTGTTGAAGTGCCTGCGAGGAGACGCGGTCGAACCCGTCAGCGAGAAAGAACTCTTTCAGCGGGAGAGCAGGTTCGGGATCGAGATCGAGGCGAACGCGAAACGCGTTACGAAAGAGGGGCAGTTGTACCAGACCGAGTTCATCCGCCCCTGCCCGAATGTGGGCTTGTATGTTGAATTCGACGGGTACGAGGACTGGCCCCAAAGCGGACTCTTGCGCATGGGAGGCGAAGGACACGCGGGACGGTATCAAAGTGTAGGCCAGTTTGATCTGCCCAAACTGGGAGAAACACTTACACGCTTCAAGGTTTATTTTGCTTCCCCCGCGTACTTCTCGAAAGGCTGGAGGCCCGAAAAATGGGACGATTACTTCGAGGGGGATGTAACGCTGGAAGCCGCGGCCCTGAAAGGATACGAAACCATCGGCGGGTATGACGTTGCCAATAATCGGCAAAAGGCGGCGCTGCGTTTCGTCCCCGCGGGAAGCGTGTATTATTTCTCCAGCAGGAGCGGGGCAAAATTGAAAAAGGAGGCGATCACGGACACGCTTCCCAACAACAACGATATTACCAAAATTGGATTCGGCCAGGTCATTGTTATGGAAATAAAATAGGAGCGATAGCCATGTTCACAGAAAAACGCATCATGTTCCTGTATGTTGAAACACCCCTGCACGCCGGGAGCGGACGCGGCCTGGGCGCGGTGGATTTGCCGCTCCAGCGCGAACGCGTGACGGGTTACCCGATGGTGCAATCCACCGGCTTAAAAGGCAGGCTGCGTGCCGCGTATCGAGAGAAATTGGAACAGGATGGCGACAAGTCGGCTGAGGAGATCGACAGGCTCGTCACCAATCTCTTTGGCAAGGCAGGCGAAGTGGGCGAGAGTTATGCGGGTTCGATTGCGCCCGGGGACGCGCGCCTGCTGTTGTTCCCCGCGCGTTCGCTGGCGGGAGTCTTCGCATGGACGACCAGCATGCACGCGCTGGCAAATTTTCGTCGCAGTGTGGAATTGAGCGGTTTGCCGCTGGGCGATTTTCCCGATTTGAAAGGGCTGGATGTCGGAAAAGAGGAGGCCTGGATATGCAAACCCGATGTGGATAAGAAACTCACTACAGAATTGAAAGCGGGCGCAAGCGTGGTGCTGGAGGAGTTTAATTTTGCTCCCAAAGAAATGGAGTGCGTAAACCAGATCGGCGCGTGGCTGGCGAAGAATGCCCTGCCGGAGAATTACACCTACTGGAAGGATGCCCTGCCGAAGAAATTGTGCATTCTGCACGAGGACGTCTTCCGCGACTTCTGCAAATACTCCACCGAAGTGCAAACACACGTGCAATTGGACCCAGCCAAGAAGACGGTAAAAGAAGGCCCATGGACGGAAGAATCCCTGCCGATGGACACCCTGCTCTACGCGCCGTTGATGGCGAGCGGCGCGCGCTACAACGATGACGATAAAAACGGCAAGGAAAAGGCGGAGGATATGCTCAAGAAGATTACCGGCCTGAACTTGAAGCATATCCAACTCGGCGGGGATGAAACAACGGGGCAAGGCTGGGTCTCTGTGCGATTTTGGGAGGGCGGAAAGGAAGGTGCAAAATGACCAGTCCACAGCAATCCCTGGAACAAAAACGCGCCTCCCATGCATGGAAGGCGGTCAAGGATGTCAAGGAACATCACAAAGACTTCGAAGAGAAGTACAAGCCCATCGCGGCGGGAAGTCCCGCGGACATTCAGATCAACGGGCTTGGACAGACACTGGCGTTTTGGCTTGCCAAAGCAAACAGCAAGAAACCCAAACCTCAATATAAAGCCATTTACGAACATGTGTCCAGTTGGATCAAGGAACAGTTGAAGAAAGAAATCGTTGCCATGCCGAATAGCGACCTGCTCGAATGGTTGATTTCGAACGCGACCACAGACCAGTATCGCCGCGTCACCGCCGAGGCCAGCGCGTATTTGGTCTGGCTGAAACGCTTCGCGGAGGGACATCTCGAAGGCGACATTCATGGAGGCGACGAATGAGAATCCCGATTCCACAGGCAAGCGCGCGGGCGTGGGAAAATTTCAGAAAAACGACACAGCCCAAAAACATCGGCCTGATCTTCGACCGCTTTGTCGAGCAGGATTGGAGCGCGAACCAGGACAAAGAAGCGAAGAAGAACGGCTTACAGAACGTTCTCTCTTATAAAGAAAGAGACAAACCCGAGATACTTCACAAGCCCGATGGAAAACTATTGACCGAATGGATCGCGCGCTGGACGGAGATTGCCCAAAAAGCCAATGCGGGCGAGCCGTTCCAAATGAAAACGGATTGGCGCTTTGTGACCGGGCTGGGACGCAAAGGTCCGCTCGAAACAGGCTTTACGTTTCATCGTTACGGTTTTCCCATATTGCCGGGAAGCAGTGTCAAAGGAGTGGCGCGGGCGTACGCGCTCTTCTGGCTGTATGAGCAGGTTGGAAAAAACGAGCAAATCGAGGCGGGTGATTTGCGCGGGCTGATCGAAATCCTGGAAGAAGAGAGCGGCGAGAAGTTCGAGAAAAAATTCAAGGAAGCATATAAAAACACCAACCCGGAGGTCGGCCATAACCTGCGCGCCATCTTCGGGACGAAAGCAGAGGCGGGAAGGGCGATCTTCTTCGACGCCATCCCTGCCGAGGTGCCGGAATTAAAACTCGACATTGTCAATCCGCACTATCCCGATTACTACCGCGATGGCAAAGCGCCCACGAACTGGCAAAGCCCGATCCCCTCCTATTTTCTGACCGTCGCGCCCGGACAGGCATTCCTGTTCGCGGTCGGCTGGCATGGACGGTTCGACGAGGCCGCGAAAAATCATCGCGACATGGCAGTACGGACGCTCAGAAGCGCGCTCCAACATCTCGGCGCGGGCGCGAAGACCAGCGCCGGGTACGGCTATTTCAACCCATGATTGTTTTGAACTTCTCCCACCCCCTCACCGCGGACCACCTCACGCAGATCGAAACAATGGCGGCGCAGAAGATCGAGCAGGTCATTGACATCAAAGTTCAGTTCGATAATGAACAGCCATTCGAGCCACAGTTGCGAGAGTTGATGACCAAAACCCCGCTGACTTCAAGCGAGTGGCAGACGAAGCCCCTCCTGGTCAACCTGCCATCGCTGAATGTGATTGCCGCCCTCCTGCTGGCTGAACTGCACGGGCGCATGGGATATTTTCCGCCTGTCTTGCGTTTGCGGCCAATTCCTAATACCACGCCTGTCCAGTTCGAGGTTGCCGAAATCCTCAATTTACAGACCGTGCGCGAGAAAGCACGAAAGGAGAGATGAGAATATGTTTACCTGGGATGTTGTCCGTGACGGTATAACCCAAAATTTTGTGTGGGTTGTCATCGGGATTATCTTTGTACAAATCATTCAAAAGCCATGGGATAATTTTCGGCATGGCGGATGGCAGGTTGTTATCTCGAAGAATGGGAAGACCCTGTTGCAAAAGAAAATTTCGCCGGCCAAGATCAAGCACATCCGAAATGTTCCCGAGGACAAGCTCGTGTTTCTCAAGGGATTAATCGCTCCTTTCGAGATGCTCAATTGCGACCTGCTCGAAGACGGCCCCAAACTTGGCCTTTATAAGGAGAGTGCAAGAGAGAAAAAAATCGTAATCAATCTGGACTACAACCCGCAGCCTCCAAAACAGCCAAAACGGGCCAAATTGTGAAGTTGGGCGATGGTCAAGGTGTAAGGGATGGACAGGTTCGAGTTCGTCGGCGTCTTCCCAACTCAGGTTCTTTGAACGCGAAGGGCGCAAATTTCGCGGATATTCCCGGCCTTTTCGCGTCATTCGCCCTATTCGCGGAATTCGCGTTAAAAATTGCCGCTTCGATCTAGCCGCTGTCTAAAGCCATCCCATGCTCCTCTCCGCTGTCATCCACCTGAAAGCCCTCGAAAACGGAAGCCTGCCCGCGGACCTGGGCCCGGCCATCCGCGCCGAGTTCCTGGATTGGGTGGGGGAGACGGATGCAGATCATTCCGGAGACTTGCACGATGGCGATGACTTGCGCCCGTACACGATTTCGGATTTGCATGGTTCGTTCCGCGCCCAGCGCGGGTTTCGGCTGGTGGAGGCGGGGCAGAGCGCCTGGTTCCGCGTGACCAGTTTGAGGGAGAGGGAGACGCGGCTCCTGCTCGATTCCGTGTTTCCAAACCTCGAGGGGCAGAATATCTCGTTGGATCGGACCAGTTTCCATATCCAGAAAGTTGCAGCGGATGGGCATCCGTGGGCGCGGGGTGTGTCGTATGCATCGCTGGTGGAGAGGTATTTCAAATCGGCGTCCCAGCCGCCGGACACGCTGGAGGTCGAATTCGTCTCGCCGACCACGTTTAAATCCAATCAGGTGCACGTTCCGCTTCCCCTGCCTGAACATGTTTGGGGTTCGTGGCTGAGACGCTGGAATGCGCTGTCCCCCGCCAGCCTGCCGCGCGAAACGCGCGCACTGGACGAGGCGCGCCTGGCGTTGAGCCGTTACAAGCTGGAGACGCGCGTCGTGCATTACGAGAAGGCGGCGTGGATCGGTTTTACGGGCGTCTGCCGCTTTCGCATTCTCTCGGACGATGAATTCTGGCTGAGGCTGTGCAACCTGCTCGCCGATTTCGCCTTCTACTGCGGCACGGGAGCGAAGACTTCGTTTGGCATGGGGCAGACGAGAAGAGTGTAGTGTCATTGCGAGCCGCCGTTGGTCGAGTAGGACGAAGTCCGTACCGAGACCAGGCGGCGAAGCAATCTCCGGTGGCGAAGGGATTGCTTCGCTCGCAATGACATGCAGTGCAAATGAAATGGATCGAACGTATCCTCGCCCCCGATAACCTGCGCGCCGCCTGGGAGGAGGTGGAGCAGAAGAAAGGCGCGGCGGGCATTGATCGCGTAAGCGTCAAACGCTGGGCGCGCAACTGGCAGGAAAGGCTCGACGCGCTCGCGAGGGACGTGCGCACAAACACCTATCGCGCACGCAAACTGAAACAGTTCCACATCCCCAAATGGGACGGCACATTGCGGACGATCTCCATCCTCACCGTCACCGACCGCGTGATCCAGCGCGCCGTTCTGCGCGTGGTGGATGACGTTTTCGACCGTGATTTTATGGAATGCAGTTTCGGCTATCGCCCGGGGCGCGGCGTGCGTAACGCCGTGCCTGCCATCATCGCCCACCGCGAGGCGGGCAGGGAATGGGTGCTGGACGCCGATATTGACAACTGCTTTCCCAGCCTGAAGCACCATTTGATCCTGCGTTATTTTCAGCAGAAGGTGAAGGACCCGCTCGTGGACGGCCTGCTCAAACAGTGGATGGCGCAGGGCGAGGCCTCTCCCGGCGCGGGTATTTCGCTCGGCGCGGTCATCTCGCCCCTGCTGTGTAACATCCTGCTGCACCAGTTGGACGTGCGCCTGATACAGGCAGGTTATTCGCCCGTCCGTTACGCCGACGACTTCTGCGTCTTTTGCGAGACGCGCGCGCAGGCCGAGAAAGCCATGAAACGCACGGCTTTCATCCTGAAGAAACTGCATCTGGCGCTCGAGCCGCACAAGACGAACATCACGCATTTCAACGACGGCTTCGATTTTCTGGGCGTGCATTTCCACCGCGATACGTACAGTTTCGAGGCGGTGGATAAACGCGTGGAGGTGCAAGGTGCCTTCAACCCAAAACTCTTCCATGATTACGTCGCGCCGCCGGGGTATGCGTGACCCCCATCCCCAGCCCTTCCCCCCACAGGGGGAAGGGAGTCCCCTCTCCCCTTGGGAGAGGGTTAGGGTGAGGTAGAATGCCCACTCTCTACGTAACCGAACCCGGCGCGCGCATCGAAAAGCAGTACCGCCGCATCCTCGTCACCAATACGGACGATGAGGTGCTGTTGAGCGTGCCCCTGACGCACGTGACGGATGTCGTCATTGTCGGATCCGTCGGGGTCACCACGCAGGCCATGCTGTCCCTGCTGGATGCGGGCGTGAGTTTCTCCATCATCAGCCGCGCGGGGAAATTGCTTGGCAGGCTCGTGCCGCCCTCCGAGGGCAACATCTTCCTGCGCCGCCTGCAATACCAGCGCGCCGCCGACCCTGCTTTTTGCCTCCCCATCGCAAGGCAGATTGCATTGGGTAAATTGAAGAACCAGCGCGCCTTAGCCCGCCGCCTGTGCCGCTTGAACGCCGGACTTCCGAACGCGAACATCGAGAAGATAAACGCCGCGATCAAGGAAGCCGAGACCGGGCAAAGTCTGGACGGCCTGCGCGGGCAGGAGGGCGCCGGCGCGAGGGCCTATTTTGACGTCTTCCGCGCCGCCCTGAACGCAGAATGGGATTTCAAAAAACGTTCGCGCCGCCCGCCGGCCGACCCCGCCAACGCCCTGCTCAGTTTTGGCTACAGCCTGCTCACCCAAAATATGATGACCGCCCTCGAAGTGGCGGGACTGGACCCTTACGATGGATTCTTTCATGCGGACGTTTATGGACGACCCGCCCTGGCCCTGGACCTGGTGGAGGAGTTCCGCGCCCTGATCGTGGACTCGGTGGTGCTGACGGTAATCAACAAACGCATCCTGTCTCCCGAGGATTTTGATCCCGGGCCCGAGGGTGGATTCTTCCTGAAACGGCACGCGATGAGGAAGTTTCTCGCGCAATACAACGCCCGCCTGCAAACAGCCGTTATTCATCCGCTGGCTGGACGCGCCATCACCTACCAGAAATGCTTCGAGACCCAGGCCTGGCAATTACGCCATGTGATCGAAGGCAAAGCGGAGATGTATCAGCCGTTTTTGACGCGATAGGTGTACCATGCAAAAACAATTCATCCTCATCGTGTACGATATTTCGAACGATAAACGGCGCACGAAACTGCACAACCTTTTGCTGGATTACGGCACACCCGTGCAATATTCGGCGTTCGAGTGTATACTCGATACAAAGCACCTTGCAAAACTCAGGAAGGCCGCGGCGCGCGTAGTCCGCAAACGCAAGGATAACGTGCGTTACTACTTTTTGTGCGCCGATTGTGTGAACCGCATCGAATCCTCGCGCCCCGAGGAGACTCATAAATCGGAACCTAAGCAAACGATGGTCGTGTAGGAATAAATCCGAGGAGGAAGGGGGGTACGGCAGGTTTTGGTGGTCCTCGGAAAAGGGCAATTCTCGAGGGCAACGGCTGGCTCCGCTCAGGGCTTTCAAGGATGCGCCAGTCAGCGCTGGATGCCAAAAACCGAGGAGCTCCGCTTATGGCAACGGACTCTGCGCCCCTCGGAAATTGAAAAAGGAGGCTCAATGACCGTTTTTTTTGAAGAAACCGGCTTGAAACTGAAGTTTCTTCAAAAGGGAGAACAGAATTGAAACCCAATGTGCAGTAAGAAATTAAACAATCCCTGTAAAGGGACTGAAACCTACCTCCACCGTCCACACCTCTTCGACGAACAATCCTGTAAGAAATTAAACAATCCCTGTAA
>JBBIKC010000038.1:0-30841 GCA_037445635.1 Chloroflexota bacterium
GTGGTGCCGGTGACTTCCGCAAGGTCTTGGTGGGACAGGTTCAACTCCATGGAGGATGTCCCATCCTGGATTTGCTGTCCAAGTTGCTGGGCCAGCCGAAGGATAGCGCGGGCAATACGCTGTTCGACGCGTTCCGTCGCCAGTTCGCGGTAGCGTTCCTGTATCTCCTGAATGTAGCCTGTCATAAGTTGCATCAATCCAAAGGATAGATATGGCCGCCTCTCCATCATTTCGTGCAATATCCTGCTCTCGATTGCCAGCGCGATGCTGTGCACCAATGCCTGCGCACAGGCGGGATACACGGCTTTCTCGCGCACCGTCCCGACGGCTCCAAAGATCTGCCATTCATTGATGGTGCGCAGGTTTGTCGTCTGGCCGTTTTTGCTGATCTGGCAGAGTTTGGCCTTACCCGAGACCAGAATGTAGAAATGTGTGGCAGGGTCGCCTTGCAGGAAGAAAAATTCGCCTTCCTCGACGGGGCGGAGTACTGCGTTGTTGAGAAGGTGGGCAAGATCCTCGTCACTGGATTGCTTGAGCACATCCACTTGACGCAGATCCGAAGGTTTGATTTCCATGCACCCAATTCTACTCTGAGAACGGGAAATTTCTCACACTCGATTTGTGACAAAATTTTCCCGCCCGCGCTTGACATCTTTGCGCGCCAAAGTTATCATCCCGATGCCCCATCCCCCCTGGGGGGGGTAAGAGTTAGCGGTAAACGGCTGTCTGACCAATCGAGGAGCCAATGGAAAACGAAAACACCCTCCGGCGCTTGAAGACAATAGAAGGCCACCTAAAAGGCGTTATCCGCATGGTCGAGGAGGACGCGTACTGCATTGACGTGATCCGCCAGATACAGGCAGTGGAGGCCGCGCTCAACAAGGTCAGTTCGCAGATTTTGGAGAGTCACCTCAACTCGTGCGTCATCACCGCTGTTCAGGGCAGTAACAAGAAGGAACGCGAGCGCGTGTTGAAGGAGATCACGGAAGTGTTTGAGATGTCCACGAAAGTGTAAACACGTAGACAGGTACACACGTAGACGCGTAAACAAGTCTTGCGCGCACGTGTGTACCAGTGTACTTGTGTACCTGTATACCTACCCCATCCCCAACCCTAAGGAGTTCCCATGACCACCGTAACCTATTCCGTCCCCGCCATTCATTGCGGTCACTGCACCCACACCATCGAAATGGAATTGTCTGAACTCGCTGGCGTCCAGTCCGTGAAAGCGGACCTCGACACCAAGAAGGTGCAGATCACCTTTGACGCGCCCGCCGACGAGCAGAAGATCAAGGCGCTGCTGGCGGAGATCAATTATCCTGCCGAGGGATTGATCACGCTGTAGAGTATACACGTACACAGGTACACAAGTAGACACGTAAACATGTCGTTTGTGAAACCTGTATATGTGTGTACCTGTCTACCTGTGTACCTCCCCCCATGACCGATACCAAACAACTCACCCTCCCCATCACAGGCATGACCTGCGCCAACTGCGTCGCGACCGTCGAGCGTAATCTGAAGAAACTCGACGGTGTGCAAAACGCGGTCGTCAACCTTTCGTCGGAGCGGGCGACGGTGGAATTCGATTCCGCCAAACTGGGCCTGCCCGACATGATCGCCCGCGTCAACCGCGCGGGATACGGAGTCGCCACAGGCGAGGCAGACCTCATCATCAAACGCCTGGCGGACGATAACGACGCGCGGCGGCTCGAAAATGCGCTGACAAAACTCGAAGGCGTATTGGAAGCGCAGGTTAACTTCACGACCGAGAAGGCGCGCGTCAAATACGTTCCAACGATTGTGAGTCAGGCTGAGATTCGCGCGGCTGTTGCGAAGGCTGGTTTCGAGGCCCTCGAACTCGGCGGTGAAGCGGAGGACGCGGAAGCCCAAGCGCGTCAGCAGGAAATTGACACGCAGCGCCGCCTGCTCGTCATCGGCCTCATTTTCACCGTTCCGTTGTTCCTCTTCGCGATGGCGCGCGACATCAACCTTCTGCCCGACGCGTTCTACGCGATGGCCGCGATGGAAGGCATGACCCGCGCGGCCGCGCCGTGGACGAACTGGTTAATGCTCGCGCTCGCGCTGCCTGTGCAATTCTACGTCGGCTGGCAATATTACGTCGGCGCGTTCAAAGCCCTGCGCAACAGGTCCGCCAATATGGACGTGTTGATCGCCATGGGCTCCTCGGCCGCGTTCTTCTATTCGCTGCCCATCACGTTCGGCTGGCTCGAAGGTCACGTCTATTACGAGACGGCGGCGGTCATCATCACGCTCATCAAGCTCGGAAAATTTCTGGAGGCGCGCGCCAAAGGACGCACTTCCGAAGCGATCAAAAAATTGATGGGACTGCGCGCCAAGACCGCCCGCGTCATTCGCGACGGGACGGAGGCTGAGGTCTCGATTGACGATGTCCGCGTCGGCGACATCGTTCTCGTCAGACCTGGCGAAAAGATTCCCGTGGACGGCGTTGTTATCGAAGGCCGCAGCGCAGTGGACGAATCCATGCTGACGGGCGAGTCGCTGCCTGTGGAGAAGAAGCAGGGCGATCCCGTTATCGGCGCGACACTCAACAAACTGGGCTTGCTCAAGTTCGAAGCCACAAAAATCGGGAAAGAGACCGCTCTCGCGCAGATCATCAAACTCGTGGAGGACGCGCAGGGAAGCAAGGCGCCGATTCAAAAACTAGCCGATCAGGTCTCGGCAGTCTTTGTTCCGATTGTGATTTTGATTGCGCTGGTCACGTTTGCAGGATGGTATTTCTTCGGCCCGCAGATTGACGAGCAATTCACGCGCGCGCTCATTAACATGGTGGCAGTGCTGGTCATCGCTTGTCCCTGCGCGATGGGGCTCGCCACGCCGACCGCCGTGATGGTCGGCACGGGCAGGGGCGCGGAAATGGGCATTCTCTTCCGCACCAGTGAAGCGCTCGAGCGCGCTGGGAAAGTAAACGTAGTTGTGCTGGATAAAACTGGAACGATTACGAAGGGTCAGCCCGCGGTGACGGATATCGTTATTCGAAATTCGATACTCGATAGTGGCGAAACGAATAACGAATATCGAATATCGCCCGACGAACTCCTCCGTCTTGCCGCAAGTGTCGAAAAGGGAAGCGAGCATCCGCTTGGCGAGGCGATCTGGGCGGAGGCAACGACTCGCGGACTGAGTTTGGCGGAAGCGGCCGGGTTCAAGGCGGAGCCTGGTCACGGCGTGCAGGCCGAGGTCGAGGGAAGAAGCGTCGCTGTCGGTAACGTGAGAATGATGGAGGCGCGCGGATTCTCGTTGAACGGAATCCAATCCGAAGTGGCGCGTCTGCAAAGCGAAGCAAAAACCGCCATGCTCGTGGCGATTGATGATCGGGTCGCGGGAGTGATCGCGGTGGCGGATACGATCAAGGACGGTTCGAAGGAAGCGATCGAAGAACTGCATCGCATGGGTTTGAAAGTCGCCATGATCACAGGCGATAACCAGAAAACTGCCGAAGCCATTGCGAAGCAGGTCGGCATTGATACTGTGCTGGCCGAAGTGTTGCCCGAAGGCAAATCGTCTGAAGTCAAGAAACTTCAAAATTCCCAGTCTCCAATTACCAATATCGTCGCGATGGTCGGCGACGGCGTGAACGACGCGCCCGCGCTCGCGCAAGCGGATGTTGGCATCGCCATCGGCACTGGCACGGATGTAGCGATGGCCGCCGCGCCCGTGACGCTGATGAGCGGCGACCTGCGCGGTGTGGCGCGCGCGGTTTCGCTCTCGCGCAAGACGCTTCGCACGATCAAACAGAATCTGTTCTGGGCGTTCTTCTACAACGTGATTCTCATCCCTGCCGCGGCGCTCGGGTTTTTGAATCCCATTTTGGCCGCGGGCGCGATGGCGTTCAGCAGTATCTTCGTGGTAAGCAATAGTTTGAGGTTGAGGAAGGCGCGCGTCTGAACCGATGTTGATTTGCTTTTGCTGTTTCTGGTTATAAGGTGCAATCGTGCCTTACTTTTTCACCCTTCAGGAAGCCAACGAGACCTTGAAAACCATTCGCCCTCTGATGAATGAGATTCAGGAGATTCGCCGGAGAATCCTTGCCAGTCAACCTGAGGCCTGGCCTGCCATTGAAAAGTCGGCGGGAAACGGAGGCAACCGCGCCTTGAGCGCGATGTTTCAGGAATTTACGCGGCTGGACGCGCTGGTTCATAGCATTCAAGACACAGGCGCCCTTATCAAAGATATCAACATCGGGTTGTTGGACTTCCCCGCGCTTAAAGATGGCCGCGAGGTTTATCTGTGCTGGAAGCACGGGGAGGAGCGCGTTCAGTTCTGGCACGAGACTGATGCTGGGTTTGCGGGGCGGCAAGTCATTGACTGGGAATGATGGCCTGATGGACGCCAGGTTACCTGACCGTTTTCAAGATTTTTATGATCTCCTGTTCGTTGGCCTGAATCTCCTTTTCCACGATCTCCCAGGCTTTGTGATACTCATCATATTCTCTGACAAGCCCCTTGAACCTGCGAACCTTGTCCAATCTTTCCTTGCCGAAACTACTTAACCGAAAACGGCGGTCGAAGCGGAATACGGTTTTCGAGGGCCCCGATTCGCTGGGGAGTTTCTTGATCTCGCGTGAGTAAGCGATCAATCCCATCTGTTCGTATTTGCGGATCTCCTGATCGAAGGTGCTGGTAATATTCTGCATTTTCAGGTTCATTTTTCCCCTGATTTCGAGTCTGTTTTCCAGCCTCCTGGCGATATCCTTGGCAACTTTGTAAATAGACTGCCGAATGGGATATTCCAGTTTATGCTCCCGGCACAGGGCGGAAATTTTTTCCATGATAAGCAGAAGATAATCCGCCCCGATGATTGCTTTGGAGCCGCACTCCTCGGCGATCTTTCTGTACCGTCTGACCGCCAGTTCAGCCAGAACCCTTTGCGCCCCGTCGTTCGCGAGGCTTCCCACACACTCCTCGAATTTGGGACAATCTTCGCAGGGCAGCATGTCGGGATGATGCTCTTTCAATGCCTGGATATCGAATTTAATATCCTTATCCCCATAGACCGCGAGGCTGAGATTGCTGAGCGACTCTTCCGAAATTCCCCTGAGTATCTGATCTCTCAGCAGGTCCCCGCCATTCGACAGTTTCATCGAAAACTCTGGGGATTTGACGTTGTGAACGTGGACGATCAGGTCGTGATTTCCCGTGAGGGTGCGCAGATCCTCCTGGAGTTTTGGTATCTGATGGTGATGCATGGATTCCGAAAGGATCTGTATGCATTCGCGGACGTGCGGGTGGGTTTCGATGTTCTCGAGCCGGGCGATTTCCCTGAGGGCATATTGAGTCGTCACGACGGCTTTGATGGTTGGGTCTCCGCTTCCGATCAGGAAGCCGAGCAGTTTGGAATCGTCCCATTTCGTGAATATATCGAGGATCAGCCCGGCCGGGTTCGGATCCTTGACCAGCAGGCTGTGCAGGAGTTCGATCACCTTGCCGGTGGTAAAGACGCCCCACATTTCCTGATGAACTTGCGTGATCAGGGTATACCTTGCAAGGATCAGCGAATGGACGAAGCTGATCGCCTCCGGTTCGATTTCTAGGCCGCCCGGTCTCAAATGCAGGTGGTTTCGTAGCGATGTGATGTCGAGCCGGTGAGGCAGGCCGCAGTAATAGTTGTCGCGCATCAGGTAATCAATTTTATCGGCGTCTATGTCGCCGCTCATGATGGATTTGAACAACTGCATCACCGGCAGGAGGCTTTCCGGCACTTCGTCGGGGTTGACGTCCACCGACTCTCCAATCGCCAGCTGGGAAATGATCCCGTTGATCGTGCTTACATACTTCTCGATGAATGCCTTTGGATATTTAGAAGTTCGACCGATCCAGTTTCTTAATACCGTCCCAATATCCGAGTGCCGCCGGATAATATATTCGGAAAAGAATTCGTGTTTGCAAATATCGCTTACTTTCTTTCCGCGTTCGGCAAGATAGTCGGTGAAGTCCGGCGGCAGGTTGGCCGGGTTATCCCCCAGGATATCCGGGTGATAAGTGAAAAGGTTTTCCATCACATGTGAAAAGGGAGGGTGGCCAATATCGTGTAAGAGAGCGGCGAGACGAAGCAATTGACGGTGAAACGGCGTGATCTCGATCCCTTGTTCGCCGTCGTCGCTGTTCACCATTTTCAACAGCATATCGGTCGCGTGCATGACGCCGATGCTATGCTCGAATCGGCTGTGGACGGCACCGGGGAAGGCCAGGTAGGCGAAACTTAACTGTTTGATCCCGCGCAGGCGATTGAAAGACTCGGTTTGGATGATGTTCTTTTCGACCTGCGTGATCGGAATTTCTCCCCAGACTGGATCACGGATGGTTTGTATCCAATCAAGGCGCGGGAGATTGGGTAGTTTTGTGGCGGCTTCCATGTACGCCTCCAGAGGCAGTGTATGTTTCCCGGACGGGACTGCCATCTACTATATACCAAATCCTGCTTCTTTGCAAACGACACCGGTCGCTTAAAGCGATTGGGAAGCACATACTTTTCATGTATACTTGAGCGGTGAATCTCAAATCAGGGAGTAGTTTTAATGAAAAGAGGTATCCTGTACGGTATCGGCGCGTATGTGCTTTGGGGGTTCTTTCCCATCTATTGGAAGTTTCTGCATGAAGTTCCTGCCCTGCAAGTCATCGGGCATCGCATCGGTTGGTCGTTTATCGTCCTGATCGCCTTCATCCTGTTGACAAAGCAATGGCAGGATTTTCGCGCGGTTGCCTTCCATCCAAAAACAATTGGCGCGTATGCCATCGCGGGCGTCCTGCTCTCCATCAACTGGCTGGTCTATGTGTGGGGAGTCAACGCGGGCTTTATCGTGGAGACGAGTCTCGGCTACTTCATCAACCCACTCCTGAGCGTTTTGCTGGGAGTCATCTTCCTGCGTGAACGGCTGCGCCTCGCGCAATGGATTCCCGTTGTCCTCGCGGCGATTGGCGTTTTTTACCTGACCTTCGTCTATGGCCGCCTGCCGTGGATCGCCCTCTCCCTCGCGTTTTCCTTCGGCATCTATGGCCTCGTCAAAAAACTCGCGCCGCTCGGCTCGCTCTACGGCCTCACGCTCGAAACGGCGATGGTCTTCCCCGCCGCGTTGATCTATCTCCTCTTCATGGAAGTGAACGGCGCGGGCGCATTCCTGCACGACGGCCCGACCATTGATCTCCTGCTCGCGGGCGCGGGGATCGTCACTACCATCCCCCTGCTGATGTTCGCCTCCGCCGCCAAGCAGATTCCTCTCACGATGGTGGGCATCCTCCAATACATCGCGCCGACCCTGCAATTCCTGATCGGCGTCTTCATCTACAAAGAACCCTTTGATCGCTCGCGCCTGATCGGCTTTGGCATCGTCTGGCTGGCGTTGATCATATTCTGGGTGGAAAATTACCTGGCGCATCGCGCCGCCGCGGAGCCGATCCCTGAGTTGGGGGAGGGGTAGTCCGCGCAGGCGGACTTTGCATTTGTTGGCGCGATTCAATTGCCCCTCACTCATCTCTACAACTTAATTTTCCCAATCCTACTTGTCTATTTCAATTGCATCATTCCCCACAACGCGCCCCAACGAACTCGCGCAAATTCCTCCTCCATTGGGTAACATCCCACAACCTCTCTTCAAGATACATGATTTAAATTAGAGTATTTTATTTCCAGTGGGTGATATACAATAACTTTAGAAACAAAAAGACACAATAATTGTTGCAGCGCTTGATGGTTCAGATGGAGAGAATGTCCGCGTAAGAGACACTCTCTAGCGTCGGGCTTTGCGCTGTAACACTACGGGGGCATCAACAACAAAGGTTTCGTCCACGCCAAAGGACTGGAGGTGCGCGACGTTTATGGAGATGAACGGAGGCGCAAGTGTGGATGAAATGATGTTTTGCGGTTCCCTTCTCTTGAAACAGGAGACGGTATGAACGGTTTTGTGGTTGCCGATTCAAGTCATTGCATCGGCTGTTTTGCGTGTCAGGCCGCCTGTGTGGAAAACCATCGCAGGGTGGGCTTGCAGGCCTATCCGCGCCTCGTCGTCACCAACACGCCCGAAGGGACGATGCCGATGCAGTGCCGTCAGTGCGACGATGCGCCCTGCGCGGCGGTTTGTCCCGTCAAGGCCATTGTGATGAAAGATCATTCCGTGCAACTCAACGAGGGGCTGTGCATTGGTTGCAAGATGTGCGGACTAGCCTGTCCGTTTGGCGTGATCCTCCCAGGCGGCACGCCCATCCCCGTGCTCGGCTTCGACATCGGACAATATTCCTACGTCAACACGCCCTATCAATCCGAGCCGATGTTCTTGCGCGAGATGAACGCGCAGGGTTACCTCTCCCTGCTGGCGTGGAGCATCGGTCAGCGCAAGGTCGCGCTCAAATGCGACCTGTGCTACTTCGATCCGCAGGGACCTGCGTGCGTGCGCGCCTGTCCGCACAAAGCGTTGACGCATATCACGACCGACGGCGCGCGCGTGGAAAAGGTCAAGGCGTTCGCGCGCGTCCCGATGGCCGAGCCGCCCACAGTCACGACCGACGCGCAAGGAGGTGAGGCATGAACGCCATCCAGCTTCTGCTTCTGTCCGTGTTGACGTTCGCGGCCGCGGGACTGCTCTCCCTCGCGCTTCGTCGCTTCGACCAGGCCGCCCGCATCTTTTCTGGACTGGGAGGGGGCGCGGCCTCCGTGTTGGGTTTGATCGCCGCCCTGGCCGCCTTCGCTGAAAAATCCGCCGCGTTTGAATGGACGGGCCTCTCCGCCTTCGGTCACTTCGCCCTGCGCATGGACGGCTTCTCCGCGTTCATGGTCGGCGCGATCTCGCTGCTCGCGCTCGCGGCCAGCATCTACTCCATCGGCTACGTCCACGAATATCGCGGACGCGGCTGCGGCGAACTCGGCTTCTTCAACAACATTTTCATCGCCGCCATGTTGATGGTGGTGACGGTGGCCAACGCCTTTTACTTCCTGATCTTCTGGGAGTTGATGACGCTGGCCTCATACTTCCTCGTGATCTTCGAGCAGGAGAAAAAAGAATCGGTCAGCGCGGGCTATCTGTATTTTTTGATCGCGCACATCGGCACTGCGCTCATCATGCTGTCGTTCTTCATCCTGTATCAGAACACAGGCAGTTTCGATTTTGAGTCGTTCCGAAATTCCACGCTCCCGCTCGGCGCCAAGAGTCTCATCTTCCTGCTGGCCTTCTTTGGCTTCGGCGCGAAGGCGGGCATTGTGCCTCTGCACATCTGGCTGCCGCGCGCGCATCCTGCCGCGCCTTCGCACGTTTCGGCTTTGCTCTCGGGCGTGATGATCAAGACCGCCATCTACGGCCTCATCCGCCTGTGCGTGGACATTCTCGGCGCGCCGCTTTGGTGGTGGGGATTCGTCGTGCTGTGCTTCGGCGGACTCTCCGCGTTACTGGGCATCGTCTACGCTCTCGACGAGCGCGACCTGAAACGCCTGCTGGCCTACTCCAG
Source organism: Chloroflexota bacterium (assembly GCA_037445635.1). GTDB lineage: Bacteria > Chloroflexota > Anaerolineae > Anaerolineales > Villigracilaceae > JBFMCC01. Next base: position 9,478 of record JBBIKC010000038.1, read on the forward strand.
CGTGGAGAACGTCGGCATCATCCTGATGGGCGTCGGCGTGGGGATGATGGGCATGTCGCTGCAATTGCCCGTTCTCGCCGCGGTGGGATTTTTAGCCGCGCTCTATCACCTGCTCAACCACGCCATGTTCAAGGGACTGCTCTTCATGGGCGCGGGCGCGGTCGTTTACTCGGCGCACACGCGCAACATGAACGAGATGGGCGGTCTCGCCCGCGCCATGCCGTGGACGAGTTTCGTCTTCCTCGTCGGCGCGGTGGCGATCTCGGCCATCCCTCCGTTGAACGGATTCGTCAGCGAGTGGTTTGTGTTCCAGTCGCTGTTTATCGCCAGCAAATCCACGCTTGGCGTTCTGCACATCTTCGCGCCGCTCTTCGCCGTCCTGCTCGGACTCGTCGGCGCGATGGCCGCGATGACCTTCGTCAAAGCATATGGCACAGCCTTCACGGGTCAGCCTCGCACCGTCCACGCGAAGGAAGCGGTCGAAGTCCCAGGCTCGATGCTGACAGGGATGAGCGTCCTCGTTGTGGCGGTCGTCCTCCTCGGCCTCGGCGCGCCGTGGGTGACTCCCTTCCTCGGTCAGGTTGCGGCGCAGGTGGCAAACGTCCCGACGGAAACGCTTGCTAGTGGCCTCCAAATTTTCCCTGCGAATGAAGCGCAGGGCGTCCTCTCCACGCCGATCGTCTTTTTGCTCCTCGCGGGTCTGCTGGCCTTCCCGCTCGTCGCCGTGTTCGCGCTCGGCGGTCACCGCGCAGGCCAGAGGGTCGACTCGGATCCGTGGGCGTGCGGGTACGGCTACCAGCCGCAGATGGGCGTCTCGGCCACGAACTTCGCCCAACCGATGCGCGCCGCGTACCGTCCGCTGTATGGACTGCGCGCGCTCGCGCAACGACCGCTCGACGGAATCGCCTCGCTCGCGAAACGATTCAACGCCTCGCTTCCTTCGGCGGAACCTGTCATCGAACGCGGCCTGACCCAACCCATCTTCGCCTTCGTGCGGACGGTGGGGGGCTGGGTGCAGCGATTGCAAATGGGCGACCTGCGAATGTATTGCCTCTACATTTTCCTGGCGCTCGCCGTTCTGCTGATCGTGATCTTCAAGTAGGAGAGTCCCATGACCACTGGCAGTTTAATTTTCATTGGCCTCCTGCAAGCGCTTCTCATCGCCGCGCTGGCTCCGCTGTTCTCTGGCTTTGCGAGAGTCTTGCGCGCCAAGATGCACTCGCGGCATGGACCTCCGCTCCTGCAAAATTATTATGACCTGTTCAAGCTGATGAAGCGGCAGGAGATCTTGCCCGAGCATGGAAACTTCGTCTTTCGCATCACGCCCTACGTGACGATTGTCTCCGCGCTCCTCGTCGTGATGATCGTCCCCATCCTCGCCGCGGACTCGCCCTTCGGCTGGGTCGGCGACATGATCCTGGTCGTCTACCTGCTGATGCTGGCGCGCTTCTTCACCTCGCTCGCGGGACTCGCCTCGGGCAGTACCTTCGGCGGGATGGGCGCGCGGCGTGAGTTGTTCGTTTCGGCGCTGGTCGAGCCGTTGATCCTGCTGGTGCTGTTCGTCATGTCCCTGCTCGCAGACTCCACCAATCTCGGCGCGATCAGCCGCGGCGTCGCGACGGGCGCGATTCCCTACCTTGCCACGGTCTGGCTGGGGATGGTCGCGTTCGCCTTCGTCGTCTTCGTGGAAGCGGGCAAGCTTCCGTTCGACCTCTCCGAAGCCGAACAGGAATTGCAGGAGGGCGCGCTGACCGAATACTCAGGCCGTGGACTGGCGCTGATGCAGTGGGGCTTCTATATGAAGCAACTCGCCATCGTCTCGCTCTTCATCGCGGTCTTCGTCCCCTTCGGCACGATGATGACTCCCTCGCTGTTGGGCGGCCTGCTCGCGTTGGCGCTCTTCCTCGTCAAAGCCGCCGCTCTGTATTTCATCGCCGCGATCCTCGAAAACGCCATGGCGCGCATACGCTTCGTCAAAGCCCCCTCCGTCACATGGATCGCCGTCGGCGTCGGCCTGCTGTGCTTCGCGTTCTATCTGGTGAGGATATAAGCCCTTTTTGGACACGGATTTCACGGATGACACGGATTTTTTTATGCACACCGAAAAAAAGATTTTCACCACGGAGACACGGAGTCACGGAGTTTTTCTTTTTACTTTCTCCGCGTCTCTGTGACTCCGTGGTTGGTTTTTTTTTTAAAGAAATTATCCGTGAAATCCGCGTAATCCGTCAAATCCGTGTACCAAAGGTTTTCGGAACTATAAGGAGTATGGAATGGTGACATTCGTGCTCGCTGGCATTCTGCTCCCGTTCGCAGGAAGCCTGCTCGTTTTGATCCTGCCGCGTTCGTGGGTGAAGGCGACCAGTCAACTCGTCACGCTGGCCGCGTTGCTCTGCACGCTGTTCGTGCTTTACAACCTCGGCGTGACGGGCAAGGCTGGCTACTCCGCCGACCTGCTCTTCTTCGGCGACATCGTCCTCTACGGCGTCATCGTGGACAAGATCAGCGCGTTGATCGGCTCGGTCTTCATCCTGTTTGGTTTCCTCGTAGTGGTTTATTCGGGCGGATACCTCTCCGAAAAGAATCGCGACCACGCCGAACACAATGGGATTCAACGCCGCTATTATTTCTTCCTGCTGGCCTTCATCGGCTCGATGGCGGGACTGGTCATGTCCTCCACCATGCTGGGTCTGCTGGCCTTCTTCGAGTTGACGGGCGTCTGCTCGTGGGGATTGATCGGCTACTACAACGACGAGAAGTCACTGAAAGCTGCGATGAAGGCGATCGTCACGACCGAGTTGGCCTCCGTCGGTCTCTTCCTCGCCACGGCCGCGTTTTTTATCCTGACGGGCGGATTCCAACTGTCAGCCTTCCCCGCGCTGGACGAAGGCGCGAAGACCCTGATCTTCTTCGGCATCCTGATCGCGGCCTGGGGTAAGTCGGCGCAGTTACCCTTCCACTTCTGGCTCCCCGACGCGATGGCCGCGCCGACGCCCATCAGCGCGTACCTGCACGCGGCCTCGATGGTGAAGGCGGGCGTCTACATCTTCGCGCGCTGTCTGCTCTCCGCGGGGACAGTTCCACAAGTGATCGGCATTGTGGGCGTCATCATGGCCGTCGTCACCATGCTCTATGGCCTGTTGATGTACTTCCCGCAAAAAGACTTCAAGCGCCTGCTGGCATATTCCACCATTACGCAGTTGTCTTATATCTTCTTCGCGTTGTCGCTTTCGATCTTCGGTTCCGCGACCGCGTTCAATGGCGCGATCGCCCACATCTTCAACCACGCCATTGGCAAGGGACTCTTCTTCCTCGTGGCGGGCGCGGTCGGCTACTCCACGGGGACGCGTCTCCTGCCGAACTTGAAGGGCTTGCTCAAGAAGATGCCGCTCGTCGGGATTTGTTTCGCCGTCGCCGCGCTGGCTGTGACGGGCGTCCCACCGTTCAACGGATTCTTCAGCAAGTTCACCATCTTCGCGGGCGGCTTCGAAGCTGCGAAGAACACGCCGCTTTTGCTGATCCTCGTCGTCGTTGCCATTTTTGAGACCATCGGCAGTTTCGCCTGGCTGTTCTGGCAATTTAGCGCCTCCGTCCCAGGCGATCCCTCCGCCGAAGTCGCGGCCGCCTCCGATATCACGCCCTCGATGAAGTTCGCCCTCGTCGCGCTGGCGATCCTCGCGCTCCTCTCTGGCTTCTTCGCCATGGCGTGGTTGAGTTGATTACCTCCCTCATCCCCAGCCCTTCCCCCGCGGGGGGAAGGGAGTCCCCTCTCCCTTTGGGAGAGGGCTAGGGTGAGGGCGAGCGCCACCTGTGTACCTGTTTACGTGTCTACCTGTGTACTTCACCTGGAGACCAACATGCTGAACGTCAACCTGATCAACACCCTGAGCGGACTGCTCCTGCTCACATCCCTGCTCGTGATCGAGACGAAGAAGCCGCGTCAGTCCGCGATCCTCTACAGTTTCCAATCGCTGATTCTCGTCGCCATCTTCATCGCGCTGGCGATCCAGATGGAAGCCGAGCAACTGTACCTGTGGGCGGCGAGCGCGTTTCTCACCAAGGCCGTACTTGTTCCCGCGATCCTGTATCGCGCGCTTGGAAAAGTGGATCAGTCCGCGCCTTCGTTGAACACGGTCAGTACGCCCGTCTCGGTTTTGCTGGCGGCGTTGGCGGTGGTGGTCTCGTTCACGGTCGTGAATCAGATCGAACTGAAATCCGCCGCGGACTTCATCCCCGCGCTGGCGATCTCGGTCGCGCACTTCTTCTTCGGTCAACTCTGCATTGTCACCCAGCGCAACATCTTCAAACAGATCCTCGGCTTCTGCCTGATGGAGAACGGCTCGCACCTGACCCTCGCCCTGCTCGCCTATCGCGCGCCCGAACTCGTGGAGATCGGCATCGCCACCGACGCGGTCTTCGCGGTCATCATTCTCGTCCTGCTCGCGGGGCAGATCTACAAAAAACTTCACACGCTCGATTCGGCTGAATTGCAAACGCTCAAAGGATAGAGGCGCAATATGGACTCCCCTTACCTGATCTGGCTTCTGTTCATCCCGTTGATCGCTTCGGCGCTGTCGCTGATCGCGCACTGGTTCGGAGACTTTGCCCGCCCGATCCTGGAATTTCTGCATCTCGTCAGCGTCACCGCGACCCTCGTCCTGACCGTCATCGTGGCGGGACAAGTCCTCGGCGCGGGCGAAGTCGCGGCGTTCAGTCATTGGCTGCGCGTGGACTCGCTTGGCGCGCTCTTTGTCCTCATCGTCGGGCTGATGGGATTTCTGGCAGGTATCTACTCCATCGGGTACACGCGTCACGACCTTGCCATCGGTCAACTGGACACGGGACGCCTGCGCGTCTTTTACAGCCTCTTCCATTTCTTCCTGTTCACCATGTTGCTGGCGGTCACCTCCAATAACATCATCATCATGTGGGTCGCCATCGAAGCGACGACGCTCAGTTCCGCGTTTCTCGTCGGCCTGTACGGCACGCGTCCCGCGCTGGAAGCCGCGTGGAAGTACGTCGTCATCTGCACGGTCGGCGTGGCCTTCGGTCTCTACGGCACGATCCTGGTCTACTCGGACGCGGTCAATTTGATTCAGGAAACCAGCAAAGCCAGCCTGTGGTCGGAGATCGTCAAGAACGCATCCACGCTCGACCCGACCCTCCTGAAACTGGCCTTCGTCTTCATCCTGATCGGCTTCGGCACGAAGGCGGGCATCGTCCCCATGCACTCGTGGTTGCCCGATACCTACAGCGAAGCGCCCAGCCCCGTCAGCGCGTTGCTTTCGGGCGTGTTGGTCAACTGCACGTTGTTCGTCATCATCCGCTTCTCGATCATCGTCAACCTTGCGCTCGGCACGAATTTTGTGCAACTGCTCTTCCTCGTCTTTGGCGTGATCTCGCTCGCGGCGGCGGTCTTCTTCATGATGGGACAAAAAGATATCAACCGCCTGCTGGCCTATTCCAGCCCCGAGAACATCGGCCTCATCCTCATCGCCTTCGGTCTCGGCGGTCCCATCGGAATTCTCGCGGGCTTGCTGCAACTCGTCAATCACAGCATCGTCAAGACGCTGATGTTCTTCCTCTCTGGCAACATCCTGATGAAGTATCGCTCGCGCAGTCTCGACGTGGTGAAAGGTCTCATGCAGGCCGCGCCGCTGACGAGTTTCTTCCTCCTCGCGGGCGTGTTCGCGCTGGTCGGCGCGCCGCCGTTCAACATTTTCTTTAGCAAATTCCTGATCGTTTCGACGGGCATCTCCACGGGCTATCTGTGGCTGATGGCGGTCTGCATGTTGTTTCTGATGCTGGCCTTCACCGCGCTCTTCCGCATGGCAAGCAGTGTCGCGCTCGGACAAAAGCCCGCGGAGATCCCCACAGGCGACGGCGGATTTTCCACGCTCGCGCCGATCGCCATTCTGATGATCCTTGCCCTCGCCCTCGGACTCTTCATGCCCGCGCAGTTGACCGACCTGCTGAACGGCGCCGTCGAGGTGGTTAACGCGGGGGTGACAGCGACCCCGCTCGCGGGTCCGAATGGAAGCGCATCGTCCTCTGGACTTTTGGGCGGCTCCTCCGTCCAATCCTTTCTCGCGATTTTTAGCGTAAGCCCTTAACTCGTCATTGCGAGCCGCCGCTGGTCGAGTAGCGAGCGCACTTTGCGAGCGTATCGAGACCAAGGCGGCGAAGCAATCCCCTCGTCGCATGGAGATTGCTTCGCCGCAACGAACGCTCCTCGCAATGACGGAAACAACAACGGAGATCACCATGATCGAATTGGCAGAAGCAAGACCCAGAGTTGGACAAAAATACGTGGACGCGTTGCGCGCCCAATTTGGCGGCAGGATCCTCGAAGAGTCGTGGCAGGCCGCCGATCAGGCCACGCTGACGGTGGAATTGAACTCGCTGCCCGACGTGGTGGAGACGGTCTATTATCGTTTGGGCGGCTGGCTCTCCACGGTTGTCGGCTCGGACGAGCGCCCCATCAACGGACATTTCGCGATCTACTATGTGCTTTCGGTGGAGGGCGATGAGGGCGAAACGGAAAAATCCTACGTGGTGATCCGCGCGCTCATTCCGCCGCACCAGCCCGAGTTTCCTGCCGTGTCGCCGCGCGTCCCCGCCGCGATTTGGTATGAGCGCGAAGTGCGCGACATGTTTGGCATTCAACCGATCGGGATGCAGGACAAGCGCCGACTCGTCCTGCCCGATGACTGGCCGCCCGATCTGCATCCGCTTCGCAAGGACGCGATGGACTACCGCTTCCGTCCCACGCCGACGCGGGAGGAGGAGAACTACGAGTTCATCCACGTGGACGGCGAGGGACTCGTCGAAGTGCCGCTTGGCCCTCTGCACATGACCTCGGACGAGCCTGGTCACTTCCGCCTCTACATGGACGGCGAACACATCGTGGACGCCGACTACCGATTATTTTATGTGCATCGCGGCATGGAGAAACTGGCCGAGTCGCGCATGACCTACGACCAGATCACATTTTTGACGGATCGCATCTGCGGCATTTGCGGGTACGCTCACAGCGTCGCGTACAGCACCTCCATCGAACGCGCGCTGGGAATCGAAGTCCCCGCGCGGGCGCAATACATCCGCACGATTTTATTGGAAGTGGAACGCCTGCACAGTCACCTGTTGAATTTGGGATTGGCCTGTCACTTCGTCGGCTTCGACACGGGCTTCATGCAATTCTTCCGCGTGCGCGAGAAGGCCATGAAGATGGCCGAGTTGCTGACGGGCGCGCGCAAGACCTACGGCATGAACTTGATCGGCGGCATCCGCAAAGACATTTTGAAAGAGGAACGCACGCAGGTGTTGAATTGGATCGCTGACCTGCGCGTGGAAGTGACCCGCCTTGTGGACATTCTGCTCAACACGCCGAACATCGTCCAACGCACGGCGGGGATCGGGATGCTCGAACCGAAGGTGGCGCGCGACTACAGCCCCGTCGGTCCCAACCTGCGCGGCTCGGGATTCCATCGCGATACGCGCGTCATCCATCCGTATTGCGCGTACGACCAGGTCCCGTGGACGACGATCTCCAAAACGGGTTGTGACGTGCTCTCGCGCACCTTGATCCGCGCGGAGGAGTTTTTCGTCTCGCTCGATATGGTTGCCAAATGTTTGGAGACCATCCCCGAAGGTCCGATCTTGACCGAAGGCTTCGCCTACAAGCCATACAGTTTCGCGCTCGGCTACGTTGAAGCCCCGCGCGGCGAAGACATCCACTGGAGCATGTTGGGCGATAACCAAAAGGTCTATCGCTGGAAATGCCGCGCATCGAGTTACAACAACTGGCCTGCGCTGCGCTACATGCTGCGCGGCAATACCTTCTCGGACGCGCCGCTGATCGTCGCGAGCATTGACCCGTGCTATTCCTGCACCGAGCGCGTGACGGTGGTTGACATCCGCAAGAAATCGGTGAAGACGGTCGCGTACAAAGAGTTGGAACGCTATTGCGTGGAGCGAAAAGATTCGCCGTTGAAGTGATAACAGCCCCTCACCCCTAACCCCTCTCCCGAAGGGAGAGGGGGACTCCCTTCCCCCTTTGGGGGAAGGGCTGGGGATGAGGGCGCGCAAGGAGATTGACATGCCTTTCAAATTACTCCGTGAAGTCTTGAAGGTTGGCGAGGCCACTGTCCCGTATCCATTTGTGGAAGTGGACCTAACGCCAGGGTTCCGCGGCCGCCCGCAGCACGACCCCGCGCAGTGCATCGCCTGTGGCGCGTGCGCGGTGGCCTGTCCGCCCAACGCGTTGACGATGACCACGAATCTCGACGAAGGCATCATCACCTGGCAGATCTTCTACGGACGCTGCATCTACTGCGGGCGCTGTGAAGAGGTCTGCCCGACGCGCGCCATCTCGCTCAGTCACGACTTTGAACTGGCGGTGATGAACAAGGCCGATCTCTATGAACAGGCCGATTACAAGTTGACGGCCTGCTCGCGTTGCGGTGTGTCTTTCGCTCCCACCAAAGAATTGAATTACGTGCTCGCCCTGCTCGAGCAATCGGGCGTGACGGGCGATGAACTCGCGGAGCGCCGCGCGTTGCTGGGGATGTGCCCCACTTGCAGGCGCAAGAACGACATCGTCAAACTGGTTGCGCTGAATCAGGAGGCAGTCTAATGGTCACCGATTACAAACGCCGCGACACCCTGATGGGCGAGACCCAGTACGCCATCCGCATGGACGATCAGACCGCCGCGTTGAAAGGCGCGCTCCTGCACGACATCCGCCGTTCCATCTTTGTCTACCGCGTGGACTGCGGCGGATGCAACGGTTGCGAGATCGAGATCTTCGCGGCCATCACGCCGATCTTCGACGCCGAACGCTTCGGCATCAAGGTCGTCTCTTCGCCGCGTCATGCCGACATTCTGCTCTACACGGGTTCGATGACGCGCTCGATGCGCGTGCCCGCGTTGCGCGCCTATCACGCCGCGCCCGATCCGAAGGTCTGCGTGGCCTATAGCGCGTGCGGCTCTTCGGGCGGAATCTTCCACGACCTGTATTGCGTCTGGGGCGGCGCGGATCAGGTCATCCCGATCGACGCGTACATCCCTGGCTGTCCGCCCACGCCGCCCGCCACCATCTTCGGCTTCGCGATGGCGCTTGGGATTCTGAGTCAGAAACTCAAAGCGTCGCATCACGTGGAGGGCGAGAACGAGCGCGTCGAGCCGCGTCACATTGACCTGCCGCTGGACTTGCGCGTGGATGTGGAGCGCGAGTCCCGACGCATGGCGGGCTACTGGCACGGCAAGCAGATCGCCGATTCTTTCCTTGACCTTTTGAAGGGTCCCGCTTCGGAAGTCGAACGCGACATCCAAGCCTATCTCGCGCAAAAAGACGATCCGCGCTTGACCGAGATTTTTGGACGGTTGAGTGAGATTTATCTGTCGCGTTGATTTGGAATCCGCAAGTTCTACTTGCGGCGGGTGTCCCGAAGTAGAACTTCGGGAATCCAGGCGTAATGAAAGGAAAAAATGGAACCGCAAGTCGCCTTCTACCAACTTGGACGAAAGGTCGTCAGCAATCAGCAGGGCGTCCCTGAGGATGCGCGCCAGATCATGTATTACTCGCTGGCGATCGGACATCACGTCGGCGTGATGGACTGCTTCGATGTGCTGATGTCTGTCCCTGCGGAGGCATATCGGCAGTGGCTGTCCCGCCTGCCCGAGGGGGAGGGGAGGCGCAAGTTGGAGGGCGTGCTGGCCTTCGACGAGATCGAGATCAACCGCAGTCACGTCAGCGAGTTGAAGTCCGCGATGGAGACGGCAGTCTCAACGATGAGCGTGGACGAACAAGCGTGGACGGCACGAATCATCCATTGCCTTGAACAGATTGAAGCCGAGCCTGCCTTGTATTTGATGGTGAAGATGCGCGCATGAAATTCACTCCCGCACATCCCGTCATTGCGAGCGGAGTTGGTCGAGACGCACGCTGTCGAGACCAACGAAGCGAAGCAATCTCCACCCTTGGCGCGGGGACTGCTTCGTCGGGAAGAGCGCCCTCCTCGCAGTGACAGTGCATAAGGTTATAAAAAGTAGAGAGCAATGAAGAAAAAATTACTTGTGACGGTTGGCAACGAAATGATGGGCGATGACGCGGTCGGTCCCCTGCTGGCGGACATGCTTCGCCGCGAGCCGCTCGAAGGCTGGGATCTGCTCGACGGCGGCAACGCGCCCGAGAACCAGTTGTGGCGCATCCGCGAGATGAATCCCGAACACGCGCTGATCGTGGACGCGGCCGAGATGGGACTCGAGCCTGGCGACATCCGCCTGATCGATCCCACCCGCGTGGATGACCCGTTCATCATGACGACGCACACGTTACCGCTCACGTATCTCATGCTTTCGTTGAGAGAGTTCGTCCCCAAAGTGGAGTTGCTGGGAGTCCAGCCCCGCGTTGTGGCGTTTGGTTATCCCGTTTTCCCCGAAGTGAAAGAAGCCGTGACGCGGATTTATGAGCGCTTGAAACAGGATGAGGTTGAATGGGAGAGTTTGGCGTGATTACCACCGTTCCCCGTCATTGCGAGGGCGCACTCGCCCGAAGCAATCCCCTCCTACGACGAGGAGACTGCTTCGCTCGCTTGGTCTCGATACGCCCGAAGAACACGGGCTACTCGACCTGCGCTCGCTCGCAGTGACAGAAACGTTACAGGAAAAAAAACAATGAACAAAATTCAATCGCTTGAAGACCTGCAAAAATTCCGCGAGCAGATCATCGAAGAGAAACGCCGCGCGGCCAGCGCGGGCAAAGTGGAATTGATCGTGACGCTCGGCAGTTGCGGGATCGCGGCGGGCGCGTTGGATCTGTTGCAGGCCGTCAAAAAGCAGGTGAAGGCCGACCATCTTGATGACGCGCTCATTTCGGAGACAGGATGTATCGGGCTGTGCCATCACGAGCCGATTCTCGAAGTGGTGATCGGCGACCAGCCCAAGGTCACGTATGGACATGTCACTGTCGACGCGGTGAAGCGCATCGTCCGCGAGCATGTGCTGAATGGCAAGGTCGTTCAAGATTTCGTCATTGACGCGACGCCGTTCCCGACCATTTGATAGATGTTCACGAACAGTTGCACTGCGAGTTGCGAGCGTCAGCAGTCCAACTGCTGACGAAACAGGAGATTGTTTTATGGAACCCGAAGTCAAGGAATTGGATATCGCCAGCCTGGTGACCAAGGTGATGGACGAACTCGGTTCGACGCGCGACGCGGTCATCCCGATTTTGAGCGAGATCAACCGCGAACTCGGCTACATCCCTGCCGCGGCACTGCCTGAGATTCGTCGTCACATTCAGGCACAGCAAAAGCAGGAGGGCGTTTTCGTGGCGGACAGTCACCTGTATTCTGCCGCGAGTTTTTATCAGATGTTCTCGCTCGAACCGCTCGGCAGGCACGTGGTCCGCTTCTGCGAGAGCGCGCCGTGTCACGTGGAGGGCGGACGCGAAGTGTTCGACACGCTGCAACGCGAACTTGGATTGCAACCTGGCGAAACCAGCGCGGACCGTAAGTGGTCTCTGCTCACGACGAGTTGCATTGGCGTTTGCAGTGTCGGTCCCGTCTTCCTCGTGGACGACGACCTGTACGGCAACGTCACGCCCGAGCGAGTGCCAGAGATTTTGGCAAAGTACCAGTAACGGGTCCGGGATGAAGCGGCTCTTTGTCGAGAAGAGGTGAAAGATGAAAATTATCCGTTCGATGGTTCTTGTTTCGGCAGATGACGAAAGTCTCGAGCGCGGCGCGCACGATGTCTTCCGCGCCTTTCTGGACGAGATTGACGACTTCGGTCTCTCCGACCAGATCGCGGTGACAACCATCCGCGACGCGGGCATGCACGGCGAGAAACCCGCGGTCATCGTCTATCCCGACGCGGCGGTGTATGGACCCGTCACGGTGGAGGACGTCCACACCATCGTCGAGGAACATCTCTACAAGGGCAACATCGTCCCTGGCCTGCTGGCGATGATGCGCGAGATGGCTCCCGAGATCGGTTGGATGCGCGGACGACGCGGCGCGCTGCCCGTGCAGAAACGCATCGTGCTGGAGCGCGCGGGGATCGTGAACCCTGCCAGCATCGAAGATTACATTTTGTACGATGGCTATCAGGCGCTCGGCAAGGCACTGACGAAGATGACTCCCGCCGAAGTGATTGCGGAGGTGGAGAAATCGGGTCTGCAGGGACGCGGCGGCGCGGGCTTCCCGACGGGGCGCAAGTGGAGTTTCGTCGCAGCCACGCCAGGCAGTCCCAAGTACGTGATCTGCAACGCGGACGAGTCTGAGCCAGGCACGTTCAAAGACCGCCTCATCATCGAGGGCGACCCGTTCAGCATCATCGAAGCGATGACCATCGCTGGCTATGCCATCAACGCGCACGAGGGATTCATCTACATCCGCGGTGAGTATTCGCTGGCATACAAACGCATCGAACACGCCATTGCCGAAGCCGAGAAACACGGCATGTTGGGCGATCATATTTTCGGGACGGATTTCAGTTTCCACATTCATCCGCACGCGGGGGCAGGCGCATACATTTGCGGCGAAGAGACCGCGCTGATCGAGTCGCTGGAGGGCAAACGCGGCATGCCGCGCGCCCGTCCGCCGTACCCGACTACGTATGGACTCTACGGCAAGCCGACCGTGGTGAACAATGTGGAGACGCTCGCAAACATTCCGCCGATTATTCGCAACGGCGCGGTCTGGTATCGCGAAGTCGGTTCGCCGAAAAGCACAGGCACGAAGGTTTACACCATTTTGGGCAACGTCAACTTCACGGGCGTGATCGAAGTTCCGATGGGCATCACCCTGCGCGAAGTGATTGATATTTACGGCAAGGGTATGAAGAACGATAAGGCGCTCAAACTCGTGCAGACGGGCGGATCGAGCGGGACGATCGTCCCTGCCAGTTTGCAGGATGTTCCGCTGGATTTCGACTCCTTCCGTAACGCGGGCATCTCGCTCGGCTCGGGCGCGCTCCTCATTTGCGACGATGACACCTGCGTGGTTGACCTTGCGAAAGTGATCCTGCGCTTCTTCCGCAATGAGTGTTGCGGAAAATGCACGCCCTGCCGCATCGGGACTCTGCGCCTGTACGAGATCGTCAGCCAGATCTCGGAGGGACGCGGCTCGCTCGATGACTTTGACCTGATGCAGAAAATCTCCGAAGCCATGTCTGAGGTCTCCAACTGTGGACTAGGTCAGACAGCTTCCACCGCCCTGCGCGATATCCTGAAATATTTCCGCGCGGAAGTGGAAGCGCACATCGTAGACCACACCTGCCCGACGGGCGTTTGCCCGATCAAGGAATTGGCGGCAGTTTGAACCGTGGTGCGGAATGGCATTCCGCACACCCGCGCGTCAGCGGGATACCATCCCGCTCCACGATATGAGAGTTAGCAGGATACCATCCCGCTCCACGAATAGAAACTAAAGGATACCAACCATGATTAGTTTAACGATCAATGGTCAAACCCTGGAAGTGCCTGAAAATACCACCGTTCTGCAAGCCGCGGAACAGGCGGGGATCGTCATCCCGACGTTGTGCCACCACAAGGATCTGACTCCCTACGGCGGGTGTCGTCTGTGTTCGGTGGACATTCAAGGCATGCGCCTGCCCGCCACGGCCTGCACCATGCTTGTCTCGCCTGGGATGGTGGTGCATACCGAAAGCCCCGCGTTGACGCGCTACCGCAGAACGATCCTGGAGCTTTTACTGGTGCGTTTCTACGACGCGGGTTACAAGAAAACCAACGGCGCGCTCAAGCCCGAGCTCGATTCGCAGTTCGCGTATTGGGTCAACTACTACGGCATTGATATGAAGAAGGCCATGGCGCGTGAGCCGTTCCGCCCGATTGACAGCGACCCGAATCCCTACATCTGGGTGGACAAGAACAAGTGCATCATGTGTACGCGCTGCGTGCGCGCCTGCGCCGAAGTGCAGGGACGATTCGTATGGACGCAGGCCTATCGCGGCTACGATCTCCGCATCGTGGCGGGCGCGGATTCGTCCATGCTCCAGTCGCGGTGTGAATCGTGCGGGGCATGTGTGGCGCACTGTCCCACAGGCGCGCTCGATAACCGCTTGTCCGTCAAACTTGGCCAGCCCGATCGGACGGTGACCACTATCTGTCCGTATTGCGGCGTGGGCTGTCAACTCTATTTAAATATCAAAAAGGACGAGACGGGTGAGCGTATCATCTCGGTCTCGTCGAACGCGAAGGCGCCCGTCAACGGCGACCATCTCTGTTTGAAGGGACGCTACGGCTACGACTTCATCCACTCCGAGCGGCGGCTGATGCGTCCGCGTGTCCGCAAGTATCTGCTCGAAGGATCGCCGCGCCCCGCCAACCGAGGTCCGTGGGTGGAAGCGGATTGGGAGACCGCGCTGAACCTCGTGGCGCACAATCTCGCGGCGGCGCGTGAACGTCACGGCGGGGAGAGCGTCGGCGTGTTGACGTCGGCGAAATCGTTGAACGAAGAGAATTATCTGATGAACAAATTGGCGCGCCAGGTGCTGGGTACGAACAACATTGACTGCGGCGCGCACCTCAACCGCGGCAGTATCGTGGACGGGTTGCTCGACTCGCTGGGGCTGGCAGCCATGTCGAACTCGATGGACGACATCGCCAGCAACGCGCGCTCCATCTTCGTCATCGGCTCGAACATCACCGAGAACCATCCCGTGTTCGGTACGCGCATCCGCCAGGCGGTGCTGCGGCGCAAAGCCAAACTCGTGACGGCCAGTCCGCTGTTTTACAACATCGAAGAATATGCCACGCTCTCTCTGCGTTACAAGCGCGGCTCCGAAGCGGCTCTGCTCAACGGCTTGATGAAAATCATTTTGCAAAACGGCTGGATGGATTCGAAATTCATTCAGGAACGCACGCAGGGCTTCGACGATCTCAAAACCGCCGTCGAAAAAGTTTCGTTCGATGAGGTGACGCGCGAGACGGGCATCCCATTCGAGAAACTGGAACACGCCGCGGAGGTCCTCGCGAAGAACCGACCGTGCGCGGTGATCTGGGGCGCGGATATTTCCCTGCATGGCGCGAACATGGACGCCGTCCGCAACCTGTCGAACCTGCAATTGATGATGGGCAACTTCGGCGTGTCGGGCGGCGGCATCGCGCCGCTGCGAAGCCAGAATAATTCGCAGGGCGCGTTCGACATGGGCGGTCTGCCCGCGTATTATTCGGGCTACCAACCCGTGAACGATAAACAATCGCACAAAAAATTCGAGACGGCCTGGGGAACCGACCTGCCCACCAGGCCAGGCCTCACCGCGCCCGAGATGATGCACGCGGCCGAGAGCGGCGCGTTGAAGGCGCTCTTCATCATCGGCGGAAATCTCTGGTCGAACGAGACCGGCTTGTCCACGCGGCGCGCGCTCGAAAACTGCGAGTTCGTGGCGGTCTGCGACGTGATGGCCTCCGAGGGTTCGCATTACGCCGACGTGCTTTTGCCTGGCGTGAGTTTCGCCGAAAAATCGGGGACGTACACCAACACCGAGCGGCGGATTCAACTGGTGCGGAAGGCGATCGAACCGCAGGGCGAGGCGCGCGCGGGCTGGCAGGTGATCTCCGACCTGGCGCGTCGCATCCTGACCTTGAGCGGGCGCGCCGCCCCGGACGGTTCCTACGCTGGTTGGACGTACGCCAGCACGAGCGAGATCATGAAAGAGATTGCCGCGCTGACCCCCATCTACGCGGGAGTCTCCCACGAGCGCCTCGAACGCGGCGACGTGCTGATGTGGCCTGTCTATAGTTTTGCGGACTCTGGCTCGCCCATCCTGTTCGCGAACACGTTCCCCATAGGGAAAGGCAGGTTTGTGGCGGTGGGGTAGGCGATTCAAGAAAGAATCAAAACCAGCGGTGACTTCCTCCGCTGGTCTTTTTTTGCAAATGGCAATCTACACTTGAATCACGCTCTCGGGATGTTTCAGTAACTCCAACACAGCCTCACATGCCACTGGCACAGCCTCCGCAACGGACGGCGAAAGTTCCTCCGAAAAATCGTACACGTTCTTCGCTTCGATGGCGACGACCATCACCGACTCGGGGACATCCAATCCCATTTGGCGGCCTGTTTTCAGCGCGGTGAGCAGGGAGGTGTCGTGCGCGGAGGCGGAATGTCCCGCCATCGGGTTGGTCAATGCTTCGAGGGGAAAGACGGTCACACTGCCCACAGGGACGCGTCCCGTCTCCATCGAATCGATGAGGATCACACGCTGATAGCCTACCAGCCGCTCCATCAGGCTGAGCCCGCCCAGCGCGGCGCAATCCACCTCCGCGGAGGGAATGCGATAGACGATCTTCGATTGCAGTGGGCGCATGGGCATGTGATAACGCGCGTCCGACGCGATGCGTTGTTTCACCTGCTCCGCCACCTTCCAGCCGACTCCGTCGTCGCCGAGGATGGGATTCCCGAGACCGATGATGAGAGTTTTGTTTTTCATGGCAAGGACGGGATGACGGAGGTTGCAGAATTCTGCAACCTCCGCCTTTCTCCGCGCTCCTCACGATCTATCAACAGGCTTGCTTGAGTACATTCACAGGGTTGCCGTCCGCGTCACGGATGGTGACCTCGAGCGGCATCTGCCCGGGGAGCGAGTGGGTGGCACAGCCAAAGCATGGGTCGTAGGATCGGAATGCCATCTCGACCATGTTGAGAATCGGTTCGGTGACGACCGTCCCTTTTTTGATCAGGTTGCGCGCGGCCTTGTTGATGGACATGCTGATCGGCGCGTAGTTGTTGGTGGTGCCGACGATCAGGTTCACCTTGGTCAGCACGCCGCGCTCGTCAGTCCAGTAGTGATGCGTGAGGGTGCCGCGCGGGGCTTCCACGATGCCGACTCCCTCGGTGGGAGTCTCGGTGGGGACGGTGTGGAAGTTCGGTCCAGCCACTTCGGGATCGGAGGCGAGTTCGACCCAGCGCTCGGCCGCGTAGAGCAGTTCGATGAGACGCGCCCAATGGGTGGCTAAACGCTGGTGAACGGGTTTCCCGCCCAGGGTCCCATAGAAGCGTTCGTATTCGGCCTGCGCGAGTGGAGTGGCCATCCCGTCCGCGGCGTTGAGCCGCGAGAGCGGAGTCGCGCAATACACGCCCGAATCCTTTCCGTCCACGAAGCCTTTCCAGCCGACGCCTTTGAGATACGGGAACTTGAGATACGTCCACGGCTCGACGTGCTCGGCGATGTGCTTGGTGTAATCGGCGGGCGAGTATTTGACGAACTCTTTGCCCTCGGGGTCCACCACGCGCACTTTGCCGTCGTAAAAGTTGATGCGGTTCTTTTCGTCCACCATGCCCATGTAATAGGTTTGGTGGGTGTAGATGTCGCCGAGGATCAAATCCACGTAGGCCTTGTTGCCGAGGACGATGTCGTTGAAGAGTTTGAGGCTGAATTGCCCGAACTCGACCGCCCACTTGCCCATCTCCAAAATTTCTTTGCGCTGCTCCTCGGTGATGCCTTTGGTGAGGCCGCCGGGGATGGAGGTGCAGGGATGGACTTTCCGTCCGCCGATCATCTCGACGACGGTGTGGCCGTACTTGCGCGCCTGAATGACCTTGCCGCCGATCTCCAGACCGACCTTGTGAATCACGCCGAGGATGTTGCGCTCTGCGACGGGCGCGTCGGGGCCCATGACGAAATCGGGTCCGCCGAGCGCGTAGAAGTGCGTGGCGTGATCGGTGACGTAGAACGCGGAGTAGAGCAACTCGCGCAGCATTTTGGCGGTGCGCGGCGGGTCCACATGATAGACCGCGTCCGCGGCTTTGGCCGCGGCCATGTGATGCGCCTCGGGGCAAACGCCGCAGATGCGGTTGGTGAGCAGCGGCATTTCCTCCACCGGGCGGCCAACGCAGAATCGTTCGAAGCCGCGCAGTTCGGGAATCTGGAAGTAGGTGTTGGCTACGTCGCCTTCGGGGGTGAGGAAGATCTCGATCTTGCCGTGCCCTTCGAGTCGGGTGATGGGGTCAATCGTGATGCGTTGTGTCATGTCGGCCTCCTATTTCTTGCCGTTGCCGCCGTTGTGTTTCCAGGCAGGCTTGCCCGCTTTCAGTAAAGAGCCTGCCAGGTTGAAGCGGTAGAACTGTCCTGTCGGATCGGGGATGCCGTCGAGGATGCGGTCAATCTGGTCGGGATCCGTGCTTTCGATGACCGAGGCGAAGCCCGTGATGAGGCGCGCGCCGTAGTCCACCACTCCCTCGGCGGGGCCGTAGCAGCCGATGCACTGCGCGCCCGCAGAGGGACAGCGCGCGCCGCATCCGCTGCGGGTGGCGATGCCGTTGCAGGGAATCCCCTGTTCGAGCAGGCAGAGGTTCGGGTCAATGGGCTGGCCGTAGATGCGCTTGAAGGAGGTGATGGTTTTGACGTGACGCGTGCGCGTGCATTCGTCGCAGACGGTGGAATTGCCTGCACCGATCACCGATCCCTTCGGCGGGAGTTGCGCCTTGCCTTGAAGCACCTGCACCACGAGGTCAATCACCGCCGCGATCTGGTGACTCTCAGGCGGGCAGCCGGGCATGTAGTAGTCCACATCCACCACCTGATCCAGCGTCTTAAGCACTGGTTTCATGACGGGGATGGTGATCTCGCCTTCGGGCATCTGGTAACGGTATTGAGGGCGGTAGTGATTTGGGTTGTCTGTCGAAACAGTCTCGTAGTACGTATCGAAGATCTCCTGCGTGCTGGTCAGGTTGGCCAGCCCGGGGATGCAGCCCTCGTTGGCGCACGAGCCGAACGCGACGAGAATCTTGGATTTCTTGCGCAGAAGTTTGGCGATGTGTTCGTTCTCGTCGTTGCGGATGCCGCCGTTGAAGAGGGTCAGCAGGATGGACTTGTCCTCCATCGCCTCCACGTCTTTGTATTTTGCGTCCATGGCGACGGGCCAGAAGACCACATCAAAGTTGGCGTCCACATCCAGGATTTTTTCGTGGATGTTCAGCACGGCGATCTCACAGCCGCCGCACGAGGCCGCCCAATACATTGCGAATTTCGGTTTGTCGCTCATGCTGGAACCTCCTCAGGGATTTGCGTTTCGACTTTGTGGCCGTTTCCGCCCGCGCCGCCCCAGTTGAGCGGACCGAGGGCGCGGATCTCTTCGACGAAACTCTTGACTTCGTTGGTGAACTTCACGCCTTCCGCCGCGCTCGCCCAGACAAGTTTGATGCGTTGCGGTTCCACGCCAAGGCCTTGCAGTGTGCGCCTCATCAGATGGAAGCGGCGCAGGGCTTTGTAGTTCTGTTCGAGGTAGTGACACTCGCCCGGGTGACAGCCCGTGATCATCACGCCGTCCGCGCCGTTGGCGAGGGCTTTGAAGACGAAGGTCGGGTCGAGGCGCCCGCTGCACATCAGGCGGATGAGGCGGATGTTGTGCGGATATTTCATACGCGCCGTGCCTGCGAGGTCGGCGGCGCGGTAGGAGCACCAGTTACAGGTGAAGCCGATGATGGTGGGTTCGAATTGTTCGTTGTTCATAGGATTTTGGCCTTTGTTGGTTATGGTATACAAGTACAAGGTATACAGGTATACAGGTACACAGGTAGACAAGGTACATGTGTACCTGTCTACGTGTCTACGTGTTTACCTACGCAGGCGCTACCTCCTCTCCGACATTAAGTAACAGCATTCCCTCGATCTGCGCCAAAATCTGCTCGTTGCTGAAGCCCGTGCCGCTGATGGCGCCCGCAGGGCAGGCGGCCACGCAGGTTCCGCAACCCTGGCACAGGGCGGGATTGATTTCGGTCACCATGCGGTCTTCGTGGAAAGTGATGGCATTGAAGGGGCAAAGCCCGTTGCAGATGCGGCAGCCCGAGCATTTCGCTTCGTCCACGCTGGCGCGGAACGGCTCGAGCGCGATCTCGCCCGCGTGGATCTTGCCCAGCGCGCGGGCGGCCGCGGCCGCTCCCTGCGCGACGCTGGCGGGGATGTCCTTCGGCCCCTGCACACAGCCTGCGATCAGGATTCCTTCGGTCATCGTGGAAACGGGATCGAGTTTCGGATGCTTCTCGATGAACCAGCCGTCCGCGCTGCACGAGAGGCCGAACTTGTGGGCCGTCTCTTTCGCGTCGCGACGCGGTTCGAGCGCCACCGAGAGGATTACCATGTCGAGCGGGATCCGCATCTGGACGCCGACCAGGGTGTCCTCCACCTGGACGATGAGTTTGCCCTCCTCTTCGGGTGTGCGCGGGGCGTTGTTGATCTCGGCCACCTTGCCGCGGATGAAGTGCGTGCCTTCCTCGAGGACGCGCTGGTAAAACTCTTCGTAGCCTTTGAACGGCGTGCGCATGTCAATGTAGAAGTTGTACACTTCCGCGCCCGTCCGCTCGTGGACGAGGTGTGCGAATTTCAGTCCCTGCATACAGCAGATGACCGAGCAGTATTCGTTGTAATTCTTGTCGCGGCTGCCGACGCAGTGGACGATGCCGACCGCTTTGGGTTTGGTGCCGTCCTTGAGGACAATCTCGCCGTTGGTGGGGCCCGAAGCGTTGCACATCCGCTCGAACTCGATGCTGGTCAGGACGTTGGGCAGTCGTCCGTATCCGTACTGCGCGATGCGTTTGGCGTCGAAGGTGTCGTAGCCCGTGGCGAGGATGATATTGCCCACGTTGACCGTGACGACCTCGTCCTCCTGGTTGAATTTGATGGCGTTGGTCGGGCAGAACTTTTCGCAGGCTTTACAAGTGCCTTTGATGTAGTAGGTGCAGTTCTGCCGGTCAATGACGGGGTACTTCGGGACGGCTTGCGCGAACGGCGTGTAGATTGCCTTGCGCATGCCCATGCCCGCCTCGAACTTGTCGTCCACAACTTTCTTCGGGCATTTCTCCCAGCAGATGCCGCAGCCCGTACAGAGCGAGGTGTCCACGTCGCGGGCGCGCTTGCGGATGGTGACCGAGAAGTTGCCGACGTAGCCGTCCACTTTTTCGACCTCGCTCCAGGTCAGCAGTTCGATGTTGGGATGCGTTCCCGCCTGGACCATCTTGGGGGTCAGGATGCACGCCGCGCAGTCGAGGGTGGGGAACGTCTTGTCGAACTGCGCCATGTGACCGCCGATGGAGGGTTCGCGCTCCACGAGATAGACTTTGTATCCCGCGTCCGCGATCTCCAACGCGGCCTGGATGCCCGCGATCCCGCCGCCGACGACCAGCGTGTCGGGATGGATGGACACTTTGAGCGGCTCCAGTTCTGTGTGGTGGTTTACACGCTCCACACCGCCAGAGACGATGGCCATGGCTTTGGCGGTGGCCATGTCCTTATCGGTATGCACCCACGAGACATGCTCGCGGATGGAGACCAACTCGCACAGGTACGGGTTGAGTCCCGCACGCTTGCAGGCGGTGCGGAAGGTGTTCTCGTGCAGGTG
>JBBIKC010000039.1:0-27055 GCA_037445635.1 Chloroflexota bacterium
AAGTTGAAAACCCAGGGTCAAAAGTCGAAAGTCAAAAGTCCGACTGGCGACCTTTGACCTTCGACCCTCGACCAATTACCAATTCCCAATCACCAATTACTAATCACCAATCACTCATCACCAATCGTCAACCACCAATCCTCCTCCGCCTGCTCTCCTTCCTAAAAGGCAGTTGGTCCCTCGTTGCACTCTCCGTCCTGCTCAGCGCCCTCACCATCGGCTCCAGCGTCGCGCTCATCGGCGTCTCCTCGTGGCTCATCTCCACCGCCGCCATCGCGGCATCCGTCGCCGACCTCGGCGTCTCCGTCGTCGCCACCCGTCTCTTCGGCATCAGCCGCGCCGTCTTCCGTTACCTTGAGCGTCTCGTCTCGCACAACGTCACCTTCCGCCTGCTCGCGCGGTTGCGCGTCTGGTTCTATCAAAAACTCGAACCCCTCGCCCCTGCCCGCCTGATGGACTACAAATCCGGCGACCTGCTCGCCCGCGTCATCGGCGATGTGGAAACTTTGGAAAACTTCTACGTCCGCGTCGTCTCGCCTTCTTTGACCGCCATCCTCGTGGGACTCTTCACCGCCCTGTTCTTCGCATCGTTCTACCCGCCGCTTGCCTTTGTCCTCCTTGGCTTTTTCCTCACGTTAGGCTTGATCCTGCCCCTGCTTGCCCAACGCATCAGCCGCCAGCCCGGACAAAAACTCATCACCCAACGCGCCAGCCTCCACACCCAACTTGTGGACGGCATTCAAGGTCTCGCCGATTTGCTCGCCTTCGGCCGCGCCGCAGAGCGCGCCGCCCACCTCGCCTCTACAAGCAAAGATTACGGCGACTCGCAAAAACAAATGGCGCGCATCAACGGTATCCACTCCGCCCTGGGAACGCTGCTCACCAACCTGGGGTTGTGGACGATGCTCGTGCTGGTCATTCCGCAAGTGACGGCGGGAAACATCAAAGGCGTGATGCTCGGCACGTTTGCGTTGATGACCTTCGCCTCTTTCGAAGCGGTCAACCCGCTGCCCCTCGCCGCGCAAATGTGGAACGCCTCGCGTGAAGCCGCGCGCCGGCTGTTTGAAGTGGTAGATACGGAACCCATCATAAAAGACGATATTCGATATTCGGAATCCGATAATCGAATATCGAATATCAAATCTTCGAATATCGAATGTTCGCACCTCTCCTTCACCTACCCCAACACTTCCGTCCCTGCCCTTGACCACATGACCTTCGACCTGCAACCTGGAACCTCGCTTGCCATCGTCGGTCCGAGCGGGGCGGGGAAGAGCACCATCGCCCATTTGTTGTTCCGCTTTTGGGAGTACGAGTCGGGAGAGATTCGCCTGGGCGGAGAATCGCTCAAATTGCTGAATCAGGATGAGGTCCGAAAACGATTCGCGCTCGTCTCACAAAACAGTTACTTCTTCAACGCCTCCATCCGCGAGAATCTGCGTCTGGCGCGTCCGAAGATCACACAAGAGGAGATGGAGGCGGCAGCCCGCGCGGCGCAAATCCACGATTTCATCGTGAGCCTGCCCAAAGGATACGACACGCTCATCGGTGAACAGGGACTGCGCCTTTCGGGCGGCGAACGTCAGCGGCTGGCGATTGCGCGGGCGCTGCTCAAGGACGCCCCCATCCTGATCCTCGACGAACCCACCGCCAATCTCGACCCGCTGACCGAAAAGCAGATTTTCGAAACGCTCTACGCGCTGATGAAGCGCAAGACATCCCTGCTCATCACGCATCGACTCGTCGGCCTGGAAAACGTGGACGAGATCCTCGTGATGGATCATGGCCGCATCGTGGAGCGCGGTACGCACGCCGAACTGCTGGAACGCGGCGGGCTGTATCGCCGCCTGTGGGATTTGCAAAATCGCATCTTTGAGGCATAATTCGCCCATCATCCTCATCGTGGAGGGCTGGAATGACCAAAAGCCGAAAACAACGCAAGGCCAGGAAATTAGCGCGCAGGCAAGCCAAAAGGGGCACCAAACCGTTGGTTGCCAAAAGAGGCTCGCGCGTATGGTCGTTCAACCACTTTCGCTCGGTCGTTCTCACTCGCCTGCTCGACGATCTCTATAACCTGGAGCAAAGCGGAATCAAAGACGAATATTGTCAGAAGATCGCCGCAGCGCTGAACTACTTCGGGAATGCCGCCACGGATATTCCCTCCGCTGGTCCGTTTCTGGGTCCGATCTACAAGGATATCGAGAAGTTCACGGAACTCTACCAGCAGTGGAACGATGTGAGAGGCAAGGGCACGGACGCGGCAGGTGAACGCCGCACTCTGCGCCTGAAACTGAAGGCCCAGCGCCACCGCATCACCAACAAGGCGCGTAAACTGCAGGTCGCCATTGACGAGAAACTGGATACCAAGCTCCTCGAATCAGGGTACCAGGCATTGGGCGGATTGATTACAGCCGTGCCGGATCTGTTCAGCGGACTGGGCAAGGCCCTGACCGAATACGCAAAACGAGGCGGCGCTTCCTGAAACAACCCTTGCAAACTTGCTTGCGCCACCTGAACGAGCGTGCTATAATGCAGTCAACATCCCCGATTCTTCACAACCCAGACTCGCCCCGCCCTTGCAGGTCTGCCGCCTCGCCGGGGCGTGAGTCGCCCCACTAAATTTGAAAGAAATTCCCTCGTCACAAAATCTTTGATCGAACACTTCGCCCATGCCTGGGGGCATAGGCCGTTTTGACATTCCCAACTCAAACCCCAGCGGAAGGAAATATGAACATTCTCGAACTCGAAAACGAACCTCTTGCAAAACTGCGCGCCATCGGCAGAGACCTGAATATTCAGAATGCAAATCGCCTGAAAAAAGAGGCCTTGATCATACGCATTCGTCAGGCTGAAGCCGAAAAGGAGGGCATCGAGGTGCGCGGTGGAATCCTCGAGATTATGAACGAGGGCATCGGCTTCCTGCGCGCCGAAAATTACCGCATCAGCGATACCGATGTGTACGTCTCGCAGGCGCAACTCCGCCGCTACGACCTGCGCTCGGGAGACCTGATCATCGGGCCGGCGCGGCCGCCGCGCGAATCGGAACGCCACTACGGCCTGCTCAAAGTGGAGTCAGTCAACGGCGTGGACCCCGAGGAGGCGCGCCGCAGGCCGAACTTTGAAAGCCAGACGCCGATCTTCCCGGACCAGCGCTTCGACCTCGAAACGAATCACGATGCGCTGGCTCCGCGCATGATCAACCTGATCGCACCCATCGGCCGCGGCCAGCGCGGGCTCATTGTTTCGCCACCCAAAGCGGGGAAGACAACCATCCTGAAACAAATCGCCAATTCGATTTCAACCAAATATCCCGACGTTCATTTGATGGTCGCCCTGATCGGCGAGCGCCCCGAGGAAGTGACCGATATGGATCGCTCTGTGGATGCGGAGGTCATTGCCTCCACCTTCGACGAACCGGTCACCTCGCATGTCCGCACCGCCGAGATCGCATTAGACCGGGCTAAGCGCCTGGTGGAGATCGGCCGCCACGTGGTAATCTTGATGGACTCGATCACCCGCCTGGCGCGCGCCTACAACCTGGTCGTCAACCCCTCAGGCCGCACGCTTTCGGGCGGCATGGATCCCTCGGCGCTGTATCCGCCGAAACGCTTCTTCGGCGCGGCGCGCAACATCGAAGAAGGCGGCTCGCTCACCATCATCGCCACCTGCCTCGTGGATACCGGCTCGCGCCTCGACGATGTAGTGTACGAGGAATTCAAAGGCACGGGCAACATGGAATTGCACCTCAGCCGCCGCCTGCAGGAACGCCGCATCTTCCCGGCGGTGGATATCGAGCGCTCCTCCACCCGCCGCGAGGACCTTCTGCTCGGCCCCGACCTGCTCCAGCGCGTCTGGCTCATGCGCCGCATGTATATCCAGATGACCTCGCCGCAGCCGCAGGGCGCGGGCATGGATCCTGCCGTGGCTACCGAGGCCATCATCAACCGCATGGTCAAGTCGCGCAACAACGAGGAATTCCTCAAGACTCTCAACGACGATCTATGATCGAAAAGATTTCGGCGCTCTGGAATAAGCATCGTTTTAACATCCTCGCCTGGCTGGTGACCGCGGTCATCGTGGCCGCGTTGCTGGGCGGCGCGTTCGCGTGGACCCGCTCCTCGGCGGCCGCGCCGGCCTCGGTTCCGGAGCCGACCGCCGCGCCGGACGAGAATCCGCCCGCGGTGGAAATTCCCGCCGCGGAAGTCTCGAACGGTCCATCCCCGGCCATCGAACGCCGAATCCAATTGGAAACGAACATTCCAGAACGGCCGCGCTACAAGGTGGTCACCTACACCGTCACGCGCGGCGATTCGGTCTTTGCGATTGCCAGGAATTTCGGAATCGAGCCGGAGACGGTGCTGTGGGCCAATTACGACACCCTGCAGGACGACCCGCACAGCCTGAAACCCGGCATGGTGCTGAACATTCCGCCAACCGACGGAATTTACTATCAGTGGAAGGAAGGCGATTCGGTCGAGTCGGTGGCAGCGGAGTTCGACGCGGAGGCCGAGGCGATTCTCAGCTGGCCGGGCAACGACATTGACCTGACCGATCCAACCATTGCCCCCGGCACGTGGGTGATGGTGCCCGGCGGCGCGCGTGAGTTCGTGCAATGGATCATTCCCACCATCGCGGGCGATAACTCGGGCACCTCCTCCGTGGGCGGCAGTTCCTGCGGAGGCGGCGCGGTCGGCTCGATCACCAATTGGCCCACAGATAACCATTATCTCTCCGGCAACGACTACTGGTCCGGCCACCTGGCCATTGACCTGGCCGCGGGCGAAGGCGCGCCGGTGTATGCCGCGGGCGCGGGCGTGGTGACCATGGCACAGGGCGGTTACAACTACGGCTACGGCAACGTCATCCAGATCGATCACGGAAACGGTTACGTCACCCTGTACGCCCACCTGAGCGTCATCGGCGTGAGCGTGTGCCAGAGCGTCTATGGCAGCCAGTGGATCGGCGCGGCGGGCAACACCGGCAACTCGCAGGGCGCACATCTGCACTTCGAGGTGCGCCTGAACGGCGGCTTCGTCAACCCCTGGTCCGTGCTTCCGTAATGGAACAGGAGTATCGCGAGGCGCTCGCCTCTCTTCCCGTTTCCTCCATCCGTTTTTTCCAACAAATCGGCTCCACCAACGACGAGGCCCTGCGCTGGGCCGCGGGAGGCGCGCCTGACCTGTCCCTCGTCATCGCGGAGGAGCAGATGAAAGGCCACGGCCGCGCGGGACGCAGATGGTTCACCCCGCCCGGAGCGTCGCTTGCCTTCAGCCTGATCCTGCGCCCCGCGGCAACCGACGTCGTTTCCCCCTCCCTGTTGACCGGGCTGGGGGCGCTGGCGCTGGTTGATGCGCTCAAGGCGCACGGACTCTCGCCGCAAATCAAATGGCCGAACGACATTCTGCTCGCCGGAAAAAAGACGGCCGGGATCCTGGTCGAGGCCGCGTGGGCGGGAGAAAAAATGGACTACGCCGTGATCGGCATCGGGGTTAATGTGAAACCCGAATCCGTCCCGCCGCCGGAGCAGGTTTCCTTTCCCGCCGTGTGTGTGGAGACTGAACTCGGCCGCGCAGTGGACCGCCCGATTCTATTGCGCGATATCCTCGCGTCGCTGCTGGCGTGGCGCGGAAAAATGGGGAGCAAGGAAGTTGTCAGAAGCTGGGAACAATCTCTCGCGTTTATGAATGAGACGGTACAGGTGTGGACAGGGAGCGAAACGTCGGTGGCCGGCCGCGTGCTCGGTTTGGAAGCCGACGGGAGTTTGCGGTTGCAGACGCGTGATAGGATCGTTGCGGTACAATTTGGGGAGGTTCATCTGCGGCCGGGGCTATGATATACTCACGACAACGAGGTGCACATGTTAGACGGTCTGCGCGAGGATGCGTCCACCAGTCAATTCGACGAACCCCAGGAATTCCCGCTCGAAAGCCCGCCCGCGAGTCGTCGGCGGCGCAGGCCCGGGCGTTTCCTGGGAATGACCGCCATGCAGAGGTTCATCATCTCCGTGTTCATTATGATCATCACCTGCATGTTGGGAGCCCTGTGCCTGCTTCTGACCGGCAGGTTTGCGATCTAACCTTCCAGACTTAAATGCAACAAGTCCCCGGCGGTTTGCCGGGGACTTGTGCTAAATTAAGAAAAGCGTCCCGAAGGTTGCGGGTTCGCCCTGCGGGCGGTTCGAATAAAACCTTCGGGACGGTTAATTTCGGATAATGTCTTTTATATCAATTTGGGCTGCTCCTCGACCTGTTCTTCCCCATTCCCGTTCACTTTCGCGCCCGCCTTCTTCAAATCCTCGGCGGAGATACGCGCAACCGAGGCCACGTAGTCTTCCGCCTGCGGCGTGATCAGGCGTACGCCGCGCGTGGCGCGGCCCGATTGCTTGACATCCTTCACCTTCAAGCGTAGAACCACACCGCTGGCAGTGATGATCGTCAAATCGTCCGCAGGCTGGACCACGCGCGCCGAAGTGACCTTACCGGTCACGCCCAACGCTTTTTGGTCAATCGTGGCGATGCCGCCTGTGGCGCGTCCTTTGGCGGCATAATCCTTCAGCGGAGTCTGTTTGCCGTAGCCGCCGGCGGTGACAATCAATAACGAACCATCCTTCTCGACCACATCCATGCTGGTCACTGCATCGCCTTCCGCCAGGCGAATTCCCTGCACGCCCCCGGCGGCGCGTCCCATGGCACGGACTTTATCCTCGCCGAAGCGCAGGGCCTGTCCGTTTTCGGTGACGAGGATGACCTCGTCCTGGCCGGAGGTCAGGCGCGCCCAGCCGAGGGTGTCGCCCTCCTCCAGGGTCATGGCGATCAGGCCGGAGGGTCGGACGGAGGCGAATTCCTCCATGTCCACGCGCTTGACCTTGCCGCGCACGGTCGCCAACATGCAGTAGTTGTGATTCGAGAAGTCTCCCACCGCGATGGCCGCGGTCACGCGCTCGTTGGCGTCCAGAGACAAGACGTTGACGAGCGGGATGCCCTTGGCGGCGCGGTCCGCATCGGGGATTTGATAAACCTTTTCGGAATAGACCTTGCCCTTATCGGAAAAGAACAGCATCGTGTCGAGACTTCGGGCGGGAATCAGGGCAACGACTTCATCTTCATCTTTGGTGGTGTGACCCATCACCCCGCGTCCGCCGCGGCTCTGGGACCTGAAGGCCGCGGCCGCCACGCGCTTGACATAGCCGCGCTCGGTGAGGCTGATAAGCACCGCCTCATCGTGGACGAGATCTTCCTCGTTCAAATTCTCCCTCGCTTCGACAGCGATCTTCGTGCGGCGGTCATCGCCGAATTTTTCAGCCAGTTCCTTCAAGTCGGTTTGAATGAGCGCAAGGATTTTCTTCGGATGTGCAAGCAGGTCCTCGAGGTAGGCGATCTGCTGGTTGACTTGTTTCGCCTCCTCCTCGATCTTCCAGCGTTCGAGTGCGGCCAGGCGGCGCAACTGCATGTCGAGGATGGCCTGCGCCTGGAGGTCGCTCAGTTTGAAGCGCTTCATCAAATTGACCTTGGCCGCGTCGGCGTCTTCGGCCTCGCGGATGGTCTTGATGACCGCATCAATGTTGGCAAGCGCGATCAGCAGGCCGTCCAGGATGTGGGCGCGGGCGCGCAGTTTTCCCAGTTCGTGGGTCGAACGGCGGACAACGACGGCCTGACGGTGCTCGATGAAAATCTGCAACGCCCGTTTGAGCGGCAGGGTGCGCGGCTCGCCGTCCACCAGGGCCAGCATCTGCGCGCCGAAGGTGGATTGCAGAGGCGTGAATTTATACAACTGGTTGAGCACTTTTTTCGGCTGCGCGCCGCGCTTGAGTTCGATGACGATGCTCATGCCGCGCTGGTCGGATTCGTCGCGCAGGTCGGAGATCATGTCGATCTTGTCCTCGCGTACCAGTTCGGCAATGCGCTCGATCAGCGTGGTCTTGTTGACCTGGTAGGGAATCTCGGTGATGACGATCTGGTGGCGGCCGCCCTTGATTTCCTCGATGTGAGCCGTGCCGCGCAGGACGATGCGTCCCTTGCCCGTGCCGTAAGCCTGCTCGATACCCTCACGCCCGACGATGACGCCGCCCGTCGGGAAATCGGGCCCGGGGATGCGCTTCATTAATTCTTCGACGGGGATGTCGTCCATGCGATTGTGATTGTCAATCAGGAAGCACAGACCGTCCACCAGTTCGCGCAGGTTGTGCGGCGGGATGTTGGTCGCCATGCCCACCGCGATCCCGGACGAACCGTTCAAAAGCAGATTCGGGACGCGCGAGGGCAGGACGGTCGGTTCCTCGAGCGAGTCGTCGAAGTTCGGCGCGAAGTCCACCGTGTCCTTGTCAATGTCAGCCAGCATCTCCTCGGCCAATTTGTGCAGGCGCGCCTCGGTGTAGCGCATGGCGGCAGGCGCGTCGCCGTCAATCGAGCCGAAGTTGCCCTGTCCATCCACCAGCAGGTAGCGCATGGAAAAATCCTGCGCCATGCGCGCCATGGTCTCGTAGACGGCCGAGTCGCCGTGAGGGTGATACTTACCCAGCACCTCGCCGACGATACGGGCGGATTTCTTATACGCCGAGTTGGAACGAATGCCAAGTTCATGCATGGCATACAGAATGCGGCGATGGACTGGCTTCAAGCCGTCGCGCGCGTCGGGCAGGGCGCGCGCCACAATCACGCTCATGGCATAATCGAGATAGGCGGCGCGCATCTGCGAGTCAATGTCAACTTGTTGAACGATACCGATTTCCATAGGCAATCCTGTGAAGTAATGTCAAACAGGCACAAAAAGACACGAAGACTTATGCTTCACGGCTTCGTGTCCTTCTAGAGATGAAGCGCAACGCGATTACAAAGCAATTATACCACCCTGCTCCACCCCTTCCTCCTCTGGCACACAGGGCGGAAACGAGAGATGTCAAACAAAAAAAACCCGCCTTGCGGAGCGGGTCTCGTCACAGAGTGCCGAAGGAGGGACTTGAACCCTCATGAGATTGCTCTCACTACGCCCTGAACGTAGCGCGTCTGCCAATTCCGCCACTTCGGCTTTGTGCCTGCCTATTTTATCTCAAACGGTTTTTTTGTCAACGGAAAACGGACATCGTTTGTACATATCTCGTTTATTCACTCCAAATCACGCTCTTTTAGAATCCAGTCCGAGGCGAGGAACAAAACCAAGGTCTCGTTCGTCACACCTGCATTCCTTTCACAACTGTATGGCGATTTCATTACAGTACCGTTAGGGGATATATCTTTTTGTCCCCAAAATCGTTAAACTGATTGAGAGACACAAAGAAAGGAGGACCCAATGTCCATTGCCGCAGTCCTGATCTGCATCCTGCTCATCGCCCTGCTGGCCGGCGCGGACCTGTTCGTGGCCCAATACAATGCGGACGAATTGAGCAACATGGGTATCGAAAAACGATGACGGCAGATCATCCATCCCCCTGACCCGATGCGGTTCCATTACGCGTCGGGTTTTTGTTTCGGGTAAGAGAACAAAAACACCTCCGTGCGCGCGGCAGGAGGCGTTTCGATGGAGTTGGGACGTCAATTAAGGCGGGCCAGCAGGTCGTTCGATTCGAGCAACAGGTATTCCACACCTTCCATCTTGAACTCGGTGCCGCTGTATTTAGCAAACAACACCTTGTCCTTTGGTTTCACCTTGATGGTTTCATCGTCGCCGATCGCTACCACCTGCCCCATTTGCGGCTTTTCCTTTGCGGTCTCGGGCAGGTACAGCCCCGAACTGGTCTTGGACTCCTGTTCCAGCGGGCGGATCAGGACGCGCGTGCCGAGCGGTTGGATTTTGGTTTCAGACATAGATACCTCCAATAAGTTTATTTTAGACCGAGCAATTGGTCAATTTTCGGGCGATTGAAGCCGACAACGATCTTCCCACCGATATCAATGACGGGCACACCCGCCTGCCCGCTGCGGCGCAGCATATCGCGGGCGGCAGCCATATCGCGGCTTACATCCACATCGGTAAACCGGATATTCTTCTGGCGAAAATACTGCTTCGCCATATTGCAATAGGTACAGGTCGGCGTGCTGAAAACAATGACTTTGGGCTGGGCTTGCACTCCACTCATTCGGTGCCTCCGAAAATAGTTACAACCCACAGACGACGGTGCACAAAAAATTATTACGCTTCTGTCCTATTAAAATTACATTAGAATTTCGCCTACCGAACGGTCGGTAGAAGTGTCGGATTTGGGATATAATACACAATATACCGCGCGGAGCCGCCCCATGGACTTCTCCCTCTTCCCCGAACATCAAATGGCGCAAAAAATGGTGCGCGACTTCGCTCAGAAGGAAGTTGGCCCCGTCATCAAGGAGCATGACCGCAGACAGGAGCCTGTTCCATGGGTGCTCAAACGCATGGGCGAACTCGGCATCCTCGGTATCTCGATTCCAGTCCGGTACGGAGGCCAAGGCATGGACTATCTTTCCCTTGGTCTGGCCTGCGAGGAGCTCGAAGCGGTGGACACACACCTGCGCGTGGTAATGTCAGTACACACGGGGCTGTGCGCAACGACCATTTTCCAGTGGGGAACGGAGGAGCAGAAACAAAAGTTTCTGATACCATTGGCAAAAGGCGAAAAGATTGGCTGCGGCGCGTTCACGGAACCAGGCATGGGGTCCGACGTGGCCGCGATGCGGACGTCCGCCAAACGCGACGGCGCACACTACATCCTGAACGGCGAGAAGATGTGGATCTCCCTCGCCTCCAAAGCGGACCTGGCGCTGGTCACCGTCAAAACAAATCCCTCTGCCCGAAAGCCAACCGACGGACTCTCCACCTTCATCGTTGACCTTGCCTCCCCCGGCGTGACGCGCGGCGACATCCACGGCAAGCTTGGGGTCCGCGCGGGTTCGACGGGCTGGATCGCGTTCCAAGATGTGAGGGTCCCCGTTGAAAATCGAATCGGCGAGGAGGGCGAGGGTTTCAAGATCACGATGTCCGCCTTCGACCACGGACGGTATACCGTGGCCTCGGGCGCGGCGGGAATCGTCCGCGCCTGCCTCGAAGCCAGTGTAAAATATGCAAAGACGCGCCAGACGTTCGGCAAGCCCATCGCAGAGCACCAACTCATCCAAGAGAAGATCGCCAAGATGTCGCAGGATTACGAGATTGCACGCTTGCTGTATTATCAGGTCGGCTGGATGAAGAATCAGGGCAGGCGTTGTACCCGCGAGACTTCGTTTGCGAAGAAATTTGCCACCGAAGCATCGTTTTCTGCCGCCAATGAAGCCATCCAGATCCACGGCGCATACGGCTACAGCGACGAATACGACGTGGAGCGTTACCTGCGGAATGCCAGAGGCGCGATGATCTACGAGGGCAGTTCCGAAATCCAGACCTTAATCCAGGCGGGCTACGCCCTCGGCGAGCGGACCGATAAACCCTTGCGCTGTGAACTCCCCGCGTATGACGAGACCTTCTGGCAGGGATAGAAAGGTGAAAGATGAGCGCGCAACCCTTTCACACCAGGATTGACAAGACCATTCAGACCGCGGCGGGGCTGGTCGTCCTCGAATCCCCCGCTGGCTTTCCACGTTATGACTCGAACCTGTATTGCCTCGCCGCCAATGAGCGAATCGTCTGGAAAGCCGAAAAGCCCGACCCGAACACGCTTTACCAGCGTGTCCGCATCAGCGACGACGGCTTGAATCTCTCCGCGTACACCCTCAGCGGCCACGCCTGCGAGATTGACTTGAGAACAGGAAAACTGCTCAGTTTCGTGGGCATGAAGTAATCCTTTCCGTCATTGCAAGCGACGAAGCAATGACACGGAAAACGTAAACGAATTTCACGGAGGTTCCATTGAAAATCATCGCCTGCATCAAGCAAGTGCCCGACTCAGAAGCGAAGGTAAAAGCCGAGAACGGGCAAATCACGTGGGGGGACGCGCCGCTGGTCATCAACCCATTCGACGAGTACGCGGTCGAAGGCGCGCTCCAGCAAAAGGAGGCTCACGGCGGAACGGTCACCGCGCTGTGCATCGGACCCGAGTCCGCCAAGGAGGCGCTCAAGCACGCGCTCGCCATGGGCGCGGACGAAGCGGTCCTCGTCTCGGACGCGGCGCTCGGCACCCTGGATACCGTCGGCGCGGCGCGCGTGCTCGCGGCCGCCATCCAGAAGATCGGCGGCGCGGACATGGTCATGTTCGGCCGCCAGACCCTCGACGACGGCTCGGGCGTCACGGCCGCGCAGACGGCACGCCTCCTCGGGTGGCCGATGCTCGGGCTGGTGGGCCACATCAAAGTCGAGGGCGGAAGCGTGCAGGTTTCGCGCGTCATCGAGGAGGGGCGGCAGAACGTCAACGCCAAACTGCCCGCCGTGCTCAGCCTCGTGCAAAGCATCGGCGAGCCGCGCTACCCGTCGTTCATGGGCATCCGCAAAGCCTCGAAGGCCGAGATCCCCATTTGGTCTTTGAACGACCTCGGCATCGGCGCGCCCGCGCCCATCGTGACTCGCGCCGAGCTCATCACCCCGCCCAGCCGCGAGGTCACCTGCGAGATCATCACGGGCGAAAGCCCCGCCGAAATCGCGGATAAACTCGCCGACAAAATTCTCGCGGAGAAGGTGCTATGAAAACCCTAGTCTACATTGATCACTTCAAGGGCCAAGTCCAGCCCGCTTCGTGGGAGGCGCTCGGCGTCGCTAAAAGTTTCGGCGAGGCCAGCGCGGTCATTTTCGGTTCGGGACTCGACGCACTGGTCAAGACCGCCTTCGAATTCGGCGCGGACGAAGTGCTGGCCGCGGACGACGCCGCGCTGGCAGATTACCGCGCTGAGGCCTACGCCTCCACCCTGTCCGCGCTCGCCTCTGCGCGGACCCCCGACCTGATTCTGCTTCCGACGACGACCCGCACCCGCGAGATGGCCGCCATGGCCGCCGTGGATTTGAACACGGGCGTACTGGTTGATTTGACCGGTCTCGCGCTCGAGGGCGACAAACTGGTGGCGACGCGCCCGATCTACGAGGGCAAGCTGTACGAGAAGGCCGTTTGCTCCGGCAAGCCCGTCATCGCCACCCTGCGCGGACGCGCCTTTCCGCGCCCCGCGCAAGACGCGTCGCGTTCCGGTTCCGCGACGAAGGTCGAGACCAAGGCCGAGTCGCCTGTAACCGTCGAAGGCTACGACGTGGCCGAGCAGGCCGTCAGTGTGGCCGACGCGGGCGTGGTCGTTTCCGGCGGGCGCGGTGTCTCGAACAATCCGTCGCTCACGCCGCCCGCCGGCATGGACGAGAAACAGGCCGAAGTCTGGCGCGCCCAGCAGGGCTTCGCGCTCATTACTGAACTGGCGAACGTGCTGGGCGGCGCGGTCGGCGCCTCGCGCGCGGCTGTGGACGGCGGTTACATCCCCTATTCGCATCAGGTGGGGCAGACGGGCAAGGTCATCACGCCCGACCTGTATATCGCCTGCGGAATCTCCGGCGCGATCCAGCACCTGGTCGGGATGAGAAACGCCAAACTGATCGTCGCCATCAACAAGGACGCCGAGGCCCCGGTCTTCAAGCAGGCGCATTATGGCGTGGTCGGCGACCTGTTTCAGATCGTCCCCGCGCTGACCGAGGCGTTCAAGAAGAAGTTGGGGAAGTAATCTGTAAAACGTCAGAAGAGCCAGAGACTGGATGTCTTTGGCTCTTTTTGATTCCCAAAATCAGCCTCGAGAGAGTTGAAGAAATTCAAAAAACCCTTGAAAATTCGAAAATAACCCTTCAGAATCCTTGACAAATTTGAAATAATATTTATAATATCAAAAATCACGGCGCTGAAATTTTAGATTTCGTCGCACAAACTCAAGAAAATCGAGGCAGAATGAAGAATCCAAACCAACCTGTCCCCCAGCACTGGGCTGTCCGCTTCTTCACCATTTGGACCGGCCAAGCCTTTTCGTTGTTTGGCTCCGCGCTCGTCCAGTTCGCGCTAGTCTGGTGGCTGACGCAGAAGACCGGCTCCGCCGTTGTGTTGACAACCGCCACGCTGGTCGGTATGCTGCCGCAGGTGGTACTCGGTCCGTTCGCGGGCGCGCTCGTGGACCGCTGGAATCGCCGCGTCATCATGATGGCCGCCGACGCGACCATCGCGGCCTTCACCGTCCTGTTGATCTGGCTGTTCGCCATTGGACAGGTACAGGTCTGGCACGTGTACGTCATCATGGCGGTGCGCTCGCTGGGCGGCGCGTTCCACTTCCCTGCCATGTCCGCCTCGACTCCGCTGATGGTTCCCGAAAAACATCTCACCCGCGTCAGCGGTTTGAACCAGACACTCATGGGTTTGATGAATATGATCGCCCCGCCTATCGGCGCGCTCCTGCTCGAAGTCATGAGCACACAGGGCCTTCTGATGATCGACGTGGTCACCGCCGCGCTCGCCATCCTGCCATTGTTCTTCTTCTCCATTCCTCAGCCCGAACGCAGAGAACCCGAAGCACACGAACAGAAACCGAGTCTGTTGGGCGACGTACGCGCCGGCCTGGATTACGTTCGCGGCTGGCCCGGTATGTTGGCAATCCTTGGCATGGCCTTCTTCCTGAACTTCCTGCTCACGCCCGCAGGCGCGCTCATGCCCCTGCTCATCACCAAGCATTTTGAAAAGGGAGCGCTCGAATTCGGCTTGATGGATTCAGCCTGGGGTTTCGGGGTGATCGCCGGCGGCGTGATTTTAGGAGTATGGGGAGGTTTCAAGAAAAAGGTCGCCACCTCGATGACGGGCATCATTGGCATCGGGATCGGTATAACATTGGTTGGCGTCGCGCCCCCCGCCGCGTTCGGACTTGCCCTGGGAGGTATGGCCTTCGCGGGCCTGATGAATCCGATCACCAACGGTCCGCTCGGCGCACTTTTGCAGACCATCGTCCGCCCGGACATGCAGGGCCGCGTCATGGCGCTCGTCAACAGCGCGGCCACCGCCATGACCCCGCTCGGCCTGCTCATCGCGGGCTCCGTCTCGGATGTGATCGGTATCCGCGCCTGGTACTGGATCGCGGGCATCATCACCCTGCTCATGGGCGCGGCGGGCTTCTTCATCCCGGCTGTCATGAACGTAGAGAACAATCACAACGGACACGCCGAACCCATCCCAACCCGGGCCTTGCAAAGTTCAGCGGATTAACATCCAAAAGACCGGCCCGCGTCGTTCCCGGACGCGGGCCCGATCTCGTTAAATCGGCTTAATCGTCGTCCCCGTCCTCCTCGCCTTCGGGATTGTTACTGT
This sequence comes from Chloroflexota bacterium, assembly GCA_037445635.1. Classification (GTDB taxonomy): domain Bacteria; phylum Chloroflexota; class Anaerolineae; order Anaerolineales; family Villigracilaceae; genus JBFMCC01. The sequence continues at coordinate 15,209 of JBBIKC010000039.1, forward strand.
CATGGCAGGCGGTGCAGGTCGCAGAATACAAATTGACCGTGTGACAATCACGGCACGACGCGCCGCCATGATTGACGCCGCGCCCGCCCTCGTCCGCGATGCCCGGATGCGGCCCGTAATAAGCCGCATGCCAGTTGCTCGTACTGTGACAAGTCTCGCAGGCCGTCCCGAACATGCCCGCGTGGAACGGCGGGTCGGCATGACAGGAAACACAGGCCGTGGATAATCCCGCAAACTGCCCCGCCATATGGCATCGCTCGCAAGCCGCGCCGGCGTGCGCACCCGTCAACGGGAAGTTGCTCAGATTGTGGTCGAAGGCGGCATTTTCCCAGTCGGACGGATTGTGACACCCGCCGCAGTCCGTGCCGAATTGACCGCTGTGCTCGTCATCCTGCCGATGGCAGGAATAGCAATCCGTTGGGGTATCTTTGTATTGTCCATTAATGTGACATTGCTCGCAGGCAACTTCCGCATGTTCGCCCTCCAATTTGAACGCCGCCAGGTTGTGATCGAACGTGGCATTTTCCCAATCGGACGGATTATGACAGGCGGAACAATCGGTACCAAAACGGGACTCGTGCGGATCGTCGAGGCGATGACACGCATAGCAATCCGTCGGTGCGGACCTCAAGTCGCTCAGCGTACGCGCATCCAGATGACATTTGGTGCAAATGACCCCGGCATGCCCGCCTGTCAGCTGGAAACCGACACGGCCGTGGTCGAAGTGTGACCCGTACGTATCAACGCCATCGTGGCAGGCGAGACAATCCTTGCCCCAGCCGAGCATGTGCGCGGTCGTGAAGGCGGGATCGATCCCGCGGTGGCAGTCCGCGCACAGGGTCTGATCGAAGCGGCTGAAATCACCGCTGTGGCAATCCGTGCAGTCAAACGGAGCGCGGTCTGGTTTCTGCCGGTGCGCCGCCAGGGAATAATCGAACACGTCATGAGGGAAATTCCCGCTTTGCACGAGAGTGAGCGGCGCGTTGGCCCCGCGGTGTTCGGGATGACAATGGGCGCATCCCAGGTTCGGGTTGCGGTGTTCGATCGCGCCGTGCAGCGCGGCCACATCCCGCATTTGAATTACAATTTCGCCGTGGCAGGCCGCGCAGCGATCCGCCATTCGGTCCGCGCTCCACGGGGAGGGATGGCAGGCGGCGCACTGCTGGATGTCCGCGTGGGAGGCCGCGCCGCCCAGCATCGGACCGGGCTGGGCGTTCAAATCCCCCGCGCTGAACATTTGCCCGCCGCTGGCAAAAGAAACCCCGACGATTACCAACAACGTCAGCAACGCCGAGAACACGGCCGTACTGGAAAGACATCCGAGTCGATTGGTTCGCATTCTCCCTCCTATCTTCCAAACGTGACGTAATACAACGCCGCGCCGGCGTGGACGAAAGCGGCCGCGAACAAAGCCATCCCAATGGGAATGTGGACTGTGTGCCAGAGCGCCATCAGGCGGCGCGCCTGTTTGAGCGCCTCCTGCGAAAGTGTTCCTTCGATCTCAAGTCCGTCAACGGTGCGCGGGATGCGCGTGAAGATATAACGGCCAACGAAGCCGCTGATCACGATCACAACCGTGAACAGCGTGGTCACTCCGGCCAGTCCGTTGAATTTCCAGGAAGTATGCAGGAGCACCATGTACGGTCCGACCAGTCCCGTGAAGATGTGAAATTCCAGCCACGACGACATGCGTCCCCAGCGCGCGCTGCGACTGCGCTTGCGCAGGCTGTACAGGGTCTCGGTCATCAGCATCAACACGAAGCCCAACACCCCCAGGCTGTGCCCGAAGAAATCACCGGCCGCGGGGATCTGGCGCGTCAGGAAACCGACCACGGCATATACCCCCGTAATCAGTATGGCGGCAAGAAGCGCCAGCCACAGTTCCTTGCCTCTCAGCATCACGACCTCCCATCCAAATGGTTTTCAAGTCCGCGCGGCCCACCCGCGCCAGAAATCGACCAGCACATCCGCAATGGGCGCATTGGGCGCCAGCAGTTTTTCACGCACCGAGGAAATATCCGCGCCGCCCGCAATCATCTTCTGCAACGGCATCGAAAGAGTCTGGTCGCCCATGACGACCGCGCCCAGCAGTGATTTTTCGCCGACAATCAGCCGCAGGTGATTGACATCGAACCCGCCCTGCGCTACAATAGCGTTCGGCAACTGACGCCAGGTCTCGCTGTCGCCGCGCGCGATCCCGACCAGGTCATCGTCGCGGCCGCGGCCGACTGTGCCGATGATCGTAGTCGTCAACCCCGCCAGCCGCGTGACATTAAACGGCACGCCCTTGACGTAAGCCTGCTTCCGCCCGCACATGTTCAATCCCGCCCCCCAGCCCTGTTCCCGCGCCGGCCCCCACAGACTGTCGAGAATCGACCTGCCCGAAAGCGGATCATAGACTTGCGCCACGTCTCCCGCCGCGAAGATGTCGGGATCGTTTGTCTGCAAATATTCATTGACGAGGACGCCGCGATCCACTGCCAGGCCCGCCGCTTTCGCCAGTTCCGTCCGCGGCTGGATGCCGATGGCATAAGCCAGCAAGTCACATTGCAGCACCCGTCCATCCAGCAGGCGGAGGCCTGCCACGCGTCCGCGTTTGCCGAGAACTTCCACCGCCTCGGCATGATGGATCAATTCCACGCCTTCTTTGCGCAGGCGGTTCTCAATGATTTGCGACTCGCCTGCGTCCAGCACATTGCTCCAGTAACGGTCGCCTCGCAGAAGATATTGCACCCTGACTCGATGCGAGACCAACCCCTCGACCAGTTCCAGCGCGGTGATTCCGCCTCCCACTACCACTGCACGATGGGCGCGTCGCGCCAACGCTTCGATTCGGCGGGCATCCGCCATGTGATCCAGCTTGACCACACCCTCCAGGTCTGCGCCGGGCACGGTCAATGGCGAGGCTGAAGCGCCCACCGCCATCAACAGGCGGTCATAGGCGAGACGGTTCTTCCCATCAATCTCCAGTTGCCGCTCTTCGCGAAGAATCTTCGTCACGCGTCCCTTTACATAACGTATCTTCAATCTCTGAAAATCTTCCGTTGTGAACGGATACAATTGCTTCTCCCCCATTTCGCCGGTCAAAAAGTAAGCCAGGCCCGGGCGCGAATAGTAACCTGAGGGGTCATCACTGACTAAAATAATCTCCGCTTCGTTCGAAGAGGGGTGGATGGAACGAATTGCCTCGATGGCGGCAATCCCCGCCACGCCGCTGCCGAGGATGACGAAGCGGCTCATTTAACGGCCTCCGCGAACAGGTCCGTGCGCTCGAAGCGCAACACCCCGCGCGGACAACGCGCCACGCACTCGCCGCACGTCAAACAGCGGCTGTTGTGGATCGACTGTCCAAGCCATGCGTGGCGGCGCACGTCGATATTGATGGGGCAGTTAAAGGAGCAGATCCCGCACTGCACACAGCGGGCTGGGTCCGGCGTCACCTGGCCGCCGCTCAAGGCGGCGTGGCGGGCTGCCTCCTTTTGAAATAATCCTTTGATAGACATGTCAACGTTATTTTAACAGTCGCCGGGCTTTCGAAAAAGTTACGTTCCACACCTTTTTGTCATGGCCGTAGCGCGGGTTGGACTTTCGCCGCAAATAAAACAGGGTTGCATTTCTGCAACCCTGTTGTTCGCAAAACCGATTGCCAATGGCAGGGGTCTTACGAGAGCACCACCACGTTGGCGGCCTGCAGACCCTTCGGCCCTTCTTCGACCGAGAACTCGACCTTTTGATCGGCCTCCAGCTTGCGGTAACCGTCCATCTGCAGCGCGGTGTAGTGGACAAAAACGTCCTCTCCATCTTCGCGGCCGATGAAGCCGTAACCCTTCGTGGCGTTGAACCACTTGACGGTGCCAGTGAATCGTTCAGACATACTTCTTTCTCCTACTGAGAATATAAATGTCCCGCTCGCCGCGTACGCTTGCTACGGACGAACGGGCTTGACGACGGGGGCGAGGGTATCACGCCTAATCGGGCATGTCAAGACTGATTTTTCATTTCCTTCAAAACGGATGCATATCGCGATACCAGATGGAACCAGGGCGGCGACCAGCGCGTTTTCGGGATGCCCCGACGGATGACAGCCCGCAACCCGTCCGGACCCTCGAACGGGGGAAGCGTTAAAGCAGCGCGGCCCAACTCGAACGCGGCGTGCGCGTCCGACCCAACCGTGATTGGAATCCCGCGTTCCCGCGCGAATTCCATCGCCCGCGCGTTGAATCGCGGCAACATACAGCGCGAATTGAATCCCTCGATAGCATCCACGAGAGGCAGGATTTCGAGCAAGTGGTCCAGCCGCCAGCCGCCCTGACGCCACTCATCGAACGGATGCGAGACACTGATGAACGCGCCCTGCTCCCGCAGACGGCGGATGGTCTCCTGCGGAGTCAGCCCGGCAGGAATCTCCTCAGCCACGAACGCGGCCAGGATTTCTCCGCGCGTCGTCATGATCTCCTCCCCCACGATGACGCGCTCAGGGTCCAACGCTTTCGCCGCCCGCGCCCCCGCAATCGAGTTGTGGTCCGTCACCACCACACGGTCAATCCCCTTCCGCCGGCAGGCCGCGACGAGAGCCTCCGGCGAGGTGAGCGAGTCCTTCGAGGCGTAAGTGTGGCAGTGGAATTCTAGGACGAGATTGTTCACAGAGGCTTCAAAACCGCTACCGCCACGCCGCGAATATGAAAACCCTCATCCAATCTCGTGAAGCTACGATTTACATAAATCGGCTTTTGAAATTCTGGATCTGAACTTTCAGGGATTAGATAAATCATTTTGTCCTGAATCTTAAACCTCTTCAGAGTAGCCCGATCGTCCACCCCCGCGCCGCTTGTAATCTCAGCTGCCACGATATCGCCATTTTCAGCCGCGTGTTGCTCGCGCAGGATGACATAATCGCCATCTTCGATTGGTTCTAGCGAGCATTGATTCATGCTGTTTCCATGTACACGCAAAATATAAAAACTTTGCCTGGGGGGGACCCTGATCACCTTTTCCCCGTGCAGGAGACTGACAGCACGATAATCCCGGCCATTTAAATGCACTTTCTCTATGTTCATAAAATCAACGGGGTCGGGCAGGACGTTCAGCGGCGTCCCGGCGGGGATCTGCCCAACGACAGGAAAAGACTGAAGCGGGTGTTGCTTGTCGGCACTTTTCTTCCGACGGCTTAAGCGAGGCAAAGGAGGAGCCTCGTGATCTGCAGCGTATCTTATTGCATCTTCCATTTCCTGGATTTTTTCATCGTACCATTGCGTCAGATTAGTACCCCGACCGCTTTTCTTTGCCTGTTCATCAAAATAGCGATGTCCGGCCTCCCAAGCAGAAAGAGCATTGATTGGATCCCCAATATACCAATAAATGCAACCAAGCAACCAGCGCGCCACCGCTCGATCATGATCTTCATTGTAGGAAGTACAAGCGCCATTTAGAAACGGAATCGCCTCACGGGCATTTCCCATTTTATAGGCCGCAACACCACACTCCAACAACATACGCGACGATATTTGATTGTCGCGAGGAATGCGATCGTACAATTGTTTAATTTGCTCAATACAGTGCCAGGCATCATCGTAATGCCTGCGGTCAGAAACGTCTTGTCTGAGTCTTTCAATTAGCGGCCCGACAGAAGAATGGAATCGCGGCTTCCCGCGTTTATCAAGCCACTCATCACAAACGTAATTGACCCACGCGTCCAAAATTCTCCTGTGATTCATGGCACTCCTTTCTCGTTCACATGTTCGTTTTCCTGTTTCCCCATATCGTAAAGGGATGTCATAGCCTCAATAATTTGAGCCGTACGGGCAAGCACAATGCTCCATAAGTGCATGTCATCCTTTCCAGCAAGGTCAACATCCTCCAGCGATTGCAGAATGCCGCGTAACATGGATGTTGTTTTCTCGATTCTTCCCCCCTCCGTCTGTGAAATCTGCTCGGCCTTGCCCTGGGCTCTTATCAGCGCCGCTTTCCCTGCCCATTGAGAAAACCAGGCGTCCAAACGATACTCCTTAATATCCTTTTCGATTTTTTTATCGTTTACCTCAAACTGCCCTATGTTCAGCCACGTAATTTCCGTTCCCAGGTTTTCCAAAATCTTACTGCGTACTTCTACGGAACTCAATTTCTCCAGAATGGCTTCGCGTGGATCTCCCTTGATCGGCGCCACGATCTGGTCAATTGAATTCCTGTTAATGAAATTCTTTAACTTGCCATCCAATTCAGACTGGACAGCCTGACCCCACCCCGACAATTCCCCATCAGGGCCGGCAAGCCGGCCGTAGGCCAGTTTGAAAACGGCCCCGGCCGAAAAAGGATAGGGGTCCGCGAGAGATCTTTTCTTTGGATAGGGAGAACCGTGTGGCGACACAGCGAGTCGATATCCGAATTGGAAATCATGAACCGCTACTTCGATTCCATCTTTTGTGGTCGCGACAATCGGTTTGGCAATCCAATGCTGATCCTCCAACCCGAATACATCAGCAACCCGTTGGAGCCGCGAGACAAAATGATATCCCGCCCCTACTACCTTGGCAGGGTCATGCAAATATTCCAATAGAACGACATTCCCGGCTTCTACACTCAGCCAGCCGGGACCGCCGATCCGCTGTAGCAAATTAATCTCCCCATCCTTGACGTCCGCCTTCCCTTTGGATATGTTAAGGGCCGGCAAGGACTGCCCAAATATAAAAAAGTAGGGAGGGCCATCAAACATACAGGCAAATAGATACCGCAAAGCCGAGCGATACCGCGGTAACTCGTAAATGTCCTGTAGATATACTGCGCCGACAAGAAACGCCCATATCATGGCCGCCAGTGGTACGAATGCATAGCGAAGAATATTCCAGAGAATTTCATCGCCTCCTTCAGGTTCTAGGATTGCTCCGATAAATCCCCATCCGAGAAGAATCAGGATCATGACCAGAACACGAAAGCATCGCACCCAAAATTTTTCGGTGAAAAGGATGTGCTCAAAACTATAACTTAGCCATCCCTGCTTCTTGGTCCTGGTGGAGAGGTTTCTCATGGTCTTTCCAAGTGTCCTTATTTACCAGGGACGGGGCTAGAGTCTGATGAAAGCCCCTTACCCTTTTCGTCTCTATCCATGGCATCTCGCCATTCAATCAGAAGCCAGCGGTGCAAATTTTGGAGCATGGCAAGCACTTCTTTGGGCGGCAAATCTGCACGGTTCTTGACGTCCGTAGCCGCTGTCTCCAGTGCCTGAAAAAGAAGCAAAGTCAGCGCCTCCCGCGAGTATTTCTCCTTTTTGAACAAATTTGAAAAGAAATAGGCATTGTCACGCTGAGCCTGATTGCGCGCACTGCTGATGATCTGCATCGCCTCACGTTCCTGTCTGGCGCGAACAATCTGTATGTCCCGTTCCCAACGCGCCTTCCAGCGTTCCACCATCTTTTCCCGCGTTGCCATCGGAATTTTGGGTTCGGCAAAACCCGCTACAATGACTTTGATGCCTCGGTCGCGCAGGGATTTTTTACTGGTCAGCGGCTGAACGCTGGAAAACTCTAATATATCCGACCCGACCCTCTCTTTCAGGTCTATATTCAGCGGTACATTCCAATTCCCAGTCCGCCGCGCTGCGCCGGCAGGCCGGACGAGTTGATAAGATAGCACTCCCTGATACTTTACGCGTCGTGAAAACTCGGGTTTGAACTCATCCATCCACGGCAAATGCTCAGGGTCATCTACCGAATAAAGGTAGTCGAAGTTGTATCGCTCTATCAGGTTCCGAAAAATATCCGTTGCAACGATCAAGGGCAGTTCGTGCCACTCGACCCTCGAGGCACCATATGTTTGTCCATATGCCGCACTGAAGACTCTCTCTTGATCAAAGGGATAATGCCCATACCCTGGCGGCGAGGGCGTTGATTCACCTACGGATCGTGTGATCTGGTTAGCCAGCACGGCAGCGTGAATCTCGTCTGCATCATCGGAATCCAAGCGATAAACATTCTTGACAACCACGATATTACCCTCCTTTTCCAACTCCAATTCATGTAGATTCTCCTTGGATACTCCTCCCCAATAAGCCACCGGGATCACGTCAGGCGATTCTGCCAGACTGAACACAACCGAAACATTGGCGCCCACCTCTATTCCATCGCGAGTAAAGGCCTTGACGCCTGGCAGCGTATATTGTTTTCCGTCTTTTGTGGTAACAGGAGGACCTATTGCTACCCGCACCTGTTTTCGCAAATCCACCGTGGCGCGGATTTTTTCCCCCCAATCGGTAAAGCGAATCCCCGGCCCCAATACGCGCACGACATGCTCGTCCTGAGACTTAAGAAACCCGCGCAACGTCAACGGAGAGATTTCACTCCTTCGATTGGAATCTTTTTGTGAACGTCCAACCGATTCACTCGATTCGGCGGAATCGCGATACGTCTGTTCCAGAACGATTGCACTTCGTAGGTCAACTACAGCGACGCCAGGATTGGTATTATCTTCCTCGCCAACGCGGTTCACCAGCCGGCCGTTACTGACAAACACCGCCGGACCGCGAAAAATCTTACTCCAATAAAGGAGCAATCTGTAAAAGGCGCTCTTACGCTCGTCCCAGGTGCGAACGGGCAACACAAATTGCGCGACCACAAACATGGAAAGGAAATAAACCGCAATATAGCAGACAATGTTCAAAGCCAATCGCATCATTGCCGGCCCCAGCGTCACATCGAGCGGGGGGGCTTTCCGCCTGAGCACGATCAACAACAAATCCCGCCAGCCAGTCAACCCTGGCCCAATGTCTGCCCAAAAGAGCCAGATAAATACCAAGAGCAAAGTAAAAAAGACCACCCCTCTGAAAAATCGCGGCCGCGTGTAGAAGGGGGAAAGATCATCCATTATGGCAAACCAATCCGGCGCAATCCGGTCAGGGCGCGATGGATTTCATCTACAATTTCGGTACCCTGCATATAAGTCGGGAAGGCGATCTTAAGAAAATAATTCAATTCCTGATCTTCGGTGAAGGATTTATCCAGAGGAGCGGGAGAATACCCTCCCCACTGCATTCCCTGATCTTCCGTCTTCCGATTCTTGAAATAATTGGCCAGTATTCCGCCAATGTGTTCGACTGAAGGGGAAGATAATCGCTCATAAAAATCGGGCCAGGTGTGATAGAGCAGACAAAGTAGAAAAACGGTATCGCGATCAACGCCAGGTAAATCGTTCTTAAAGTAATCAGCGAATTTCACGGCGCTCTTCTTGAGGCGGCGAGGCACCATCACCTGCGGCAGCTGGGGAAGCCGCTTCTCGTCTCTTAGCGTAATCATCCCGCCTGTTGCTTCCGATATGAAATCGAAAACCCGGCGGTCGTTTTGCTCGGGGGAGAAGGATAGATGATATTGTTCGGGAATGATCTTATCGAGAAAACTGTGGCCTTTCATGGCCGTACCTTCGTACTTTTTATCAATGTAACTTGCAATAACATTCGAGTCCATGGCAAAAAGCCATACACAGCCGGGAACAGTTAGAAAATTCTTCACGGATTCCAACAGATGAACTGCCCGCTCAGGGGAGCAGCGATCCAGATTGTCAATGCAAAGTACAAGGCGGTTCCAGCGATTTTCTGTTAAAACTGCCTCGACCAGTCTCCCAAAGGCCGTTTGTGTCTCAGCGATTCCGTCAGTTAATTTCTCCCATGCGTAAAGTATGCCCGAGATGTTCTTTTCATCGGCTTGTTCGATGTCTTTCCATGTGTCACGAATATCCCCCAGGCTTACCGAGCCCACTGCGCCCAACGCCGCGTCGAGCAATGAGAGCGATGTCACCGCTAATACACGCCTGACGCACGCCTTCCAGCCTTCAGGTAAATCCTTATTGCCATACAAATACTTTAAGCGCACCACAATGGGTATCAAAAGATTGCCAGCAACCTCATATTGCCATGCATCAATCACCTCGATATGCAAAGGCGCAGATTTATTCTCCTCACGAAAGCCAGCACAAATCAAATTAACCAGACTTGTTTTGCCTGCACCCCATCCGCCATAAAGCCCTAAAACCGAGGGACAGGACGATTCCCCAAGCCGACGAAGAATAGCCTCGGCGAGGATTTTCCGCTCAAGCAAATCATCATCAAAAGATTCTATTGGATCGTGTACACTCGCTCGCATAGAAACTTCCCCAGGCAGCAGGATAGTTTACCCGCGCATCAGAATGATATGATTTGATAAATAGTATATTCTTTTAGGAATTAATGTCAAGCAAAGAGGATGATCAAAATTGAGACAAAAGTAACTATAATTCCCTGTAATAAATCGTCCAGAACCGCTTTCGCAAAGAGGCCAAATTGATGCAAACCACATTGTTTATTTCTTCAGAATTGAAGAACTCCTCTTCCCCTCTCCTCGCCCTCGAATCGACCGTCATCACGCACGGACTGCCGCGGCCGCAAAACCTGGAACTGGCGCGGGCCATGGAGGCGGAGGCGCGCCGCGCAGGCGCCACGCCCGCCACCATCGCTGTCCTCGACGGGAAAATCCGCGTCGGCCTCACCGACGAGGAACTGGAGCGCCTGGCGGAGGCCGAATCCCCGCTCAAGATCAGCCGCCGCGACTTCGCCGCGGCCATCGCCAGGAAAGCCAGCGGCGGGACGACCGTGGCAGGCACCATGTTCGCCGCGCACAAGGCGGGCATCCGCGTCTTCGCCACAGGCGGAATCGGCGGCGTGCACCGGGAGAGCCGCTTCGACGTTTCCACCGACATGCAGGCTCTGGCCGATACACCCATGGTCGTGGTCTGCGCGGGGGCCAAATCCATCCTCGACCTGCCCGCCACGCTGGAAACCCTCGAAACGCTGAGCGTGCCCGTCGTCGGCTACGGCACGGACAAGTTCCCCGCCTTCTTCAGCCGTTCGAGCGGGCTGCCCGTCAGCGCGCGGCTCGACACGCCAGAGGAAGTGGCCGCGTTTGCAAACGCCCATTGGGAGATCGGCATGAAGTCGGCTGTGCTAGTCTGCCAGCCGATTCCCATCGAAGACGAAATCCCCCGCGAAGAAATTGACCCCGCTGAAGAACAGGCTTCGCGCGAGGCCGTCGAGCAGGGAATGAGCGGCCAAAGGCTCACGCCCTTCCTGCTCCAGCGCGTCAACGAATTGACCGCGGGACGTTCCCTGCGCGCCAACCTGTCCCTCCTGCTCAACAACGCCCGTCTTGGAGCGCAGATCGCCAAAGCCCTGTCCCCGCGCAGGGCTCGCGCAGTATAATCGAAGCATGAGCAAAAACGAATTCACCCTCTCCATCGTCCTGCACGCCACGCCGCACGAGCTGTACAACGCGTGGCTCTCCAGCGAGGGACACAGCGCGTTGACCGGGAGCCCGGCCAAAGTCGAGGGAGGAATCGGCGGGACGTTCAGCGCGTGGGGCGGCTACATCACCGGCACGACCCTCGAACTGGAACCGCTTCGAATCGTCCAATCCTGGCGCACGACGGAATTCCCCGAATCCGCCCCGGACTCGCGGCTGGAACTCCGTTTCGAGGCCGTCGAGGCAGGGACGCGGCTCACGCTGATCCACAGCGAACTCCCCGAGGGCCAGGCCGATTCGTACAAGCAGGGCTGGGAGGATTTTTACTTTAAGCCAATGAGAGAATATTTTGGAGGCTGATAGAAACCGCCGGGCGCCCGGCGGTTTCTTGATGCAGTTTATTAAGAGCCTGTCCGAAGCACTCTGGAGTCAGCCAGTTTGCTGGCGTATTGCGGGAGCAAGCTCCCTGACTCCAAATCACTCTGGAGTCAGCCAGCTTGCTGGCGTATTGCAGGAGCAAGCTCCCTGACTCCAAATCACTCTGGAGTCAGCCAGTTTGCTGGCGTATTGCGGGAGCAAGCTCCCTGACTCC
>JBBIKC010000039.1:27155-30053 GCA_037445635.1 Chloroflexota bacterium
AAATCACTCTAAGTCAGCCAGCTTGCTGGCGTATTGCAGGAGCAAGCTCCCTGACTCCAAATCAAGCCTGGTTAGCCGGATAGACTGTAAGCCGGCGGGGACGCCTTACTATTTCCTGAGCAGGTCCGTGACCAACTGCTCCGGCACCTGCACTGCGACCACCTCGCCTTTGACAGTGGTTTCGCCATTCACCACAATCCATTCCTCGACGATCACCTTGCGGCCCTTGACCTCCTTGATGCGTCCGCGCACTTCGAGGGTCGGGCCGAGAGGCGTGGGCTTGAGGTAATCCACATGCAGGGACGCGGTGAGGAAGCGCAGAGGCGGCTCGGTATCCATCGCACGATTTTCGGCGCGATAGGCGGCCGCGGCGGCTGTGCCCGTGCCGTGACAGTCAATCAGCGAGGCCAGCAAACCGCCATACACGTAGCCGGGGATGGCTGTGTGATACGGCTTTGGCGTGAAGTGCGCGACGGTCTCTTCGCCGTCCCAGTGACTCTTGATCTGGTGGCCGAGTTCGTTGAGACTGCCGCATCCGTAACAATGGGCAAAGTAATCGGGGTAGTAATCCTGAAAAGCCTTTTCGGTCATGAGGTCACCTACGGGGTCGGAGATGGGGCGGGCGCCGGCGCGGATTCGAGCGTCGGCGAGGGAGTCAGGCTGGGGGTCGCGGTAGGCGCGTCGCCTTCGATGACGAAGATGCCGACCTTCTTCAATTCCTGCCCGACGAACAAAGCCACCTGATAGTTGCCCGGGAGCCATTGATCCGCAGGCGGCCCCCAGTCCGTGAATCCGTAGCCGCCCGTGCCGCCGTCCCAGGGCTTGGTCTCGTGGAAGACGTAAACGCCGTCGCGATACCAGATGGCGGTCCACTGCACGCCGGGCAGCATGTCTGTGTATGTGAAGACGCCGTACATATGCTCGATCGGGTTGCGGAAGAACGTGCCCGGGCTGACCGCCTCGATGACCCCGTTTGCCGTGTCAATGTTGATGACGGTCGAAAATTGCAGCGGGCTGAAGTTAGCGTTGGGGTTCGGCGTGACCAGGCTGGTGAACTGAGCCTCCACCGCGGGAGGCAGGTAAGGGGTCGGCGTGATCGTGGAGGTGTCGGTCACGGCGGGCGTATCCGTCACGGAGGGAGTCAGCGTGATGGAGGGCGTGAGCGTGATGGTCGGGATAAGAGACGGGGTCACCGTCAACGTGGGACTGGGCGAGGGCGGGAAATAATGATAAGCCACCGGTTCGCCCCAGACCCCCAGGCCGGCCGCGAGGCCGAGGAGGAGGATTGCCAGCCCGATCAGCCGCCAGCCGGCAATCGTCCGGCCGCGGCGCAGTTTGAAGAAGGTGAGTTTGCGGGCAGACTGAATGGCACGCAGGCCGGCGCGCGCTCCAAAGAACGCGCCGGCCAGGGACAAGACGATCGCAGCGATAATCCCAGCGCGGATGTCCATGGGGAAGATTATAGCACGCGGGCGAAATGACCGTTTATTACGGACGAGGGGTGGATGTGGCGGTTGGCTGGACGGGGAAGTGCACGATGCGCGGCTCGACCCACAGGGCGCGGTCGTTGGAGGCCTGGCCAATCGAGAGGATGGTCAACACGAATTTGACGTTCTGCCCGGCCAGCGGGCTGAGGTCCAGGTCAACCCTGAACGAATTGCCTTCATACCGTTCGCCGAACGCCCAGAACTCGCGGATGAATCCGCCTTCCATCTGGTAATCCACCCTGAACAGGACAAAGCAGGCGGCCGCCCCGTTCTCGCAGCCGATCACCGCCTGGAAGCGGTCGCCTTTCTGGACCTCGTAGGACGGATACACGGCGCGGATGTATCCGTTGTCCACATTCTGCGGGACGGTCAACAAAGCCGGCCGATTCTGCGCCGATCCGTTTTCGAGGACGGGATTGGTCAGTTTCAAGACGAAGCCGTTCGCGTCGCCGTCCCTGCCCGGACAGTTCAGGTTGCCCGCGCCGCTGAACCATTTCGCCGAGCAGGCATTGGCGACGAAATCATAAGTCGTACCCTGCGTGGGCGTCCCAGCTACCTGGATGGATACCCAGAACGGACGGTTGGCTGTAGAGGCCGTCCCGAAGATCTCCCCGGCCTCATTCATCAATTGCCAGTTGCCGCGATAGGCGCCTTCAGCCAGAGGCGCGACCAGGTTGATCGCCAGGTCAATGGTCTGGCCTGGAGCGACCGCGGCCGGAAGCGGCAATTGCTGTACCCCGCCCATAATATCGCCGCTGACAAAGACAACTTTATAGGTAGTCTTCCACGTGCATGTTCCAACGTTCTTCAAGCGCCAGATCTTGGTGAAAGTCGTACCGGGCGCGAAGGTCGAGCCGTCGGGAACGGTGATGTCGGCGACGAATTCAGCGCGGTCACAGCCGCGATTCGGAGTCGGAGTGTTCGTCTTGAGGACGGGAGTAGGCGTCCTGCTGGAGGTCGGTGTACGGCTGGGCGTGCGTGAAGGCGTGCGGGTAAATGTAGGCGTCCGCGTCGCGGTGCGCGATTGTGTGAGACTCGATGTCGGAGTCCTGCTCGGTGTGCGCGAGGGCGTGAAGGTAATCGTCGGCGTCCACGTAGACGTGAAGGTCGCGGTCGGCGTACGTGTAAATGTCGGCGTCTCGGTTGGCCGCGGCGTGCGCGTCGGGCGCGGCGTCTCGGTGGGAGTGTGAGTCCGCGTGGGCGTGTTCGTCGGCGTGCGCGAGGGCGTGAAGGTGATCGTCGGCGTCCACGTGGACGTGAAGGTCGCGGTCGGCGTACGCGTGGGACGCGGGGTTTCGGTCGGAATCGGTGTACGCGTGGGGCGCGGCGTCTCGGTGGGAGTGTGAGTCCGCGTGGGCGTGTTCGTCGGTGTGCGCGAGGGTGTGAAGGTGATCGTCGGCGTCCACGTGGA
>JBBIKC010000040.1:0-29548 GCA_037445635.1 Chloroflexota bacterium
TCCTCGGCGGCTGGATGGTGGATCACATCGGGTTTGGAACGACATTCGGCGTCTCGACCCTTGTCGGCATCGTCACTGCCGCGATTCTCATCTTCCTCGTCAGAGATCCGCGAAAGGAAACAGCATGACTCTCATTCAGGAAAAGGTCAAACAGGCTATCGAAATTCTCAAAGAGCAGCAGACCGATATGTGGCTCACCTTTGTCCGCGAGACCTCGGGCGTGCGCGACCCAGCCTTGGATCTCCTCATCGGACCCAATGACCTCACTTGGCAGTCTGCGCTCATCCTCACGCGCAAGGGCGATAAAGTCGCTGTCATCGGAAATCTCGAAAAGGACGCGCTGGCCCGACTCGACGTCTTCGATACAATTCTCGGATACGACACAGCCATCAGCCAACTTATACGGGACACGATTACCCGCCTCAACCCCGACCGAATCGCGGTCAACACCTCGAGGAACAACGTCCACGCTGACGGGTTGACTCACGCCATGTACGAGATCCTGCGCGGCCATCTGGACGGCACGCCCTACGCGGACCGCCTCGTCAGCGCCGAGCCGATCATCAATGCCCTGCGCGGACGGAAGACTCCTGCCGAACTGGCGCGCATCCGCAAGGCGGTTGAGTTCACAGACGAAATTTTCCAGCAAACTTTCGGCTTCATCAAGGTCGGCATGACCGAGATCGAGGTCGGCGAATTCATGCAAAAGCAGGCGAAAGAGCGCGGGGTGGAATTGGCCTGGCCTGCCGAAAACTGTCCCGCGGTGAACTCTGGTCCAAACTCTCCCGTCGGTCATAGCGGCCCCACAAACATCAAGATCGAACGCGGTCACATCCTGCACTTCGACTTCGGCGTGAAATACGAAGACTATTGCTCCGACATTCAACGCGTCGGCTACGTTCTTCGCAAAGGGGAAAGCGCGGCCCCGCCCGAAGTCCAGAAAGGATTCGATGTGATTCGTCAGGCCATCGAAAAGGCGCGCGCGTCCATGAAAGCAGGCGTGACAGGCAACTCGATTGACGTCATCGCGCGCGAGACCGTCACGGGCGCGGGGTATCCGAGTTATCCGTACGCGCTGGGTCACCAGCTCGGCCGCGTGGCGCACGACGGCGGCGCGCTGCTGGGGCCGCTTTGGGAAAAATACGGCGACTCGCCCAATCAGAAACTCGAAGTGGGGCAAGTCTTCACTATCGAGCCTGGGCTGGCCGTCGAGGGTTACGGCTATGTCGGGCTCGAAGAAGATGTAGTCATCACTGAGACGGGAGCCGAGTATCTGGGCAAGCCGCAAACGGAACTCTTGCTGATCAGGTAAAACGCAGAACAGATTGCCCTTGTGTTCTCATGGCAAACGGCATACCATTCACCTGACGGCCATCACTGGCTTGTCAGACAAGCCAGCCTTATACTGTTTGAGCTGTTGCTGATATGCAACAAAGGACAATCCCATGTCTGAAGACCCTCGAATTCTCGAACTGCGAAAAATGCGCGCCAAGGCCCTCGAGGGCGGCGGCGAGGAACGCATCGCGAAACAAAAAGCCAAAGGCAAGATGACCGCGCGCGAGCGCGTGGAGGCTCTGCTCGACCCAGGCACGTTCAATGAGATCGAGCCGTTCATCACGCATCAGGGCGATGAGTTGAATTTGCTCAAGGAAAAATTCTACGGCGACGGGGTAATCACGGGTTACGGTCAAATTGACGGGCGGACGGTCTACCTTTACTCGCAGGATTTCACCATTTACGGCGGCACGTTGAGCGAAATGCAATCGCACAAGATTTGCCGCGTGATGGATTTAGCCGTCCGCAACGGCGTGCCGTTCATTTCGCTCATTGATTCTGGAGGCGCGCGCATCCAGGAAGGCGTGCGCTCGATGGGCGGATATGCGGAGATCTTTCGACGTAACGCGCAATACTCGGGCGTGATTCCACAGATCAGCATCATGCTCGGACCCTGCGCGGGCGGCGCGGCCTACTCCCCCGCGCTCACCGACCTGGTCATCATGGTCGAGAAACAGTCGTTCATGTTTTTGACTGGCCCCGAAGTCATCAAGGCTGTGACGGGCGAAGTGATCGACGCCGAGTCGCTGGGCGGCTCGGGCGTGCACATGGCGGTCAGCGGCGTGGCGCATTTGAGCGTGAAATCCGAAACGGACGCGCTCCAAATGGCGCGGCGCTTTCTCTCGTACCTGCCCTCGAACAACGTCGAAAACCCGCCGTACATCAAACCCGAAAGCGCCCTGACCTGGATGGACGAGTCGCTCAACAGCATCGTGCCGATTGATCCGTCTGAACCGTACATCATGCACCAGGTCATCGAAAAGATCGTGGACGCAGGCACGTTCCTCGAAATCCAGCCCGATTGGGCGCGCAACGCGATCGTCGGGCTGGCGCGCATCGGCGGGCACAGTGTGGGGATCGTGGGGCAGGAACCTGCCATCATGGCAGGCGTGATTGACATTGACGCCGCCGACAAGATGACGCGCTTCGTCCGCATGTGCGATTGCTTCAACATCCCGCTGGTCACCTTTGTTGACTCACCTGGCTTTCTCCCTGGCATCGCGCAGGAACACGGCGGCATCATCCGTCACGGCGCGAAACTGCTTTACGCGTATTCCGAAGCGACCGTGCCGAAGATCTGCATCATCACGCGCAAGGCGTATGGCGGCGCGTATGTGGTGATGTCCAGCAAGTATCTTGGAACCGATGTCACTTATGCGTGGCCTTCGGCGGAGATCGCGGTTCTCGGCGCGGAAGGCGCGGCGAACATTTTGTTCAAGAAACAAATCGAGTCGGCCTCCGATCCCGCCGCCGAGCGCAAGAAACTGGCAGACGAATACCGCGCAAAATTCAACAATCCATACTACGCGGCTTCAACTGGTTATGTGGATGACATCATCGAGCCGCGCGAGAGCAGGCCGAAGATCATCGCGGCGCTCTCGGCCCTGCGCGACAAGTACGCGCCCGCGCCGCCGAGGAAGCACGGGAATATTCCCGTTTAGGACCATGGACGGCAGACCGCAGACCACTTCGTCGTCCATCGTCTGTGGTCCGTTGTCGAAATTGAAATCAGCATGAGCGACACATTCATCCAATCCCTTCAAATCACCGCCCTCGGCATGGGACTCGTCTTCGCGGCCATCATCCTGCTTTGGGGATTGATGGCGGCCATGACCGCGCTGTTCCGCGAGCGCGAATCCACCCCCTCACCCCTAGCCCCTCTCCCAAAAGGAGAGGGTGAGGGAAAAGCCCGCGCGGCCGCAATTGCCGTGGCCGCGGCCCTCGCCGTGCAGAGACAATCCAGCGCGCGGCCGTTACCCGAGCCGCCGATGGCCATCGTCAGCGCGTGGCAGCTGGGCATGCGCACGCGGCAGATGTCGCAAAAGGGCAGCATGGATAAACACAGATAAACACAGATGGATAAACCATGAAGATAAACGTTAAAGTCGGCGAACAAAATTTCGAAGTCGAAATCGAGGACTTGAACGCGCGGCCCATCGTCGCGGTCGTGGACGGGGAACGGTTCGAGGTCATGCCCGAAGACGGCGGACAGGCCGAGGCCCGCGCTGAGCGAAGTCGAAGCGTCCAGAAAGACGCGGGCGCGCCCGTCGAGAAGAAATCCGCCATCGGTGTCAGCGCGCCGTCGGTGGGCGATGCGCGTTCGCTGGTCGCGCCTCTGCCAGGCACGGTCGTCGAAGTCTTCGTCAAACAGGGCGATCAAATCGAAACGGGACAGGTCGTGCTGGTCATCGAAGCGATGAAGATGAAGAACAGCATCCGCTCGATGCGCGCGGGGACGGTGGGCGAGGTGCTGGTGAGCGCGGGGCAGACCGTGGCGCACAAACAGGCGTTGATCCGTTTTGCCGACGCGGGCGAGGCTTCATGGATTTGACGGACCTGCTCGCGGGGTTTGCAGATTTCACCTGGGCGAACGCGCTCATGCTCGTCATCGGCGGCGCGCTCATCTATCTGGCAGTCGCGAAAGAATACGAACCTGTATTGCTTTTGCCCATCGGTTTCGGTTGCATCCTTGCCAATCTCGGCATGTCGGCTTACGACGAGGGAAGTTTTTTGCGCGTGATCTACGAGGCAGGCATCGAGACCGAACTCTTTCCCCTGCTCATCTTCATCGGCGTCGGCGCGATGATTGACTTTCGTCCCCTGCTGGCACAGCCGCGCATGGCTCTGCTCGGCGCGGCGGGACAGTTCGGGATTTTCGGGACTCTTCTGCTCGCGAGCGCGCTGGGATTTCCGCTGAATGAGGCGGCTTCGATCGGTGTGATCGGCGCGATCGACGGGCCGACCGCCATCTTCGTCACGACCAAACTCGCCCCGCATCTGCTCGGACCGATCGCGGTCGCGGCCTACTCGTACATGAGTCTCATCCCGATCATCCAGCCGCCGATCATGCGCCTGATGACGACACGCCGCGAACGCCTCATCCGCATGGACTACGCGCCGCGCCCCGTCTCGCGTCTGACCGTCGTCGCATTTCCCATCGTGGTGACGGTCATCGTCAGTTTGATCGCGCCCTCGGCCGCGCCGTTGATCGCGGCGTTGATGCTCGGCAACCTCCTGCGCGAGGCGCTGGTCGTTGACCGATTGAGCAAGGCCGCGCAGAACGAGATCATCAACATCGCCACCCTGTTCCTCGGTCTCGCCATCGGCGCAACCATGACCGCGGAACGATTCCTTTACGATCCCACCACAGGCATTCAATGGCAGACATTGATGGTGCTGGGACTCGGCCTGCTGGCCTTCATCGTGGATACGGTCGCGGGCTTGCTGTTTGGGAAACTAATGGCCTTCGCAACAGGCGGAAAAGTGAATCCGCTCATCGGCGCGTGCGGGATCAGCGCGTTTCCGATGGCGGGACGCCTGTCCGCGAAAATGGCGCTGGAGGAAGACCCCGACAACTTCATCCTCATGCACGCCATGGGCGCGAATACCGCGGGGCAACTGGCCTCGGTCATCGCGGGAGGGGTGTTGCTGGCGATAGTAAGTGGGATGCTATAAGAAAAAGACCACCTACCAAGTCAGCCAATATTTTATTTCTTTCCCCAGCGGATACAACGGAAGCCAGTAGATTCGATACGTCGGCCCGGCGTAGTCTCTCATCAAAGCGCGAGCAAAGGCGAGGTCTGCGCGGGAATCGAGGGAGAGTTTCATCAACTCCTCGATAATCATGTCCTCCTGCAAGTCAAACGAATACTGCCCCATCAGATTTTCCAGAAAAGCGAATTGCTCCTGCCAGGCCTCCAGTTCACCCATGACCGACAGCGCGGTGAAGAATCCCTGCTGGAGGTGACGCGCCTCGTGGACGATCAGGCTGAGTGTATAGGGGTCGCCGGGCGGAAGGAGCGCGTAACGCGGATGCAACTGAATCTCGCCGAAGATCGTCCAGCGCGCCGCGGTCGGCTGGTTGTGAAACCCAAGCCTTACCTTGTGCTTTTTCAAGTAACTCACCGCTGCCACCCCCTGCGACCCCGCCAGGCCGAGGCGTTTAAGCGATTGGTCAATCCACGCGGCGGTTTCCATCATTCAAGAAATCTCCTGACGTAAGTATAATGAATACGGACTGGAACGCAACCATGAAAGCCATGATTTTGGACTACGTGACTCAACTGGACTCGAATCCGACTCCCCTGCGCCTGGCCCAACTCCCACAGCCGACTCCCGCCGAGGGCGAGATTCTGATCCAGATCGCGGCCTGCGGGGTCTGCCACACCGAACTGGACGAGATCGAGGGACGCACTCCCCCGCCGCGCCTGCCCATCGTGCTCGGACATCAGGTGGTGGGAACGGTCATTGGCAAATCGCGTCGATTCAAAGAAGGCGAGCGCGTCGGCGTGGCATGGATCTTCTCGGCGTGCGAGTCTTGCCAATATTGTCTGTCTGGGAACGAGAACCTGTGCGCGCAGTTCCGCGCCACAGGCCGCGACGCGCACGGCGGCTATGCCGAATACATGACCGTGCCCGAGGATTTCGCGCATCCCATCCCGTCCGCGTTCACGGACGCGGAGGCCGCGCCGCTGTTGTGCGCGGGCGCCATCGGCTACCGCTCGCTGAAACTGACCGGCCTGCGCGACGGCCAGAGACTCGGTCTCACAGGCTTTGGCGCATCGGCGCACCTGGTGCTCAAAATGGCGCGGCATCAATTCCCAAACACGCCCGTCTATGTTTTCGCGAGAAGCGAATCGGAACAGGCTTTCGCCCGCGAACTGGGCGCGGCCTGGGCGGGCGATTCGGACGCGAGGCCGCCCGAGGCGCTGGACGCGGTCATTGACACGACGCCGGTCTGGGGTCCGATTGTGGCGGCGCTGGGGAATCTTGCGCCGGGCGGGCGGCTGGTGGTCAACGCCATCCGCAAGGAGAGCGCGGACCAAAAGTCACTGCTCGCACTGAATTATCCCGAACACCTGTGGATGGAGAAAGAAATCAAGAGCGTTGCCAACGTCACGCGCGCCGACGTGCGTGAATTTTTGGAACTTGCCGCCGAAATCCCGATCAAACCCGAAGTGGAATTATTCTCTCTCGAAGATGCCAACCGCGCCCTGATCGAATTGAAGCGGCGCAAGATTCGCGGGGCAAAGGTATTGATGATCGAAGGTTGAACGTTATTTCGCGAGCGCCTCGTCCATGAGGCTCCGCAGGTAGTTCACCAGTTCCGCCATCCCCGAATTGGACAGGGTCGTGTCGTCCAGATGGTATTTCATCGGTCTGCCCGCGCCTTCGGATGAAATCTCGATATCGTAAATAAAACAATCGGCGCACAGGGACGGCCCGGCGGGCACGCTGGCAGGCCGCGCCGATGTGACCAGGGTCTGCAATTCGGCAAGCCCCGAGGCGGGAAGTTTGTCGGTCACGGTCTTCGAAGCGCGCTCATCCACAACCGTAAAGGTTCCATCGCTGGAGACTTCGATCACGCGCATTAAACCCATGATGCCGCCCGAATGAATCATCCTGATCGTCCATTGACCCTCGAGAGGCGCGGAAGGCTGGGTGGCCTGGGTCGGCTTGGACTCAATGGGCGTTGCCGGCGCGCAGGCCGCAAGCAAAATCAATAACACGGTGAGCGTCAAGAGTCTGTGCATGGAATCTCCTTCTTTGCTGCAAAGAGTAGCATATTTTGGACGGGAACGCAAACCTCTTTGTTCCCATTCCAGGGAGCGTTCAAAAGAATGAGCTGGAGAATATCTCACCACAGAGAATACGAAACCCACAGAGATTCTTCAAAGGTTTTCTCCGTGATCTCGGTGCGCCCTGTGGTGAAGTCTTTCGCAGGCCCACGAGATTAGACACTCTCCCATTCTACGCCAGATAGTTCCTGAGAGCCTCATCGGGTAGAATTCGAGCGAGAGGTTATCAATGAGATCTGTAGCCATCCTCGGCATCGGCCAGACGAACATAGACGAGCACTGGGACCTGTCCCTGAAAAACCTGGCCCTCGAGGCCACCCTCGCTGCACTGCACGACTGCGGGCACGAGGCTGTCGAGGCGTTGTACGTGGGCAACATGCTCTCGCCCCTCGTCAGCGGACAAAACCTGCTCGGCACGCTGATTTCGGACTGGATCGGCCTGCGCGGCGCGGAGGCGGTCAAGATCGAGGCCGCCTGCGGATCGGGCGCGGCGGCGTTTCGCGCGGGATTGATGGCGGTCGCGTCGGGCGAAGTCGATTCGGCCCTTGTCGTCGGCGTCGAAAAAATGACCGACAAGGCTGGCCATGATGTGACCGCCGCCCTGGCCACCGCCGCCGACGCGGACTATGAAGTGGAACAGGGCGTCTCGTTCGTCGGAATCAACGCGCTGATCATGCGGCGTTACATGCACGAGTACGGCTGGAAGCACGCGGACTTCGCGCCCTTCTCCATCAACGCGCACGCCAACGCCATGCACAATCCCTTCGCGCGCCTGCACCAGAAGATCACGGTCGAGCAGTTCGAGAAATCGAGCATGGTGGCAACGCCCATCAATTTGCTGGACGCCTCCCCCATCGGCGACGGGGCGGCCGCGGCCCTGCTCGTCCCCGCGGACAAGGCCGCGTCCCTGCCCGGGCGTCCGCGCGTGATCGTGGCTGGCTCGGCCGCAAGCACGGACTCCATCGCGGTGCATTCGCGCAAGGACCCGCTGTTCCTTACGGCCGCGTATGAATCGGCGAAACGCGCTTACGCGATGGCGGGTGTAACACACGAGGATATTGACGTGTTCGAATTGCACGACGCGTTCTCCATCATGTCTGCGCTCTCGCTCGAGGCCTGCGGGTTCGCCGAACGCGGCCAGGGCGTGCGCCTCGGCCTGGATAACGAGATCAGCCCGAACGGCCGCGTGCCCGTGTGCACGCGCGGAGGGTTGAAAGCGCGCGGGCACCCGGTCGGCGCGACGGGGATGTATCAGATCGTCGAGGTGGTCCAGCAATTGCGCGGCGAGTGCGGCGCGACTCAGGTGGAGGGCGCGCGCATCGGCATGGCGCAGAACATCGGCGGCTCCGGCGCGACCATCCTCACGCACATTCTGAAATCCGAATAAGCCCTTTTTTGGTAGAATTCGGAGGGTTGCTTCCTGCCCAAACTTAGTCTATACTTATACCAGTATAGACAAGAAAGCGAGACAGAATGGTAGAACGCAGAAAATCCGAGCGAAGCAGGTTTGGATACTACATGCCGGTTCTGGATAGCAACACGCTGGATACCGTAGGCCACCTGTCGGACATCAGCGGAATCGGTTTCAAACTGGACTGCCAGCGCGAACTCCCGCTGAATAGGGATTACCGCCTGCGCATTGACCTGACGCCGGACGTGGCGAACAAATCCAGCATGACGTTCGTGGCGCGCACGAAGTGGTGCGCCCGCGACCGCTTCGAGCCGCTGGTGTTCAACGTGGGCTTCGAACTGATTGACATCTCGCCCGGCGACGCGGAGATTTTCAAACGCATCTACGAGAAATACGGCATGCACGATAAGCGCGATATTCCATTCTAAACCGACCCGATCTTTCAAACCGACCTCGCAGGAGGTCGGTTTGTTGTAAAATTGCCTCATGCGTAACTTCATCCGCTGGCTTCTCCGCACGGTCATCAACCTCGTCGCCAAGGTGGAAATTCATGGACGCGAACTCTTACCCAAGGAAGGCAGTTTCGTCATCGCCACCAACCATCTCGGCATTCTGGACGCGGCGCTGGCTTTTTATGCCCTCGACCGCTGGGATATCTTCATCCCTGTCGCCGAGAAATGGGAGGAGAACGCCTTCCTGCGCTGGCTGGGAAAATATTTCAACTTCGTGTTCATTGACCGCTTCAACCCCGACCTGAAAGCATTGCGGAAGATCATCGCCTTGATGGAACAGGGCAATCAGTTGGTCATCGCGCCCGAAGGGACGCGTTCGCGCGTCGGCACGATGATCGAGGGACGCCCGGGCGTCAGTTATCTGGCGGCAAAACTCAACCGACCCATCCTGCCTGTGGGTCTGGCTGGCACTGAAGACAAGGTCATTTTCGGGAATTTAAAGCGTCTGAAGCGCTCGCACATTGTCGTGCGTGCCGGGCAACCGTTCACTCTCCCGCCCCTACCGAAAGGAGACCGCACCGAGGCCCTCAAACAGTACACCGACGAGATCATGTGCCGCATCGCGGCGTTGATTCCCGAAAAGTATCACGGGGTGTACGCGGGGCATCCGAGATTGAAGGAGTTGTTGGGAGTGTAGCCGCCCTACGCCTGGCAGAACCCGCATCCCCGCCTCTCCGCCTCGACGATGGCCTGGTCGCTGGACCAGAAGAAGTTGTTCTTCCCGATCGTCTCCACCAACCCGCCGCGTTTCATCATATCGTAAGCGTTATCGTGGACACCCGCGAACATGAGCGTGCCGCCCTGCTTGTGCAGTCGTTCATGCAGGCGATGGATGGCTTCGATGCCCGCCGTATCAATCAGGGACACGCCGCGCATGGAAAGAATCAACGCGTGCGTGTTGTTTAAATTCGCAAATGCCTCGTTGAATTGACCCGTCGCGGCGAAGAAGAGGGGGCCAGTCAGAAACGCCACGCGGACATGCTGACATTTGCCCGCCGTTGCGATTCCCTTTTGCTTGAGCCGTTCGGTATCCACTTCCTGCACGTCAACATCAATGCTGGCGATCTTATTCAGGAAGACCGCACCCGCAAGGAAGGAGCCGATCAGGATGGCTTGTGTCAGGTCGAGGACGATGGTGGCAAGCATTGTCACCGTAAAGGCGATCATGTCGGTCTTGAAGCGTCTGCCGAAGATGAACTTGATCGCGTCCCATTCGTTCATGCGGACGGCAGTCACCATCAACACTCCGGCCAGCGCCGCCAAAGGGATACGGCTCATAAAAGGCGCGAGCAGAAACATGGACAGCAGCAATCCCACCGCGTGGACGATGCTCACGAGGCGCGTCTGCCCGCCCGATTTGATCCCCACGCTGGAGCGCGCAATTGCCGCCGTGGCGGGCACTCCGCCGAAGAAGGGGATGAGCATGTTGCCCACGCCTTGCGCGATCAGTTCCTGATTCGCCTGTAGGCGGATGCCCGTCATGTTCGAGCCGACCGCGCCGCATAACAAGGACTCGACTGCGCCGAGCGCGGTGATGGTCAGGATGGGAGCAATGAAGTCGGGGAGATTTGTCCAAGGAATGCTGGAGAGCGAAAGGCGAGACTGGAGAATGAGAGACTGGGGGATGGCTCCGATGGTTGGGGCAGACCAGTTTAGGGTCCAGTTGAGAAGCGTGGCGAGGATGATGCCGAGGAGCGAAGCGGGGAAACGCGCCGTCCATTTTTTCGGCATGAACAGCATGGTCGCGATGACGACGAGTCCGAGAGTCAGCGATTGGAGGCTGGGGGAGAATCCGCCGTTGAAATATCCGAGGAACTTGAGCGCGGCGGTTTCTGTGGCGGGAGTCTTGACGCCGAGGACGTTGTCAATTTGACCGATGAAGATGATGAGCGCGATGCCCGAGGTGAAGCCGCTGATGACCGGCGCGGGGATGAAGGCGATGAAGCGGCCGAGGCGCAGGAGACCGATGAGGAGCAGGAGCGCGCCCGAAAACAAACCCGCGACCCAGATGCCTTCGAGACCGTAACGCTGAACAAGCACGATGAGGACGGCGGACATCGCGCCCGTAGGTCCGCTGATCTGGAACGGTGCGCCGGCAAGCGCGCCCACGATGAAGCCCGCCAGAATGGCGGTAACCAGCCCTGCGGCTGCACTTGCCCCCGATGAGACCCCGAACGCGAGCGCAAGCGGCAACGCTACCGCGGCGACGGTGAGACCTGCTAATAAATCCTGCTGGAATTTGGCTGGCGAATAGCCTGAAAACTCGTCCTTATACAGGCGAGCAAGACTTCTTCTTGGCATATCTTGTTCTCCGAAAATAGGTTTTTCACAAAGGCTCACTGCTCCCCCAAGGCGTCCTTTGTGTCAACGGCGGGATTTTATCACAGGTATAAACCCAGAATTCAAAGAAGAGGCCGCCTCCCGGCAGCCTCTTCTTTGTGAAGATTTCACGAACTGTGATTTATCAATTACGGTTCTACCGTTTTCAACGGGAAATGGCTTTTCAAACACAAAGGACACAAATTCGTGGTTGGACCTTTTCCCGCTAATTACGGAAGAGCCTCGATTACTTCCCATATCGCTTCCGTATCTCAGGCAAAAAGTATTCTTCGAAAAACTTATCCACATCGTAATCGGGCTTCCAGCCCCACTCGGCGCGGGCCAGGGAATCGTCAATGTCCTCCGGCCACGAGTCGACGATGCCCTGCCGGCGCGGGTTGGGTTCGAAGGTGATTTCCGCGCCGGGGAAGGCCTTGACGGCGCGGTCGCGGAACTCGCCTGCGGTCAACGCGAAGGCGGCGATGTTATAGACCTGGTGATTCAACCTTTCGCGCGGCGCGTCGGTGAGCATCATCAGCGACTTGATGGCGTCGGGCATGGCCATGAACGAGATCTTCGTGTCCTCGCGGACGAAACACGCGTAGGGCTTTCCCTGCGCGGCGTGATGGAGCATCTCGGGGCCATAGTCGCTCGTCCCGCCGGAGGGCAGCGTGAAGGCCGAGATCAGGCCGGGAAAACGGATGGCGCGAAAGTCCAGCATGACCGGCGGGTTTTCATCCAGATGCCGCTGGCCGTAGAAGCGGCTGTAATAGATGCCCAGTTTTTCGCAATACAACTTGTTGCAGCCGTACATCGTGTGCGGGATGTCCCAGTCCGCCTCCTTCACGCGGCCCGCCGCCCTTTTGGTTTGGAGATCGGGCATGCCGTACGCGGCAATCGAACTGGGGAACAGGAACTTGACCGACTTCTTGTACTTCTCGGATTTGTACGCCGCCAACATCAACAACTGCATCGTGCCTTCCACATTGATGCGATGCGCCTCCTCGGTCGCCACCTCCGCCTTCGACGAGAGCGACGCCGCCAGGTGAAAGATCACGTCGAAATCGTAATCGTAGAACTGCTTGACGCGGTTGACCAGATCGCCCTGCACATGCTCGGCCGATAAAGCCCTGATCGCCTCGGGCAGAGGCATCAGGTCCGCGGTGACGATGCGATAGCCTCCCTGCTTTGCCAGGTTTTGCACCAGCGCCTGCCCGATCTCGCCGCACGCGCCGGTCACCAGCACAGCCTTGTCAGTCATGGTTTTCTCCTGTTGAAGGTGTAGGACAAAATGGAGTTTTGTCCTACAGTATTGTACAATACCTGTGCCAAAACGAAACCGTTTTTTGCCACCGAGATTTTGGATGAAACTCACCTTTCCCTCTGTCATTGCGAGCCGCGCAGCGGCGAAGCAATCTCCTGTTCGACGAGGAGATTGCCGCAGCGGGCTTCGACTGCGCTTCGCTCCGCTCATCTCTCCTCGCAATGACATTCTATTTATTTTGATCGCATTCTTGCTGACCGCCTGCTCCGGCTTCAGCCTGAACCCGCCGGTGGTGACCGCCACACCCCGCCCGCCGACTCCCACCCCGGTTCTTTCCCCGACCATCGTCTGGTTCCCGCCAACCGGCACGCCCACCCTGAGACCGTTCGCCACCCAAAGCCCCACCCCCGACCCGCGCCCCGGCCTGGGCGAGGTCATTGCCACAGACGATTTCTCCGACGAAACTCTGTGGGACACATTCGAATCCGATGCGGGCATGATCACGGTCGGGCGCGAACGCATCACACTGGCGGCCCAGCCAAACGTGTACCTCGTCAGCCTGAACCGGGAACTCGTGCTCGGCGATTTCTACGCGGAGATCACTGCACGTCCCAGCCTGTGCCGCGGCGCGGACGAGTATGGATTCCTCGTGCGTGCCATCCCTGTCACGTATTACCGCATCGCGCTGACCTGCGACGGGCAGGTCCACATGGAGCGCGTCAGCGGCAACGAGCGGCACATGCTCCAGCCCCCCGTCCCCAGCGGAGACGTGCCGCCCGGCGCGCCCGGCCAGACGCGCATCGGCGTGTGGGCCGCGGGCCGTGAACTGCGCGTCTTTTTGAACGGCCGCCACCAGTTCAGCGTGACCGACGCGAATTTATCCAGCGGCACGCTCGGGGTCTTCGTCCGCGCCGCGGGCGGGACGCCGGTCACGGTCACGTTCTCCGACCTGGTCGTGCAGGACGTGAATTACGTCCCGCCGACGAGAACGCCATCGCCATAGGCTTCACCATGGAGGGCTCAGATGACATGGGAATTTTTCTCAATGATCTGTGCCCGCAAAGCGCGGTTCCAATTTACAGGCGACGACAATCTTGAACCGCGAAGAGACGAAGCACGCGAAGCAGATTTAGAGGCGAAGAAAAGCCTTCGCGATATTCGGAAAACTTCGCGGTCTTTGCTTCTTCGCGGTGAGAAATCGAATTACACTTAACAAGGAGACTCTGTGTTCTCAGTGGTAAAAAGAATCCCCCCGCGTGTATAATCCTCCCATGCCGCCCAACAAACTCAACGACCTCGACCCGAAATCCTGGCTCAAGTTCCAGAAATCCTGGTTCATCCACAACCCGCCGCCGCGCAAGAAAGGGGTGCTCGTCCACCCGGCCAAATTCCCCGAGACAATGGCGCAGGAATTCATCGAGTTCTTCACCAAAAAGGGAGGGACCGTGCTCGACCCGATGTGCGGCACAGGTTCGACTCTGATCGCCGCGTTGCGCGCGGGACGCAACTCGTACGGCATCGAATTGAATCCCAAATACGCCGAGATCGCTAAGCAGATCATCACCGAAGAAAGGGAATCGCTTGGCGAGTCAATCGAAAATCTAAAATCTGAAATCGTCAATGGAGATGCTTCTCACGCCGCCAACTATCAATTTCCAACAATTGATTATGTCCTCACTTCTCCTCCCTACTGGGACATGCTGCGTGCTCGCGGCGCCGAGACTCAGAAAAAACGCCGCGCCTCCAATGAGTTGGATGTCTTTTATTCGGATGACCCGAACGACCTCGGCAACGTGGAGGATTACGAAGCCTTTCTCGCCAAATTGGTTGATATTTATAAACGACTGAAATCGTTGCTACGCGAGAAGGCTTATCTCACCATCATCGTCAAGAACGTGAAGAAGGGCGGGAGGATTTACCCCCTCGCCTGGGACCTGGCCCGCGAACTCGGCAAGACCTACACATTGAAAGATGAAAAAATCTGGTTGCAGGATAACCAGCCGCTGGCTCCGTTCGGGCTGGGGTCCGCGTGGGTGAGCAACACGTTCCATCATTATTGTTTGCAGTTCAGGAATGAGTAGTCTCTCCCCCTCCGACCTCCTCCGCCTGCCCTTTACCCCCGACCTCACCGAGGGCGGAATCGCGTACGCCATTCGCTCGCTCCCTCACACCTACAACCGCATGGGCGGCTCGCCCTACGACCGTCTGCGCCGCATCGTGGCCGGCGTGGCCGTCGAACTGGCCTTCCGCCGCCACCTCTCGCAACGCGACATCCCCTTCGACGTGAAAGGCGCGACGCCCTTCACCGATCCCGACCGTTACGACGTCTCGCTCGGCGGCCATCGCTGTGACATCAAGTCCTTCCTCATCACACACCGTGACCAGATTCAGCGCATCCACCGCGACCCGAGCCTGCTCCTGCCCGCCCCGGCCTTGATTCCCTCCGATCAGTTCGCCGCGGACGGTCACAATGACAACGACTTGTACCTGTTCGCCTTCCTCACCGGTCTCGTCGCCGCTTCCCAAAGCGACTTGCAAAAAGCCATCGAAGCAGGCCAGCCCACCTGTCTCATCCATGCCATGCCCAAGGCCTGGGCCAACCCGCAGACCTGGTCCCCGCTTGGGAGGCTGGCGCTGAAATCCGAATCGGACGAGACGCTCACCCTCGAATTAAGCGGACAGGATTCCAACCGCGACTTTCTCGCGCAGACGGTCGAACTGCCGCCGCGTACGCGCGTCGAAGTCACAGGGGATTTTTACGCGCTGGCCTGCGTCCGCGCCAAGTCGCGGCCCGGGAAACGGGTGGCGATTCACAGTCCCGCGCGCCGCGAGATGTACCTCATCCAGCCAAGTGAGTGGGGCAACATCTGGGTCTATGGCATGAACATCTGGCTGACGGGCTGGATGTCTCACGCGGAGTTCCGCCAGCGCGCCGCGCCCATCGCGCCGGGCACGCGCGTCTTCCAATACGACCGCACGCGCGCCAAAAATCTGTCCATGCCGATCAATCAGTTGAAGCCGCTGGCCGACCTGTTCGAGCGCGTCAAAACGTGGGCGGCGGATTCATCGAATCCCAATCCTTAATTTTCTTTCATCCGTGCATGGTACACTGACGCGCATGTCGAAGCGCAACAAAATCCTGATCGGGCTGGGGGCGCTGCTCCTGGTGGCCATTCTGGGATTTCAGATTCCCGCCGTGCAATCTGCATTCGCATGGCGCTTTGAAAAGTTCACCATCTACGTAAAAAATATCGTTGATCCGCCGGGCCCCGTGCCGACCGCCCTGCCGGTCACACCCGCGCCTGCGACCAGCACGCCGCGCGCGGCGCCGCAGGTTGATTCCACGCCCACGCTTTTTCCAACTCCCACAGCGACTCTCGTCCCCCTCCCCGCGGGAGCCTCCATCCGATCTCCCGAATGGGAACAACAGACTCCCAACAACTGCGGCCCGGCGACTCTGTCCATGGCCTTGCAACTCTACGGCTGGGACGGCGACCAGGCCGACATCGCCGCGCAGATCAAACCCGTTTTACAAGATCGCAACGTCAACCCGGAGGAACTGGCATATTACGTCCGCAACAACGCGGGCTGGTTGAACATCCAATATCGCGTGGCGGGCAACTTAAACCTGCTGAAACGATTACTCGCAGCGAACTATCCCGTCATCGTGGAGAGCGTCACCAATCTCGATCCCAACGACGCGCTCGGTCCCAACGACGATTTGTGGGCTGCACATTATCTGCTGTTGACCGGATACGACGACGCGGCACAAACCTTCACCGCCCAGGACTCTTATCACGGAGCCGACCAGCAGGTTCCCTATCAAATTCTCGAAGCAGATTGGAAACCGTTCAACAATCTCTACATTGTCATCTATTTCCCACAGGACGAGGAGGAGATGAAGTCCCTGCTCGGCGCGGACTGGGATCCCGACCAGAACCGCCAACGCGCGCTCGAACTCGCGCAGGCAGAAGTGCAAATCAACGAGAAAGATTCCTTCGCCTGGTTCAATCTCGGCAGCGACCTGGTCTATTTTGAACGATACGAGGAAGCCGCGCTGGCCTATGACAAATCCCGTGAACTGGGCCTGCCGTTACGCATGTTCCGCTATCAGTTCGGTCCGTTCTTCGCTTACTTCCATTCCAACCGCATTGACGACCTGCTCGTTCTGACCGATTATGCCCGCGGCATCACCGAAATGTCGGAGGAGGCCTGGCTTTGGTACGGCTGGGCGCTTTATCGGAAAGGCGATACGGAGGGCGCGCTGTCCGCGTGGAACAAGGCCCTTTCGATCAACAGCTCACCCTACGTCGACGCGCGAAGCGCCATTCAGTTAATCCAGGGACCGTGAAAAAATCCCGCTGTCAAAACGACAACGGGATTTTTTCATTACTTCGCCTCAAAACTGTATCCGCCGGGCCAGGTCTTGATCAGGTTCTTCTCCCCAAGTTCCGACTCCAGTTTTTTCCTCAACCGATACACGACGTTTTTCAACATGGCCTGATCACCCTGCCGCTGGGTCCCCCAGACCGACTGAATGATTTCCTCTACCTTGAAAACATACCCGGGACGGCTCATGAGAAAATGCATCAGGCGGAATTCCAGGTTGGTCAGCCTGCATTCCCGCCCATCGAAGCCGAGGGCCGAACGGCGCGATGGATCGAGATGCAGGTTGCCGGTCTGCACCGCCGACATCGGCGCGGACCAACTGCGCCGCGCCCAGGCCGTGATCTTGGCCAGGAAGATGGCCGGGCTGATTGGCTTGACCACGCACTCGTCCACGCCCGCCTGATACGCCTCCAGGATCTCGGTCTCGTGGTTGGCCGGAAGAAACAAAAGGATCGGGCTGGCGCTTAATTCGCGGAACTTTTTACACAATTCGATGCGCTGTGCGTGCGGCGCGTTCACATCAATCACCACCAAATCGGGAATGTCTTCCATTAAACGATCCATGGCGCGCTGGGGTGACGTTTCCAGGATGGGCACCAGGCCTTTTTCCCGGATCATGTACCCCCAGATGGGCGCGGTTTCCGTCTGGTCGCAAACAACGAAGACACGGTTGGATAGTCTGTTTTCGGCTGTCTCAGTGCTCATCGTACATCTCCGGCTACCTGAGCGGATTATATCCGTAAAGTCGCATCTGGTCACAAATTGTTACCAAAATGTGACTTTTGGGTGATATGGTAATGCGCCGCCTGTCTGTATACTCAGGGCAGGTTCACCCAAAAAGGAGGCTTCCATGAAAAAGTTGTTTCCAATTCTGGTCGCGCTGGCTCTGTTCAGCTCGGCCTGTCAGATGGGCGGCGCGGCGGAACCAACCCCTATCGCGTTACCGACCGCCTTCCCGACCAGCACACCCATTTCACTCAATCCGACCGCGGAAGCGGGTGGCCAGGCAACAGCCGGTGAAGAGCGCGTCTCCCCTGTTGACGGCATGATCCAGGTTTACATCCCGGAAGGTTCCTTCCGCATGGGCGGCATGGATCCGCGCGCCTCCGGGGATGAACAGCCCGATCATAACGTCACACTGCATGCTTACTGGATTGATAAACTGGAGGTCACGGTCGGCATGTACACCCTGTGCACGCAGGCCGGCGCGTGCGAACCGCCGCAGGCATTCAACTCTGCGACCAATCAGCAATACTTCACCAACCCCGATTTCAAGGATTACCCGGTCATCTACGTCACCTGGGGTATGGCTGATGCCTATTGCAAATGGGCCGGCCGCCGCCTGCCCACCGAAGCGGAATGGGAACGCGCCGCGCGCGGCAACGACTTCCGCACCTACCCCTGGGGCGATCAGCGCCCGGACAACTCGCTGGCGAATTTCAATTCCAATGTAGGTGACGTGACGCGTGTAGGCAGTTTCCCGGCCGGTGCCAGTCCCTTCGGCGTGCTCGACATGGCTGGTAACGTTTGGGAATGGGTGCAGGATTTCTACGATTCCGAGTATTATAGTTCGGGGATTGCCCTCAACCCGACGGGTCCCGTGGCCCGCGCCACCTACTTCTTCCGCGTGGCACGCGGCGGTTCCTACAAGGATGCCGAGGTGGATATCCGCGTCGCCAACCGCGCCTCGGTCCTCGGTCCCAACCCGAACGCCGACCTGGACAGTTACGAGTATCATGGCGTATCCGACTCCAGCATTGGCTTCCGCTGCGTCTCGGATAACTAGGTTGACTCCTTAGCAAACATCGGACCGCCGGGAGGCCCGGCGGTCCGATGTTTTAAGCCCCATCGTGCCGCTAAAAGACTGTGCTGTTAATAGTCAACGTCCTGCCGGAAGGGGGGACGGCAGGACGTTGACATAAAAAGGAGAAGAGACGCTTAATCTTTTTGCGGCGCGCTACCAATAAAGAGCGATGAGCCGGGTTTGACGATTTGCAGTGCAGCGAGAATGCGGCCTGGGCACTTCACCGCATTTCCCTGGTCCGCAAATACTCGCGCCGCTTCTGGCTGGCATCAATGCCAAACACCACCAGCATGGCAATTGTAGTAACCGTCAGAAAAGTAACCATGGTTCTCCTTGAATTAGCTAAAGGATACCAGCCGCCGATTAACTCCAAGAGAACAATGCGTTAATGAGCGGTAAAGGTTTCATCAATTACATCATACCCCCGGCGCGTTCATCCCCCCTTAACACTTCAGCAAGATGACTTCACAAGTTTGAAAAGCATTACGTATCAATCGGGATGGAAAAGAAAAACGTGCTCCCCTCCCCCTCGCGGCTCTCAGCCCAAATTCTCCCGCCGTGTGCCTCCACAATATGCCGCGCAATCGAAAGCCCCAGCCCGGTCCCGCCGCCGGAGCGGGCGCGGTCGGCCTTGTAGAATCGTTCGAAGATTCGCGACAAGTCATCCTGCGGAATCCCCACACCGCTATCTTTCACCGAGAACACAACCGCCGATCCCTCCTCCCGCGCCGACAGGACAATACTGCCGCCAGGCGGTGTGAACTTGACCGCGTTATGGATGAGATTG
Organism: Chloroflexota bacterium; assembly: GCA_037445635.1. Classification (GTDB taxonomy): domain Bacteria; phylum Chloroflexota; class Anaerolineae; order Anaerolineales; family Villigracilaceae; genus JBFMCC01. Next base: position 19,620 of record JBBIKC010000040.1, read on the forward strand.
ACCAGCACCTGTTCCAGCCGCCCCGCGTCCACGCGGACGCGGGGGATGTCCCCCGTTTCCTCGAGCGTAAGACTCAGCCCGGCGCGTTCCACCTGAAGATGCATCCGCTCCGCAGACGCGGTCAGCAGGACGCGCGGCTCGAGGGGCGTCAGTTCCAGGCTCACCTGTCCCGATTCGATTCTGGAGAGGTCGAGTAGTTCCTGCGCCATCTGGGTCAGCGCATCCACCTCGATTTGGATGCGGCCCAGGAAACGGTGCGCCGCCGGGGGGTCTGAGAGCGCGCCGTCCTGCAGGGTCTCGGTCAGGGCTTTGAGAGAGGCCAGTGGAGTCCGCAGTTCGTGCGAGAGGTTGCTGATGAAGTCGCGCCGCACCGTTTCGAGGCGGCGGACGCGCGTCAAGTCCTGCACCATGAGCAGACTGCCGCCCGTCGTGTTACGGTCAGGAATGGCAATCAGTTGCAGGAACTGGCGGCTGGCGGGCACTTCCACCGATTCGGTCTGCAATTCGCCGCTCTCGCAACAGCGCCGCCAGGCTTCGACGAGGGAATGGTGGCGCACGGCCTCCGCCACCGAATGTCCCGCGAGGTGCGCGCCAAAAAGTCTCTCCGCGGCGGGGTTGGCAAACTGGACGCGCCCCTCCGCGTCCGCGATCAGGACACCGTCGGTCAGTTGGTCGAGGATGGCGGAGAGGCGGGCGCGTTCGGCGTTCGCGGTTGAAAGTTTAAGGTTGAACGTGGAACGCTGATGATTGAATGCCGACGACAATTCACCGAGTTCATGGGACGCTTCGGAAATATCCCCATCTTGCTTCAGTTGATGAGTCATCTTCTGTACGGCAATTCGCAAGCGGAGATAACGCCACGCGAACCACCCTGCCGCGAGCAAGACCACCACAAGGCCTGCCAGAAGCATGCCGTCCACTGGAACCTTCAACCTTCAAACCTGCAACCTGCCAACCCGCTAGCCTTCAAACCGATATCCGCCCCCGCGCACGGTGACGATGCGTTTCGGTTTGGCGGGATCGGCCTCGATCTTCTGCCTCAGCCAGCGCACGTGCACGTCCACGGTGCGGCTGTCGCCGATGAAGTCCCAGCCCCAGACGCGCTCCAGCACGAATTCGCGCGAGAGCATCTGACCGCGGTGCTGGGCGAGAAACAGCAGAAGTTCGTATTCCTTGGGCTTCATTGCCAGCGGTTTGTCGTCCAGCATGACTTCGCGGCGCGTGAGATTGACGGTGAGATTGTCGAAGGTCAGCGTCTCCTGCGGCGCTGCGACTATGCCCGCCGTGCCGAGTTCCTCGCGCAACAGCCGCGCCCGCCGCAACTGGGCTTTGACGCGCGCCATCAACTCGCGCATCGAGAACGGCTTGGTCAGGTAATCGTCCGCGCCGACCTCCAGCCCCACAACACGGTCAATCTCGTCGTCGCGGGCGGTGAGCATCAGCACAGGCGTGGTCATCTCCCGGCGCAGGCGGCGGCAGACCTCGAAGCCGTCCATGCCGGGCAGCATGATATCGAGAATGACCAGGTCGGGCCTGAGGCGGCGGGCCGATTCGAGCGCGGCGCGCCCGTCGCCGGTCGCTTCGACCGTGTATCCCTCTTTTTCGAGGTTATAAGACAGGGTCTCCTGCAAAGCGGGTTCGTCTTCCACGACGAGGATGGTTTCTGCCATAACTTTGTTAGAACTTGTCTCAAAAATACTGACCGGCCCCGTCATTGCGATCGAAGCAATCTCCTTGAAAACGAGGTGACCTCGTAGAATTGGGGATTGCTTCGTCGGGCTTTGCCCTCCTCGCAATGACAACCGCTTATTTTTGAGATGACTTCTGATAACTATACCAGCAAAATTATGGAACGTAAACGAGGCGTCATTTAACGCTTGATTAACGCGTCCGGGTATAATTCCCGCCAACTTTAGCGTCTTGACCTTATATGGCACGCGAATTCCACTTTAATTGGCAATGGGATCTGACCGCTTCGCCGGAGGCGCTCTGGCCGCTCGTCTCGGACACGAACCGCTTCAACCGCGACACCGGCCTGCCGCCGATGCAGATGCTGGGCATTCGAGACGGCGTGAAGCGCGTGCGTTTCAAACTCCCCATCATCAACATCGAATGGGAGGAAGAGCCTTTCGATTGGATCTTCCCCTACCACTTCGGCATCCTGCGCCGCTACCGGACGGGGCCGCTGGCCGAAATGCGCGTGGCCGTGGACCTGATGCGCCGCCCGGACGGCGGCACGCGCCTGATCTACCAGGTCTGGGCGCGGCCGGGCAACCTGCTCGGCTGGCCGGCCATTTCGCTGGGAATCGGCGCGGTCAGCGCGCGGCGCTTCGAGCGGACCTTTCGCTCCTATGACAGACTCGCTCAACAGGGCGCCGCGTCCGCCGGGGACCTGGGGCGGAGTCAACTTACCCCGGGCGGCCGCGCCCGCCTGAGGTCCATGCAGGATCGGCTGGTCGCGGATGGCGCGGAAACGTCCCTGCTGGCGCGTCTCGTGGATTTCCTCGAGCGCGCCGATAATATCAGTCTGCAACGCATGCGTCCCTACGCGCTGGCCGACTTGTGGAATGTGGAACGCCGCCCGGTGCTGGAGTTGTTCCTGAAAGCCACGCGCGCCGGACTGCTGGATATGTACTGGGAACTCCTGTGCCCCGATTGCCGCGGCGTGACCGACAGCCGCCCGCGCTTGAGCGACGTCCACGCGCAATCGCATTGCAACACCTGCCAGATTGATTTCTCTGTCAACTTCGACCACAACGTGGAGGTGGTTTTCCGTCCCAATCTATCCGTACGCGCCATTGACGCGGGCCTTGAATTCTGCGTGGGTAGTCCACAGCGTCAGCCGCACATCATCTTTTCGCAAACCCTGCCGCCGCACGAAGAATTGAATCTCGATACGCAACTTGAGTCGGGAAGATACGTCGCACGCGCGGACGGGGTGGCAGGTTCGCGTCCGCTTCTGGCAGACAAAGTGGGATTCGAAAGTCTCGACCTGCGCGCCGCGCCCGAGGGCTGGCCCTACGGCGAGACGCGCGTCACGCTCACGCCGAAACTCAAACTGGTCAACGCCACCGATCGAACCCAGACTTTCAAACTGGAGCGCACCACCTGGAGCGACCAAGCCGCCACCGCCGCGGACGTGACCACGCTGAAAGTATTTCGCGACCTGTTCTCCAGCGAAGTCCTGCGGCCGGGCGAGGAGATCTCGGTCGGCTCGGTGACGCTGATGTTCACCGACCTGCGCGATTCGACGCGCCTGTACCGCCAGATCGGCGATGCGCCCGCTTTCGGCCGCGTGCGCGACCATTTCGAGGCGCTCGAAGACGCGGTCGCAAAAGAGGGCGGCGCGATCGTCAAGACCATGGGCGATTCGGTCATGGCGGCGTTTCGTCATCCACTCGAGGCCTTGCGCGCGATTTGGGCCGCGCAGGCGGTGATCGCCCAGCGAGGTGAACCGCCTCTCTGGCTGAAGGCGGGCATCCATCGCGGCCCGTGTATCGTCGTCACACTAAATGAACGGCTGGACTATTTCGGCTCCACGGTCAACATTGCCGCGCGGCTGCCGGCCTTCTCGTCCGGGGGCGAAGCGGTCATGTCTCAGCCGATCCACGACGACCCGGAGGTGATCTCCTTCCTGGAAAAGTACGCCCGCCCGAACGCGTTCAAGAAATTCCAGGCGGAGATCAAAGGCTACGACGAACCATTTGACCTGTGGAAGTTGACATTGTAGAATGTCGAAAACCGAATCTTGCGAGGCAATATGACATTCTCGCCCGAAGACCTCACCCGTCTCCTGATGGCCGTGGCGGCCGGCGGATTGATCGGACTGGAGCGCGAACTCCGCGACAAATCGGCGGGCTTTCGCACGCTCATCTTCATCGCCACCGGTTCGGCATTATTCACAATTCTGTCGAACCGCCTGGCATTCGACAAGGATCCAACCCGCATCGCGGCTAATATCGTGACCGGCATTGGCTTTCTCGGCGCGGGCGCCATCCTGCGCGAGGGGATGCGCATCACCGGGCTGACCACGGCCGCCAGCATCTGGCTGACCGCGGCGGTGGGCATGGCCATGGGCGGAGGCGAATTTGCTATCGGCTGGCTGGTGACCGGAATCTCGCTGGTCGTGCTCTGGCTGTTCCCCTCTTTCGAGCACGCCATTGACCGGATCCGCGAGGAACGCGGCTACGAAGTGACCTTTGCAAGCAGCCTGGAAAAACTGACCGCTGTGGAAAGCGCCCTGCGCGAAGCCGGGCTTAAGATCGTCACCCATCAACACGTCAGAAAAGGCGCAGACATGATATGCCGTTGGGGAACCGTCGGCGGGCCAAAGAAGCATGAGAAATTCATCAGGTATCTATTGACAGACCCTGATGTAAAAGAGTTCACCTACTAAAAATCAAGCGGCGGCCAGAATTGGTCGCCGCTTCATTGTCTGGCATTACGCGCCGGTCTTCGGCCTGCGACGTGTGAATCGCCAAATCAACCAGACGATCAGCACCGGGGGAGCCAGCACCGGCACGACCGCCACGAAGAACCAGATCAGGAAATCGGTGATGCCCTGATAGGCCGAGACCACAGTCTTCTTGGCACTGTCGAATGTCTCGCCGGGCTTCCATGGTTCGGGGGTTGCCGTGGGTAAAGGAGTGGCGGTAGGCGTGGGGGTGATTTCGGGAAACTCCGGCTCGAAGTTAATTGTGATGGTCGAGAACGATGAGCGGTCGTTCAGGTAATTCATGCGGCCCTTGATCTCCTCGATCTGGCGCTCGATCTCGGACAACTGCTGGTTGATGCGCAGGGCCTCGTCCACCGTCTTGGCATCCTCGAGGAAGGACTTGATGCGGTCGCGCGTGGCTTCCAGGTTGACCAACTGCGACTCCAGGTCCACGTATTGATCCGTCACATCCTCGCCGGAGGCGTTCTCGTCCACCACGCGCACAGCCAGTCCGCGCAGGCGGCGCAGGGCGGTCTCGAACTGGTTGACAGGCACGCCAATCGTGATGGTGGCATATTTCAGGTTCTGCCCGTAATAGTCCGCGTACCAGATGCGCGAACTGATGATGTAACCGCCCACATCGCCCACCACCTGGGTGGCGCGGTCTATCGCCGCGTCGGTGTCTGCCACGAGCAGGCGCACTTCGGCGTTCTTGATGACCATGCGCGGCGCGGCCAGCGCCTGGACATCCGCACCGGTATCGTAGACCGCGACCTCGGGCAGGGTGGACTTTTCCGCTTCGGGCGCGCCGGCGGCTGGTTCCGCGGCCGGGGCCTGGTCGAACCCCCTGGCGGGCGGCTCGGTCGCGGCGGGAACCTCATAGTTGAGAACCTCCGTCATGGCCGGTGCGGACGGTCCACAGGCGCCCAAGAAAGTCACCAGCAACAACAGGAGAGAGGCGAGCAGGGGAATTGGCTTTTTCATGTTCTTCTCCTCTTCCGCGGCCGGGAGATTTTCGGCGTTGACCGCGGACTTTGAGTTGTGGACGGCAGCGAGGAGAGAATTGTTCCCCCTGTGAGACTGCTTACAATTTCAACAGGTCTTCGATCTGCTGCACATGCTCCATCTCGTGCTTTGCCATGCGCCGCGACTGGGTGAAGACTGTATGCCTGCGGCCGAGGATCATCGCGCCGCGTTCCCAGGATTCGAGCGGCAGGCCGCGCAACACGCGCAGAAGGGATATACGTTGCAGGCGAAACGCCTCGAACGATTCGGCAAACGGCAGTTCGGCGTAACGCGCAACCTTGGCCCACTTGCGTTCGTTGATATCGGGCAAAGTGGGATTCGATTCGGCCAGCATGGCATAGATGCTGTGAGTCCACAAGTCGGCGCAGGCGCGCAGGTGGGCGAGGACATCGGAGGCGGACCAGGATTTCTTGTCGGGGCGGAAACTCAACTTCGCGGGAGGCAGGCTCAGGGTCCGCGCGAGGCGGCGCGGGGTGTCCTCCAGACCAGTCAGCGCTTTTTGGATTTCGGACGGTGTGCTTTTCATGTCAATGGGTCCGTTTTACTTCGGCTCTTCAAAGATGACCAGCGGTTCGCGCGGCCAGCCTTCTTGTTCGGATTTCGCCGCCAGCGCGGCGACATCGGCAGACAGGACGGGATTCGCAGGCACATCTTTCAGGGGCATCCACATCGGGTGATAGGTGCCGACGTTCGGATTATCCGGCTGAGGATCGGTGTATTCCTCGCCCGCGCCCGTCCCAAAAACGCCGCCCGTCTGCTCGACAAGGTAGTAGAGCTGGCGACTGCCTCGAAACCAGACCTCCGCAACCAAATCAAGAACGCGGACCTGCAGGCCTAATTCCTCCTTCACCTCGCGAACGACAGCCTGTTCGGGAGTCTCGCCGAAGTCCACACCGCCGCCGGGGAAGGTGAAATAATGCTTCCCGTCGCGGTGACGTTCGATGAGGGCGAGGGCGTGATTCTGGATGAGGATGGCGGCGGCGCGGGTTCTCAATTTTGACCCCTTTTCATAATTTTTCGACGATGACCCAGGCGTTTCGATCCTCGGACTCGATCCTGGTGCGCGCTTCGGACGGGAACAACGCGGTGATCTGCGCGGGCTCGAGGAAGTGGCTGCGCATGAGCGCCAGTTTTTCGGCAAGGGCAATCAACTTGACGGGGAACGTCCGCAGGTCAGGCTCCTCGATGACGAGCCTGCCTCCCGCTTTCAGCACGCGGTAGAGTTCGCGGACGGTCGCGTCCTGATGGACGACGTGATGCAGGGCGTCCACCATCAGGACGCGGTCGAAGGTCTCGTCGGGGAAGGGCAAATGCTCGGTCTCCGCGGAGGCGGCCGCGAGGTCCTTTTGACGCGCCTGCGCGAGCATCCCGCGCGAAACGTCCGCGACGACCACCGATCCAACGTGCGGACGAAGCGCATGGGCCACGCGTCCCGTCCCGCCGCCCGCGTCGAGCAGACAGCCCGCGTGAGGCAGATCCAGAACTTTGAGCATTTGTTCCAGCCGCGCAAACGGGATGACTCGGTCGTAGATCGGGGCAATGAGGTTGAAATGTGAGTTCATGAAATCGAGACGGTCTGGCCTGAACGAATTGACTCCACCGCCGCGAACGCGGCGCGGGTCACGCCAATAAGTTGTTCATAGGGAATCGGCGGTCCGCCGCCTTCGCGGATGGATTTGGAAAAAGCCAGCCATTCGTCGCGCCAGCCTTTATCCAGCGCGGATCGGGTCGTTTTGCGGTTGCCGTCGCTGACCAGTTCGAGCGCGCGGAAATCATCCAGCACCGCGATTTTGCCGCCGCAAAAAACTTCCACGCGTTCTTTGGGAAAGGACTTGTCGCCGTTGGCGAGATAGTCCACAACGCCAATCGAACCATCGGAGAAAGTGAATGTCATCGAAACGTTGTCTTCACGGTATTTGCCGCCATCAGGAAGCGCGTGCGCCGTCACTGTAACGGGCGGCGTGCCGACAAGGAAAGTGAGAAAGTCAATGAAATGACAGGCTTCGCCGATGATGCGTCCGCCGCCCAGGTGCGGGTCCTGAGTCCAGTGGTTGAGAGGAATGTAGCCCGCGTTGACGCGGTAGTGCATGTAAAGCGCCTCTACGCGGTGCGCGAAGTGCGCGGCAAGTCGGCGCGCGAGAGGCGCAAAGCGGCGGTTGTATCCAACCGTTAACAGATGGTGGTCGGTAGTTGAGAGTGCTTTGATAATAGCCGTCAACTGTTTACCGTCAACTGCCACCGGCTTCTCCACAAACACATTCTTCCCGGCCTTCAACGCCTTGACCGCCAACTCCGCGTGAGTGTCGTGACGGGTGAGGACAGCGACCGTGTTGATGTTCGGGTCGTTGAGGATTTCATCGTCGCTGGAGGCGGCATAGGCGAAGCCAAATTTCTTGGCGGCGTGCTGGGCGTGCAGTCCGCCCGAGGAGGCAATGCCGATCAAGTCAATATCTGGAATCTTTTTAATAACAGGCAAAAGAACCGCGTTGGCGTAGAGGCCCGCGCCCAAGACACCAACTGCGATGTGCGAAGCGCGAGGCACGGTGGATTTGCGAAACCCGATACGCGCACTTCGCGCATCGGACATCGCACTCTCGTATGTAAGCAACACCCCCAGAAAATTCTCTTTTTTCTTGCCAGTGATGATCTCATAGGCCGTCACGGCTTTCGCGATGGGGAAACGATGCGTGATCAGCGGCTGGACCTGCAACCTGCCGTCCGCCATCATGTTCAGGACGGCCTCGAAGTTCCTCCCCTCCGTCCAGCGGACGTAGCCGATGGGATAATCCACGCCGTTCTCCTCGTAGGAGGGATCGTATCGCCCGGGGCCATAGGAACGCGAATTGATAAATGACAGTTCTTTTTCAAAATAAATCTTACGCGGGATGGTCAGTCCCACCGCGCCGGTGGCGACGACGCGCCCCTTGTCGCGCGCGATGACACCCGCCAGTTCGACGGGGTCGCTGGAGGATGTGTCCGCGCAGATGAGGACCGCGTCGAAGCCGCGGCTGGCGGTGAACGCCTGGGCGGCGGTCTCGGCGTTTTTGCGCGCGGCCGCCTCGAGTCCGAGAGAAGAGGCGAGCTGGACGCGGCGCGGGTCGAGGTCAATGCCGAGGACGCGGCATCCCGCCGCGGCCGCCATCTGCGCCGTCAACAATCCCAGCAGGCCCAGGCCGATGACCGCGACGTTCTCGCCGAGTTGCGGCTCGGCGAGGCGAAATCCATGTAACGCGATGGCGCCGAGGGTGGTGAACGCGGCGGACTCGAAATCCACATTTTTGGGAATCGGCGTGAGCAGGTTGCGAGGCACGAGGTTGTACTCGGCGTGGACGGCGTAACCCGCGCCCGCGCAGGCCACGCGCTGACCGACTTTGAATCCCTGCATATTTTTCCCCAGCGCGGCGATGACGCCCGCAGAGGAATAGCCCAGAGTCATCGGCTGGTCGAGGCGATTGAACGCGGCCTGCAAAGTGGGGATGACTCCTTCGCGGCGAGCCTTATCAATCACCTGTTTCGCCAGGTCGGGACGCGAGCGCGCCTTGCCGAGGAGACTCTTCTCGGCGAATTCGACGATCATGCGCTCGGTCCCCGCGGAGACGAGCGAGGCGGCGACTTTTACAAGCGCCTGCCCCTCGCGCGGGGTCGGCACAGGCACGTCTTCCACTGTGGTTTGGCCGTTCTTGATGTTCTGAAGCAGTTGTTTCATGCAAAGGAGTATACCCCATGTCCCCGTGATATAATCCACAAAGTTCTGAATTTTCTCCAGGAGCAGCCCTGTGACCGACTCCCGAATCGTTAATTTTGCAAAAGTATTGGTGGAACATTCCGCCCGCATCGTCCCCGGCGACCGCGTCCTGCTCGAGGCGACCCCGGCGGCCCTTCCGCTGGTGCGCGAACTCTACGCTCAGATCCTCGAAAAAGGCGCCTATCCCCTGCCGCTGGTCTGGGACTGGTCGAGCATGATGGGCAACGACGAGTTGTTCTTTCGCCATGCGAAGAAGGAAGAACAACTCGATTTCATCAATCCGTTCATGAAGATGGCCTACGATCAGTTCGAGAGCCGCATCCGCATCCATTCGTCAACGAACACGCGCGCGCTCAGCAGCGTGGACCCCGCCCGCATCCAGCGGCGCGGCAAGGCGCTGGCCGCCATGACCGAAGCCCAGTTCCGCCGCGGCGCGGAGGGGAAGTTCAAATGGGTCACCACGCTGTATCCCACCGAAGCCTACGCCATGGAAGCCAAAATGAGCCTGAAGGAATATGAGGACTTTGTCTTCGGCGCGGTGCACGCCAGCGAGTCCGATCCCATCGCTCACTGGAAAAAGATCGAGAAAGAGCAGGAGAAGGCCATCAAGTGGATCGAGGGCAAGAACCAGGTCGTCCTGCGCGGCCCCAACGTGGACCTGACCCTTTCGGTCAAAGGCCGCAAGTTCATGAACTCCACCGGCATGTACAACATGCCCGACGG
>JBBIKC010000041.1:0-29354 GCA_037445635.1 Chloroflexota bacterium
GCACGATGCCCGTCACCACGCCAATGGCAAAGTTAATCAGGAACAACTTCCCCCAAAACTTCGCCATCTTGCGGTAGTCCTCCTCGCGGGTTTGATAGTAACGGGTCTGCATGTATGCTACAAACCACCCCAGCCCCAGCGTGAGAGGCACAAACAGAAAATGATAGACAGTGGTCAAGCCAAACTGCCATCGGGAAAGAGTGATTGGATCCATGAATCATTCTCCTTTGAAAAGTTTTTCGCATTGAAGAATAGACAGGGTTTTATCGTTTCGGTCGTATCCTCCTCGCCTCAAATCTCGACCGGGGCCGGATTGCCCTCCGCGAGTACATCCAGCGCCCCGGCTTCTTCCGCCAATTGGTCGAACGTGATGCTTTCCAGTTCACGCAGCATTACTGCCTGCAAGCGTCCCCAGCGGCAACGCACCGGACATTTTGTGTCGAACGGACAATCGCCCTTTTGCAGTAAACATTCCGAGACCAGTAACGGTCCCTCGAAGTATTCCACCACATGCCGCAGGTTGATCTCCTGTGGGGGATGGGCAAGCGAGAGTCCTCCGTCTCGTCCCGGGAACGTCATGATGAAATGACCCCGTGCCAAGTCCGCGACGATGCGCTGGGAGAACGCCGCTGGGATGAGCATCTCCTGCTGGATCTGCGCCGAGGGAACGCGCACCCCCTGTCCCCGTTTGGCGAGGGCAAGCAGCACGCGAATGGCGTAATCGGTCTGGCGGTTGATGCGTAGCATGGCAAGTAACCTTGATGAAATTAGTAAACGATTACTTTTATTGTAATGGTTTCTGTACAGAAAACATCCTTCTTCTGTCACAAAAATATTACGACGAATGTCATATTGTGCCACTGTGTACTAATCTTCCCTCAATTTCCCCGATGTTATAATACCCGCCGCATCTGGAGGCACCATGCCGCAAACGCAAAATCGCGCTGTAATGAACTGGTTGTTTTTGTTCGCCGCAATCGTGGCATTTCTGATTGTCTTTGGCGGATTTGTCCGTCTTACCCGCTCCGGCCTGTCCATCGTCGAATGGAATCCGATCAGTGGGGCGATACCGCCCATTGGCGAGGCGGCCTGGCAGGAGGAGTTCGCCAAGTACCAGCGGACACCCGAATTTGTCCATGTCAACTCAGGCATGACCCTGGACGAATATAAATACATTTTCTGGATCGAATGGTTCCACCGGCTGATCGCGCGACTGGCCGGACTGGCCTACGCTATCCCGGTCTTTTACTTCCTCTTCCGCAAAACCATCCCGCGGAGGGAATTTGGAATCTATTTTGTCATGGGATTGCTGTTCATCGGACAGGCCTTCATGGGCTGGTACATGGTTGCCAGTGGATTGATTGACAAACCCGCCGTAGACCACTTTCGCCTGACCCTTCACCTGCTTCTTGCCTTGACCTTGCTTGGGCTCGCGTTGTGGACGGCCTTTGGCCACCGATACGGATTCTCGTCCCCCGCCAAAGCGAAGTGGTCTTCGCTTTCGAAACTCGCCGCGGTTTCCTTCGTCATCCTGCTGATTCAAATCTCCTACGGCGGTCTCGTCGCGGGGTTGAAGGCAGGTCACGTCTCGAACACCTGGCCGCTCATGCTGGGGCAGTGGATACCGAAGGGCATTTTTGGCGCGGAGGGATTCAATTACGCCAACTTGTTCGAGTCCCCTCAGGCGGTGGTGTTCATCCATCGCTGGTTTGCCTTCCTCGGATTGATCCTTGTGCCGCTGGCCTACTGGCAGGCAAAGAAGCGAAACTATCCCGCCGAAATTCAGCGCGGACTGCTTTGGCTCATCGTCGCGGTTACGACGCAAATCACGCTCGGAGTCCTCGTCGTGTTGACGAACGTCAATATCCCGGTGGCCTCCATCCATCAGGCCGGCGCAGTGACCCTGTTCTGGCTGGCGGTCTTTTTTCTGCATCGCCTGCGCGCGGTTTCATAGCGTCAAGTCGCGGTGTTTTTATCGGGCTTGACTATTTTGATATTTGTACATAAAATCATAATAACTATTAGTTTTGTAATGTTAATTATAAAAATAATTCCTTGCCGAAAATAAATCTGAAATTCGAGAGAGAGTGCGTTTGTCAATCGCACTTTCTTTTGAGGGCGCGAGTGCAGCCGAGGATATGGTTAGCATCGGATTTTGATCCGTTGTAGTAAGGAAAGGAGTAATTATTATGACAAGCAGAGTCCAGGAACTGGCGGCGAAGATCAACATGTCTTATGACGAGTTCATTGGGGAAATGCGGAAGCGCGGTTGCAGCGAGCCGACCGCGATCAAGATCTGGAAAGGCACCTACGAGGAATTCGATGATTTCGGCGATAACGATATCTACTTGAGCAACCTGCGCAAGGCCGCCCACGTCTTGAACGCCACGACCGGCATCCTCCTGCCGAAATGAGGGTGAGAATCGCCAAAGGTCACATGCCAGAAATGGAACAGGCTGTATTGCCTCGACTAAAAAGCGCTATTCCCTTGCCGTATGAGTTGACAGAATAAGGAGCCGAACATGCGGCTCCTTATTGGTTTCCATTTCCACGCGCGGGTCAAATTCCTCGAATGATATAATGTGAAACTCAAATCATCCCTCGAGGTGTCTCTTGATCGACCCTGTCATTTTTTCAATCGAGATCGGAAGCATCACCCTCACCCTGCGCTGGTACGGCGTGCTGGTCATGCTGGGCGTGATCGTAGCGGGGTTAATCGCCGAGCGCGAAGTCAAACGCCGCGGCGAGAACGCCGACCACATATGGAATGCTTTAGTCTGGGTTCTTCCCATTGGGATTGTCGGGGCGCGTTTGTGGTACGTGGCCAACACCACGCTGGGAGGGAACTCTTATTACATGGAAAACCCTGTGCAGATCCTGAACATCCCACAGGGCGGACTACATTTCTTCGGCGGACTGCTTTTCGGCGCGGTTGCCCTGCTCGTCTTCTTGCGCCGCAACAACCTGGATGTGTGGCTGTTTCTCGATTCCATCGCGCCGGTTACGCTGATAGGACAGGCCGTGGCCCGTCCCGCCAACTTTATCAACCAGGAACTCTACGGACAGCCGACGACCCTGCCTTGGGGCATCCCGATTTCTGCCGAGCATCGCATTGCGCCTTACTCGGACCTGAGTCTGTATCCCGAGGAGACCACCCGCTTCCACCCGACCTTTGCTTATGAGATGATCTGGAACTTCGCCGCGGCGGGACTTCTGCTCTGGGCCGTCCGCCGTAACCCGGAGAAATTCAAGCCCGGCGCGGTCTTCGGCTGGTGGCTGGTGCTGGCGGGCGTCGGGCGCGTGCTCATCGAGTTCTTCCGCCCCGATCAGCCGCTCGTGCCCGGAACGGGCATTACGTATAGCGCGCTGGTCTCGGCATTGATGGCGGTCGCTGGCGTGTTCGTTTTGCTGTCGCGTTACGGTATAGTGCGGCGTCCGTCCATTCGGTGGCCTGAGAAATATAAAATCGCCGGTTCGCCAAACAAAGCTAGATGAATCATCTGCCCGGACACGGTCTGTCCGGGCAGATGATTTCAATCGGTGGGAGCCGGCTCTTTGATGCCGGGCGCCGCCGAAATGGGTTCGCGCCGGCTGAAATTGAAACGCGTAAAGATATCCTCGTATAGCGCGACGATCTGTTCGCGCGTGAAGCCCATCTCCTCATACGAATAGACGTGATCGCTCTGGAAGGACAGAGCCTCCTGCACACCTTGCGCAACGATGCGGTCGAGCCAGGGCTGTTCGGCGTAGCCGAACTGGCGGTAGAAGTCGCGGATGACCTGCTCGGGGGTTTGGATCAGGTCGTCGTATTTCAGGATCAGGTGCCGGGTCGAAGGATGCGCATCGAGATAGTTCAAGGGGTGGCGGTACCAGTACTGGGTCATTTTGACGATCTCGTCCAGGTACATGTAAGTCTGGGGCGGGTTGGTGAAGACGCGGCGGGCGTAGTTGATCCACGAGACGGTGGAGGGCAGCATGTCGAGCGGGTTGCGGACGAGGTAGATGATGCGGGCGTCGGGGAAGAACTCGCTGAGTGTTTCGATCTTGGCGCTGAAGGCGGGGTTCTTGGCGACGAAATGGCGCTTGCCGGTGGCGTACAGGTGACGCTGGAGCATGGACTTGTAAAAAGCCATGATGCGCCGCTTCTGTTCGTCGGGCAGGGCGTCGTCGAAGTACTGATAGGGCGGCATTTCGTCCATGAAGGGGAAGAGGAACGAGACGAAGTATGTGGACCAGATGTGCATGAGAATGTTCTCATCCTCTTCGGGCTGGAAGAACGAGATGCGGTGGATGCGCACCTGTCCGAGAGAGCGGCGGTCAAAGGCCAGGGCGAGCCGCTTGAGGGGGCTTCCAAGGAGTCGGTCCATGCGGTTGACGGCCTGCATGATCTTCTTGGATGTGACGGAGGGAGCGAGGTAAATGTCGAAGGTGGTCAGGCTGGTGAAGTTCTCTTGATCGCGCGAGAGCAGGCGGTGGAGGAACGTGGAACCACTGCGAAAGTTGCCGAGGATGAAAAGCGGCTTTACGACCGGTTGTTTTTTATAAGCGGGGAAAAGGATATCGTCCAGCAGGAAGCCGAGCCAGATGAAGAGCGATCCGATTGGCCAGACGAGATAGAAAAGGATAATGAAGGTGAGGCGCTTGCGCGTGAGCCGCGTCTGGGGGTTGGTCTTGAAGAACGAGCGGCAGGCCATCCGCCAGAAGAGCCAGAAGTTGTAGGTCATGAAAGCCGTTGTGGTGCGGGTGAGATAGCCCGGCGGGCATCGCCTTGAACTCGGTGGGTTGTTTCCGCAGGCATAGAAAAAGGCCGGGATGGCCTTTTCCATGGTTCGATTGTATCACCGGGAGGGAACGTTTACCAGTCGCGCTGGTAGTAATCGTCCCAGTCGCAGTCGTTGTCGCCGTCCACGTCGCAGTGGGTGCCATCGAGGCTGGCGAGATATTCCACTTCGCTGGCCGGCGCGCCGATGCGCTTCGCAACATCCAACTGGTAGCCGATGCAGAAGCGTTCGATCTCGACCCCGCCCCAGGCATCGTCCGGGACGACTTCGCCGGGATGCGCGGCCTGATATTGATGATAAAGTTCCGAGTGGGTGGCGTCGTGGGCGATGGTGGAGGCGTACCAGGTTACGCTGTAGAAGGCAGTCGGTTCGCCGACCTCGTAGCGGGGCGGCTCCTCCCAGGCCCACATGCCGCTGTGCTGTCCCTGCTGGATGAGGCCCACGTACTTCTGCGTTTTGAGAAAGGCGTCCGGCGCGCGGGATTCGAGCAGGGCCAGCGCGGCGCGGGTCTGGTCAATGAAGGCCTGATTCCCCTCGATTTTGATCCCGCCATAAATTGTAGGATCTTCTGTGGTTGGAGCGAGCGAGGGCGGGATGAAAGTCGGCGTAGATGTGGTGGTCGGGGTGACGGGAATGAAAACAGCGGTCTGGGTCTGCGCGATGGCGGCCCGGATGGTGGCCTGCGAGTCCACAGGCGCGATGACGGGTCCCGGCGTGAGGAGGGAACAGGCCAGGGTAACGGCCAGCGGGCTGAAGGTCAGCAGGAGGCGGGAGGGCTTCACGAGATGATTGTATCAAATTCCTTTTGCATGAAAGATTCAAAACCCTTGCGAGTCACGGCGGCAAGTTCCTCGAATAATGCAGGTTCGACTTTCTTGAAATTGAAGCAGGATTTGCCCTGCATGTGTTTTTTCAGTCCCGGCGAAATGCCTTTCAGTAGTTCAGGGTACATATAGACCGGCATCAGGTAGAAACTGACGTAATTCTTCTTGACCTGCGCCGAGCCGAAAAAGAGTTCCTTCTTGTATTTCGGGCTGAATGGACCGTCGAGGTGGTAAGCCTCCGTCGTGTCGGCTTTGACGGTTAGATGCGGGGCAAGGGGTTGCAGGATGGCTTTGAGTTGTTGAAATACAAGGTGAAAGTCGGATTGAGGGGACATGGGTGACTCCTAAAGGTAAACGGATCACGGTGCAATCACGATTTCCAAATATATGGTTTGCCCGAAGGGGATTCCTTCCGGGTCAACCGCCTGCCAGGTGCTGGAGTAGGTGCCTGGCTCGAACGGCGCGGTAAAGACGATGCGTATGGTGGGGCGTGAGCCTGCAATGGCGGGATACAGGGCCTGGTCGGGAGCCGCGCCCATCGCCTCGCCGCTGATCAGTTTCAGGCGGTAACGCGCGTCCCAGTTGCAGGTGCCGCTGTTCTGCACCAGCCATTGTTTGTCCACCACTGCACCCGGGGCAAGGACGGTCCCATCCGGAACGGTCAGGTCCTGCAGGAAGGTCAGATTGTTGGTGCAGGGTTCTGGGGTGGGCGTATCGGATGGGAGCGGGGAAGGCAGGATGGGGACAATCGTCGACTGGCTGATCTCGGTGGAGGTCGGCTCGATTGGAGTGGGAGGGCGGAAGAAGGCGGGCGCGGTCGTGGGCGCGCAGGCGGTCAATAAAACAAACCACAGATGGACGAGAAAGAAGCGGAATTTGTAACTTTGTGACCCGCGTCCGTCTGCGTGCATCTGTGGCGGCTTTCGTTCGGCAGGATTGAGTTATTCCTCGGCTGCGACGTCTCCGCCTTCGTCGCCTCCGCCTATGTCGAGCGGCAGTGCGACTTCGCCGCTTAAAGCCTTCTGGCGAATGACGTTCTCGATCTCGGCGGCCAGGGCGGGATTCTGGCGGATGAATTCCTTGGCGTTCTCGCGTCCCTGACCGAGGCGGGTCTCGTTGAACGAGAAGAATGCGCCGCGCTTTTCGACGATCTCGAACTGTGTGGCCAGGTCGAGGATATCACCGGACTTGGAGATGCCCTCGTTGTACATGATGTCGAACTCGGCGGTGCGGAAGGGCGGCGCGACCTTGTTCTTGACCACTTTCACGCGCGTGCGGTTGCCGATGACCTCCGCGCCGACCTTGATGGCCTGAATGCGGCGCACATCCAGGCGGACGCTGGCATAGAACTTGAGCGCCTGTCCGCCCGTCGTCGTTTCGGGGTTTCCGAACATGACGCCGATCTTCTGGCGCAGTTGGTTGGTGAAGATGACCGTGGTCTTGGTCTGGTTGATGGCGCCGGAGAGTTTGCGCAGCGCCTGGGACATGAGACGGGCGTGCACGCCCATGGTCGGGTCGCCCATGTCACCTTCGATCTCGGAACGGGGTACGAGCGCGGCGACCGAGTCGATCACGACCACGTCCACCGCGCCGGAACGGACGAGGGTCTCGGTGATTTCGAGCGCCTGCTCGCCGGTATCGGGCTGGGACACGAGCAGGTTGTCAATGTCCACGCCGCATTTGGCCGCGTAGGTTGGGTCGAGGGCGTGTTCCATGTCAATGTAGGCAGCGGTTCCGCCCATGCGCTGGGCTTCGGCCACAACGTGCTGGCAGATGGTGGTCTTGCCGGAGGATTCGGGGCCGTAGATTTCGGTGATGCGTCCGCGCGGCAGGCCGCCAACGCCGAGAGCAATATCCAGCGAGAGCGAGCCGGTGGGGATGGATTCGGTCACCATGCTGTGTTCGCCAAGGCGCATGATGGATCCGTCGCCGTAACGTTTGAGAATATCGCCGACGGCTTTGTCGAGAACGGCGCGGCGGGCATCGTCCGCGCGGCCGGAGGGTTGTTCGGAAGAGGAGGCAGAGGATTTGCGTGGCATGGTTTGGTCTCCAAAAAGTTTAAGTAACGCAGTTAAAATCCATCGAGTTTCAAGAGTATAGCACAGATGTTCGGTTCGTCAAGGGGCGGTTGGCAGGGTCGGGGTCGCGGTGACCGGCAGAAAGTCCAGGCTGGGCGTCGGGGGCGCGGAGAGGGCAAATCCATTAGCGCCCTGGAAGGTGAAATAGGTGATCTGTCCGGGATAGATGTTCGCCCAGAACTGCACGTCTTTGCCCTCGAAATTCAGGGTGATCTTGTAGAGCCCGGCTGGCAGGTCGCTCAAGACGAAGTTCTCATTGAAATAAGGATCGGGATTGGTCACGCCGCCGCCGTAGGTGCGCATGGAATACAGTCGGCGCGTGGTTTCGGAATACACATCCACCGGATAGTAGTGAAGAGGATTTTCCCCTTTTGTGTCGGTGAGGCGGCCGACGAGCACACCCCATCCCTGCGGCGGCGCCATCCATAATTCGGGATTGAGGGTTCGAAAGAAAGAGTTGTCGCCGAGACGGACCTCGAAGTGCAGATGTGGCCCGGTGGAATGGCCAGTGTTTCCAACGAGGCCAAGCGGATCGCCGGTGTTTACGTATTGACCCACCACCACATCCACGCGTTGCATGTGGGCGTAGATAGTGTAGAGTTTCTGGTCGCGGTAACCGAAGTCATGCTCGATGGCCACGGCCTGTCCATACGGATCGTTTTTGTTCGTAGGCGATTCGGTAAAGAGTCCCCACCCGGCCCAGATAACCGTGCCCGGCCCGGCTGCCAGCACCGGCGCGCCTTCCGTGGCGTCAATATCCACGCCGGTGTGCACGGTGTTGCCGAAGAAGATGCCGCCATAACGATAATCCGCCAGCGGCCAGTTGACCTCATTGGCGGGAATTGGCCGTGTGAAATAGAAATGGTCGTAGGGACCGATTGCCCACGGAACATCGTAGAGAGGCGGACGCCAGCCCGAGACCGGCTCCGCGCCGGGGGTGGGGAGGACGAAGCGCATCGGCGGGACTGTGGGGGTGGGCGCAACAAATGGGACCTGAGGCGGGTCCGCGGGCGAGGAGGCAAACGCGACCACCGGGCTTGGTTCCACCGAAGCCGTTACAACGGGCGCACAGGCGGAGGGGAAAATGACGAGTAACAGAGCAGACAAAAGCAAAGCGCGCGCCGATAAAAAGGGGATGGCTTCGTCGCCTCCGCTTCGTCTGGGCCTCCTTCGGTCGCTACGCTCAGCGCGAGTCTCCTCGCAATGACATCTTTTATCGTTCATGGGAGAGGCGTGTTGGTGGGAATCGGCGTCGGCGAGGGGATGGGTGTGGGCGTGTTGCTCGGCGTGAGTGTGGCGCGCGGCGTGAACGTGGCGGTCGGCGTGCGCGTGGGAGGCGGGGTGCGCGTGGGCGTGATGGTGGGAGGCAGGCGCAGGGTGGGCGTGACCAGCGCGCTCGGCGGATAGAGTTCGAGCATGGCGGAATACCAGTCCATGCCGCCGGTCAGCGCGAATTCGGTGAAGCGCGCGCCGGCGTAGTAACTGCGCCAGTTGGGCAGGGCCGGCAGGCGTTCCCAGCCGTAGGCCAGGGCGAGGGAGGTGAAGTCAATCCAGTATCCTGTTGGTACGGGAGCGTATTGCCCGCCGGCATCGTAGGTGCTGGGATCCAGTTCGTAACGCGCGGAGAGGTTCCAGGGCGCGTCGCGCAGGGGTTCGCCCTGCGTGCCGTCCTGCGATTGGGCGCGCAGGTAAACCCGCCAGTAGGTTTGCTGGCCGATCTCCTCGCGCACGGCCACCATCCACCCGGCGTTGGCGATGACCGAGTTGAGCGCAAAGGCGCGCCCGGTCAACAGCCAGTCGTTGCCGAGACTTGGGTCGAGCGAGGTGGTCAATGGAACGAAGGCGTTTTCGAGGCTGGCCATCGGGTCCCAGCCCAGGTCGTCGGCGGTGCGCCGGCGCAGGGCGTTGAAGGATTCGTCCACCAGGTCGTGGAGCGCGGGATAGGGCGCCTGCACGTCGGCCAGCGGGATGACCGTCCAGCGCTGGGTGGGACCCTCGACCAGCGGCCGCACGGAAAGCGACCAGGGCGCGGTGGGCGTCAGTTCCGCGGCCTTTTGAAACGATGCAGGCAATGGATCGGGCAATTCGAGCACGGCCCATGCCAGTCCGCGCACGGGGCCGGGCAGCAGCACGGGAGGCAGGAGCAGGCCTCCGTCCGCGCGCAGAGCCGAGAGGTAACTTTGATTCGGACCGCCGATGACCACCGCGAAGCGGTCGTCTTCCGGCGAGAAGGCGGCCCAGTCCGCATCGGCGAGCCAGCGCGCGGGATGTCCGGCGGATTCGGTCTCCCACAGGTACGCGCCGCTGAAGCCCATGGACTGTGAGTCGGTCGTCCAAACCAACTGGCTTCCGTCGCTGTTCCATTGCGGATGACTCTCGGCGGCGTTCGCGGTGTGACTGAGATTGACGAAGCGGCCCGCGTCGGTGCGGTCGAGATCGGCCAGCCAGATATCGGGATTGCCGCTGCGGTTCGAGACGAAGGCAATCTGGCGTCCCTGCGGCGACCAGACTGGCGAATGGTCCGAGGCGGGATCTTCGGTGAGCACGATGACCTTGTCGTCGGTGAGCGAGACAACGGCGATTTCCATGTCATTGCCGTTATAGGTTTCAAACGCCAGCCATTGACCGTCAGGCGACCAGGAGGGGGAGGAATCGAATTCGGGGGTGTCGGTCAGTTTGCGGCCCTGGCCGGATTCGAGGTCGAGCAGGTACAGGTCCCAGACGCCGCCGCGGTTCGAGGCGAAGGCCAGCAGGCTTCCGTCCGGGTTGACGGCGGGGGTGATGTCGTCCCAGTGACCGTCGGTGAGGCGCGTGAGGGGCTGTCCCGTTTCGGGGGAATACAGAAAGAGATGCGCGTCGCCGTATTCTTCGATGGAGAGGAGGATGACTTCATTCTTTTCCCCGGGCACAAACGTGGGCGGACTGTCGGTGACAGCGACAGATGTCTGCCCCTCGCTTCCATCAGGAGTGACAGAGGCGGGTTGGCCGCAGGCGGAGAGCGCAGTCAGCGCGGCGAGGCACAGCAGGGACAGGCGCGCGGCAGTCTTGTTCATTGGGCGGGGACTTCGAAGGTGAATGTGCGCGGCGCGGCCTCTGGCCCGTCGGGATAATACAGCAGGGCGTTGAGCGTGTACGCGCCGCGCGTGTCGCTTACCCCGCGGATGTGCAGGGTGAATTCCTGCTTCCACGAGAGCGGCTCGATGATGCTGGTGGAGGCGACCTCCAGCCCCTCGGCATCCGTGAGCGTGACTTCGATGTGCGGGCGGGTTTGGAACGGCGTCATTTCGAGGTTGACGCGCACGCGCCGGCCATCGGGATAGGGCTCGGCGGTTAAGACTGTAATTTGTACCTGTTCGGGGGGAAGCCGCGGGGCGAGGTCGTCGGGGAAGAAGAAATCCATGCGGCTGATTATAATGCGTTGGAGGGGATGGGGGAAACAGTACTATTGGTTGTGGGTCAAGTCCTTTATAATGAGGAGTAGTGTTGCATAAAAAGGCAAAACATGAATCGCTCGCGTAAATTCAAGGGCACGTTCGAAACCGTATTGGTCATTGTGCTGATCCTGATCATCCCGTTGTTCTTTGTGATCAGAACGATGGCAAATTCGCAGGATGAGCCGAGTCCCGTCATCCTCCCGACATCATCGGCTGTGGAAGCGCCCGAATCTGAACCTGCCGCAACCGCAAAACAGCCTCCTCAATGTACTTTCCCATTGGCACAGACAACGATGGAGGAGGCGAAGCCGGAAGAATATACCTTTTCGGAGCCGAAGATAGTATTAACCGAACCTGACAACGTATATAATGTTGTTGAATGGTTACCGGACAACCAGCAGGTATTGATAACTCAAGATTTAAACAACATCAGGGAAAAAGGTAAACCTCGACAGCAATCTATAGAATTATACAACCCTGAGACAGGCGAGATAGAAGTATATGCCATCCGTTTTTACATTGATGAGCCTCCATCGTGGCAGCCGGAGTTAAATGCGGTGGTGTATCCAGCCATGAATTTTATGGGTTTTGACGATAATGGAAATAAGCTTAGATTTACCCGCCAAGTATGGGTAAGCTATGGCAACCCTGACAATGCTGAAATGCTTGCCGACAATCTTTCTCAGTTCTCTTTAGCCGTTAAACCGGGTGGAAGCGCAATGCTTTACCTGTCAGATAAGGAAATATCTAAATGGGACGGCACATTGAGGAGCACTCCATCTGTCGCTTTTGATCCGAATCAATGGGATTATGCTAGTGGGCGAAGAAGTGACATTCCTGTGTCTTATAAGATGGCTTGGCAACCCGACACATCGCTGATTTTCCTTTATGGTGATGGTATCCATCGTTTTGATGGTTATACTTATATTTTAGACTCTAACACAGGGAAGGTTTGCGAGTTAAACTTGGGTGGATGGGCTATGAAAGCGCGTTGGAGTTTGAATGGGCGTTATCTCGCCGTAATTCGAACACATGATCACTTTCCTATTGGCTCAAGTGATTTAACTGTGTTAGACACTGCAACCGGCAACTTGTATGCAGTGAATGTTACTTTGCAACAAGGAGAAGGCAAGCATTTCGTAGATGATTTTGCTTGGGCACCGGACAATCAGCATATTTTGGCAATAGGAGACTTCTGGCCATATGAGAGTCAATCAAGTGATAAACAAAGCAGGTTATATCTTGTTGACTTTATGTCTGGACAAAGCGACGATATTTTACCAACACACACTTTCTATGCGAGCAGCTTAAATGGCAATCTAGCATGGTCACCGGAGGGCTCGAAAGTTTTAGTACGATGCCCAACATCACGAGATGAGCGCCTATGTTTTATCACGGTTCAGAGAATTGAACAGTAATGGAGGGTATTATGAAACATAAAAAAAACACTCCTGGTTGTTTTCTTCCTCACCTTATTCGTCTTTCAACAGGTGCAAGTAGGTGGAGCCATGCCGACTATGGACGACCCATATCAAGATAACGCAAGCCCCGGCTTCATCAGCCGGGGCTTGCGCATTCTGCTTTTCTCTTACCCGTTCTTGCTCGGGGTGGGACTCCAGTCCCCGCCGAGGAGTGACCGCAGGTCTAAGCCATATAAACAACCAGCCCCGGCGGACTGAAGCCGGGGCTGTACACTCTTATCCGTTCTTCTTCTGGAACTCGCGCATGAACTGCGTAAGCGCCTCGGCCGCGGCCAGCGGCAGGGCATTGTAGAGCGAGGCGCGCATCCCGCCCACGGAGCGGTGTCCCTTCAGACCGATCAGTCCCTGCTTCTTGGATTCGGAGGCGAAGGTATTTTCGAGCTCCTCGCTGGGCAGGCGGAAGGTCACGTTCATCAGCGAGCGGTCCGCTTTGGCGTGGCCGCGGTAGAAGCCGCCGCTCTCGTCAATGGCCTGGTAGACCAGCGCGGCCTTGGCGCGGTTGCGGCGTTCCACTTCCTCGAGTCCGCCGATGGACTTCATCCACTTCATCACCAGCCCGACGATGTAAATAGCGAAGGCGGGCGGCGTGTTGAGCAGGGAGCCTTCCTCGGCCAGCGCCTTGTAATCCAGCAGGTTGGGCAGGCTCGCGGGGACGCGTTCCAGCATGTCATCGCGGAGGATGACCACCACCACGCCGGCCGGGCCGACGTTTTTCTGCGCGCCGGCGTACATGAAGGCGTATTTGGACATATCCAGTGGACGGCTCATGAAATCCGACGAGGCGTCGCACACCAGCGGGACCCCGGCAGGGGGCACCGGCTCGGTGAAGTATTCCACGCCGTGGATGGTCTCGTTGGAGGTGAAGTGCAGGTAGGCGGCCTTCGGATCCAGGTCGAGTTCGGATTGCGCCGGGAGGTGATCGAAGTTGCTCGCTTCAGTGCTGGCGGCGGCGCGCGCCGCGCCCAGTTTCTGCGATTCCTTCAGCGCTTTCTTGCTCCACGTGCCGGTCACGATGTAATCCGCAGACGTGCCGGCCGGGCGCAGGTTCATGGGCAGCATGGCGAATTGCAGGCTCGCGCCTCCTTGCAGAAACAACACTTTGTAATTGGCAGGGACTTTCAGCAGGTCGCGCAGGTCGGCTTCGGCGGTCTGGATCACGGCCTCGAATTCCTTCGAGCGGTGGCTGATCTCCATCACCGACATGCCCGTGCCCTGGAAATCCAGCATTTCGGCTTGCGCCTGCTGGAGCACTTCCAGCGGCTGGACCGCCGGGCCGGGATTGAAGTTGTGGACGCGTTTGGGGTTGCTCGACATGGTTACTCCTGAAATTTGATTCGGCGATTTGCTCATCGCCGCCGATTATCTCACGTCCAGATTATAACCAGAAGTGTCATTCATCATCATTTCAAGCATGGGCGGCAGATATCTGTCCGTTGACATGCTCCGGGCGAGTTGATAGAATCCCGCCCGTGGTCATTTCGCAGGCTTCCGCAGGGCTGGCGGCTTCACGGCCGGACAGCCCTGCTTTAATCTCAACTGATTCCGGTAAGGAGAGGCAATGAAAATCTTGATTTGCGACAAGACCGAAGCGGACGCCATCGAACGGATGCGTGCCGCGGGACTCGAAGTGGATGTGCGCGACGACATCACCGCGGAGGAACTGCTCACCGTGATCCCTGCCTACGACGGGATGGTCGTTCGTTCGCGGACCAAGGTGCGGCAGCCGCTCATCGACGCGGCGGCCAACCTCAAGGTCATTGTGCGCGGCGGCGTCGGTCTCGATACGATTGATCACGAGTACGCCAAATCGAAGGGCATCACGGTCATGAATACGCCGATGGCGAGTTCCGCGTCTGTGGCTGAACTGGCCATCGGTTTCATGTTCGCACTGGCGCGCTCCATTTACAAGGCGACTGCTTCGATGAAGGCCGAAAAATGGGACAAGAAAGCCTTCGAGGGCGACGAGATCGGCGGCAAGACCCTCGGCCTGATCGGCATCGGCAACATCGGACGCGAGGTCGCCAGGCGCGCCAACGCGCTGGGCATGACGGTCATTGCGTACGACCCGTACGTGAAATCGGCCGAGGGCGTCAAGCTGGTCACGCTCGATGAATTGCTGTCCCAATCCGACTACATCAGCCTGCACCTGCCCAAGACCAAAGAGTCGGCGGGCATGATCGGAAAGGCGCAGTTCGAGAAGATGAAGACCGGCGTGCGCATCGTCAACTGCGCGCGCGGCGGCATCATCAACGAGGACGCGCTTTACGAAGCCCTGACCAATGGCAAGGTGGCGGGCGCGGCGCTGGACGTGTTTGCCGAGGAGCCGCCCACCGATTGGAAACTGCTGAAACTGGATAACGTCATCGGCTCGCCGCACATCGGCGCCGCGACCAAAGAGGCGCAGGGCCGCGTCGGCGCGGAAGTGGCGGATAAACTGATCGAGTTCGCGAAGAAAGGGAAATAATCGCAGGACGCGGACGAGCGCGGAAAACGCGGAATTGAATAAATCCGCGTGAGTCCGCGTTCTCCGCGTCCAATTTTGGTAAACGCCTATGAAAATCATTAGCGATATTGGCATTCAAATCCCCCAGGTTTATTTACCCAGGCCCGGCACGGACTTGACGCGCTGGGCGGTCATCGCCTGCGACCAGTTCACCTCCCAGCCCGAATACTGGGACAAGGTGGAAAAACTCGTCGGCGATGCGCCCTCGACTCTGAACCTGACCCTGCCGGAGATTTATCTCGAAAAGCCCGGCGAGGCCGAGCGCATCCAAAAAATCCAGACCGCGATGCGGGAGTATCTCGCGCAGGGACTGCTCGAAGCACACGATGGCTTGATCTATGTCGAGCGTCAAGTGGATGGACGCACGCGCAAGGGCATCATGCTTTGCCTCGACCTCGAGCGCTACGATTACACCAAAGGCTCATCCAGCCTGATCCGCGCCACCGAGGGCACGATCATCGAACGCCTGCCGCCGCGCATGAAGATCCGCGAAGGCGCCGCGCTGGAACTGCCGCACATCCTCGTGTTGATTGACGACCCGAATCGCACGGTCATCGAGCCGGTGGGCGCGGCGAAAGCAGATTTGAAGAAACTCTACGACTTTGAATTGATGCTGGGAAGCGGACACCTGGCGGGCTATGCGGTCAACGATGCGCTGGAGGAAAAGGTCATCGCGGCGTTACGCGGGCTGGCGCGCCCCGAAACTTTCGCGGCCAAATATGGTGTTGGTGTAGATAAACCTGTATTGCTGTTTGCCATGGGCGACGGCAATCATTCGCTGGCGACGGCCAAAGCCATCTGGGAGAAGAACAAAGCGGCTGTTGGCATGGATCATCCCTCGCGCTACGCGCTGGTGGAGATCGAAAACGTCCATGACGAGGCGCTGGAGTTCGAGCCGATCCATCGCGTGTTGTTCGGATTGAAGAAGGACTTGTTCGCCGCGATGAAGTCTCATTTCGGCGCGGACTTCGCGTACAAACCCGTCGGCAGCGCGCGGGAAATGGTCGAGGCGGTAGATTCGGCCGACGGCGCGCGGCAGGCCATCGGTCTGATTGGAGGCGGGGAGGGGAGGTCGTTCGGCGTGATCGAGATTGGCAACCCATCGTCGAATCTGCCCGTCGGGACGGTACAGCCCTTCCTCGATTCATTCCTGAAAGAGGGCGGCGCGGAGAAAATTGATTACGTCCACGGCGGGGAGGTGGTCTGCGCGCTCGGCGCGCAGGCGGGCAACGCGGGTTTCTACCTGCCCGGTATGCACAAGAGCGACCTGTTCAAAACGGTGATTTTGGACGGCGCCCTGCCGCGCAAGACGTTCTCGATGGGCGAGGCGCACGAGAAGCGTTTTTATATGGAGTGCAGAAAGATTGCATAGACCCCTCGGCGGGAGGATGTCATCCTCATTCGGATGGGATACAATTTTCCCGTTACGAAAAGACTTGCTTTGAAGAGGAGAAACGATGGAAGAAAAACTTGCGCAACTGAAACAGATCCTGGCCGAGGTGGCCGACTTGAACAACGCCGCGGCCCTGCTCGGCTGGGACCAGCAGACCTACATGCCGCGCGGCGGCGCGGAGGCGCGCGGCAATCAGCTGGCCACGCTGGGCAAGATCTCGCATGAAATGTTCACGTCGGACAAGGTGGGTAAATTGCTGGACGAACTCAAGGACGCCTTCCCCGCCGATTCGGACGAGGCCGCGCTGGTGCGCGTAACCAAACGCGATTACGACAAGCGCACGCGCGTCCCGTCCGAGTTCGTGGCGCGTTCAGCGCAGATCACTTCCGCGGCCAACGAGGCCTGGGTGGAGGCCAGGACCAAATCCGAATTCCCCGTTTTCCAGCTGCATCTGGAAAAAATCGTGGATTTGAGCCGCGAGTATGTCACCTTCTTCCCGCCCGCGGATCATCCCTACGATGTCCTGCTCGACGACTACGAGCCCGGCATGAAGACTGCCGAGGTGCAGGCCATTTTTGACGAACTGCGTCCACAGCAGGTTGAATTGCTCAAAGCCATCGCGGCCCGCCCGCAGGTGGACGATTCGTTCCTGCATCTGAAATTCAAGGAATCGAAGCAGCGCGCCTTTGGTGAAAAGGTCATTACCAAATACGGCTACGACTGGAACCGCGGCCGCCAGGACAAATCGCCGCATCCGTTCACAACCTCGTTCAGCCTGAACGATGTGCGCATCACAACGCGTTTCCAGGAGGATTTCCTCAACACGGCGCTGTTCGGCACGATGCACGAAGCGGGTCATGCCATGTACGAGCAGGGCGTAAATCCCATTTACGAACGCACCCCGCTCGGCACCGGCGCGTCCCTGGGCATACACGAGTCGCAGTCGCGCATGTGGGAGAACCTGGTCGGTCGCTCCCTGCCGTTCTGGGAACACTTCTATCCTCTCCTGCAAAAGACCTTCCCGGCGCAGCTTGGCAACGTCAAACTGGACAAATTCTATAAAGGCATCAACAAGGTCGAACCTTCGCTCATCCGCGTCGAAGCCGACGAGGCCACCTACAACATGCACATCATGCTGCGCCTCGAAATGGAGATCGCCATGATTGACGGCTCGGTGGAGGACTTCAAGGAACTGCCCGCGATGTGGAACGCGAAGATGAAGGACTATCTCGGCGTCACTCCGCCCGACGACGCCAGAGGCGTCTTGCAGGACATCCACTGGTCGTTCGGCGGCCTGGGTTACTTCACCACCTATTCTCTCGGCAACCTCATTTCCGCCCAGTTGTGGGAAAAGATCATAGCCGATATTCCCGACCTGCCCGACCAGATTCGCAAAGGCAAGTTCGATGCCCTGCTCGGCTGGCTGCGCGAGAACATCCACAAGCACGGACGCAAATACGAGCCGCAGGAACTCGTCCAGAAGGTGACCGGCTCGAAGATCACACCCGCGCCCTACCTGCGTTACCTGCGTGAAAAGTTTGGAAAGATATACAAACTTTAGGATTCACTCGACAAAACCAGAGAGGGAGTGTCTACCATCGAAATCAAAAGGCACCGTCATTGCGAGGAGGGCGAAGCCCGACGAAGCAATCTCCTCGCCAATTTGGGGATTGCTTCGCCCTAACGGGCTCGCAATGACAGGTTATGTCTTGGATGTTGGACACTCCCACCAGGGACGCTCCCGCGAAACATTTATAATGGGGCGTCTTTGATTCCCATGAGAAAAATCATTCGACTCACCCTCATCGCCGCCTCGTTCTGGAGCCTGGGCGCGTGCGCGTTCAACGGGGGCGAATCTCTGCCCACGCCTCTTCCGCCCGATTACCTGCCGACGGTGATTGCCCTGACCGCCGAATCCATCAACGCCACCCTGATCGCGGGCACGCCGCCGACGGATACGCCCGAACCCTCGGCCACGCCTCTCCCAAGCGATACGCCGACCCCGCGTCCCACGCCGACGCCCACCGCCATCCCGCCCGCTCCGCTGGGACTCATCCGCATCGCCGCGCCGGGACCGATGTCCTTTGTCGCCTCGCCCTTGCAGTTGCGTATGGACGTGGTCTCCGGCGAGAGCGAGATCGTCCGCGTGGCCTTGTACGGCGAGGACGGCCGCCTGCTGTTCGACAAACTGACGCGGGTGAAGCATTTCTCAACCGGGGCCTACGTCACGATGGAAATCCCCTTCGAGATTCGCGCCGTCTCGGAACTGGCGCGCCTGCAGGTCAGCACCACCGACCGCGCTGGCCGTCTCGAAGCCGTCTCTTCGACTTACGTCAATCTGATTTCCATCGGCGTAAGCGAGATCAATCCTCCCGCGCCGCCCTTCGAGCGGGTCGCCATTTACAACCTGAAGCCCGAGGCGGTCATCTCAGGCGGGACTCTGGCGGTCGAGGGGGCAATGTGGCCGGTCAACACCCAGCCGGTCATCATCGAATTGCTCGATCCGCAGGGGAAAGTCATCAGCCAGCGGCAGTTATCCATCGTTGGCGAGACGTACACCTCGTTCACGACGACCCTGCCATATGAGGTCGCCGGGCGGACTCTGGCGCGCCTCGTCGTGCGCCAGGCGGATGATCGCATGAAGGGATTGGCGTATTTGTACAGCCAGTTAATCAATTTGGAACCATGAACGTAGTAACGACTTAAGTCGTTACAACAATGCAGGCTTGCAAAAAGCAGATGGGACATGTATAATCCCGTCTGCTTTCGGGGCGTGGCTCAGCCCGGTAGAGCGCACGGTTCGGGTCCGTGAGGTCCCGAGTTCAAATCTCGGCGCCCCGACACACCAGACTCCCTCTTTCGAGGGAGTTATGTTTTAAGCAAGTGCTTCCTCTGCGGGGGCTTTGACGTCTCTCCGCCCAGGAGAGTGTTTTATAAACTTGAATTTGCTTTGTTGCAATCCTTCGTTTTTGCTGTCATTACGTGATGCCGAAGGCATCGAAGCAATCCCCCTCGCAGGCAGGGAGACTGCGTACTCGCGTATTCGTGACCCCATTCGCGGACGGTCAGTCCCAATCCGTCCGTAGAACAGGTTTTTGACTTGTGCCACAGGTAGAGACAGGTCTCTGGCTTGTTCCTGCTCAAAAGACAACGTCCCGAAGGTTTGAAAGCCTTCGGGACGGGTTTGGGGCGATGGGGTGCGCGGCGCGTAGAACAGGTCTCTGACCTGATCATGTGCAGGGCAGAGACTTGCGCCACAGTTCCAAAAAACGAGACGGGCAGGGACTCGACCCCGCAAGGGACACCATCCACGAATGAAACCGCGAATGCTCGAATATCGCGCCCATCATCCGCGTATTCGTGAACAATTCGTGGACGGCTTTCACCCCTCATACTCACTATTCCCTCAACTACTTCACGCCCTCCAACCCTTTGAAATGCTTATCCCGCATTCAGAGGGTGACGTTATGGGCGCAGGCTTCAAGATGCATTTATTCCCTTCCACATTTCATCCTAATATTCTTTTCTATCTTCTCATAATCTCCCAAATGCGCAAGCATGAGACTTTTCCATAGCTTGCCATGATTGGGAACATGGAAATGCAGCAATTCATGGACAATCACATAATCGCAGATTTTCTTGCTCTTATCGAGCAGTTCGACGTTGAAAATGAACAGCTGGCTTTTTGGCGTATATGACGCCCATTTATTTTTCATCCGGCGGACGGAGATTGTCCTGAGTTCAACATCCAGTTTGGCTGCCCAATCACGGACACGGGCTTTGAAGGTTTCTTTGGTCTGTGCCATTTTATTTGCCCTGCGCTTTCAAGAGCAAGGTGATTAACTGGTCTACAACTTGCACAACTTTATTCTCGTCCTCTTCCCGGGTATATAAGGCAAAAGTAATTCGTTGGCGGACTTCGCGCAACTCCTTCTCGCTGGATGCCCAATTGACGTGTTCAAGAAACGCCGTTCTAATCTTTGCGCTGGCTTGTTCAGGGTCTTGAATGCCGGCATCTTTCAAGATGGAGTAAACAAAGTAGGTCATGCTGTCCATGTGTTTGGCGGCTTGTTCCTGCTTGCGGCGTTCGTTGGCTTCAATGATGGCAGAGAGTTCGTCCAGAGCCTCGGCGGTACCCTTTTGTCGTTCCTCAAAGCTTTCTTGAACTGCTTTGGCGCGTTCCGCCATGCCGACCAGATACGGGTCGTCGCTTGATTCTTCGGCTATCTTTTCGATACCTTTGACCAAATTGATAACCTTCGTGTTGTAATCCCCTTTCTTTTCCTGAATAACCTTGAGCGTCTCAGGGGTGATTTCGACAAACCGAGTAACCGCTTCTATACGTTCGGTATCAATATGTTCTTGGACGAGCGCGTTGGTTTTGCGGAGGAAATCTCTGTCGGGCTGGACTTGTTTGGCATACGCCTTGCGGACAACGGCATAAATGCCCGATAGCGTGGCGTAATCCTCCAGATAGGGACGCATGAACTTATCTGGCGAGATGATCTCGTAGAGCATTTCAAGTTCTTTATAAAATTTGAAGAAGGTTTTGCGGCGTTCCTTGTCGCGGAAATGCTCGATCAGGGTATCCACATCTTTGTCGTCGAAGTTGCGGGTGATGAGGGTGAGATAAGCGGCAGACTGGCTTTGCATTTTGTTCTTGAAGAGCGTTTTGAGCAGAGCCAAATCTTTGATGACCGCATTGACTTCTTCGCTGTCGAAGGAAAGCGCCTTTTCCAGTTTGTCGAATATACCCACGAAATCCAGCACAAAGCCATGCGGTTTGACCATTTCCCGTTCTTCGTTTTCGTAGGGACGATTAACCCGCGCAATGGCTTGCAGGAGCGTGTGGTCGCGCATGGGCTTGTCGAGATACATGGCGTAGAGAATGGGAGCGTCAAAACCCGTCAGTAGTTTTTCAGTGACAATCAATATCTTGGGGAAAGCGCCGTATTTCTGAAAACTCTTGCGGATTTCCTTTTCCTTCTTCTCGTCAATGTGAAATTCCTTGAGCAGTTCCTTGTCGTTGTTGTTGCCCGTGTACACGACTTCGGAGTATTCAGGCGGAAGGAATTCATCGAGCGCTTTTTTGTAAAGGGCGCAGGCTTCACGGTCAACGCCAACTAAAAATGCTTTGTAGCCGAGGGGTTCGACATTCTCACGGTAATGTTCGGCAACGTATTTCGCCACTTTCCTGATGCGAGCCTTGCCTTTCAGGAAGTTCTTGAGGTTGACCGCCCGTTCAAGGATTTTATTGAGTTCTTCAATGTCGGCAATGCCTTCGGTTTCCGCCAGCGAGAAGAATTCCTTGTCCATCGTCTCGGCGGGGACGCGCAGCGCGTTGGGCGCAAGGTTATAGAAAAGGGGCAGGGTGGTTCCATCGGCGATGCTGTCTTTGATGGAGTATTTATCCAGATAGCCTTGTGGAGCGTCATCCACGCCGAAGGTTTTGAACGTGCCTTGACCATAAGCGGTGCGGTCAATGGGCGTGCCTGTAAAGCCGAGATAGGTTGCATTGGGCAGAGCCGCCATGAGATAGTTGCCCAAGTCGCCGCCTGTGGTGCGATGCGCTTCGTCCACCAGAACATAAATATTCGAGCGTGGATTCAGGTCAGCGGGCATGTCTCGGAATTTGTGGATGGTCGAGACGATGATGCCGCGATGGTCGTCACGGAGCAACTGGTTCAGGCGGGCAATGCTATGGGCGCGCTCCACGTTGTCCATGCCGAGAGAAGCGAGGTTCTTCATCAACTGGTCTTCCAGTTCGTTGCGGTCGATCAACAGCAGGATGGTTGGCTTCTCGGACTCGGGGGCTTTGAAGAGCAGTTCGGCGGTCTTGAGCATGGTGAAGGTTTTGCCGCTGCCCTGCGTGTGCCAAATGAGACCGCGCCGCTTGGCGGCGTGATGCGCGCGGGCAACCGCCTTCTCGACTGCGGCGGTTTGATGTTGCTGCAAAATGAACTTTTGCAGTTCTTCGTCTTTCTCAGAGAAGATGATGTAGTCCTTCAGCAGGGACAGCACGCGCGGGATGTCGAAGAAGGTTTTGGTCTTGAGTTCCAAATTACCAACAGGATAGACCTCACGGGTCTTGGAGACCCGTGAGGTCTCAGGTATCCCCTTCCAGTGAAAGATGTTGCGCTTGACGGTGTTCCACGTGCCGCCATAATCGAAACCCAGCGCGTCAGTGGCAATGAACGCCATTTCAGGGACAAAGTATTCGGGCGTTTCAATGTGATAGCGGCGGATTTGGTCAATGCCCAGCGCGATGCCCTCCTCCTTGCTGGCGTTCTTACATTCGACCACCAAAACGGGAACCCCGTTGATGAGAAAGACCACATCTTCCCGATTCCCAAAGCGACCGTTGTGCCAGTAAAACTCTTCGGTCACTTCATAGACGTTGCGCTCGGTTCGCTGATAATCAATTAAAACCAAATCAAGTTCGCGGTTTTCTTCGGCGTGGAAGAACTTGCCTTTGTTGCGCAGGTAACCCAGAAATTCACGGTTGCCGTGGATGTCGTTACGCAGGCGGCGCAATTGACCCGCCAGCGCGCCTTCGGCTTCGTTATAGAGTGGATTGAACTCTTTGACTTTGGAATACAGCAGATCATCGAAGTAAAGCGACTCGGGTTTCTCGCTTCTACCTCCCCCGCGCCTGCTTTCTGCTTCGACACGTGACACAAACGTCCAGCCAATCTCCTGCGCGTATTGGAGAATGCGGGCTTGTACGGTTTTGTGTTCGCCTGGCTTGGGCATGTGTTATCTCCGAGACTTCACCGAGACTTCACAGGTCTCAAAGACCTGTGAAGTCTATGGCTGGACCTCAACCTCAAATTCATCATCAATCAACATAGCCAGTTTCTTCTCGTCCAACTTTCCTTGATGGAATTCTTCAAATCCCTTTACGCCGTCAAACATATTTAGAACTTCGTCGCGCTTCAATTTCGTTTCGCCTGTTCCTGTCAAGGCGTGATAAGACGACCATTCCCAATCTCGGAAATCTGCCACGAAGCCGTGTTTTTGTGGATTATAGTGGATGTAGAAAATCAGGGTTGTGAAATACGAATCGCTCGTTACAGGAATTCGACCGAACCGTTCTTCAAATAGGCTCCCTGTCCGCCCATACGCTTTGTTGATCGCCTTGGCATAAGCGTTGAAGAGGTTGGCAAAGGCTTGCGACGGGTTGAATTTTTTTGGTTTCTCCGAGACCTCAGGGGTTTCCAAAACCCGTGAGGTCTGTAACCACTCCTCTTCCGTTTTGATTCGTAACGATATGTGAAAATGATTTCTCAATAAACAATAGGCGTATGTATCCGCAACGGGTTCGATGTGTTTCTTATAAAGAGAGAGAAAGTAGGGATAATTCCTTTGCTCGATGAACAGGTTCTCGCGGTTGTTGCCGCGATTGTAGATGTGATATGTCATGCCAGGGACAAGGGGCGCGGTTGTGTGTTTCAAATTTCACCTCCAAGACATCACAGGTCTCCGAGACCTGTGATGTCTATCCCGTTTGTACGAATTTGCCCCGTCATCAACTGATGCAGCAGCGTGCGAAAGAGTTCTTCGAGTAAGGCGCACTTCTTTTCTGCGTTGAGCATTTTAGTTTCAAGCGTTATCATTATCTCTGCTAGTTCATCACGCTCATCTTTTGGCGGTAACCCAAATTGAAATTCTCTCAATGAATTCCATGATGTCCGTGGGTGATTTACACCGCTTGTGGTCTTTATTGAATAAGCAAGCAGCTCTGCAGAATGCAAAATGGTCACGAGAAATTCGCTTGAGATATTCTCTTTTGGAGAGAGTGCTAATATATCTGTTGAGCAAATTCCCTTTGATGTTGAAATGACAGCTTTATCGAGATAAGGGCGAAGTTTTCCATATAAGATATCGCCAGGATAAAACGTGTTCTTCGCGCTTCTCACTTCGGACGGATGTCCATGTCCTGACCACCAGAACC
Source organism: Chloroflexota bacterium (assembly GCA_037445635.1). Lineage (GTDB taxonomy): Bacteria > Chloroflexota > Anaerolineae > Anaerolineales > Villigracilaceae > JBFMCC01. Next base: position 24,449 of record JBBIKC010000041.1, read on the forward strand.
TAGACGATTCGATATGCTCAAGACCAATGTAAACCTCCTCAGTACTTGAAGTAGGGTTGGCGATTTCTTTTCGCAAATCGGCTATATCGCCTAACTTCACCACGTTCCACCCCTCAGGGATAAGCCCAATCTCCGTCTCCACCATAGACCTCACGGGTCTCCGAGACCCGTGAGGTCTCGGTATACCTTCCGTGAACAACTTCTTCATCAGCGCGGACTTGAGTTCGCGCGTCAAGGCAATCATCCGCGCCTGCTGTTCGATGGCGGTCTGGACGGTGGATAAGACGTAAGCAATGCGGCGTTGTTCGGGGATATCAAAACCACATTGGTTTACTTCTAAAGTAGCAAGTTGAGTTTTGTTAATTGCTGTGAAGGTGCTGCCAGTTCCAAGACTTGCAACATGCGGCTCAATGTACTTGAGATTAAAGTACAAAAACTCAGAATCAATGGTTTGGGCACGAATTGCTCCAAGACCACGCCCAATACAGGATTTCTCCGAAGCAATATTTGTTGGTCCAACTGGCGCACGAACAGAAATCAGAATATCACCTGCTTCTGCTACTTTCTTTGGCGAAGAACAGTAAAGCCTTGGAATTGGATATTTGAAACCAAAATCCGTCTTTCCTTGATAAAAGGGCAAACCATCACCTCTGTCATTGTAGGTGTCGGACGGAGGCGATTGCCCCATAATAAGTTCTGCGACGCTTGATAATGTTGGCATAGTTAAGCGGGGAGAGAATCAAGAATTTTTTTCAAGGCGGAATTTGTTTCTTGCAATTCTGTTTCAAGTGCTTCCATTTCATCGACAATCTCTGAAATTGGTCGATATTCTTCCCCATCTGCCGTGTGAATGTACCTGCTCGGAGAAATGTTGTAATCGTTTTTGATAATCTCAACCTTGCTCACGATGCGGCTGAACTTCTCCACTTCCTTCCATGCTTTGAAGGTCTCGGCAATGCGGGTAATGCTCTTCTCGGGGATGAAGTTCTTGGGGTCGCCTTTTTCAAATTCGCGGCTGGCGTTCAGCAGGAAAATCTTGTTCCGCTGTTTGGCTGGCTTGGCTTTGTTCAAGAACAAAATGACGCCCGGGGCGGTGGTATTGTAAAACAGGTTCTCAGGCAGGTAAATCACGCCTTCAATCAGGTCGTTATCCACGAACCATTTGCGAACGGTCTTTTCTTTGTTATTGCCCGAACTGCCGCTTCCGCGGGATGCCGCGCCCGTGTCCAATACAATCGCGGCGCGACCAGAGTCATTGAGGCTGGCGAGCATGTGCTGTACCCAGCCCCAGTCCGCGCTTTGTTTGCCTGGGAAGCCCGCGCCCTTCGGGAAGCGTTCGTATTGGTCGGCGTCATAATCCTTTTCGGCGAACCAATCTTGATTCCACATGGGGTTGGCAATCACGCGGTCGAACGTCCGCAGTTTGTTATTCACAAGGAATTTGGGGTTTTTGAAGGTGTCGCCAATTTCTATCTCGCCTTCCAAATCATGGATAATCATATTCATGTTCGCCATCGCCCACGTGTTGGCGGTGTATTCCTGCCCGAACATTTTGAGCGGGGCAAAGTTCTTCTTGGAGCGCAAGTCCATCTTTTCTTGCAAGACCAATTCGCACTTGATTAACAATCCGCCCGAACCACAGCACGGGTCGTAAATTTCCATGCCCGGCTCGGGGTCAAGGATGCGCGCCATCACCATGCCCACTTCCTTCGGCGTGTAGAATTCGCCCGCGCTTTGTCCGCCGCCTTCGGCGAACTTGCGAATCAAATACTCGTAACTGCGCCCGATGATGTCTGGCTCCACGTCGTTCAGTCCCAGCCGCTTCTTGCTGATTTCTTCGATTAACGCGCTCAAACGGTCATCGGAGATGTCACGCTGTCCGTGCGTGGTGGCGTTGAAGTCCACGCGGTCAATGATGCCTTGCAGTCTTGGGTTTTCTTTTGCGATTGCCCGCATGTGGTCGGTCAGCGTCTCGCCAATCTTGTCCGCCAGTTTTCGAATCACCGACCAGACGGGTTCTTCTGTATCGGCTGGCTCAAGGGGAATATAAAAACGAACCAGTTTCTTATCCTTCTTGACGAGTTTGAATGCTTTGGCGCGTCCGCCCACCTCTTTGGCGATTCGGTTTATCTCATCGTCGAATACGTCACACAAACGCTTGGCAAACACCAGCGGCAGGATGTAATCCTTGTACTTGGGCGCGTCCTTTGCGCCGCGAATCGAGCAGGCGGCGTCCCATAGCCATTGTTCGAGGGATTTGTCTTCGTTGGTATGGTTATTGTTTTTTGCCATAATGTTTTTCGATTTCAGTCACATATTAGGCGAGTTGCGCTTCCACCAAACAGGCATCCGCGGCTCAGCGTCGTCACCACTCACGGAGATGTTGCGGGGCATGGGAGGATTCTATCAAACTTCAGGCGTTTGAAACAACAATCCCCTGCCATTCATCCATGACATTCCTCCTCCCTCTGTCGGGAAAATCCCCACAGCCCGCCGCGAAAAGGCGGGTTTTTCCTGCTACAAGGCGGCGGGGGCTTGCGGGAAAATAGGGTTGGAGTTTTTCCGAACCTGAGAAAGATGGTTTTAAACACAAAGGACACAAAGTACACAAAGGTTTCATAAAGTTTCCTTCGTGACCTTCGTGTCCTTCGTGGTGAAACATTCAGGAACAAACCCCAATTCTCAAAAGGAGAAGCATGATGACAGAAGCAAACCTGCTCGAAAAGTATGCTTCCGAGGTCTTTGCCGGGCTGGTGGCGCCGGTGGCGGAGGGACTGCAAGTCTCTGCCGCGCCCGCCGACGACCCGCTGGCGAAAGAGGACGTGCTGGTGCGCATGGAACGCGAACTGAAGCGCGCCCTCGAAAAGCCCGCCTCGGAACGGCGCTGGGTGATGGTCATTGACCTGCGCCGCTGTATCGGCTGTCACGCCTGCACGGTGGCGTGCGTGGCCGAAAACAAACTGCCGCCGGGCGTGGTCTACCGCCCCGTGATGACGGAGGAGATCGGCACGTACCCCAACGTGACGATGAAATTCCTGCCGCGTCCGTGTATGCAGTGTGAGAAGTCGCCCTGCACCGAAGTCTGCCCCGTCACCGCTACCTACCACAACGAAGAAGGCATCGTGGTGGTGGATTACGAACAGTGCATCGGCTGCCGCGCCTGCATGGCGGCCTGCCCCTACGGCGCGCGCACCTTCGACTTCGGCTACAACTACGTGGAGCAACTGCCCGTCCTGGACGGAACCCTCGTCGGCGGGGAAACTGCCGCCGGGTACGAGCACGCCAGCCAGGAGTATGGCGAAGCGTGGAAGCGCGAGGGACGGCACGAGTCGCCGGTGGGCAACGTCCGCAAATGTCACTTCTGCCTGCACCGCATCAAGGACGGCATCCTGCCCGCCTGCACCACCACCTGCATCGGGCGCGCCACCTACTTCGGCGACGCCAACGATCCCGACTCGCTGGTGACCGAACTCATCAACAAGCCCAACGTGATTCGGCTGAAGGAAGAACTCGGCACCGAACCGCGTGTGTATTACATCGTGTAGGAGGATGAGATGATCAAGAAAATTTCCTACGCTGTCGGCGCGCTTGCCCTCGTGTTCGGTCTGTGGGGCGTGTATGTGCGCCTTTTTGAAGGCGAGCAAAGCGCCAACTACGGCTCCTACATTGGCTGGGGCTTGTGGGTTGCCATGTACCTGTTCCTCGCGGGTCTGGCGGCGGGCGCGTACATGCTGGCGGCTTTCGACTATCTCTTCAACGTGCCGCAGTTCAAAGGCACCGGCAAGACCATGCTCTGGGCGTCGCTGGTGACACTGCCTGCGGGTCTCGCTTCCATCGGCATGGATTTGGGCCACATGGACCGCATCTGGAAGGTCTATCTCCAGCCGAACTTCACCTCCTTCCTGGCGCTCATGGTTTGGGGCTACACCCTCTTCCTGATTTTGATTGCCGTCTCGCTCTACCTGGCGTTCAAAGCGCCCGAAAAAGCCGCCATGAAAGCCGTGATGTGGATTGGCTTCGTCGTCTCGATTTTGGTGGCGGGCGGCGTGGGCTTCCTGCTGGGCGGCAACGCGGCGCGCGCCTACTGGCACGTCGGCTTGCTCCCCGTGCAGTTCCCGGTCTTCGCCATTGCTTCGGGCGCGGCGCTGATGCTTGTCCTCGTGGGCTGGTTCATGCCCAACCTGGAAGAAAAACAGCGCAGCGACCTGCTCTGGCTGCTGGCGATTATCTCCATCGCCACCAGCGTTGCCAAACTCTACTTCCTCGTCGCCGACTTTACCCAATCGCTCTACGGCGGCGCGGTGGATAACGTGATTGCCGTGCAATCCATCCTGACGGGTCCGTACCGCTTCTCGTTCTGGGTGGTGCAAATCGTCATCGGGCTGGTCATTCCACTGCTGGTGTTGGCGCAGCCCAAACTGGCGAAGAACGGCTTCGTCGCCGGGCTGATGGGCTTGTTCCTGCTCATCGGCTACGCCGCCGCCCGCATTCTGATTGTGGTGCCGGGCCAGGTGGCGGAAATGATGCCCGGTCAGGCGGAAGCCTTCCACGGTCCGAAACTGACGCTGGCTTACACCCCCAGCCTGATGGAGTGGTCGGTCACCTCGGCGGTGTTCGGCTTCGCCATCCTCGGCATTCTGATTGGTATGGATTATCTGCTCGGTTATCTGGCGCGCTTTACGGAGGCAAAGAAATGAAAACCCAAGAGACCAAAACCACCCTTTCGCGCCGCGACTTCCTCAAACTCTCCGGCGCAACCGGCGCGGCAGCGGCTTTCCTCGGCAGCCTGCCGCAGACGCAAAAAGCCCTCGCCAGCGTCATGCGGGAAGGCGCAGCGAACTTCGAAAGCCTGCCCGAAAATCAACTCTACACCGTCTGTTTGCAGTGCAACACCGGCTGCGGCATC
>JBBIKC010000042.1:0-28369 GCA_037445635.1 Chloroflexota bacterium
CGCGCACCTGACCGCAGTTATCGCCCACGCTCAGCACAGCGCCAAACGTGCGAATATCGTAGAAGTTTTTGCACATCCAGGCGCGGGCTTTGGCAACACCAGCCACATCTGCTTTCTTGCCTGGTTCGAGACCAACGGCGAGATAGGCTTCTTTGTGATTGGCGTTCAACGGGATGCCTTCTTTGATATAAATGCGGTGCCCCGCCGCGTCGCCTTTGACCATCTCCACATAATTGCGGATTTTGCGCTTCAGGCAGACATCGGTGACGATGCCGTAACCCGTTTCGGGGTCTATGCGCGGCATGTTGCCCGCGTCGGGGTCGCCGTTGGGGTTGCCGTTCTCCACGTCGTAGAGCAGAACGAATTCATAGCGGTTGGAAAGGGTGGTCATGATTAAGTCTCCTTTGTTGGAAAAGTGGTTTTGATTGATGGTTTCGATTTTCAATGTCATTGCGAGGGCGAAGCCCGAAGCAATCTTCTCATGGGGGATTGCTTCGTCGCCGCTGCGCAGCTCCTCGCAATGACATCATTCCTTGGGTTGGTCTTCTTCCTCGCCATTATTGCCTTTCCTGGCGTAGAACGCGGCGCGCTGGTGATAGTAGCCCAGCACAAACACGCCCTGTTCTTCCAGCGTCAGGCGGGTTGGGAAGGGTTTGGCATCGAGCATATCCAGCAAGTCTTGAATTTTCCTGTCCGACACGCCGCCGTATTCGGCTTTGGTCGTCCAGTGATGGGAAAGACGCAAAAGCGTTGGAAAAACGCTGGCTGGCGCGGCGCAGGCAGAGGTGAAGTAGCGGTCTTTGATGGTGGCATTGATGTTCTGCCCAATCGCTTCTCTCTGCGCTTTTTCCAGCACAGCAAATAGGCGTCCCAGCACATAAGCGGGGTGGGTATAAGATTCGTTGAGTGACATTTGCAAAGCCTCCTGATAGGGATTGTTGCCTGAGCGGCGATACTTGCGGATGAGATGCGCCTTGATGTAGGCGGCGCGGATGTAGTTGATTTTGACGCTGCGAGTTTGACCCTTTTCACTGGTCTCGTCCGCGTCGTGGCGGATGCGGTTGATGAAGGCGGCGTACAAGCCTTCGGGGTAGGGCGCGCCTGTGAGAATGGCGCGCATGAACGCGCCGCCCAGCAGCGACCAGGACTTTTTCACCTCGTCATCACGCTGAGTCACCTTGGGCGAAACGCACTCGGCAAGGATGCGGTAGGGGGAGATGTAAGTCTGCTGATTGGGACGCTCCTTCTCGATTTGCAGGTCGTTGTAATGTTGCATGATACGTTCAACAATTTTCCCAAACGGCTCTGTCAAAAAGAAGCGTACAGTCAGGCGCGAAGCATTTTCAAGAGCATTCGGCGCAAGTCCGAGCACATAAAAACGGGTAGTAGGGTCTAGCCCTTCTGTTATGCCTTGTATGTCGAGCGGTTTTCCTTGCTCAATACCTTGCGCTACTTCACCCATTCTCTTTTCGGCTTTACGCCGCCCTTGCTGTTTGTCTTCGGTCTCGTCGTTATCCGCTTCGTCCAAGTAAGCAGGGTTGATGATTGCGGCAAATGCGCTTGGATAGCGTTTATCTGGACTTTCAGCCCAATAAATTACTGCCGCGTCGCCAAGATAAATTGGTCGGTTGGGGTTTTGCGCTGATAACAAGTAATCCAGTACCACGCCATACCCCGAAGCCACGCGCTGGCTTACAGGGGAATTGAAGGCTTGTTTACGTCCGTAAGACTCGAAGGAGTCCAAATTGAAACTGACCAACGATGCCCTGTTTTGCCGCGTTCCACGTATTCCTTTTACATCAGGATGTGTGCGAGCAATTGGCGCTTCTTTGCCTGTTACCAAGCACTGCATTTTTACGGCTTTTTGGTCTCGCTCTATTAGATGTTCTTCCCATACGCGCCCGACTTCAGGGTCGTTGAACACAAATTGTCCCTCGACCTGAAATGTCAAGTTGCCGCCTTTCAGGAAATCTTCTGCATAGCGGGAGATAGCCGCGTGCTGAACTGCTGTCTTGGGGCTATGTTTTTCCAAAAAAGCAATCACAGCGCGAGCGTTTTCGCTGTTGGCTTTGGATAAGATTTCTATGTTGTGCTGACGAAAGGCTTCAAATCGCCTCTTGCCATATTCAACATCTTTGCTCTTTTGTTCAGGGATGCCTAAAACGAAAGCGCTGTTGTCCCAAAGGAAATTCGGCTTGGGGTCGGTACCAGCACGCTTGACTCGCTCTGGAACACGCATGACCTGATAATTCACCTCTTGGACTTTCTTTCCTTTGATCGCTTTGTCGGTCAAGGGAATAACATCAAGCAGTTCTCCATCTTTGGAAAGATTGAGAATGTAGTTGATGTTTTCTGACCTGTAACCTGGCAAGGCAATAGTTACCGTAGGGTCTTTCAATAGGACTTGGTAATAGTTGTAAAGCGACTGCAAAATCATCGCCGCACCTCCTTTGCCAGCGCGCGCACGTCAATCATCCCGTCCTGCATGACGGCGTGATAGAACATCGGCTGAATATCGCGCGGGTTGGAAAAATCCAGGTCGTAGAGCATCCAGCCGAAATCGCGTTTACCCGTCAGCGGGCTTGGGGGGATGGCGTTTTTGTCTTCGATGAGCGTCACTTTGGCCGGGAACTCGCGCATCCCCAGGCAGGGCGCGTGGAAGTGCTGCCCTTCCCGCAGGCGGCGCAAAACCATGTTGTAGTGTTTTTTCTCTTCCTGCTCGTCAGTCTCGCGGTTGCCTGTGGGTTGAGTCAAGTCGAAGTGCGCCTCAATGACGTAATCCACATCCTTCAAAACCATGGCGGCGCGCTGCTGACGGGCTTCGGTGGCGGCGATGTAGAGCGGCTTGTTTGCGCCTTTCATCACCTGCAAAGCGTTATCCACTGACGCTTTATCGCTCACCTCGTTGCGGCGGATGTTGGTGAACTCGATTTCGCGCAGGACGTGGATTTTATCTATCACCCAGCGGATGGCAGGCTTCCAATACACCGCCTCGATGATGCCGCGCGCCGCCGACGGGGTGATGACATCGTAACTGACGCGCTCCACTTTCATTTCGGGACGGGTGAACAGGGCGTAAGGTCCCTGTACGCGGATGGTGATACCGTATCCCATAAGTTGAACCTCCTTTCAGGTTTTGTATGTCATTGCGAGCCGTCGCAGGCGGCGAAGCAATCTCCTCGAAACAGGGGATTGCTTCGGGCGGAAGAACGCCGCCCTCGCAATGACATGATGTGAATTAGAAAAACAACCCATCCCCGCCGCCGCTTTCGGGGACGAGCAGACCTCTTTCGGGGTCATAATAGTCTTGCATGGAATCAGGGTTGAGAACATGATAAGTATCGTCAATCGTCAGAATCACTCCTTTTGAACTGAGTTTGTCGAACTCGCCCTCAAAAATCGAAACCGTGTAGGGCTGGAGTTTCCGCAGGGTGGAAAATGGGTACTCGGTATATTTCAATTCTTCAATCAACCGCTTCGCCGCATCGTCGAAGGGGATAATCACCGTCTCGGTCGGGTCTTCGATGATTTGGAAGGCGCTCGCCGCCGTCTCGAACTTGAATCTCTCATCCTCGAAACATTCCATGATGCGCTTGACATCGAATGAGATGTTCGGGTCTTGCAGGTCATACAGCCGCTCAAAAAATGCTCGGATAGCGGGGATGGAAATCGGCGCTTCGGCGTAGTCGCGCAAGACCATGCGGGCGACTTCCGCCGTCTGCTTGAGAAAAGAAGGCGTCCGCTTGATAAACTCCGACTTCGGCTCGAAGACGAACATCTCGCTCACGCCGCGCCGCATCTCGCGATTGACGCGTCCCGCCGCCTGATTGATGGAATCCAGCCCCGTGAGCGCGCGGTAGCCGACGGGGAAGTCCAGGTCAATGCCCGCTTCCATGACGGTGGTCGAAACCACGCGGCAGGGCTGCCCGTCTGCCAGCCGCGTTTTGATTTCTTCCAGTTTGGCGCGGCGGTGAATGGGACACATCAGCGTCGAAAGGTGGAAATTCCCCTCGCCGTGCAAACCGCTGAAAAGTCCGCTGGCATGGCGGCGGGTGTTGACGATGCACAGGGCTTGTTCGTGCGCGTTCAGACGGGTGAGCAGGTCCTCATCGGTCAGCGTCCCCAAATGCTTCACTTCCACGCGCTTGTAAAAGTTGAACAATTCCTGCGGGTTGGGCGCGAGTTCCCGCACTTCGGTCTTTTCAGGCAGGAAGCGTTCCAGACCTGGCTGGGTAGCAGTGCAAAATACAGCGCTCGCCCCGTAGTTGGTCACCAGTTCCCATACCGCCGCCATCGCGGGGCGCATGTAGTCGCGCGGCAGCATTTGGGCTTCGTCGAAGATGATGACGCTTTTGGCGATGTTATGCAATTTGCGGCAGCGCGATGACCTGTTGGCAAACAGCGACTCGAAAAATTGCACGTTGGTCGTTACCACGATGGGAATATCCCAGTTCTCCGCCGCCAGTTTGAGTTTGGCAAGCGCGCTGTTGGTGCGGTCATCGGGGTTCTCGCGCTTCTTGCCCTCCCAATCGAAGTTGGAGTGATGCTCCAGTACTTGCTCTTCGCCGAAGATGTTTTTGAAGACTTTGGCGTTTTGCTCGATGATGGTGGTGAACGGGATGACGTAGATGACGCGCTTCATGCCATGCTCGGCGGCGTGGTGCAGCGCAAACGCCATCGAAGCCAGCGTCTTGCCGCCGCCCGTCGGGACGGTGAGCGAGAAGAAACCAGGTTTTTCGCTCTTGCCCTTTTCGATGCACGCCTGAAGGATTTCGTTGCGCTTGCGGTTGATGTCGCTGGTCGGGTTCTCGAACTGTTTCAGGTGCGCGTCCAACTTGTCGCGCAGGGCGGGAATGTCCTCATGTCCGCCGCGCGGTTTTGCGCCTTTCATGTAAGTTTGGGTTTCCTGAAAGTCGGCGTCCACCAGCGCCGAGTAAATCATGCGCGACAGAAAAGATAACGAAAACCATATCTTCTCCTTTTTATTTTCAGGCGGGCGGACGTGCCAGAATTTTGGAAACGGTAATACTGATAAATCCACTTCGCTCTTGTATGCGCTGTAATCGGGCAATTTGTTTTTCAAGCGCGCGCAAACCGTCCCGCCTTCCAGATCGGTTTCATTGCCGTAATCGGGCAATCCCGTGTGGTGTCCCATAATGGGATACGCCAGCAGTTGAGCAAAGACCTGCTGCGGCTTGCCTTCAAGCAAGGCTTTGAGTTCCTTTGCGCCCGCTGTGGAATGGTCCACGCGCAGACCTTCGCCCGCCAGCCGTTTTTGAAACGCATCGGAATATTTGCCCAGGTCGTGAATCAACCCCGCGATGTATGCCAGTTCCGCCACGTTGGCGTCCGCGCCGAAATCGCGCGCCATTTCCGCTGTTTTGGTCAGGTGTTCGATGAGCGGCTGCCAGTTTTCACGGTCTTCGCCCTCGCGGCGGTGGGCAAAGAAGCGGGTCTGCGATTCACCCACACTCCCCACCCCATACACCCTCGCCATCCTCTTCACTTCTCTTTCCAGCGCCTCGCGCAGTTCCTTTGGTTCAACCACCTCGCAGTCTGCGCCCCAGCCCCGAATCCACGGAATCATCTCCTGCGGTTCGGCCACCTTCGCCTGCCACAGGATCGAGCCATCTTCCAATTTCGTCTCTTTCTCGGAGCGATGCCAGCGCGTCTCTTCCAAACGGGATGCCACGTTGCGGCTGAATTTCAGCGTCACTTCGACGGGTTCGTTTGTGGTGTACCAGATGCCCCAGGCGTCGGCCAGCAGGCCGCGCGGATCGAAGTCTGCGGGGATTTCGTACTGCTCGCGCGTCAACTCCACCTTTTCGATGCGCTCGATTTTCAACGTCCGCATTTTGCCTGTGGATTCGTCGCGGGCGATCAAGTGTGTGGTTTGTCCCACCGCGTAAGGCTCGATGAAATACGGGCAGAGGAAATACTCGAAGACCTTTTCCGCTTTATCGCTGCGATGCCAGACCTTGACCTTGCGTAACTCCGCCCAAGCGAGGGTCAACTTTTCGAGAACGTCGAGATAGCGCGGGTCCTGCCACTGATTCGCGTCGTCAATCACGTCCGCGGCCTGTTTGACGTGGGCGCTGATGCGCGGCGCGAGTCTTTCGAGGGCGACGCCCAGTTTTCGCAGGGCCGAGGCGGCGTGCGGGTTTTGCCTGTCCATGCGCGTGGCTAACAATCGCGAGGCTAAATGAACTGCCGTCGCCTCGTGCAGGGTAAACGCCACTTTAACGAGATACGCCGCGCGGTCCAGGCTGATGCGCCCATCTTCGTGGACGATGGTGGGGTATAGTTTTTGGAAGTCGTACAGGTTGCGGTGAATGACGGAACGATCCACACCCAAATGGCGCGCCAACTCCGATTGCGTCATCCCCTCGGGATGCGCCAGCAGGAGGGCTTCCATTTTCATCAGACGTTCGGTTTTGTTTTCAGCGCGTGACATGGCACACTCCCTATGGCTGCCGCCATTATGAGCGAAGCGAAGCAATGACGAAACATTTTCCGGTTACATGCAGAATAGCACAACACCTTCACGGATTCTGCAACGTTTTTCAATTAACCTTGCGAAACGGCCATAAGCCTCCCTTTTCGTCTTCGCTGATCAGAAGCCCTTTGCTGTCGAGAGAAGGGAGCGCCCTTGTCACTTCGGAACGATTCAGCCCTAACAGGCGGGCGATAAATCCCGCCTTCCTGCCTGGATGCTCTTCTATTTTACGATAAATCTGTTTGACCCGGTCATGGTTAATTGGTCGTGCCATAACGCGCCTCCGTATGTGTGGATTTGACTCCACTTGTACGCGAGGCGTGTTGCAGGGAATGCAACAAGAGGGAGGCTCTTGAGATTTTTAGAAGCGTCTGGTTTTGCGCGCTTTTCCTGCTCCGTTCTTTCAGGCGCATCCAATTTTTCCCGCCACCCTATACAACCCGCAGGAAAAGGCTAAAATATAGACATGGCAATGCCGCAAGGTCCCCTGCTCATCGTGGAAGATATTCCCGATACCCTGAAACTGCTGGATACCACGCTGAAGTTCAAGGGCTATCGCGTGGTCACGGCGGTCAATGGGCAGGAAGCGCTGGAGGCCGTCAAAAAGGAGCGCCCGGCGCTGGTCATTACCGATATCCTGATGCCTAAAATGGACGGTTTCAATCTCGTCCACCGCCTGCGCATCAACCCCGAAACGCGCAATATTCCGGTGATCTTTCTCTCGGCGACCTATGTCGCGCCGGAGGACAAGGCTTTTGCCAACAGCATCGGCGCGACCCGCTTTATCGAGAAGCCGATCGATCTGGATAATTTCCTGCAGACGGTTGCCGACCTGTTGATACGCGGCGTGACCGCGCCCCTTCCGCCTCTCCAGGAACACGATTTTTACGTCGGCTACCGCGACCGTCTTCAAGCGAAGCTCGACCATAAAATGGCTCAGATTGCCCGCATCGAGCGTCTGCTGGAAACGGTGTCCGAGGAAGAAAAAGACGATTTCAGGGCGTCCCTGGCGCAGGCGGTCAGCGAGCGGGACGAGATTCAGAACCTGCTGGCACAGATCCGCAGATATCTCGAATAAAAAAAGCAAAGACCTGGTTTCGAGACCAGGTCTTGTTTTTTTGGCTTTGTTGCAATCATTCGTTCTTGCCGTCATTGCGAGATGCCGAAGGCATCGAAGCAATCTCCCCGCAGGGGGAGAGACCGCTTCCATTCGACAGGCTCAGGGCAAGCGCTCCGCTCGCAGTGACAGACTCTGAAGGTGTTTGCAACAGAGCATTTTTTCTATAAGCCGACGAGACAGTTTGCGGCAGACTCGGAGATTGCTTCGCTCGGTCTCGATATGCCCGAAGTACACGGGCTGCGCGACCATCTCCCGCAATGACATTTAACAGAGCCTTATCCCTTCACTGCTTTTACGATCGCGGCCACGTGCTCGGGCGTGGAGCCGCAGCATCCGCCCACGATCCTTGCGCCCGCGGCGACGTATTTCTTCGCAAATTCTCCCATCTCCTGCGGCGTGACCTTGTAAACGGCCTGCCCGTCGTCGCCCATTTCGGGCATGCCCGCGTTGGGCTTGACCCAAAGAATCGCGTCCGGCGCGGCGGCCTTGTATTCGCCGACGATGAGTTCCATGTTCTCCAGCGTCGTGCCGCAGTTCGCGCCGATGGCAGCCGCGCCCAGCGGAAGAAACGTCTTCGCCACATCCGAGGGCTTGACGCCCATCATCGTGCGCGTCGGACGGTCGTATCCGAAGGAGACCACCGCGGGCAGGTCGGTGACGCGGCGCGCGCCCTCCAGCGCGGCTTTGGCCTCGTCCAGCGCGAAATGAGTCTCGATCACGAGCAGATCAATGCCGCCTGCAACCAGCCCGCGGACCTGTTCCTCGTAGGTCGCGGCCGCCTCCTCGTAGGTCATCGGCCCATAGGGCTTCAGCAGCAGCCCCGTCGGTCCGAGCGAACCGCCGACGAGTACGCCGTCGCGTTTCGAGGCCGCCTCCCGCGCCAGTTCCGCGGCGCGGCGGTTGATCTCTTCCGCTTTTTGGGCCAGCGGGGAATCGCGCATGCGCAGGCGCGTCCCGCCGAAGGTGCAGGTCAGGATGATGTCCGAGCCTGCGTCCACGAAGGACTGCGCCAGCGCCAGGATTTTCGCGGGCTGGTCGAGCACCCAGCCTTCGGGGATTGCACCACCGGTCAGGCCGACCTTTTGAAGATTTGTGCCAGTCGCGCCGTCGGATACGAGGATCTCGCCGCTTTGCAGACGTTTAAGAAAATCAGACATGTTTGCCCTCCGAATCGAAGTGCGGTCAGTATACCATTTTCTTTCTAAGGTAAAATAGGCGGGATGCCCAAACCCGTTAATGTACTGTTTCTCATTGCAGAGGCAGACCCCTTTGTCAAGGTGGGAGGGTTGGGAGATGTCGGCTCCGCGTTGCCGCGCGCGTTGATGAAACTCCCGCCCGATATGATCGGGGAGGAAATCGCGCTGGACGTGAGGCTGGTCCTGCCGCATCACGCGGTCATCAAGGCCGACGCCCGCCCCGTTGCCATCTTCTCCCTGCCGCGCGCCGGCGGCGACGTGGACGTGCAGGTCTCCGAAACAAGCCTGGATGGGATGACGGTTTATTTGATAGACGGTCCGCCCATCAAGGCCAGTGGGACAGTATATTCTTCCAACCCTTCTTTGGATGCAGAAAAATACGCCTTCTTTTCGCTGGCCGCACTGGAACTGCCGCGCTATGTCAACTGGCAGCCCAATATCATCCACGCCAACGACTGGCATACCGCGCTGGCTGTTTACGCGTTGATGCTCAAGCGCTGGAAGGGCGAGTCGTCCGCGGCCTCGGTCCTGACGCTGCACAACCTTCCCTTCATGGGCCCGGACGCGGCAGGCATTCTCGAGTCGTACGGCTTGGAGATTGCCCAGTCCGACCTGCCGGATTGGGCGCGCGCCATGCCGCTTCCGCTGGGACTGTATGCCGCCGATAAGATCGTGCCGGTCTCGCCCACATACGCCAGGGAGATTCTCACACCCGAGTTCGGCTGCGGCCTGCAGGATTTCCTGCATCGCCGCAGGGAAGTATTGCACGGTATCCTGAACGGCATCGACGCGGCCTCCTATAATCCCGCCACGGACGCGAGCATCCCGTTCCAGTACACGCTCGATAATCCGATGATTCGCGAGAAGAACAAGATTGCCCTGCAGGAAAAACTCGGCCTTCCCACCGACCCGGGCTCGCCGCTGTTGGGCGTGGTCTCGCGCATGGATCCGCAAAAAGGCATTGACCTGATCCCGCCGCTCCTGCGCAGAATCACCGATATTCCCTGGCAGGCGGTGCTCCTCGGCGCGGGAGACCCGAAACTCGAAGAAGCCGCCCGCGCCCTTCAAGCCGAACTGCCCGACCGCGTCCGCGCGGAGACACGTTTCGATCCGGCGCTGGCGCGCATGATCTACGCCGGCGCCGACATCTTCCTCATGCCGTCGCGTTACGAGCCCTGCGGCCTCTCGCAAATGATCGCCATGCGCTACGGCTGCGTCCCGGTGGTGCGCGCCGCGGGCGGGCTGGCGGACACGGTCACCGAGAAGACCGGCTTCCTGTTCAAGAAGGCCTCGCCTGTCTCGTTCCGCTCGGGTCTGCTCAAGGCGCTGGCGGCCTACTCCGACCGCAACCGCTGGCTCGAATTGCAAAAAGCAGGCATGTCCAAGGATTTCTCCTGGAACCGTTCTGCGGTTCAGTATTTCGATTTATATTTATCCCTGGTCGAAAAGGATTAATTTCATCCTGTTTTCATTCGCGCTGAACGGAGGGTTGAGAATCGAAACCCGAAGACGAAGCGGAGATGAAACAAGGTGAGGTCAGACACATGAAATTCTCTCGCGCCTCCGGCGTCCTCCTGCATCCCACCAGCCTGCCCGGCCCCTACGGCATCGGCGACCTCGGCCCCGAGGCCTATCGCTTCGTGGACTTCCTCGCCGACAGCGGATGCTCGCTCTGGCAGATCCTGCCGCTCGGCCCGACCGGCTTCGGCGATTCGCCCTACCAGTGTTTCTCCGCGTTCGCGGGCAATCCCTATTTGATCAGCCCCGATTTTCTCCTGCGCGACGGATTCCTGCATTCGAACGATTTGGTCGAAAAGACGGACTTTCCGGTCCATCGCGTGGACTTTGGCCGCGTCATCGGTTGGAAGTTGAACCTGCTCGAACGCGCCTTCCTCCGCTTCTCCTCGGACCCCGGGCCCGCCCGCGCCGAATACGACCATTTCTGCGCCGAGAACGCCTCCTGGCTGGACGATTATGCCCTCTTCATGGCGATCAAGGAATCGCGCGGCGGCGGTTCCTGGGAAGGCTGGCCGAAGTCCCTGCGCCAGCGCAAGTCGAAAGCCCTCGAAAAAGCGCGCCTCGAACTTTCGGATGCGGTCGCGCGCTTCTCGTTCTACCAATTCCTTTTCTTTCGCCAATGGCGCGCCCTGCGCGGTCATGCCCGTCAGTGCGGCGTGCAGATTGTCGGCGACATCCCCATCTTCGTGGCGTACGATAGCGCGGATGTGTGGGCGAATCCCGAATTGTTCCACCTCGACGAGGAACGCCTGCCCACGGTGGTGGCCGGCGTCCCGCCCGATTACTTCTCGCCGACCGGCCAGTTGTGGGGTAATCCGCTCTATCGCTGGGACGCGCATAAAGAGACCGGCTACGCGTGGTGGATCGCCCGCTTCCACGCCATCCTCGCGCAGGTGGACATCGTGCGCCTGGATCACTTCCGCGGCTTCGCCGGTTACTGGGAAGTGCCGTTCGGCAGTCCCACCGCCGAGCATGGGCGCTGGGTGCCCGGCCCCGGCGCGGACCTGTTCACCGCGCTGGATAACGCGCTGGGTAATACCTCGGCTGTAGCCGGTACGGGCTTGCCGATGTTGGCCGAAGATCTGGGTCTGATTACGGAAGATGTCATTGCTCTGCGCGAACAATTTCAATTCCCCGGCATGAAAATCCTGCAATTCGGGTTCACCGAGCCCGAGAATCCCTTCCTGCCTCACAACTATCCACAGAACTGCGTGGTCTACACCGGGACGCACGATAACGACACGGCGCGCGGCTGGTACGAATCCGCGCCGGAGCACGAACGTGATTTTGCGCGGCGTTATCTGGGTGTGGACGGCAGTGACTTTGCCTGGGATGTGGTCCGCGCCGCGTGGGCTTCGACCGCGGTCTTTGCCTTTGCGCCCATGCAGGATCTGTTGAATATCGGCGGCGAGGGACGTATGAATTATCCTTCCCGCCTGGGCGGCAACTGGGAATGGCGTATGCCCGCCAACACGCTGACGGAGGCGTTGCGCGACCGCCTGCGTGAGTTGAATTATCTTTATAGCCGGTAGCGCAAGATTAATCTTGCGTTATGCCCTGGTCGAAAGATAGATTCCCGCCAGAATCAAAATCCCTCCGCCGAGGGTCAGCATGGACGGCGTTTCGTTCAGGATGAAGTAGGCCAATATTGCGGAGCCGATGGGCTCGCCAAGCGTCGTGATGGATACGAGCGAAGCGGGGATGTATCGCAGCGCCCAATTGTATGTGGAGTGACCGATGAGTTGTGGGATGAGCGAGAGGGCCAGCATCCACAAGTAAATGGCGGGGGAAAAGCCAAGCGGACTCTGTTTTGCAAACAGCATGTATCCGATCAGCGCGACGGCCGCCGTGCCGTACACAATGAAGATATACGGCACGAGGCTGATCTTCGCGCGCAGGCGGCGCCCGATCAAAAGATAACCAGCCACGGTCCACGCGCCGACGAGGGCGAGGAAATTGCCGTAGAACGCCGACCCGGCCAGCAGGTCCGCGAGAGGCGGGCAACCTTCGACTGTACACGAATCACTGAGTCCTACGATCAATCCGCCCAGCAAGGCCAAGCCCATCCCGATCCAAACCCAGCGCGAGGGCATCTCGCGCAAGAAAAGCGGAGATAACAATGCCACCCACAGCGGCCCCGTACTGACCAGCACGACCGAACTGGCGACGGTGGTGTATTCGAGCGAGGTGATCCATGAGGCGAAGTGGAGGGAGAGGAAGAATCCCGAAATGAGCGCCAGTATCCATTCGCGGCGCGTGAGGGAAGCCAGTTCGTCTCGATGACGCAGGAGGGCAATCGGCGCGAGAATGAGACTGGCGAGGGTCAGCCTCACCGCGGCAATGACCAGCGAGGGCGCCTCGCTCTGCGCGAAGCGGATGAAAATGCTGGCCGTGGAAACGGCCAGGATGGCGAGCAGAAGGGCGAAAGGGAGAATGGCGCGGGGAGGCGAGTCGGACATCTACGGATTCTCCCAATACACCTCCGCCCAATGGACGGGGTGATCCGTGAACGAATCGGGCGGTAGGATGTAGAACGGATTGCGGACGCCCAGCGAAGGCGAGACGAAGATGTGGTCAATGCGATTCTCGCCAGACATGTCAACACCGTCCACGCTGATCTCGGAGGGATAAGCGCTCGTCCACGCGTTGACGTACGCGCCGTCAATCAACCGATACGCCTCTTCGTAATCCCGCAGGTTGTAGTCGCCCAGCGCGATGACGTACGGCTTGTCCTGCGAGCGCGCCAGCAGTGTTTTGGCAAAGACCAGCATGGCCGTGTCCGACCCGTCGGGATGGACGTTGTAGATGGTGAAGCGCAGCCCGCCGACCTCGATCTCCGCTTCAGTCGTGCCGATCTCGTCCTGGTCGCTGAACGTGAAAACCGTGCGCGTGTTCATCAGGGGATACTTCGACAGGATGGCCGTGCCGTACGTGCCGGTCACCGTGGACGGCCCGAAGTAGGAGTAATAACCGAGATGTTCGGCGAAGTAATGCACGTAATCATTGTTGTTGAGCGAGATGCGCGTCGAGTCGGATTCCTGCAGGGCGAGGATGTCGGGCGAGACGCGGCGGATGAGGGCGAGTTGCTCCTCGAGGGATTTCTCGCCGAGGTCGTCGTTGGACTGCTGGGTATTGAAGGTCATCACCACGAGGGAAGTGCGATTCGTCGCTTCGACCGGGACGCGGGGTCCCGGCAACGCCGCAATGGCCGTGACGAGGAAGATTCCTGCCAAAAGGACGATCCATCCCCAGTGCGGCGATTCGGCCGAATTCTTTTTTGTGGCCTCGAGCTTCCTAGCGCGCCAGGCGAGCAGGGTGAGGAGGCCACTCAATAACAGATACGGCAGGTAGAACTTGCCTCGAAACGGCGTGCTGACCGGTTCCACGTAGCCCCACACGTTGGTAAAGATGTGGACGAAGACGAGCGCGACCATCGTGAAGATTCCGAGCAGGACGCCCGGGGTGAGTTGGCGCGGCGAGGGGGCGGCTTCCCGAATCTGGTCGAGGAACAAGCGCAGGTCGAGGAAGAGGACCGGGAACAGCAGGAGCGTCAGCACGAGCAGGAGATGCGCGAACCAGCCGGGGCTGGTCACGACTACGGGCGCGGAATCAGGCGCGGGCGGGAATGGGACGCGGTGCGCCAGCAGGGTCGCGGTCAGGCCGAGGGTGAAGAGCAGGTTCCAGAGCAGGAGTCCGCGCGGGGTGATTCGATCCAGCCAGCGCGGACGGGCGAGCGCGGCGAGCGTCCAGCCGCACGCGAGCAGGCTGATGAGGGTGACGATGAGCGTGTAGTTGCCTTCCGTCCAGCGCGCGATGACGGCCGGGGCGGAGAAGGCGAACCATGCAAGGGTGAGGACGAGAAAGAGTCCGAACAGGGCGGCGGTTGCGCTTTCTCGCTTTTGTTCCGTCGCCGCGTTGTCAAAATCCAGTTGCGTCAATGTCCATCCGAGGAGCAGGCCGAACGCCCCGCCAATCCATCCGCCCGCAGGGGTCAGGGATAGTTCGATGCCGTCGCCCAGCGTGCGCAAAAGCGCGGATAGTCCCAGGGCCAATCCCAGCCCGGCAGAGCCCCACAGACCCAAATGGAGTTGAGTCTCTCCTTTGGGTTGTGCGCGGAGCAGGAGCAGGATCAAACTGGTGGCCGCGAAGACGCCCAGCCCCGATGCCAGCATTCGGTTCGCGGTGTTCAGGTAGGCCAGCGCGCCCCGCGCCGCGAGCAGGACGGCGAAGCAAACCCATGTCAGCCCGCGCGGGGATTTTTTGTAGAATGGAATCAACAAAAGCGGCGCGAAGAAGAACAGCACGCCCAGCGCTTTTTCATCCAGATTGGTGTTCATCAAGTCGAGGATGTAAATGGACTCGACCAGCGTTCCCGACAGTTGGATGAAGAAGAGGAAGAGGATGCCGAAGGTGAGGGGGAGAAGGGATGGTTTGTTCATGGGGAACTCGATTTCTGGTGGTCGGCGTTTTGCTCATTATATGACAAGAGACAGCCGCGAGGCTGTCTCTACTTTTACGTTCTCTGTAACAGAATTATGCTGTTCCAGCAGGAGCAGGGGGAGGATTTAACTCATTTAGGCTTTTTGTGATTTCTTCATGGAGACGGAGCCAGGGTTCGTTGCTAATTCTCCAACTTCCATAAAAAGGCTCGTCCAGGTCTTCAATCGTACTCAGAATGAAAATAACGAGAAAGATTACACCAAAAACGAGAAAACTATCTAATATGCCATAGGTCTGATTGAACTTGACAAAGTAAAACGGGACGACAAAGATCACCGATGCAATGAGAGCGACAAAGCGAAGGCTTTCGAACAACCGTTGATTGCAAAGCCCGATGCGATCCCCGCGGATATCTATGATTGCATTTAGTTGGTGAAGTAATTCAGTAGCAAGAATTTCACCCTCCTTCTGTGAAATGAAGGCCGAATGCACTATTTTGAAATATCCCTCCCTGATCTTCTTGAGGTAGTCATCGCCTTTGGTTTGGAGTGTTCTGTCATCGGCTTCCCATGGATAATTTTCGATAACGTGATTTACGTATGCAAGTAATGACTCTAAAACGCTTTTTCTGTCAATCGTTTCCCCTCCCAGGAGATTGACATCTTCATAGAAGGTATTCACAGTATCCGCTTCTTTGTCGAATTCGCGGTCAATTGCATCGAATTGCTCCCAGGCGCGCACCAGGATAAGTGGAAGGAGAAAGCCATACAAAACGCCAAACCACTCGATGAAATTGCCTACGAATCCGAATCCTTCCTTGTCTTTCGGGAGAAAGTCGAGATCGACGGGCAAATGAAATCCATGATCTATCATCCACTCCTTCACTATTGGATAGAAAGGTTCTAAGATGATAAAACCACAGATTACGGCAGTGAGTATGAGTGTGTAGCGCGGGGTAGCGTCAAGCAGGTGTCGAATCTTGTTCGGTTTCATAGGTCGCATCTCCACTTCGTCGCTGACGGCCTGCTGATGTGGTCAATTTTTCGACCGCTTGTCAAGCGCCGATCTAATTTTCTGGGCAAGCCAATTCCCCAGGCCGATAAGAGCAAGGATTATCAGCAGGATGCCGATGCCGATAAGGCTCTGTGTTCCATCACCTGCGCCGGGAGTCGAGAGTACGTCGGCGATGTATATTGCACTCGCAATGGCTAGCATTAGCAGGACAGTACGTAGCAGGATGCGAAACATCATTATCTCCACGGCTTTTCATTTGCATTACCCGTTGATTTCTTGTAATTACGGATCATTCTCTACATCCATTGGTGTTGGGAGAGTAATACAACTCTCCGCTCCACTTCGGCAGGCCGTTAGGTGTGTCGGATGTTAGTGTTATGACCACCCACTTGTCTGTATTGAAGGTTAAGGAAGGGTTGATATTCAACTTGTAGGAAGTTAACGAATCCAGGTCATCTGTTGCAAATCTTGTGGGAAGTGCTCTGCCATTTCTGTAGTGGGCTTCGATTCTAAATGGTGGGAGGCCGCCGCGGACTTCCGCCCCCACTAAACTCACTTCAACGGCGATCTTTCCGCGGCATGTATATACCGGGTGCCATTTTAGAACTTCCACGTCAGGGAGAAAAGTTGCCGTTGGCGATGGAGCTACGGGGGGCGGGAGTGTAAATGTCGGCTGTATAGTAGAACTTGCGGTTGGAGTTGGTGTAAAAACAGGGGCTGGGTGTGGGCGAAAAAAGATAGCGGTACACGCAATGCAAAAGACAATCATGAAAAGCAGGGCCGTAGTGGAAAGAACAGTATTTGACGCCCGCGCGGACCCCTTTGTCATAGCGTATCCCTTCTGTTGCGATGATGGATAATGCGACTTTTTCTTTTTGGGGGATGCTGTACTTCTTCTCCACCCAATCGATAACTACATTGTATCACCTCTCCTTAAATTTGTTAAGGTTTATCCTTCCCGAGAGTGTCTAAACGCGAAGTGATGTGAAATCTACCAAGTGAAAGGAATATTTAGGGAACTGACGTTTGGCTAACTGCCTGTGGTTGTAACAATAGACAAACAGACGCAGGTTCTCAATCAAGGAATGCATTCTGCGTGAGAAACGGCTCGAGCGACGAGCGAGACGTTTGAGGTAATGGCGCAAGTCTGCATTCACCGCTTCCACTGCACAGGTCTCCTGCTTGTCGGAACGCAACTCATTCATACGGCGCACCGTAATACAAGGTGTCATAGACTGGAAAGGCATCGCTGTAATACTGTTTCGCTTGGGGAGCGCGCTCCAAGCAGGCTTGCAAGGCTTCCGCAGTTCGTTCGGGAACGACATTCCAACTGAGTACGCAGCGTGCAGCTCGATCTTCAACGGTCAGGAGGTAACCTTCGTTTTTTTGCCAATGAAGGTATAGAGTTCGTCCAATTCCGCTACGCGGGGCTTGTTGGGCACAGGTGCGGCAGGCGGGTGACTGGTGTACGGCTTGATCCATTTGACCACGCTTTGCGGATTCGCCTTCAATATCCGAGCGATGGCGTTGTAACCATTACCTTCCACGTACATCCGAACGGCTAACAGCCACGTTTCGGCAGAGTAGCCATTCGGCTTCGGCTCAAGCATAGATCGTTCGGCATTCGTTACATCGATATTATTGACTGCCCGATGGATTGAACCCGTTTTTCACTTGCTGTTTGGTCGCATGACACTTTGGACATTTCATCCTTTCATTCAAAAAATCATTTTAGGTTTGGTTACTCCCGCTGAAAGCCCCGCCATTTATAAGATAATTGTCTAAAAATTGTCCGAATTCTTGACATTTCCCGATTGGGCGGTACAATCCCGTTACCAACTCAAACTTCATGCGGGATCCAACCCCAAGGAGAGGACCAAATGGCTTTCGAACTTCCCAAACTTCCCTACGCGGTCGACGCGCTCGAACCCTACATCGACGCGCAGACCATGACCATCCATCACGACAAACATCACCAGGCCTACGTCACCAACCTGAACGGGGCGATCGAGAAACATCCCGAACTGGCGGGCAAATCGCTCGAGTCCCTGCTCATGGACTTGAACGCCGTGCCCGAGGACATCCGCACCGTGGTCCGCAATCACGGCGGCGGGACGTGGAATCATTCCATGTTCTGGGAGATCATGGCTCCAAAAGCGGGGGGCGCGCCCAAAGGCGAACTCGCTAAGGCGATCGACGCGGCCTTCACTTCCTTCGACAACTTCAAAGCCGAATTCGAGAAAGCCGCCAACGGCCGCTTCGGATCGGGCTGGGCCTGGCTCGTCAAGAAGGGCAGCGGGCTGGCTGTCGTCTCCACCGCCAATCAGGATAATCCGATGTCCGAGGGCACGACTCCCATCCTGGGCATTGACGTGTGGGAGCACGCGTACTACCTCAAGTATCAGAACCGACGCGCCGAATACGTCACCGCCTGGTGGAACGTGGTCAACTGGGACGAGGTTGCCCGCCGCTTCAAGGGATGAGCCTCGCGAATTCTCCACTGTAAGAAATTGAGCGGCAGCGGAGTCCAAAGTCTCCAGACTTTGGACTCCATATTTTTATCTTGCGCGCTGTGCGAAGGAAGATATAATAGGCCTCAGGCTTTTCACTTCACAAGGAGGTCCTCCATGACTCACATCATTACCAGTCTGTGCCTGCGCGATAGCGGATGCGTGGAAGTCTGCCCCGTTGAATGTATCGTCCCCGGTGTTCCGCAGGACAAATATCCCTGGTACTACATTGATCCCGATACCTGCATTGACTGCGGCGCGTGCATCCCCGAATGTCCGTACTCCGCCATCTTCACCGAAGACGATGTGCCCGAGGCCTACACCGCCAAGGGCGGCGAGTACATCGCCCGCGTCGGCCTGACCGGCCATTACGAGGGTACCAACCATCACGGCGTCAAGGTTGTAATGGAAAACACCCGGCAGCTTGCGGCCGGCGAGACGGTCAATTTGCGCGAAGATATTCAGGCCAACTACGACTATTTCAAGAACGGCCCCGGTTACAGCGCCAACGACACGCCCGAGGCCAAAGCCGCCAAAGGCGGGTAATCCCCGCATCTTTCCGGACGAAACGCCGGGTCCGCGCGGCCCGGCGTTTGTTTTAAGGATGTCATTGCGAGCGCTTCGACAGGCTCAGCGTGAACTCCGCGACGCAATCTCCAAGTTTGCCGGGAGACTGCTTCGTCGGCTTCCAGCCTCCTCGCAGTGACAAACGCGTATCTCACTCCCCGAGCGCCGCGTCCAGCAATTCCTGCCCGATGCCGCGGGCGCGGGCCGGCGAATCGGCCTCGATTAGGACAACCACCGTCAACGGCGTGCCCTGCCAGCCGGGCGGCGTGCCGCTCACGTACCACGTCACGGTTTTATCATCATCCGTTCCCTGACCCGAAAATTCCCAATACGGACTTCCCTCTGCCAGATTCTCCTGCGCCGCCCGTTTCGCGGCCGCGGAAGACAACACCTCGCGCGGCTCGCCCAATGGGGGCAGGATCACCCAGCCCTGCTGGGGTGTGTCCACGGCGAGGGCGATGCGCGGCGCCGGGCGTGTCCCGTCATTGCTGAGAACTGCCGCGGCCAGCGCCATCTGCAGCGGGCTGGCGTGCAGGTTCGCGATGTTTTCCGGCGTATCCGGCGTTCCAACGGGCAGTCGCAGTTCGGGCGCATCCAGGAAGCCAAGCATTTCATAATAGTGAATCAATTCATCGGTGGACAGCCTGCCTTCACCCGCGTGGGCGCGTTGAAGAGCATCCAACGCGCTGCCAATCGGATAACTTCCCTGCGCGGCGCGGTTGACCAGCGGCGTGGACGGGTCGGTGAGCAGGCTCTCGCCGATCTCGCCCAGGCGGTTCGGGTCGTATGTCGGCGCGGAGGCCATCACCAGAATCTCGCCGCTCTGTGCGTTGAGCAGGACTACTGCGCCTGCCTGTCCGGCGAGCGATTCGTCGGCCAGTCTTTGCAGGTCGAGGTCAATACTCAGGCGCACGTCCAGTCCCGCGGGCGGCGTGCCGTAGAGCAGGTGGTCCCACCAGATCATGCTCGCGGGATTTCCCTGCAGGCCGCGCAGGTATTCGTCGAGCGCGGCTTCCAATCCACCCTGACCATAAATGGGATCGGTGTAGCCCGTTACGGGTGCGAGGGCGGGATAGAGGTATTGCCGCGTGTACCCGCCCGTCTCGCCCTGCGTGACGGTGATGGGCAGGTTGCGCCGGTCGAGCAGGTCGCCGCGCGGTACGTAGCGGTCTGCGATGGAACGGCGGGCGTTGTCGGTGCGGGTGAGCAGGTCGGGGCCGCGGATTACGGCCCACCAGCCGGTGGCGAGCGCCGCGGCGGTCAGGCCGAGGAGGAAGAATCCGCCCAAAAGCGGATACGGCCGCGGGTCCGGGAGCGAGGCGGGTTCGTCGTCCGGCTGGCCGCCGATGCGGAGCAGGAGGGTCGCGGCGAGGAACGAGGTGACCAGCGACGATCCGCCGTAGGAAACGAACGGGAGGGTGACGCCGGTCAGCGGGAGCAGGCGCAGGTTGCCGCCGAGGATGAGCAAAGCCTGGACACCGAGGTAGGCGGTCAGGCCGGCCGCGAGCAGGCGGCGGAAGCGGTCGGGAGCGAGCAGGGCGGCTCTCATGCCGCGCCCGACCAGCAAGCCGAAGAGGGCCAGCAGGGCAATGGCGCCGAGCAGGCCGGTCTCCTCCGCCAGCGCGGCGAAGACGAAGTCCGAGATGGCGACCGGGACCAGGCCGGGCGCGCCCAGCCCGGGTCCGCGGCCGAACGTGCCTCCATTGGCGATGGCCAACAGGGACTGGATGATCTGGTACGACCGTCCGGAGGGATCCGTCCACGGGTCGAGCCATGCCACGAGGCGGACGTGGATGATGTCAATGAAAAAGTAACCCACCAGCGCGGCCAGGATCAATCCGCTGGCGGTGACGAGCAGGACGCGGTGTTTGCCGCTGGCGGCAAATAGGAGGATGGTGTACAGCACGAGAAAGATGGAGGCTGTGCCGAGGTCGCGCTGGATGAGCAGGATGGCCAGGGCGAGGCCGGTCATCACGAGGGTGGGCATGGCCAGCGGGAGAACGAGGGCGAGGCGCGAGCGGCTGAACGCGCCGACGTGAAAGCGGTCGGCGAAGTACGCGGCCAGGTAGATGACCAGCAGTAGTTTGAGCGGTTCGGATGGTTGGAAATATACCCCACAGCAACCCAGCCACAGGCGCGGGCCGATGCCGATGGGATTCGTGCCGAAGAGGAGAGTCAGTGTGGTGAGGAGCAGTCCGCCCGCGAGCGCGAGGTATTTGTATCTCCGCAAGTAACCGAGGTCTGCCGGCAGGCGCAGGACGATGACCACGAGCGCCGCGCTCAAGGACAGCCATGCGAGCTGGCGCATCCCGAAGGCCGCCTCCAGCCGCCAGATGGTCATCAGTCCCCAGCCGCTTAGAAGCGCGGCTACAGGCAAGAGATATGGGTCGGAGTCCGGGAGCGCCTTGGAGGATTCGCGGTGTAAAATGGCGGCCAGGATCACCCACACCGAAAACCCCAGCCAGTGCGAGAGGCGGTAGTCAACCTCGAACGTTCTCTCGCGCACCGCAGGCGAGAGGGTGAGGATGAGGGAGTAGATGAAGAGAAACGCGGCCGCCCAGCGGAACAACCGCGCCTGAGAGGGTCTGGTCATTCTGTGAAATAATTGATACCTCTCGCCCTGAGCGAAGCGAAGCGGAGACGAAGAGCGATGAAGGCGTTGTGAGTTGTTCTTTGGATTAGATTCACGGAATCCGCACGGTGGGTTCGACGATTACCTGTGCGCCCAGGCTTACGAGGATGACGGCCTGTCCGCATTCGATCAGGTCGCCATCCGTGACGACCGTCGGCGTGGTCAGGCGCACCTCGTTGAGGCGGGTGCCGTTCATCGAGCCAAGGTCTTCCAGCCACCACTGGCCATGGTGATAGTTCAGGCGCGCATGGCGCGCAGAGACGGTCTCGTCGTCCAGGGGGACATCGCTGGCCGGATCGCGTCCCAGTATCACCTCTGGCTGCTGGAACGAACGCTGGCCCGCGCCCTGAATGTGTTTGAGGGTCAGTCCAATGGGAGGGACTTTGCGCGTGCTCAAGTGGCTGCTGGTCTGCTGCACATCGCGCCATAAGGCGATCAGCGCCCAGCCCAGAAATCCATACAACGCGGCCGCCAGCGCCAGCCGCAGGGCCAGGACGATAACGGCGCTCATTTTTTCTTTTTGGTGATGGTACTGCGGTCTTTGAGCACGGCGGTGGGCCGTTCGGAGGTGGGCGAGAAGAACGGCCCGGTGTTTTTCAGGTCGGGGCGCGGCGGCGGGTTATCCTGCCCGAAGACCAGCGAGACGCCCGCCAGCGAGATCACGTCCCCCGGATAGAGCACGCTCTGGTTGGTGCGCTGTCCGTTGACGAATAATCCGCCCGTGGAGTTCAGGTCGAAGATCACATAGCGGCCCTTGATGGCGCGCAGCTGGGCGTGATTGCGCGAGATGCGCGGGTCGTCAATGACCAGCTGGTTCTCCATGCGGCGCCCGATGTTGATCACCATCTCGGTCAGCGGGAAGATCTTGACCCCGTCCACGATGAGGAACGCGTTTTCGGGAATGCCCTCGCCTTCCGCCTCGGCCTTGACGACATCCATTCCCTGTGTTTTGCCCAGCCCTTCCGCCGGGTGCGACGCGATCACATTCACCTCGTTGTTTGCCAGTTTCGGATCCGTGGAGAAACTCAATTTGGGCGGCACGGAGAAATGCAGGCCGGCCTCCCGTCCCACTGTGTGCAGAACTTCGTTCAGCGCGTCCACCACGCGCGAATCCTGCCAGAGTTCACCCTGACCCGGGCCGGTCACCAGCGTGTACAGGCTCGGCGCGATCTTGTTCCCCTCGGCCTCGATCAGATTTGCCTGCATGGCCGCCACCAGTTTCTGGATGATGGCCGCCTCCACCTTGCTCCCCGGCAGGATACTCATCATGCGGACTTCGATCAGTTCCCGAATGCGTCCTTCGATTTCGTCCAGTTTCAATTTCATGGAACCGCCTGACGGATTTGGAAGAATTATAGAGGCTTGCCCGCATTTCTGCAAGCCCGTGCTATGATGGGGGCATGTTCCCATTCGACGCCGCCTCCATCCTTGCCTGCCCGCGAACTGAAGCGGTGCGGCGGATATTGTCCACCGCCCTGCGCGCCGCCGATCCCGGCGACGCAGTGCGGCGCGCCGTTTCCCGCGCGGGCGAGATGCTGGAAATTCGCGGCCGCCAATATCATTTGAGCGAGAACATGAATATATCTGTGCTTGCGATGGGCAAAGCAGCCGTTGGCATGACGGAGGCGCTCCTGCCCCTTGTGGAGGACCGACTCGCGGGCGGACTCGTCGTCGCCAAGCACGTCTCACGCGGGACCCTCGGCCGGCTGGCCGTTATGGAGGCCGGTCATCCCCTGCCGGATGAGCGCAGTCTGCAGGCTGGTCAGCGCGCCCTCGAATTGCTCGGTCAACTCCGCCCGGACGATTTGCTGATCTGCCTCATCTCCGGCGGCGCGTCCGCGCTCATGACCGCGCCGCGCGAAGGCGTCTCATTGCATGAAGTCCAGAAGACCACTGCCGAACTCTTGCAAGGCGGCGCTTCCATTTTTGAATTGAATGAGGCGCGCCGGAACCTCGATCGTCTGAAAGGCGGCGGCTTGGCGCGGCTGGCCTATCCCGCGAGAGTCGCTGGTCTGATTCTCTCGGACGTGATCGGCGATGGGATTGACATAATCGCCTCCGGACCGACCGCGCCGCGCGAGGGCGAATCGTTCGAGCATGTCCAAAACGTGATTGTCGGCTCGAATGCGCAATCCGCCGAGGCGGCGCGGGAGCAGGCCGCGCGTGAGGGATTCCATGCACGCACGTTGACAACTTCCCTGCAGGGTGAAGCGCGTGAGGCGGGGCGAATCCTTGCGGGCGAATTGCGCCAGTCCTCCCCGCGCCCGCTGTGCCTGATCGCGGGCGGCGAGACGACGGTCACTGTGAGCGGTGACGGCCTCGGCGGACGCAATCAGGAACTGGCCCTCGCCGCCGCCCTCGAACTGGACGGCCTCGAAAACGTCCTGCTGATCTCGCTCGCCACCGACGGCGACGACGGGACGACCGGCGCGGCCGGCGCGGCGGTCAGCGGGCAGACTTTGCAACGCGCCCGCTCGCTCGACCTCGACGCGGCTGATTTTCTACGCCGCAACGACTCGTATCATTTCTTTGCCCCGCTGGGTGACCTGTTGAAGACGGGTCCGACCGGAACGAATGTCAACGATCTCGTTTTTCTCTTCGCTTTTCAGTGAGGAACCCATGCCTGACCTGCCTCTCGTTCTCGTTTCCCACACCCTGCCTGCTGAATGGATGACCGCCCTCGAAGGCCGCGTGCGCGCCATCGTCGGTCCGAAGGACGCCGCACGCCTCGCGCCCGAATTGGAAGCGCATCTTCACGAAGCGGAGGGGTTGTTCTGCCTGCTCACCATCGCCGTCCGCGAGGAGCTGCTGGCGAGGATGCCGCGCCTGCGCGTGGTCAGCAACATGGCTGTCGGCGTGGACAATGTTGATGTGGCGGCTTGCACGCGGCGGGGGATACCGGTCGGCAATACGCCTGGCGCGTTGACCGACGCCACCGCCGACCTGACGATGTCGCTCCTGCTTGCCGCGGCGCGCCGCCTGCCCGACGCCTGGCGCGACGCGCGTGAGGGCCGCTGGACGACCTGGTCGCCGACGGGCTGGCTGGGCGCGGATTTACGCGGCGCGGTGCTTGGGATTGTCGGGATGGGGAAGATCGGGCGGGCGGTGGCGGAACGGGCGCGCGGGTTCGGACTCCGCCTGGTTTTTTACGATCCCACCTCGGGTCCAGAAACCGAGGCGCAGACGGGGGCGCGGCCCGTTTCGTTCGACGAATTGTTGTCCGCGAGTGATTTTGTCAGCCTGCACTGTCCATTGACCAGTGAAACGCGTGGTTTGATTGGCGAATCCGCTTTGCGGAAGATGAAGCCTTCGGCAATTCTGGTCAACGCGGCGCGCGGCCCCATCGTCCAGACCGAGGCGCTGGTGCGCGCACTTTCCGAAAAATGGATCGCGGCCGCCGCGTTGGATGTGACCGACCCAGAGCCGTTGCCGCCAGAGCATAGGCTGTATGCCTTGCCGAATTGTTTCGTCGTGCCGCACATCGGCTCAGCCACGCACGGTGCGCGGCGGCGCATGGCGGAAATGGCCTGCGAAAATCTTCTGGCAGGTTTGGAGGGGAGACCGCTTCCGAATTGCGTCAATCCAGAAGTCAATCTTTGAAAGGGAGCGCCTAAAATCAGAATCAAAAGCTTCTGTCATTGCGAGGAGGACATAGCCCTCCTCGCAATGACAACCGCTTATTTTTGAGATGACTTCTAACAAAATCGCTTGACTTCTCTCAGTAAAGGGGGTATTATGTGTCTACCGACCGTTCGGTAGGGAGCATCCATGACCAGAGACGACATCCTCGACGCCGCCGCGCAGGTGATCCGTAAAAAGGGATTTCACGGCGCATCCATGGCCGATATCGCCGAAGCCGTGAATTTGCAGAAGGCTAGCCTGTATCATCACGTTTCCTCCAAGCAGGAGATTTTGCTCGACCTGCTCGAACGCGCCCTGCATCTCCTTTCGGAGAGAATTTCCGCGATTGCAGCAAGCGACGCGCCCGCCGATGAAAAACTGCGGCAGATGATCAAGGTTTATTTACAATCGCTGGCGGAGAATTCGGATTTATCGTCCGTGCTTTTGTTCGAACACCGTTCCCTCGATAAGAAAAACCACGCCCGCCACATTCCTCACCGCGACAGGTTCGAGGAGTTGTGGCGGGATGTCGTTAACGAAGGCGTGCGCGCGGGCATCTTCGTATGCCCCGACGTGCCGATGGCCGTCCGCGCGCTGATGGGCGTGATGAATTGGACTCTTACCTGGTACAACCCTGACGGGCCGAAGTCCATCGAAAAGATCGCCGATCAATACGCGGAGTTGTTGTTTAACGGATTGTTGGTGGAGGTACACAAGTAGACAAGTAAACACGTATACAAGTACACACGGAAGCACGGAGACCTGTGTACTTGTTTACCTTTGTACCTATCTACTTGAAAAACGCGAAAGGAGAAGATATGTATTCGTTCGAACCCAGTGAAGAGCAGCAAATGCTCGTCGAAGCGGTGGGGAAGTATGCCGTCAATGATCTGCGTCCCGCCGCGCATGATGCGGAGGAGAGCCGCGAATTTCCGAAGAAACTTGTCGGCAAGGGATGGGAACTTGGCTTGCTGCAAGCCTCCATTCCCGAAGCGTACGGCGGTTTCGGCGAACGCTCCGCGGTCACAGGCGTGCTGGCGGTCGAAGAGATGGCCTTCGGCGACCTGGCGGGCGCGCTGGCGGTAATGACCCCGTCCCTGTTTGCGACGCCGATTCTGCTCGCAGGCAGTGAAGAGCAGAAGAAAGAATATCTGCCCAAAGTCATCGAAGGCGATTGGGTCCCGTACACTGCCGCGCTCATCGAGTATGCGTTCGATTTCGATCCGAACGCGCTCAAGACGACCGCCGCGCTCGCAGGCGATGAGTACGTTTTGAATGGCGAGAAAGCCTTCGTGCTGTTTGCGAAGGACGCCGAAGCGATGATCGTCTACGCCAGCCTCGAAGGCAAAACGCAGGGATTCATCGTCTCGAAAGCCGCGGCAGGCCTCTCGGTCGGGGAGGAACGGGAGAAGTTGATGGGACTGAACGCGCTTCCGTTATATCGAGTCAAATTGGACAATGTGAAAGTCCCCGCGTCGAATCGGCTGGGCGGCGCTTCGGGCCATGACTTTGAGCCGATTCTCGCTTCGATGAGACTCGCCTCCGCCTCGGCCGCGGTCGGTGTGGCGAAGGCCTCATTCGAATATTCGAAGAACTACGCCAAGGAGCGCGAAGCCTTCGGTGTGAAGATCGCGCAGAAACAGGCGATCGCGTTCATGCTGGCGGAAATGGCGACCGAGATCGAAGCCATCCGCCTGTTGACGTGGGAAGCCGCCTGGATGCTCGATAACGGCAAGGAGGACGCGTTCAAGCAGGCTTATCTCGCCGCCACTGGCGCAGCGGACATGGCGATGATGGTCACCGACCGCGGCGTGCAGATTTTGGGCGGCCACGGCTACATCCGCGAACACCCCGTCGAGTTATGGATGAGGAATGGACGCGGGTTTGCGATGCTGGTGGGGCTGGCTATTGTGTAAACAGGTAGACAGGTAAACAGGTACACAGGTCAACGAGGCAACCACTGTGTACGTGTCTACTTGTATACGTGTGTACTTGTGTACAAGGAGTTCACATGTCCATCGAATTCGAATCACCCAAACCGATTGTGCAGACGCAATTCGTTTTGAAAACTGTTGCAGAAGAAATGATGCGTTCGAAGTCGCGTTACTTCGACGAGCATGAGCATGAAATCCCATGGGATTACATCGAGTTCATGCACACCGCCATGAAGGCCATGGGAGCGGGGTCGCTGGCGCCGAAGGAAAAAGGCAATGGGCACGAAGGCGAAGAGCAGAAGGAAAAACGTCCGCCCATCGCGTATCAATCGCTGGCGGCGCAAATCGAAATGCTCTCGTGGGGCGACGTGGGCTTTTATCTCGTCACTCCAGGCGGCGGACTCGGTGCGGCGGCGGTACAGGCGGCAGGTACGCCCGAGCAGCGCGCCAAGTTCCTGGCGCGCTTCGCAGGCGAGAAGCCCACTTTCGCCGCAATGTGCATGACCGAAGCGGGCGCAGGCTCGGATACCTCCGCGATTCGGGCGCGTGCCGTCCTGGATGAGGCCACGAAGGAGTGGGTAATAAACGGCGAGAAGATTTTCGTCACCGCTGGAGATAAATCCATCACGGAATACGAAAAACTCGGCAGGGGCTTCATCGTCGTGTGGGCATCCATTGACCCGAGCGCGGGCCGCGCGGGGATGCGCGCCTTCGTCGTCGAGGCGGGGACGAAGGGCGTGAGCGTTGACAAACTCGAACATAAACTCGGCATCCGCGCCAGCGATACGGCCACGATCTCGCTCGTGGATGTGCGCGTCCCGTACGACCACATCCTCGGCAGTCCCACCGTCGAGAAGACCACCACAGGCTTCAAGGGCGCGATGGCGACGTTCGACGCGACGCGGCCTCTCGTCGCGGCATCGGGACTCGGAGTCGCGCGCGCCGCGCTGGAATTCGTCAAGGAAAAACTTGCCGAAAACGGAGTCGTGATTCGTTACGGCCTGCCGCGGCAGAAGATCACCAACGTCGAGCGCGAAGTGATTGACATGGAGATCATGCTCCGTTCCGCGTGGTTGATGACGATCAAAGCCGTGTGGATGGCGGACAATAAGAAGCCCAATGCGCTCGAGTCTTCGATGAGCAAGGTGAAGGCGGGGGACGTGACGACGAAGATCACACAGAAAGCCGTGGAGATTTTGGGGCCGCTCGGCTACAGCCGCGAGTTCCTGCTCGAGAAATGGTTCCGCGACGCGAAGATCACGGACATTTACGAGGGCACGGGGCAGATCAATCGGCTGGTGGTGGCGAGGCAGATACTTGG
>JBBIKC010000043.1:0-24906 GCA_037445635.1 Chloroflexota bacterium
CACGGAGCAGGCGGTGAGCAGCAGGGCGAGGGAAAAAAGCGAAATGCGTTTCATGATTTGTCCTCCATTGATGTTGCAGGCTGCGATTTTAGCGCGGCTTATTTCACCCTCGCCGTCAATTCTCTCCACTCGTCGAGGCTGAGGGTCTCGGCGCGGCGGCGGGGGTCAATGCCTGCGGCGCGCAGGGTGGATTCGATTTCGGCGGGGGATCCTTTCAGTCCGCTGGCAAGTGAGTTGCGCAATTGCTTGCGCCGCTGGCCGAAGCCTGCTTTTGCCAGCGCGAAGAAAGTATCCAGAAGAGAATATGGGATGAAAGGCGAGGGGAAGAGGTCAATGCGCACCACGGCCGAGTCCACTTTTGGGGCGGGATGGAACGCGCCCGCGGGAATCTTCGCGGCGATGCTCGGCTGTCCATAAACCTGCACGCTGAGGGCCAGCAGGCTCAAGTCGCCGGGCGCGGCGCAGATGCGCTCCGCGACTTCCTTTTGCACGGTCAACACCACGCGGCGCGGCCGCGGCGTGTTCTCCAAAAGGTGCCGCAGAAGCGCGGACGTGATGTAATAAGGAATGTTGGCAACCACCAGATAATCCGAGACGGGCACGATCTCGGCGGGCGAAATCTGGAGCATATCGCCATGGATGAGGCGGATGTTGTCGAAGGGCCGCGTCACCTCCTCGAAGGCAGGCGCCAGCCTCGCGTCCAGCTCGACCGCGATGACTTCTTTCGCGGCCGCGGCCAGATGGCAGGTGAGACTGCCGAGGCCGGGGCCGATCTCCAGCACCGTGTCCGTCGGCAGGACTTCCGCGGCTTGAACGATTTTTGCCAGCGCGGCCGGGTCCTGTAAAAAATTCTGGCCGAGGGATTTATCCGCGCGCAGGTTGTATTTCCGCAGCAGCGCGGCGGCATTGACGGGCGGGAGCGGCGCGGCAAAACGGCGGGACATCACGGGCAGGCGCTGATGGGCTGGTCTTCGTCGCTGGCGTCGCCGGGCGGCGCGGGTGTGGGCCACGTGCCCGCGTTGAATAGCCGCACGTACTCGCGCAGGATGTTGAAGTCCACGTCCCAGACGAAGACGCGGCCCTTGAAGACGGGATCGTACACGCGGGATTGCGTGAACAACTCGGATGGGAACGCGGCGAAGACGATGTTCTCGGGCGACATCTGCGTGCCGAGGCAGGCCAGCTGGCTGATCTGCTCGGGGCTGAGATCGGTCTGGATGTTATCCTGGAAGGAGGCGATGAGTTCGGGGATGTCGCCGACGACACTGGGGCTGGTGAGTTTGTCGCGCAGCGCGCACAGCACCAGGTTCTGCGCGTCGGTGCGTTCGAACACGCCGTCAATGCGGATGCGCGCCAGTTGCAGGGCCTGTTGTCCGTTCAGGTGATGCGGGCCTTCGACGAAGAGCAGGCTGCTGCGCGTGTCCTCGGCGGTGCGGCCGTCAATGGTGTAGGGCAGGTCAATGTCAATTCCGCCGACGGCGTTGACGACGTTCTCGAACGTGCGCATGTTGACCGCGACGTAGTGGTCGGGGCGGACGCCGAAGTTGAGGTCGAGCGTGCGCGCCAGCAGACCGGGGCCCTGCGCGGGGTCGTCGGTGTAGCCGAAGCCCGGGTTGCCATAGAGATAGGCTTGATTCAATTTTTCATGATCCTGCCCGTTGATGTTGTCGGCGATGTCGGGAATCTGCACCCACAGGTCGCGCGGGAACTCGAGGATGGTCACGCGGCGCGCCACGAAGTCCGCGCGCACGATGCGGATCAGGTCGCCGAGGCCGTAGTTGTAACTGTCCGAGCGCGCGTCCGAGCCGACGACCAGCAGGGTCATTAGAGGCGGTCCGCCGCAGGCCGCGAACGCGGGCGCCTCCACCGCGGCGGTTGGAAGAGGCGTTGGCGTGGATCCCCCTTCCGCCGCCCCTGACGGAGGAGGAACAGGCGTTGGCAGGGTGAGGGTAGGTGTTGCAGTGAAGATAATAGACACGGGCTGGGATTGGAACGGAGTCTCGGTTACTTGAACAGAGGCGAGGCCCGGTGTGTACGTCGGGAGCGAGAGCGCGGGACCGAGCGGCTGGGTCCATGTGGAGCGATAGGCGTCCATCGCCAGGAATCCCACCGCGACCAGCAGGCAGGAGGCGATCAGGCCGAGACAACCGAGGATGGCTTTTTGTGTGTTGGACATTATTGAAGAACCCAGGGGATACTCGCGGGCGCCGGGGCCAGGAAATATACCGTGACCCATCCGCTCCACACTTCGTAATCGTCGTCGCTGAAGCCGAGGTCAATCCAGGCGCGGCCGTCGGGGAATCCGCCGCCGAGGTCGGCGATCACTGCGCGGCCGTAGCCGGGCACGTACACTTCCATCCCCTGCATGGCGTTGAACCAGTCCCGGTACATGGCCACCACGCCTTTTTGCACGGGCAGTCCGCTGGCCGTGCCGGTGAAGCATTGTCCCTCCACGCCCGAACGGCAGGGCGAATACGACGTGGCGTACATTTGCATCACATACCAGTATTGAATGTTGACGCCGTCCACGGTGGTGCTGGTCAGTGTGAGTTGTGTGCCGGTGTTGACGATGCGCGTCTGCGGCGGGCGGACGACGCTTTCGGCCTCGGCCACGCGGGAGACCTCGCGCCCATCCTCGTATCGAATCCGCACGCGGCTGATTGCAAGTCCCGCCTGCCCCGGCTGGACTACTTCCTGAACGCCGAATGCCGCTTCGGGCGATTGAATCGTCTCTGTGGTGAATGGGATGGACTTGAGCGCCAGCGTAAGCGACTCGGAGACGCGCACCACGCGGATCTGCCCATCCGCGGGAAGCGGTTCATTCTCGGACGGGAGGCTGTAGTCGAGCCCAATCAGCGGAATCCCCGCCTCGGCCAATGCCTGCCCCACCGTCGCGGCGGACGAGCGGATTGGCACCACGCGCCCGTTGACCGTCACAGTCAGGTCGCGCGCAGGGACATACACCACGGTCAACGCGCCGAGGATGGGAGTGTCCGCGGGCGGGTCTAGTCGGTCTTCAACGCCGATGGAGATGCCTGCATCTTTCAATGCCTCGCCCACTGTAAAGGCCGCGGTGTGTAACACATGGGTTTGACCGTCTGGAGTCAACAAGGTCAGGGTCACCGCGCGGCGGATTTGCAAAACATGAATCGACTCCAACGGCTGGTCAAGTGCAATGAACTGGCCGTCCGCGAGGACGCGGTCCGCGGGGGAGAGAGTCAGGCCAGCCTTGGATAGTAGATCAGCGGCGGTCCCACCGGCGAAGTTCACAGTTTGGACCTGGCCGCCGTCGAGGATGGTGATGGATCGAGTCGTTGCCGGTTGACAGGCAAGCAGGAAAGCAACAATTGCCAGCCAGGCGAATTTCCGCATGGCGTGATTGTAATCCATCTTACCGGCAAATCGCCGCCCGGCGCGAAACGGCAACTTTGTGACACTGTGCATAATAATTCAGACATGTTTCTCCACAATATCTTGACGATTGCTCCACATCGCCGTAGCATTCGTTCAAACCAACTTGATATGAGGAGAAATGCGAAATGAAAAAGGTTTTATTTGTTTTGGTCCTGGCTCTATCGCTTGCCCTGACAGCCTGCGGCGGAGGCGGGCCTTCCACTACCATCAATGTGGAGTTCACCGATTTCCAGTTCGTCCCGGCCGATTTCGTCATCCCGGCGGGACAGGAGATCACGCTCAACGCCAAAAACAGCGGCGCTGTCATCCATGAGTTTGTTATCATGAAATTTGGAACCACGGTCGGGGATGACTTTGGCGATGAGGACGAGGAGAATATCTATTGGGAGGTCGAGGTAGAACCCGGCGATTCCGCCACTGTCACATTTACTGCGCCGAACGAACCGGGAGAATATCAACTGGTCTGCGGCACGGAGGGGCACTTCGTTGCCGGCATGGTCGGTTCGCTGACCGTCGTCGCGCCGTAACGATCGCCTCATGGCTTTGAACCCCGTTGAAAAACGGGGTTCTTTTTTCGGATACAATCGAAGCATGGATTCAACGCCTCTCATTACCAGCCTGTTCAACCCTCTCGTCAAGCAGGCGCGCGGACTGCGCCAGCGCAAGGCGCGTGCCGAGAGCGGATTGTTCCTCGTCGAAGGCATCCATCACGTGGGCGAGGCGCACGAGGCGGGCTGGGAGATCGAGGCCGTGCTCTACGCCCCCGATCTGTTGACCAGCGATTTCGCGCGCAGTTTGATCGCTCACCTTCAACAGCACGACCGGCGCGTGACGGCGGTTTCGAATCAGGTCATGGAGTCGCTGGCGGAGAAAGACAACCCGCAGGGAATCATCGCCCTTGCCCGCCAGCGCGCCTGGACTTTGGAGGGACTCTCCGCGGGAAACATTCGCCGCGCCGCCGCGCTGGTCTCGCCGCAGGACCCGGGCAACGTCGGCTCGATCCTGCGCACGCTGGACGCGGTCGGCGCGGACGCGCTCTTCATGCTCGAGGGCGGCGTGGATATTTACCATCCGTCCCTCGTGCGGGCCAGCATGGGAATGTTGTTCTGGAAGCCCGTGGTGCAAATGTCATTCGATGAGTTCGTGAGATGGGCGCGGCGCGAAGGATTTACTTTGATCGGCGCATCCGCCCGCGCCGCGGCCGATTACCGCGCCGTGCATCCCTCTGAGCCGTGGATTCTCGTGCTGGGCAGCGAGCAAAAGGGACTCTCCGCCGAGCAGGCCGCGGCCTGCGACATGATGATTTCCCTGCCCATGCGCGGCCGCGCCAGTTCGTTGAACCTGTCCGTTGCGGCGGGGGTGTTGTTGTATTCGATGACGGGAGAGAAATAAAAACGGGACCCGCCAGCGGGTCCCGCGAGAGACGCAGGTTATATCTCGTCTTCTTCCTCATCCAGCCAGAGTTCGTCTTCGTCCTCCTCGTCGTCCTCCCATTCTTCCACTTCATCCTCGTCCCAGTCATCCGAGGCGGCTTCTGCCTCGGAGGGAGAGTAGGTTGCGCACCCCGTATCGGGGTCAATTTCGACTGCCGCGGCGCTGCAGAAGCCTTCGTCGAGGAACACGCAGTCCGCGTAATGACAACGGATTCGGGCCATGATTTACTCCTGAGAGGGTTGTTGGATGACTCGGATCACTGAGATGACAAACACGATGGTCATGGTAACTTGCGAAGCGATGCAGAACGGACACAATGCTTTGATGAGGGCAATCTCCACGTAAATGAGATAAACCGTGAACAGGAAGCCGGTCAACGCCATGCCGAAGATGAGCAGGGTGGCGTTCTGTTTGAAGAACGCGCCGCGATGTTCGAGGAGGTGAACGCCCAGAATGGCCGCGTAGCCGACGACGCCCAGCACGGCCACCGGGATGCCGTACACCTCCGAATACTTGCTGGCGTTGACGGTCGAACAATCGCCGCTTCCCAGGCACATGGCGTCGTTGGAGGTGAGTTTATAGACGGTCATGTAAATCGAGACCAGCAGGCCGACGACGACGAGCGCAACAGAGATTCGGGTGAGCCATTTATCCATGAATGTCCTCGATTTACAAAAGCCAGGCTTCCACTTCCCGTCCAGCAGGCAGCGATTTTACCCCAGCGGGCACAATAAGTAAAGCGTTTGCCTGCACCAGCGAGAGCAGGTTGCCAGAACCTTGATGTCCGGTGAGACGGGCAGACAGAACCCCATCCGCCGGGCGGACCACTGCCCGCAGATACGATTCCCGCCCATCGGACTCAACCGCTTCATCCAGACGTACGCGCGTGCGCGGCCTCGAGGAGCCGTTCAACCCCGACAACTTTTCGATGGCCGCCCGCGCGAACACCTCGAAGGTCACGAATGCCGAGACCGGGTTGCCCGGCAGGCCGAAGAACGGCACGCCGCGATAATTCCCAAAAGCCAGCGGTTTGCCCGGGCGCATGTTGACGCGCCAGAAGTCCAGTTGGCCGTGCGCCTCCACCGCCTCTTTGACGAAATCGTACGCGCCGACCGAGACGCCCGCAGAGGACAGAATCAAATCCGCGCGGGAGGCCGCAGCCTGTTCGAGCAGGACCTCGATCGTAGCGCGCGTATCGGCCGCGATGCCGAGGCGAATACAGTCCGCGCCGGCGCTCTCGACTTGCGCGGCGAGGGCGTATGAGTTCGAGTCGTGGACTTTTCCCGCGGTGAGCGGCTGTTCGACCGCGAGCAATTCGTCCCCGCTGGAGAACAGGGCCACGCGCGGCTTTCGATAAACGGAAACGTTCGCCGCGCCCAGCATTGCCAGCAGGCCGATATCCTGCGGGCGCAGGCGGTGACCTTTGGCAAGTACGACTTGCCCGGCGCGCGCATCCATGCCGCGCGGACGGACGAAGCCTCCCGCCTCGGCCGGTTGGAAAACCTGAATCTGGGCGGGTGCGGGAGTCCCCGGGGCGCGTTCGTTGAAATCCGTGTCTTCAACGGGCACGACCGCGTCGGCGCCTTCGGGCAGCGGCGCGCCGGTCATGATGCGCGCCGCTTCGCCTGGAGCGAGAATCATCTGCAGGGCCGCGCCCGCGGCAATGTCGGCGACCACGCGCAGGGTCCGCGGGGAAGCGGGAGAGGCCCCGGCCGCGTCCGCGGCGCGGACGGCGAATCCGTCCATCGAAGAATTGTCGAATGGGGGAAGGTCGGTCGCGGCGGCGATATCCTCCGCCAGCACGCGGCCGGCGCATTCCGCCAGGGGCAGGTTTTCCGTCTCGACCGGCTTGAAGAATGAAAGAATACGTTCCTGCGCCGCCTGAACGCTCAACAGGGTCATTGAACCTCGCATTGGGACGGCGGCATTATACTTGATTTTGGGTATTTGCTCTGTTGCAAACACCTTCAGAGTCCGTCACTGCGAGCGGAGCGGCACTTGCGCCGCACCGCGTTCGGCGCAGTGCAGGTGAGCAGTCTCTCCCCCTGCGGGGAGATTGCTTCGATGCCTTCGGCATCTCGCAATGACGACATAAATGGATGATTGCAACAAAGCATTGGGTATTCAGATTGGAGTCCGAAGTCTCCAGACTTTGGACTCCGCCGTTCAACCCGGCTTGACTCTTTGCGCTTCGAGCACGTTGGGAATGTTTTCGATGCGGGTGAGCACGCGGCTCAATTGGGAAATATCCTTCACTTCGAGGATCAGTTTTAAGTCGGCCAGATTCTGGTTGACCTTTACGCCGACATCCAGAATGTTCACCCCCTCATTGGTGAGCAGGTTGGAGATGTCGCCCATCAGTCCCTGACGGTCGTAGGCGGTGATGCGCACCGGGACGGGATAGGTGCGCACGTGTTCGCCCCACGAGACGCGCACCAGCCGCTCGCGGTCGCGGATGCGCAGGATGTTCGGGCAGTCCTGGCGGTGGATGGTGGCGCCGCGGCCGCGCGTGATGTAGCCGATGATCTCATCGCCGGGCGTCGGGTTGCAGCATTTGCCCATCGTGGTCAGCAGGCCTTTCAGACCGACCACGTTGATGGCCTCGGTACTGGTCGGCGTGCTGGAGGGCAGTGAGACCGAGGTCAGCAGGTCCGCGTTCTCCTCCGTCTCGGAAAGCTCCTTGACGATTCGGCTGACCGAAAGGTCGCCGGTGCCCAGCG
Source organism: Chloroflexota bacterium (assembly GCA_037445635.1). Taxonomy (GTDB): domain Bacteria; phylum Chloroflexota; class Anaerolineae; order Anaerolineales; family Villigracilaceae; genus JBFMCC01. The sequence goes on from JBBIKC010000043.1 coordinate 7,569, forward strand.
CCACGAAGAGTTCGTCGGGTGTCTTAAAGCCCACCCTGCGCGCCAGGGATTCGAAGTTCGTCTCCGGCAGGCCGAGGCGGGTGAGTTCGCGTTCCAGCAGCTCACGCCCCGAAGACAGGTTTTGTTCGTAATCCTGTTTCTTGAACCAGATGCGAATCTTGGCGCGGGCGCGCTGGGTGCGGACCAGGCCCAGGTTGGCGTTGAGCCAGTCGCGGCTGGGGCCGCCCCGCTTCGCGGTCAGGATTTCGACCTGGTCGCCGGTCTTCAGTTCGTGATCCAGCGGGACGAGTTTTCCGCTCACGCGCGCCCCGCGGCAGCGGTGACCGATGTCCGTGTGGACGTGATAGGCGAAGTCAATCGGCGTGGAGCCGGCCGGCAGGTCAATGATGTCGCCGCGCGGGGTGAAGACGTAGACGCGGTCTTTGAACACGTCCGATTTCATCCCGTCCACGAACTCCTGCGCGTCGTCCACGTCCTGCTTCCAGTCCATCATGGCGCGCAGCCAGGCGACGTGTTGTTCGAAGGCCGAATCGCGCGCCTTGCCCTCCTTGTAACGCCAGTGCGCGGCGATGCCCAGTTCGGCGTTCTGATGCATCTCGGGCGTGCGGATCTGCACTTCGAGCGGCTTGCCGTCGTCGTAGATGACGGCCGTATGCAGGGACTGGTAGAAGTTATCCTTGGGCGCGGCGATGTAGTCGTCGAATTCGCCGGGGATGGGACGCCAGCGGGTGTGGATCAGGCCGAGGGTGGCGTAGCAGGCCGGGATGTCCGGGACGATGAGACGCACGGCGCGTACGTCGCGCACCAGTTCGAAGGGCTTGCCTTTTTCCACCATCTTCTTGTAGATCGAGTAGATATGCTTGGGTCGTCCGCTCGCCTCGACCTTGATGTTGTTCTCGTTCAGCAGGTCGCGCAGGCGGCCGACGATGACATTGATGCTGGCCTCGCGGTCGGGGCGGCGTTCGGCCAGTTGTTCGGCGATCTCTTTGTATTTGTCAGGCTGGACGTAACGGAGCGAGAGGTCTTCCAATTCCCACTTGATCTGCCAGATGCCGAGGCGGTTGGCGAGCGGTGCGAAAATGTCGAGGGTCTGCTGGGCAATGCGCTTGCGCTTGGCCTCGCTCATGAAGCCCAGGGTGCGCATGTTATGCAGGCGGTCGGCCAGTTTGATGAGCACCACGCGCACATCTTCGCCCATGGCAAGGAAGGTCTTGCGCAGGGTCTCCGAGACCAGGTCCTGCTTGCGTCCGAGCAGGTTGGAGGCCTCCTCTGTGGGCTCCGCGCCGTTGCCGTTGGGCTTGTCGGCGTGCTGGTCGCCGCGCGAGACGCGCGGCAGGTTGGTCAGTTTGGTGACGCCGTCCACGAGCACGGCCACCGTGTCGCCGAAGTCGCGGCGGATGTCCTGCAGGGTGACCGGAGTGTCCTCGACCGTGTCGTGCAAAAGTCCCGCCGCGACGACTTCGGGCGGGACGCGCAGGTCGGCCAGGATGCCGGCAACGGCGACGCAATGGGTGATATAAGGCTCGCCCGAGGCGCGCTTCTGTCCTCGATGGGCCTCCTCGGCCACGCGGTAGGCGCGCTGGATCAGTTCGCGGTCCGCGAGCGAGTATGAATCGGGGAGCGAATCCAGCAGCTGCTGGATGCCTTCTGCGGCCTTGACAGCCTTCATGCCGATAATTGTACTGCGAAATCAGAATCCATTATCGAGACGCGGCATATCCCCGAATGGTCAGATACAGGTCCCCCTGAGCGCCGCTAAGGCTCACTTCGTGTTGTCCCTGATTCGGTCGCGCAAGTCCAGCGAGTTGCCTGTGACCGCTCCGAAGACGATGAATACGAGCGTCAGCCCCGCCCCGACAAGGAATGCCCAGGGCGAGTCCCACAGATTTGGCAGAACGGCTGTGACGACTATTCCAATTATGAGGCAATAGAAAGGCGATTTGATGATATGCGGCAGTTCGCCCCAGCTCTTCGAGAGGGAGAAGGGCTTTCTCATACGCCTCTCCTTGACCGCGCTGTCGTGCTGGAACTTCCGCTGTTTGATCAGCGGGTCGCGGGCGGCCAGTTGGCCGTCGCGGAGACGCTTCAATCTTTCCTGTTCCTGATTGGGCATACGGCCCTCCTTGTGTTTATAATATTGTACAGGATTTGGACGAAAAGATGACCTTCAAAAACAATGTCACTCGATTTCTGGATGCGCGCCGGGTTGCCTACAGTGTTTACGAATTCCCCGCCGAAAAACTGGGCGCGGTGGAAGTGGCCCGCTTGCTTGGAGTGCCCGCCGAACAGGTCTTCAAGACGATTGTGATCACGCGGGATGAACCGAAGAAGCCGCTCCTGGCGGTCGTGCCCGGACCCTCGGCTGTTGACCTGAAACTCCTGGCCGCGTTCCTCGGCGAGAAGAAGGTCCGTTTGCCGACTGAGCGCGAGGCCGAGCAATTGACCGGCCTGCAGGCGGGCGGCATTTCTCCACTGGCGCTTATCAACAAGGGCTTTCAAGTGGTGATCGATTCGGCCGCGCAGAATTTCGAGGAGATTTACATCTCCGGCGGCCAGCGCGGACTGAATATCAAACTGCCTGTGGCCGACCTGATGAAACTGGTCAACGCCCGCATTGGCGCCATCAGCCGAAACGAATGAGAGCCAGATAACTGACTCTCATTAAGAATTTGGCAATCCAATCGCGTCGAGCGGAGGGGATGCATTCGCTGCATCCCCGTAGCGGAGACGCACCGCCTTAATAACCTGCGCTTCGTCTCTGCTACGCTTCGCTCAGCGCGATGTTCTATTGCTAGACTAGAAGTCATCTCAACAATAAGCGGTTGTCATTGCGAGGAGGGCATAGCCCGACGAAGCAATCCCCAATTCTACGAGGTCATCTCGTCTTCAAGGAGATTGCTTCGCTTGCGATGACGGGGCCGGTCGGTATTTTTGGAGATAAGTTCTAGTTTGTTAATCTGCAAAAGTCCTACGTGTTATGCGTCGAATTCCGCGACCTGCTCTCCGTTTATCCAAACCGTGTAATGGCCCGGTGGGAAACTGCCCAAAGTGACATTCTGCTCGAACGGCTGGAGCATCATGCTACACACCGCGTTCGGGTCGGCGACCGAATAGACCTCAAGATTGATTTTGTTTTCATCGTCTGGTTCGTGATATACCACGCGCAACTCGTGACAGGGTGTCGGCAGATTGCCCTTCAGCATCAGCATAAACTGGGGCGGGTAACTCTCCATGACCAGCAGATCGGTTGAATCGAAATAGACTCCGCCGCGTGTCAACTTGTCGTCACCGGGGCGCGGCGCGTAGATGGGCGGCAATCCATCGGGAGGAGTGTTGCGGGTCATTGGAGAATTGGGCGGGCTGGTGACAACTTCGTCGGGGGAGGGAGCGGGCGTCGGCGCGCAGGCCGACAGCGAAGCGGCGATCAATGCAATGCACAACAGGCGTTTCATGGAAACCTCCAGCGATTTCTTCTTCCATGACGCCCGCGAAATTGGAAAGTTCCTCGATCATCCCTTGATGACCGCCACGGGTCTCAGCCGCGCCGCTTTCTTCGCGATGCCCGCCGCGCTGACCGTCTCCACGACCGCGTCCACATCCTTGTAGGCCTGCGGCGCTTCCTCGGCCAGACCCGACAACGACCCCGCGCGGACCTCGATGCCCCGCGACTGCAATTCCTGCCTCAGCGCGTCGCCGCGGACCTCGTGCTTGGCGCGCGACCTCGACATGACCCTCCCCGCGCCGTGGCACGACGAGCCGAACGAGCGCGCCATGCTGTCTGCCGTGCCGACCAGCACCCACGAGGCTGTCCCCATACTGCCGGGGATGATGACCGGCTGGCCGATGGCCTGATATTCAGGGGGCAGTTCGGGCGAGCCCGGCCCGAAGGCGCGCGTCGCACCCTTGCGGTGCACGCAGACCTTGATCCGCTCGCCGTCAACCTCGTGCGTCTCGATCTTGCCCATGTTGTGGGTGATGTCATAGACTTGATGCAAGTGTGCCTCGCGTGCTTTGAACGTTTCCTCGAAGGCGCGGCGGGCGTTGAAAGCCAGCAATTGACGGTTGGCAAACGCGAAATTGGCCGCGGCGCGCATCGCGCCGAGATAGGCCTGCCCTTCTGGTGTGTCCATCGGCGCGCAGACCAGTTCACGGTCGGGCAGTTCGATGTCGTATTTTTTCACCGCGCCCTGGAATTGCTGGACGTAATCGGTGCAGACCTGGTGACCGAGTCCGCGCGAGCCGCAGTGGATTTGAACCGTCAGGTTGCCTTTGTGGAGTCCCATCACGTTTGCGGCCTGTTCATCGAACACTTCGTCAACCACGTCCACTTCGATGAAGTGATTGCCCGCGCCGAGCGAGCCGATCTGCTCGCGGCCGCGGGCTTTGGCGCGGTCGCTCACTTTTTCGGGATCCGCTTTTTCGAGGCGGCCGCCCTCCTCGGTCCGCGAAAGATCCGCCTCGAAGGCGAAGCCATTTCTCAATGCCCAGCGCGAGCCGTCACGCAGGACCTGATCCAATTCTTTCACGTTGACCGTCACCGCGCCTTCCCTGCCAACTCCGCTCGGACAGTATTTGTTGAGGAGGGTCGCCAGCGTGTTCATGTGCGACTTCACGGATTCGAATTCGAGATTCGAAGCCAGCAGTCTCACGCCGCAGTTGATGTCGTAGCCGATGGCGCCGGGCGAGACGACGCCCTGCGGGAAGCGGGTGGCGGCCACGCCGCCGATGGGAAAGCCGTAGCCCTGGTGCATGTCGGGCATGACGATCACGCGGCCGACCAGCCCGGGCAGGGTGGCGGCGTTGATTGCCTGGTCGAGGGATTTGTCACTGGCGATTTGTTCGAGCAGTTCGCGCGTGGCAAACAGCCGTACCGGCACGCGCATGTCGCGGCGGACGTGCGCGGGAATCTCCCATTCGTAATCGCTGATCTGGAGGATGTTTTCGAGATTCATTCTTCCTCATTTGGAGTGTGACGGCTCGCCGTCGCTCATCGCCAGCAAGCTGGCTGACTCCAAAAATCACACATCAAAAACAATCTCCGCTTCAAGACCTCTTGCCGTTTCCTCGATCTTCAGGTTGTGAAAGGTCACCGCCTTGATGGCCTTGTCCATTTTCTGGATCGGCGCGCCGTTCATTTCGGCTTTCAACTTCAAGTCTTCAACCTTTAACCGATATTGATCGAACGCCAGATGTTCCTGTTCCTGACAAAAAATGAGTTCCGATAAAAACGCCACCAGCAGGGACTCCGCGTCGGGCGCGTCCACTTCGAGGTCCCGCGCCAGGCGCTTCTCCTCGACGAGTCGAACGCCTGCCAGCGCGTTCATCGCCCGCGCCGATTCGGCCAGCAGTCCCGCGAGATCGTCCGCCCAGACGCGCACCGCCCAGTCCGCGGTGTGGGGGATTTCCTCGAAGCCCATCGCGTCTCAGTGTCCCCTCTTCTCCAGTTCGACCTTCTCGAACAACTGCGGCGCGGCGACGTAAATTCCGCGCCCGCTGACCGAGACGGTACCGTCCGGCAGTTTGATCTCGCCGGTCGAAAAAATCTTGCGCTCATCCACCTGAGTGATACGCGCTTCGAGCGAGAGAGGCACATGCAGGGGCAGGGGTCTGTGGTAATTGATTTCCAGGTTGACTGCCGCCACTTTGTACCCCGCCGCCCAGACGACCAGCCCCATCGCCTCGTCCAGGATGGCCGCGGACGCGCCGCCGTGGGCGTGACCGGGCGGGCCCTGTTGCGCCTCATTCAGCGTGAACTCGGAGGTCATGACCCCGTCCTCTTCCACCCACCATGTCATTCCAATGCTGTGCGGGTTTTCGTTCCCGCACACGAAGCACCAGCCGTGATAGGGAAGTTGCCTTTTCATGGGTTTAATTTACCACATTCGGCCAGCGCTGTCTCTTTACGCCTCGAAGAGTCCTTTTACATCCTTGACCGTCGCAACATATTTTCGATACGCGCCAGTTTCTTCGAGCAAACCTTTCAATGCCGTGTACAACTCCTGTTGCAGGAATGGATCCGCCTGCGGCTTTTCCGCTGAAAGGTTGACCTGCCCCTCCTCCACGTTTGCGGACAGGTGTCCTCCTGCTGCGAGCCATTGCAGCCCGATTTCTACCGCGCTTTCGCGCGAGGCCATCGCTGTGGTCAATTCGCGAATCGTTGTCTTGCCGCCGCGCTGGTTGAGAGCAAATTTACACAACCCTGCCAGGCGATTCAAGAAATCTTCGGGCCTATCTTCGACAGGCGGGACGGCGAATACATAAACTATTTTCGGCTTGACGACCTCCATTGCCCTCCGCAACTCGGCAGGGGAGGGGGGAGTGGTGTAAATCGCGAACTCGTCGGCCTGGCGCAACTCGAAACGCGATTCGCCTTTTGATTTTTCAGTCCCTTCCGCCCATGTCAAGGTTGAAGGTTGCAGGTTGAAGGTTGCAGGTTGGAGTCGCATATCCCGAATTTCGATTCTCGATTCCCGGACCCCGACAGGTTTTTCTTCGACGATCCGAAACTCCTCGAATTGCAGCGTGACCTGTCTCTGCCCGCGATAGGAGGTGGCTCGCAGAGAATAGGCGATGTCGAAGCGTGCGCCTTCGGGAGGCAGTTCTTCGCCCGCGCCGCCCCACCACAACAGGCTTTGCGTGTTCCCATTCTCGTCTTCGATATTTAGGCGAAGGTGTTCCTTTGTTTTTCCAATCTCCGATGTGGATTTCAATGTCACGTTCCGTGTTGCCAACACTAACTCTGGATTCCCCGCGCCGAAGGGCGCCAGCATTTCCAGGGAGTCCGCCAGTTCGATGTTGATTTCGTTCAAGCCCAGCCACGCGTCAATTTGAAGCGTTGGCTCTTCGCGGATGACTTCGCCAAGTTGTTTTTCGATGGCTTTGCCAAGCCCCTTGCGTAACGACGGCAGGTTGTCTTTTTGCAGTGAAAGCCCCGCCGCCATGGGATGGCCGCCGAATCCGAGCAGGATTTCCTTTTGGGCTGCAATCGCTTCCGTGATGTGTAGTCCCTCGACCGAGCGCGCCGACCCGCGTAACAAGCCGTCGTCCGTTTCCGTCAACAGGATGGCGGGCTTGTGATAGCGCTCGACGAGTTTGTTCGCAACAATGCCCACCACGCCGCCCGGCCAATTAGGATGCGACAGGATAATCGCAGGCTCCGCCAGCAGACCTGGGTTTTCGCGCAGTTGCGCCTCTGCCGCTTCATAGACTTGCGATGTCAATAATCGTCTCTGTGCGTTGAGTCCCTCGATCTGCGCGGCCAGCACGCGCGCCCGCGCCGCGTCCCGTGTGAGCAATAACTCGACGGCGGGATTGGCGTCGCTCAACCGCCCCAGGGCGTTCAGGCGCGGCGCGAAGGTGAAGCCGATGGTCTCCTCGGTCAGCGTTTCGAGCGAGGCGCCCGCGAGTTCGGCCATCACTTTCAGGCCGAGCCGATTCGTCTGGCGCAGTGTTTGGATTCCTTTTTTGGCGAGGGAACGTGTTTCTCCGCGGAGCAGGGCGACATCCGCGATGAGGCCGAGGGCGACGAGATCGAGCAATTCGATATTCGATATTCGACTCTCGATTTCCGAGTATCGAATATCTAGCAGCGCTTCTGCTAATTTATATGCGACCCCAACCCCCGCCAAATGTCGGAGCGGATGATCTTCGGGCAGTAACTTCGGATTGACAATGGCTTTCGCGTTCGGTAGTGTCTCACCCAAATCGTGATGGTCGGTGACGACCACGTCCGCGCCGCGCGAGTTGGCGTAATCAATCGCTTCGTGCGCGGTAATTCCCGTATCGCACGTGACGATGAACCTGATCCCGTTATCGAGAATGGGTTTCAAGCTTTCGACGTGAACGCCGTGACTCTCCCTGCCGCGAATTGGGATGTAGTAAATTACGTTTGCGCCCAACGCTTGCAGGGTTTGGACGAGCAGGGCGGTGGAGGTCTGGCCGTCCACATCGAAATCGCCCCAGACGCAAATTCTCTGACGGCTGCGCATAGCCAGTTTGATGATTTCAATCACTTTTTCTATTTCAGGAAATGGCGTAGAAGGGATTTCGTCTGGGTGCAGGAAGGCGCGCGCGGAGTCGACGTCCGTGAGGCCGCGGCGGACGAGAGTCTGCGCGATGAACGGAGGCAGGTTCAGGGTCGAGAACGAAGCGGGGATGTCAACGGGATGAGGATCGAGCCAGCGGGTCATAAATGTCTCGTCATTGCGAGCGGAGCGAAGCAATCCCCGCGGTGATGAGGAGATTGCTTCGTCGGTCTTCGGCTTCGCTACGCTCCGCTCAGACCTCCTCGCAATGACAGACATTATAACGGCTCGAAGCGCGCGGTGAAGTGGCGCAGCAGTTCGGGCGCGTAGGTGAATTTGTATCCCGTCACTTGACTCGCATGAGATTTGATTTTCGCGGCGCACTCGGCGACGTAATCCAGATGGCTTTGCGTGTACGTGCGGCGGGGAATGGCGAGGCGCAGGAGTTCAAGTTTGGGATAGATCATTCTTCCAGAATCGGGATCGGGATAGGCAAACATGACCGAGCCGATCTCCACGCCGCGGATGGCGCCCTCGCGGTAGAGTTCGACGCACAATGCCTGCGCGGGGAATTCCTGCTGCGGGATGTGCGGCAGGACTGCGCGCGCGTCAATGTAAACCGCGTGCCCGCCCGCGGGCTGGATGGTGGGAATGCCCGCGTCGTTGAGACGGCCTGCGAGATAGGCGGTCTGCGCGAGGCGGTAGGCGAGATAGGTTTCGTCGAGGCCTTCGTAGAGACCGACGGCCATCGCGTCCAGGTCGCGGCCCGCGAGTCCGCCGTAGGTGGGGAAGCCCTCGCGCAGAATCAATTCGTTCTTGATCTGCTGAAAGAGCGCCTCATTGTTCACGCACAGCAGACCACCGATGTTGACAATGGCGTCCTTCTTGGCGGACATGCACATGCCGTCGGCGAGGGCGAACATCTCGCGGGCGATCTCGGTAACGGATTTGTTCTCGTAGCCTTTTTCGCGCGTCTTGATGAAATAGGCGTTTTCGGCGTAGCGCGCCGCATCTACGAAGAACGGGATGCCGTGCTCGTGGTAAACCTCCGCAATGGACTTGAGATTCTCCATCGAGACGGGCTGTCCGCCTCCCGCGTTGTTCGTGACCGTGACCATGCCGAAGGGAATCTTCTCCACGCCGACCTTCTGGATGAAGGCGCGCAGTTTGGCAATGTCCATGTTGCCCTTGAACGGATGCGGCTCCGCGGGATCGAAGGCTTCGTCAATCACGAGATTCGTCGGGCGTCCGCCTCGCGCGCGGATGTTGGCATCGGTCGTGTCGAAGTGCATGTTGCTGGGGACGTACATCCCAGGCTTGACGAGGCACGCGGCGAGGATGTTTTCGGCGGCGCGTCCCTGATGCGTGGGGACGAAGAACTTGAAACCGAAAATATCCTCCACCGCGGACTTGAGCCGCAAGTAGGAGCGCGCGCCCGCGTAGGACTCGTCGCCGCGCATGATGGCGGCCCACTGATCCTGACTCATCGCGCCCGTGCCTGAGTCGGTGAGCAGGTCAATGAAGATGTCCTCGGCTTTGACGGCGAAGAGGTTGTAGCCCGCGTCTTTCAGCGCGGCTTCACGTGCCTCGCGAGAGATCAAACGAATTGGCTCGGTTACTTTGATTCGAAACGGCTCAGGGGGATATTGGGTCATTGTATTCCTTTATAATCTTTTATGTCATTGCGAGCGAGCCCGCAGGGCGAGCGAAGCAGTCTCCTGTTACGAGTGGATAGGCATAATTAAAACGGCGCACTTGAGTGTACGCCGTTTTGCTGTTTGTTCATCTCGCGGAAGAAGTTGGAATATTCAAGGTTCATACAGAAAGCGCCTCGCGCAAAATATGTTTTCCAATTGCAGATTTAAGCGAATCCTTCATCACCAAATCCACCTTGACGCCCAGAATATCGGAAAGATGATTTTCGAGGCGGACAAATTTGAATAAACTCGGCGGTTTGCTGAATGTGACCAGGATATCGAGGTCGCTGTTTTTCTTTTGTTCATGGCGGACGTACGAGCCGAAGACTTCCAGCGTGGCGACGTTGTACTGCTCCGCGAGCAGGGGGCGTTGTTGGCGGAGAACTTCCATGAATTTCTGTAAGCGAGTTTGCCTTGACATAAGTCAATTATACAACAGGCGAAGCAATCCCATACTGCGACGATGTCTCCTGTTGCGAGGAGATTGCTTCGGGCGGGGTCTCGACTGCTTGCGTCTCGACCTCCGCCCTCGCAATGACATCACTTTGATAATGCTCTTTCAATCTCCGCCAGCGTCTCCTGCGCTTCTTTCAACTTTTCTGGCGAGCGCAGGTGCGAGAATATCTCGACGGCGCGGCGGGAGAGGGATAAGGCTTCGCCACTGCCGCCTTGTTTGAGCAGGGCTTTAGCGAGGGTGTGACAATCCCCCGCAATCAACTCCAGCCGCCCGACTTTTTCTGCCAGCGCGAGGGCTTCGCGGGCAAGGGACTCGGCTTCTGCCCACTGTTCGCGGTCGAGGGCGAGTGCTGCCAGGTTGCCCGTGATGTAAGCAATGCCTTCTTGGTATTTGACTATCTTCGCGATGCGTAGGGCTTCGCGGTAATCGCGCTCGGCGGCGGCGTAGTCTTTGTTTTCGCGTTCTGCTTCCGCCAGGTCGTTCAGCATGATGGCGACATCGTCGCTTTCGGAGGAGATGGAACGGTCTATTTCCAGCGCTTCGCGGTAGGCGGCGATGGCGGCGGGATAGTCTTTGTTCAGTTTGTGGCCGAGTCCGCGCAGACGGATGGCAGTCGCCTTGTTGCGCGGCGTGCTGTCCTGCCAGTGTTCGGCGGCGCGGGCGGCGCACGCCAGCGCTTCGGCGGGTTGGTTGCGGAGGGAGTAAACGTATCCTGCTCTGAATGCTTTCCAGCCTGCGTTCTCTTTGTCGGCGGCGGTGAGGGCGCGCGTTTCGGCTTGTTCAAAAAGCCAGATGGCTTCATCCCATCTTCCAGTGAACTCGAAGAAGAATACAAGTTGGTCGCAGACCGTTTGCAGGCGGTCGTTATCGCCTGTCAGCAGGCGCGGCAGGGAGGCGGAGATGAAGGCCCATTCGGCGTCCAGCGTGCGAAAGCCTTCGTAGTTGTCGTATCCGCCGTATTGCAGGGCGAGAGCATAGGCGCGGTTGACGAGGGCGTCGCCTGTCTGGGTCACGGCTTCAGGGCGGCGGGTGCGGATGAATTTCGCTGTCAGCGGGGGTAAAGAGAAAGTGCGAGATTCGATATTCGATATTAGGATCGAGCGGTCGGTTAAATCTTCGAGCGCGGTTTCGCAAGCGCGTTCAGGCAGGTCGGTCATGTCCGCGATCCACTTGAGTTTGGCGGGCAGGGTGAAATGCGTCAGCGCGGCGAGGACTTTTGTCTCGTCTTCGGTGAAGGTCTGCAGCAGGTCGCCGAAGATGTATTCGAGCGGGTCGTTGCTTTTGTAGGCTTTGTCTGTCAAGGCGACGGCGTCGGCGATGGTGCGGCACTGCGAGCCTTCGCGCCCCAACTGCCCCGCGATCCAGCGGATGAAGAGCGGGTTGCCCTCTGTGATCTTGTACAGGTCTTCGCGTTCCTTTTGCGAAGCACGCTCAAGGCGCGGGTATTTGGCGGCGAGTTCGGCAATGAGTCCCATGGCTTCGTCGCGGCTCAGGCGGTCGAGGCGCACGATGCGCGCGTCCACGTCCGTGCGGCGGCGCGAGGTGACGATGGCTTTGTTCCCCTCGGGCAGACGCGAGAGGAATTGGAACAGGCGCGTGCGCTCGTCTTCGGGCAGGGTTTCCAAATTGTCGAATATGATCAGCGCCTTCTTGCCCGCCAGCGCCAGGCGTAAGGTGTTGGGGCGTTCATCGGGCGGGAGTCTTTCGAGACTGTCTTCGCCCAGTTCCTTGCCCAGTTCGTCCAGCATGGCGAGGTAGGTCGGGCGGGTAAAGTCGGTGAGCGGTTTTTCGCCTTCGGCGGTCAGTTCGCGCACTTTGGCGGTGATGAAGATTTTGCGCTCGAAGAGGTCGGCGGGGGCGCGGTGCGCGGCTTCGATGGCGAGGGCGGTCTTGCCGATGCCGCCGGGTCCGTCAATCAGCGCGCCCCAAGTGCGGGCTTCGGGCGAGATGGCTTCCGCGATGATCCCCAACTCTTTGGCGCGTCCGACGAAGAAGGCGCGGGCGGGGAGGGTGGAATTGCCCAGGCTTCTCTTTTCATTGCTTACGGGAAGTTCGGGGTAGTGAATGTGAATATGTTGCTCTTGACTTTGCTTTTGTTCTTGCCTTTGTTCTTGAGAGGTTTTTGGCGTTTCTTCGTCTTTTTTGAATAAATCTTTCCACCCTTTGATGCTTGCGCCTGCGCCGAGTAAGAAAGAAATGATTCCTCCTGCTGTGCTGAATACGCCGCCTTCTTCGGGCGGTTCGAGCCAGACGACAAACGCGGCGACGAGGAGGGCAAGACCCAAAAGAACGATGAGCAATGGAACGATTTTTTTGGCGGTCATGGCGTAATCCTGTGGCAGCAACCGTCCACGAATATTTCACGAATACTCGAATTGCCCAGTGACCATTCGTGAATTCGTGGTCTCATTCGTGGATGGTTTTCGTCGTGCGCGGCTTTGCGGTGCTCGATCAGGTCGTTGTAGGTGGAACTGAGGAAGACTTTCATGGCTGCCTCGTTGATGCCCGCTTACGAAGCCGACCAAGGTCGGCTAGTCCGCTTCGCGAAGCATCCTTTAGGGTGAGCGGACTTTGTAATTATAGCCCGACGGTTTCGCGAAGCACCCTTTAGGGCATCGCCGGGCGGGCAAGTCTTCCCAGAAGTCGGCCGGTTCGGGCTTGCCTCCTGGGTGATTCTACAACGATTCGTAAAGAAAAGGACTCGGAATGAATACTGGGAGTGGCTAATTTTGTGGGCTCCTCAAAACCTGGCCGCGCCCAGTGCCGTCCTCGGCGCTGGATTCGCCGCCGGGGAACAGCGGCTGGAGCATTTGGCCGCCCCACTCTCTGCCTTTTCTGTATTTTACAACTGGTCTCCCGGCAGGATATAATCGCTCCATGCGTAACAGGAACTTGCGCCTCGTCCTTGCCGTGCTCGTGCTGGCTGTTTCACTGACCCTGCTGGCCTGGAGTCTCTGGCCCGCGGCGCGCGAGATTCTTGTCGTGCCCATCCCGCCGGGCGAACTGCAATTGCCCACGCCCTCCAGCCTCATTTTTTATTGGATATGAAGCCGCGTCGACTCTGGCCCCTCGCTTGTGGACTCATCCTGCTGGCGGCGAGTCTCGCCTGTGGACTTGCGGCCGGCGCGCCGCCCGAAGACGGATACGCGCCCCCGGCCGAGCCTGCCTACACCCAAGCCGCCCAGCCGATCCCGCCGGGGTCCGAGTCGGTTCCGGGCGGCGGAGGAGGGCCGGAGCCCGCCGCGGCCATCCCTGAAGCGCGGCGCGTCACGCTGGAATATCCGTCCGCCATCCGCGCCGGCGATTCGGATGTCATCCGCCTCACCCTCGAGGTGGACGATTTGGGGAATGTCACGCCCACCGCGGTCATTGGCGGGAACGTGGTCAAGGGCGAGGTGATCGAAATCCCGAACCTGTACGAGACGCATTATGTCGTGGCCGAAGCGCGGCTGGACCTGGCCGGTGTGGAGGTGCGACCCGATGGTGTGATCAATGAGCCGCTGGAACAGGGGAAGTCGGCTACGTTTTTCTGGAGCGTGCGCCCGGCTGAAGCAGGGACGTATCGCGGCACCGTGTGGCTGTACCTGCTCTTCACGCCGAAGGCGGGCGGGGAGGAAACGCGTCTGGCAGTATCCGCCCAGTTGATCGAGATCAACGCCACGTCCCTGTTTGGACTCGGAGGCAACGCGGCCCGCACGGTCGGCGCGATCGGGTCCTTGATCGGCGGTGTGCTCGGCTTCCCGTTCTTCGGCGACATCGTCCGATTTTTGTGGAAGAGGCGCAGGAAGAAATAGAACTTGTCTCGAAAATACCGACCGGCCCCGTCATTGCGAGCGAAGCGCTTGCCCTGAGCCTGTCGAAGGGAAGCAATCTCCTTGAAAACGAGGTGACCTCGTAGAATTGGGGATTGCTTCGTCGGGCTATGCCCTCCTCGCAATGACAACCGCTTATTTTTGAGATGACTTCTAGTCGGCGTCATTGCGAGCACAGCGAAGCAATCCCCTCTCGTGTTGGAGAGTGCTTTGCCGCCTTGTCCTTTGACTGCGCTGCAATCCAATTCAAGACGGCGTCTCGCAATGACGCGGGGGCGGAATATGTGACATACATCACCCTAAAAATAGACATGGGTAACAACTGCCATATTTACTCTTTATGGTACAATTTCGCCGTCCTTGTAGAAAATTGCACTTTTTGAGGTGTTCATGCACACTGAATGGCTCATTATCGGTCTGTTCCTGCTGGTCGGCGCGGCGGTGCCGGGGGCGGCCATCCTGACCGCTCGAATCATCGCCCCGCGCAAGCCCAATCCCATCAAGCAAAGCACCTACGAGTGCGGCATCGAGACCGTCGGCGAGAACTGGGTGCAGTTCAAGGCGCAGTATTACATCTTCGCGCTGGTCTTTCTCGTCTTCGACGTCGAAACCGTATTCCTGTTTCCCTGGGCGATCACCTTGAATGTCCTGCCGTTGTTCGCGGTTGTGGAGGGCATCATCTTTATTCTCATCCTCGTCGCCGGACTGGTGTATGCCTGGCGCAAGGGGATGCTGGAGTGGGCGTAAGGATCGGTTATTAAAACAGAAAGGCTGAAAGGAATCTCTTTTCAGCCTTTTCTTTCTGAATCAGGAGCGCTTATGGAATTTTGGAGCAACCCAATCAAAGCGGCCGCGGACTGGCTGACGAGCATCTTCACCGGCTGGGGCATGCCCGCCTCCGCTGCGAACGTGGTCGTGAGTCTGATCGGTGTGGTGGCGTTGATCGTGGTCGTGATGGTGCTGGACATCATGCTGGTCTGGCTGGAACGCAAGATCGTGGCGCGCTTCCAGGACCGTCTCGGCCCGAATCGCCTCGGACCCTTCGGCCTGATCCAGCCCTTCGCAGACATCATTAAACTCCTTATAAAGGAAGACACGACGCCTGCAGGCGCGGACCGCGTGGTTTACAACATCGCGCCCATCCTGGCGATGATGGCCGTTTTGCTGTTGTGGGCGGTACTTCCCATCGCGCCGATTCTCTTCGGCGTGGACATCAACGTCGGCGCGCTCTACATCATCGCGGTCGGCGCGATCGGCACGCTGGCGATCATCACCGCGGGCTGGGCGTCCAATAACAAGTATGCCCTGCTCGGTGCGTTCCGCCAGGTGGCGGTGATGATTTCCTACGAAATCCCGATGGTGGTGGCCATCCTCATCCCGACCATGCTGGCGGGGACGATGGGCATCAACAGCATTGTGGAGGCGCAGAAGGTCTGGTATTTCTGGCTGGCGCCGCTGGCGGCTGTGCTGTTCCTGGTCAGCGCGCTGGCCGAACTGGGGCGCGCTCCGTTCGATCTGGCCGAGGCTGAGTCGGAACTGATTGCCGGTCATCACATCGAGTATTCGGGGATGAAATTCGGCATGTTCTATGCGGCGGAGTTGCTCCACGCCTTCACCTTTGGCGGGTTTATGGCGGCCTTCTTCTTCGGCGGCTGGCGCGGACCGGGCGTGGCGCAGTTCCCGCTTCTGGGCTTGTTCTGGTTCCTGCTCAAAGCACTGATCGGTTACTGGGTCTTCGGCTGGATCAAGTACACCATGCCGCGCATCCGCATTGACCACATGCTGGCGCTGAACTGGAAGTTCCTTGTGCCTGTTTCGTTTGTGCTGCTGATGGTCGTCGCGTTGATGAATTCCCTTCTGCGCGGCTCTGATTTTTATGTAATCGGTATGTTCCTGTCGAATGTGGCGGTCGGCTGGGGCGCGCTGGAGATCGTGCGCGCCAGCGCGCGGCGCCAGCGCAAAGAAATCGAAGCGCCCGCGCAGGCCGCGAGTCCACAACATTAACTTCACCCCAGCCTCTCTTCCATTCGCGCTGTGCGGAGCGCCAGCGAAGTCGAAGCGGGAGAGGGGAGGAGTCATTATGACCGCTTTACAAATCATTTTTCTTATCACCGCAGGAGTGATTCTGGCGTCGGCGGTGATGGTCGTGACGACGCGTAACATGATCCATGCCGCGCTGTGGCTGATCGTCACCCTGTTCGGGGCGGCGGTGCTGTTCGCCCTGCTCAACGCGGCTTTCATCGCCGTCGTGCAGGTGGTGGTTTACATCGGCGCCATTGCCATCCTGTTCATCTTCGCGGTGATGCTCACCCGCAGGGAAATGCGCGACCGCGGCGCGCAGTTAAACAGCGGATGGTGGCTCTCGGCGGTTGTCGCCGCGTTGACCTTCGGCGGATTGTTCTTCCTGCTTCGGGGTTGGAACGGCTTCTCGACTCACGCGCCCGACCTCTCGTCCGGGGCGGACGCGGTGCAGTTGCTCGGCCAGGCGCTGGTCTCGCCGGACGCGTACGTCCTGCCGTTCGAGGTCGCGTCGGTCCTGCTTCTTGCGGCTTTGGTCGGCGCGGTGTACGTTGCCTTCCAGAAGAAAGGGGAGGAATAGATGATCCCGCTGTCATGGTATCTCATTCTTTCGGCGGCGTTGTTCAGCGTCGGCCTGTTCGGCGTTCTGGCGCGCAGGAACGCGGTGGCCATCCTGCTCGGCATCGAGTTGATGCTGAATTCCGTGAACATCAACCTGGTGGCGTTCTGGCGTTATCTCGACCCGGCGCGCATTGACGGACAGGTGTTCGCTATCATCGTCTTCGCGGTCGCGGCCGCGGAGGTGGCGGTCGGCCTTGCGCTGGTGATCTCGGTGTACCGACGGCGCAACACGGTGGTGGCCGAAGAAATTGACCTGTTGAAGTGGTAGGGAAATCATGGCAACCGAACTTTTGATTTGGCTTATCCCCCTCCCGCCTGTGCTGGCCTTCTTCCTAATCGTGTTGTTCACGAACAAGAATCGGGCCCTCAGTCACACGATTGGCGTTGGCGCGGCGGGACTCTCGTGGTTGGGCTCGATGATCGTGTTTGCCCGCGCGCTCGGGGTGGAGCATTTGGGCGAGCATCCATTCCACTCTGCCGTTCCGTGGCTTCCCACTGGCGAGACGTGGTTCAAGGTCGGCGTGCTGATTGATCCCGTCGGCGCCGCGGTTTTGTTCTTCGTCGCGTGGACGATCTTCATGATCTTCCTCTACAGCGTTGGCTATCACAACTTCGGCCAGCCTAAGGGAGATCACGATCGCGCAGGTTTGCCTCCGCACGGCGCGACGGTCACCGATGAGCATGGGCACAAGCACGTCGTCCCCTCGG
>JBBIKC010000044.1:0-24575 GCA_037445635.1 Chloroflexota bacterium
GAAACGCGCTATTCCTCTGGCACGACCTACACCGCCTACCAGTTCACCAGTCAGCGCAATGAGACCGCCCTTGGGCTGTATTTTTACAATGCAAGGTGGTACGACCCCGCTTTATCAAGATTCACCAGCGCGGACACCCTCGTCCCTGCCGGGGTGCAGGGGTATGACAGGTATGCGTACACGAGCAATAATCCTGTGCGATATACGGATCCTAGCGGGCACTGTTCTTCGCATTTCTCTGTGCTGTTTCCCGGTATGTCTCAACTGGTTAGTTGCGTCAAAGATATTGGCGACGCCATAAATGCATATAGATCTGGAGAACGCGATGTAGTTAAATTGGCGGCAACGGCAACTGGATTTGACAATTGGGCCAGAGAAGCAGGTGCCAGGCTCAATCAATTGAACCATAATGTTTCAGTTGTGTTCTCGAATGCACCTGCCGAAGAGAGACTACCCGCTGCCATTGATGTAGGACTATTCGCTGTGACCACCGCGGCCAATATCGTCGGCGGCGTCCAACTTGCTCGAGGAATAAGCGCTTTCAGTAGAAGCGGTGAATTGGTGGATCCATATGCAGTGGAGGGCACACATTTCACTTACGATCGTCCAGTGGGGGACAGGCTTTATCGCGTTTGGGGAGGATCGTCTCATTTGCAACGCCCTTGGACATTCGCACAAAACCCAGGGAACCAAATAACTGCCATACGCGGAGGAGCACTGCCAAGCGGCAATTTGGCAACCACTGTTTCAGAAGTACAAATAGTGTCAGCAACAACTGCTGAAACAAGTATGGTGGCTCCGAATGTTGGGCAACCAGGCGGATTGACACAGGTATTTTTATCCAACCTCAATGGTGCCGCTTTTTCAGCGGGGACCCCTCTTCCCGCAGGATGGATGCCGATACTACCTCAGAATTTCTGGTGCAGTGTGCCCGGAATATGCGGAAATTAAATCAAGGTGCAGAAATGATTCGCAAATACAATTACACAATTTCGGAAGATGGGCAGTTAGTGATTATAGATGGTTTTGATAACCGAAAAGTGTGGCAGGGAAGATTCCTAGGGTTAAACGCTATATCGACATTGCTTGTTCCCGAATCGGAGGATAGTATTGTCTTATTAGATTGGAGAGCGGCCTTAAAACAATCAGTTCGAAATATAATCCGCTGTAACAGGGAAGGCGAGGTAATCTGGGTGATTGGGCCTCCGATAGAATCACTAAAAAGCATCAGTAGAGCAAATGATGCTTACGACGCTGTAAACTTCGACGGAAAGATCCTCAAAGCAAATTCACTTTTAAGTTTTCTAGACGATGTTGATGCGGAAACTGGGAAAATCACAAAATCAGTGTTTCTCAAATGAGGCGACTCGCCTTCCTTGAAAGGCAACCCTTCGACTGCGCTCAGGGCACGACCTACACCGCCTACCAGTTCACCGGTCAGCGCAACGAGACCGCCCTCGGGCTGTATTTCTATAATGCAAGATGGCCGCGCAGCGCCCCCGCCGGGCCTGACCTCGGGCCTCTCAGGCGGCGCGAAATTGAAGACCTCCGAAGTCCGGCAGACTTCGGAGGTCTCGTCATAACCCGGCCAGCGGCTCACGGCTTCGGGCGGATTTCGTACACCACATACTTCTCGTTATCGAACATCTCGGTCACCTGCAGGGACGGGTTGCAGGTGGCCACGGTGTCGGGCAGCACCTGTCCCACCGCGCCGCGCTTCTTGCGGATGACAACGTAGTCGCCTTTGCCGAGCGCGGCGCAATCGTCCACCATCAGCGCGTCGCGGCCGGTCATCAGGCGTAAGGCGCGCGGCTTGTAAAAGATCAGCACACTGTCGGGCGGTGTATTCGATTTAACAAACTCGATCATTTCTGCAGCAATGTCTTCGAAGGGACCGCCGTCCGGGGCGCGCTGACGGGCAAGGTTATCGCGCGCCAGGCCGATGGACGTGACCACAAAACTGACCAGGATGCCCGCCCAAAACAGGCGCGTGAGCCAGTCGCCCGCTTTGCGATAATAGTCCAGCAGGGCGAACGAGGTGGCTTGCATCCCGCGCAGGGCAAAATAGAAAATGAACGGCAGGAGCGGAAACAGAAAGCGGATTCCCTGCGTATCGGGCCAGGTGATGAAGAGCGCCAGGCTCAAAACGATGTAGATCAAGAGGTGAACATCCTTTTTGGCGTTCAGCGCCGCGCCGCTCAACACAAACGGCAGGGTCGCGCCGTATAAGATCGGCGCAAGCGGCACGTTTTCGAAAAACGCGGCAGGCATATTGATGTAGGCGGTCAGGTTGCCCAGCACGCGGCTCCAGGTCAGCGCGGCGTAATGCGCCAGATGCGAGCCCTCGCCCGCGGGGAAGACCGTCAGCGCGAGCGCGGCGAGCAGACCGAAGACGAGGTAGGGAATCAGCGCGAGGGGGACGGCCCGCCTCGGGTCCCGCGTGACCGTGCCCCGCGTCCGCCAAAACAGGACGACCTGGGTCAGGAACAGCGTCGGGACGAGCAGGATGCCGTTGGTCCGCACGAAGAACGCCGCGAACATCGCCGCGCCCAATCCGACGTTGGGGAGGATCCCGCCTATGAAGTCGTCCCTGGCGATGAGGGTCGTCTCGATCAACAACAGCGCGAGCGTGGAGAAAAAGAGAAAGGGAATGTCGGAGAGCAGGTTGTTGTGAAAGTCGAGCAGGGTGGGACTGAACGCGAAGACGGCCAGCAACAAAACCGAATCGAGGAGGGATAGCCGCCGATGGAGGAAAGCGAAGAAGACCGTCAGGAAAAGCGCGAAGAAAAAGATGTTGACAGATTTGAGGCACAGGATGTTCAATCCGCCGCAGGCCGTGTAGAACGGGACGAGCAGGGACGGGAATCCCCAGGGATAGGCGACAGGCCCGATGAAGTCCGTGGATTCCTGCGTGGTGAACGCGTTGTGCGCCACGAACTCGCGCATGGTACCTGTGAGGATGCTTTCGGCCTGCATGACGTAAGCGGCCCAATCGTCGCCCCAGTCGTGATCGCGGTTGAGCATGGACGAGGCCAGCGCGGCGGAGAGCAGGATGACCAGCAGAGGGAAGATGATCTGTCTTTTCATGGGAGAATTCCAATAACGGCCTTTGGATTGCGATTTTATTTTCACCGCGAAGAGGCGAAGGCCGCGAAGTTTTTATTAAGCGGGAAGGGTCTCGTTCTCTTCGCGCTCTTTAAATCTTCGCGGTTCAATTTCACCATCGCTCATCGAGAACCGTGCCCACAGGGAGTCGTCGAAATTCTTGCCTGCTTATAAAGCATGGCGCGGTGTGCGTCAAGTGACATCCACATGTGTAAGGCGCGCCAGGAACTTATGGAGGAGGAACGCGGGCAGAATCATCAATCCGTGCACCGCGGCGCTCAGGCCGAACAGCGTGGCAACGGATTGCAAAAAGGCGTTCAGCGGCGGCGCGACGGTGGCCAGCATCCACGGGCCCGCGCCCACCAGCAGCGCCAGCAGGAACAGTCCGCCCACCCACACGCCGAGCGGAAGCCAGGCGTGACGGTCGGAGGCCGAGGGAAGCATGGTACTGCTGACCGCGAAGGTGAGATAGAACCACAGCCAGAAATCCTTCACGCCCGGCAGAGCGGAGAGTCCCAGAAAGAACAAATCGAATTGACCGTTGCGCAGCAGGTCCCACAGCGGCAGCAGCGACAGGCGATAGACCGCGGCGTAGGCCACGAACAGCCCGCCGGCGATGAGCGGCGCGGCGCCGATCAGCGAATCGCGGACGGCATCCGTGCGCTGGGTTTCGACGTAGCCCAGTTGCAGGCGGCCGTCGGCTGTGGCGCGCGGGATGAGCGAAAATCCGCCCGTGCGCACGCCGAGCAGCCGAGCCATGACGAAATGACTGGACTCGTGCAGGAGCACACCGGGAAAGAACAGCGCCGAGAACAGACCCATGGTCAGCGCGGGGTGGCGGGTGACGATGAGGATGACGGCCTGAATCTCGCGATGCAAAAGCCGCTGGAGGAGCACCAGCGGGAGGAGCATGAGCACGAACCAGAGCAGACCGTTGAAGGAAGAAAAAATATCCATGGGTGATACAACGCGAATTTCGCGAAAAAACGAATGACGCGAATTTATCTTATTCGCGCCATTCGAATACCGGTACTGCTCACGTTCAGTTCATCTCGCCGCGGCCTGCGTGATGGCCGCGAACTCGTCCACTTTCAGGCTGGCGCCGCCGACCAGCGCGCCGTCAATCTCGGGCTGGGAGAAGAACTCGGCCGCGTTGGCCGCGGTCACCGAACCGCCGTACAGCACGCGGACAGCCTGCGCGATATCCTCCCCGAACAAATCGGCCAGCGCGGGGCGAATCACATCGCGGACGACCGCGTCCGCAGCCGGGCCGGTGGAGGCTTTCCCCGTGCCGATGGCCCAGACCGGTTCGTAGGCGACGACGAGACGGGCGGCGTTGGCGGGATCCACACTCCGCAGGCCGGCGCGGGTTTGACGCGCCACCACCTCCTCGGTCCGGCCCGATTCGTATTCATCCAGCGTCTCGCCGACACAGACAATGGGAACCAGTCCGTTTGCGAGCGCGGCGCGGACTTTTTTGTTTACGGTCTCGTCAGTCTCGCCGAAATATGTCCTCCGTTCGGAGTGTCCGAGGATGACGTAATTGCAGAACTCGGCCACCATGTTGGGCGCGACCTCGCCCGTGAAGGCGCCTTTCTCCTCCCAGTGCATGTTCTGCGCGCCGAGTCCGATGTCCGTGCCCTGCAAAAGCGCCGAGACGGCCACCAGCGCCGGGAACGGCGGGCAGAGCACTTTCTCCACGCCCGCGATATCGCGCAGTTTGATGCTCAGCGAGAAGACCAGGGCGCGCGCCTCCTCGACAGTCTTGTTCATTTTCCAGTTGCCGGCAACGAAGGGGGTTCTCATGGTTCAGGGGAGCTGGTTGAGATAATCCTGGGCGACCACCCGCAGCCAGGGCGGCGTGTCGAGATTCGCCAGCAGGTCGTTGAGTTGAAGCCTGGCCTTTGGATTGTTGCCCTGCCGCATGTTGTACTCGGCGTCGAGCAGTTGGGCCAGCGCGTATTGCGGCTGGAGGCGCTTGAGTTGATTTAGAAGCGCAATCCCCTCCTCCTGATTGACATTGTAAAAGGCATGGCGCGATTGCGCAGCCAGCGAGAGCGGCTCGTCCACGCGCGTGATGGATTCGAACGGCACGTAAACGGGCATATCCGGCTGGACGGAAGCCTTGTAGACGGATTCGTTCAGGTGGTCCTTCAGTTCGGGCGGATACGGTTCGTTGATGGGATGCGTCCGTACCGCGCGCAGGTACATGCCGGCGGTCGCCACCCAGGCCTCGCGCTCCTCGAATACTCTGGCCGCGTCGAGGAAAAAGGCCTCCTTCTCTTCTGCCAGCGCGGTTGCCGCCGTCAACGCCTCATACGCCAGGCGCGGCTGATCGGCATCCCAGTACGCCACCGCCAGATCGAGATGCGCATACGGATCCTGCGGGTTCTGCTTGACGCGCTCGAGCGCGGCCTGGATGACCGGCGAAACGACCGGCGTCGACTCATCCTTCGGCGGGACCGGAGTGGATGGCTTGGCCGCTTCCGTCGCGGGACTTTTGGCTGTCGCGGTCGCCTCCGGGCCGCCCGGCGGCTGACGGTTGTTCCGTATGACGATGAACGCCGCGATCAGGCACAACACGACCAGGGCCGCGGTCAGGCACCCGGCCCACCAGCGGCCTTTTTTGGGTCTGGCTTCTTTGGCGGCGACAGGCTGCGCGGCAGGAGGCGCCTTCGCGGCGGGGCGCGCTTGGGTCCCGGCGGAGGGTTCGGGCGCCGCCTTCTTCGACGCGAGCGTGACGCTGGTGCCCTGCATCGGAATGCCGGCTATCTGCCAGGCCTGCCTGAAGGCCGCCACCATCGAGGTCACGTCCTCGTAACGGTCGGCGCGTTCTTTCGCAAGTGCCTTGAGCAGCACGCGCTCGACCGGTTCGGGCACGTTCGGGTTGATCACGCGCGGCATCGGCAGGGGCGAATAGATGTGGTCGTGGATGATCGAGAAGGGCGTGTCCGCGCTGAACGGCACCTGCCCGACGACCATCTCGTACAGCATCACGCCGAAGGAATAAATGTCCGTGCCTTCGTCCAGGTCCTTCTTGCCCATGGCCTGTTCGGGCGAAATGTATTGCGGCGTGCCCATGATCTGGTCGGAGGACAGGGTGGATTCCCCCGCCTGGGCGATGCGCGCCAGGCCGAAGTCCGCGAGATAGATCGAACCGTCGGGGGCAAGCAGCACGTTGGAGGGCTTGATGTCGCGGTGCAGGATTCCCGCCTTGTGCGCGTACGAGAGTCCCGCGCCCACCGCTTCGATGATTCTGGACAATTCGCCCGAATCGAGCGGGCCGCGCGCCATGCGCGCCTTGAGCGTCTCCCCCTCGATGAACTTCATGACCAGGTAAGGTCGCCCCTCGTGATTGGAATAATCGTAGATCGGGACAATATTGGGATGGTCGAGTTTGGCCACCAGCCGCGCCTCGCGCTGAAAACGCGCGATGAAGGTTTGATCCTCGGTAAAGGCGGGATGCAGGACCTTCAAAGCCACATAACGGTCGAGCGAGGCGTGGTACGCCTTGAAGACCGTGGCCATTCCGCCCTGTCCCAATTGCTCGATGATACGATAGGGCCCGACGTTCTCACCAGGATTGAAAGGCATAGAGCCGTCCTTACCAGCCGTTTTTCCGATTATAGCCGAGGCTTGTAAAATCGGGTTGACGCCGTGTAAATTGTGAGTAAATTGAAACAATAACGCAGAACGCCCCGAAGGTTCCCGCATTCGGACTGAATTTCGTCCTGAACCTTCGGGGCGTGTGCGCGTCAGCCGCCGCTAATTGTCGAGCAGGGCCGCGACGCCGGGCAGTTCCTTCCCCTCCAGGAATTCCAGCGAAGCGCCTCCGCCTGTGGAGACGTGCGTCATCTGTTTGGCGACGCCCGCCTTCTTGACCGCGCTGGCGGAATCGCCGCCGCCGATCACGGTCGTCGCGCCGGACTCGGCCAGCAGTTTGGCGAGGGCGAACGTCCCCTCCGCGAACTTCGGCATCTCGAACACGCCCACGGGTCCGTTCCAGACGATGAGTTTGGCTCCGCTTAATTCGCGTTTGTACAACTCGAGCGTCTTCGGGCCGACATCCATCACGCGCCAGCCCGCGGGGACCTCCGCCACATCCACCACCCGACTCTGCGCCTCGGCCTCGAACTTGTCCGCGATGACCGCGTCCGCGGGCAGGATGAGTTTATCGCCTGCTTTCGCCAGAATCGCTTTGGCCGTGTCAATCGAGGCGGTCTCGACGAGGCTGTCTTGCATATTCAGTCCCTTCGCCTCGAGGAAGGTGTTGGCCATGCCGCCGCCGATGATGAGTTTGTCGCATTTGGCGAGCAGAGTCTCGACGACGAGAATCTTGTCGCTGATCTTCGCGCCGCCGAGGATGGCGATGTAAGGATGTTCGGGATTGGTCACTGCACGGCCGAGATATTCCAGTTCCTGTTCCATCAGGAAGCCAGAGACGGCCGGCAGGAAGCGCGCTACGCCTTCAGTTGAAGAGTGGGCGCGGTGCGCCGACCCGAACGCGTCGTTAACGTACACTTCGCCGAGCGCGGCCATTTGTTTGGCGAGGTCGAGGTCGTTCTTCTCCTCGCCCGCGTGAAAGCGCGTGTTTTCGAGCATCAACACTTCTCCGGGCTCGAGCGCTTTCGCCATTTTCTCCACTTCGGGGCCGACGCAATCGGGAGCCATCTGCACAGGACGCTTGAGATGACCCGCAAGCACTTCCGCTGCGGCTTTCAAACTAAACTCAGGATCAGGCCCGCCCTTTGGCCGCCCAAGGTGACTCATCAAAATCACCGACGCGCCCTGATCGAGTACATACTGAATGGTAGGCAGTGAGGCCTTGATACGCTTGTCGTCCGTGACCTTGCCGTCCGCCATCGGCACGTTGAAGTCCACGCGCATGAGCACGCGCTTGCCTTTGAGGTCGATGTCTTTTACGGTTTTCTTGTTCATGGTACACCTTCAAAGAAACCTGGTTTCTCCAAGAAACCAGGTTTCTTTATTGTTCCTAGAGAGACTTCGCCATCATGGCAGCCAGGTCTGCGGTGCGGACCGAGTAACCCCATTCGTTGTCATACCACGCGACGATCTTGGCGAAAGTGCTCTTTTCCTTGCCAAGCATCATTGTGAACGGCAGGTCAACCGACGAGGAATGCGAATCGCCCTTGTAGTCAATGCTGACCAGCGGCTCATCCACGGCCTGCAAAATGCCCTTCAAGCGCGGAGTCTGGGCGGCGTCGCGGTAAGCCTGACGCAGTTCCTCGGTGGTAGTAGCGACCTCGAACTCGGCAGTCAGGTCAATGATCGAGACGGTCGAGGTCGGGACGCGCAGGGCGTACCCGTCCAGTTTGCCGGCCATATCGGGGATGACCAGTTTGAGGGCTTTGGCCGCGCCGGTCGAGGTCGGGATGATGCTCATGGCGGCGGCGCGGGCGCGGCGCAGGTCGGAGTGCGGCAGATCGAGGATCTTCTGGTCGTTGGTATAGGCGTGGATGGTGGTCATGAAGCCGCGCACAATCTTGAATTTGTCGTGAGCGACCTTCACCGCCGGGGCCAGTCCGTTGGTGGTGCAGGAGGCGTTCGAGACGACGTGATGATTCTTCGGATCGTACTTGTCTTCGTTCACACCCATGACGATGGTCAGGTCCTCGCCTTCGGCCGGGGCCGAGATGATGACCTTCTTGGCCTTGCCATGCGTGATGTGGTTGACCGCGCCTTTGACGGTCTTGCCCTTCTTGTTCACGCCGTCTTCCTTGATGGTGAACAAGCCGGTGGACTCGATGACGATGTCCACGCCCAAGTCGCCCCAGGGGATGGCGGCGGGATCGGTCTCTTTGAAGGCCTTGACCTTTTTGCCGTCAATGACGAGGGCATCCTCCTCCACCTCGACCTTGCCGTCGAAGCGGCCATAGTTCGAGTCATACTTAAGCAGGTGGGCCATGGTCTTCATATCGCCGATGTCGTTGAACGCGACGACCTCGAGTTCCTTCGGGTAATAATCGCGGATCGCCTTGAGCACCTGGCGTCCGATGCGACCAAACCCATTAATGCCAACTTTGACTGTCATGGGAAACCTCCGTGTAGTTTTATTTGTGACCAAATTCACGATACATTTTACCCCACAACGGGGAGAAAAATGTCGTCTGCAATTGTAATCGCTGGCGTGAGTTTTGCCAGTGCGCCTCGTTACGCGAATTGCAAGCAGCCCGCTAACTCAGGGGACCGGTCCGTTCGAAGTACAGATCCATCAGAACCTGTGCAAGTTTGATCGAATCGTGCCGCCAGGGATGCTCGAGGTCAACGAGGTCGGCGCAGTGCAGGCGTTCGTCACGGAGGGAACGCGCGTCGGCGCGCACCCAGGCCGAGGCGTCCGGGAGCGAGGCGGAATAGTTTTCGTTACACAGCACCACGTCGAACAGGTCCTCGCCGATGTGTTCCTCCAGGGCGCGGACATGATCATAGCAGGAGTAGGACTCGGTCTCACCCGTTTGCGTGGCAATGTTACAAACATAAATTTTGAGGGCGCGGCTCGAGCGGATGGCGGCCATCAAGTCGTGAACCAGCAGATTGGGCAGGAGACTGGTGTACAAACTGCCCGGTCCCACGACGATCATCTCGGCGCTCAGAAGGGCTTTGATGACCGGGGGAAAGGCGGGGGCATTGTTCGGCTCGAGCCAGACGCGGCGCACCTGCCCGGAAACGCTGGGGATGCGGCTCTCCCCCTCCACACGTACCTGGTGGATCACCTCGGGCAGTTGCACATCGGCCACCAGTTTGACATTATGGAGAGTCGAGGGAAGCACACGTCCGCTCACAGAAAGCACGCGTCCCGATTCGGCCACGGCTTCCTCGAAACTGCCGGTAATGTCGCTCAAGGCCGTGATGAATAGATTTCCGAAGGAATGACCGTCGAGGCCGGGCTCGCCGCTGAAGCGATACTGGAACAAGCGGGTGAGCATGTCCTCGTCGTTGGAGAGGGCCGCAAGGCAATTGCGGATGTCGCCGGGCGGGAGGATGCCCAGACTCTCGCGCAGGCGGCCGGAGGAGCCGCCGTCGTCGGCCACGGTGACGATGGCCGTCAGGTTGCGCGTGTGGTCTTTAAGTCCGCGCAGCAGGCTGGCCAGTCCGTGACCGCCGCCGATGGCGACCACGCGCGGCCCGCGCGAGCGGCGGTTGAATTCCGCCAGTTGGTCCACCACGTTTCGTCCCGGCTGCACGAAAGGCCGCAGGAAGGCGCGGTTCAGGCCCCAGATTCCGTAGATGAGAATGCCCATCCCCATTCCGCCGAAGACCAGCACACGGACGATGCGCGGCAGGAAGCGCAGAGAGGCGTAGGACAGGATCGTCAGCAGGGTTTCATTGGTGGATTCGGTGCGGTAGAAATCCAGCAACAAGATGGCAAGACCCACGCCCAGAAACGTCAATCCCGCCAGCACGACAAGCATCCAGCGTTTGATGCCCAGCCCCGGCGAAAGCAGGCGGACGAAGGTCTGCCAGATACCGGAGGCGTGGCCTGCTTCGTTTTTTCGACCGTTCATGAAAGGGAATATAGCAGGGTTCGGAAAGGGAGTCAACGGGCTGGGTTATAATAACCGCATGGGATACGTTATCGCCATAGATATCGGCGGCACGCAAATACGCGCCGCCGTGTACGCGCATGAAAGCCATTCGCCCATTCAATTACAACGGATTCAAAGCCATGCGCCCGGTGAAAAGGTCTTCGACCGACTGGTGGGGTTGGTGGATTCTGTCCGGCCAAGAGACGGGAAGGTGAAAGCCATCGGCGTCTCCGCGCCGGGCCCGCTCGACCCCCATAGCGGTGTGGTGATGACCACCCCCAACATCAAGGAGTGGCGCGAGTTTCCGCTCACGGCCAAACTGACCGAACGATTCGGCGTACCCACTTTTCTGGACAACGACGCCAATCTGGCCGGTCTCGCCGAGTGGAAATTCGGCGCGGGACGCGGCCATCATAACGTGCTTTACCTGACGATCAGCACCGGCGTGGGCGGGGGCGTAATCATTGGCGACCGCCTCCTGCAGGGACATCACGGGCTGGCCGCCGAGCTGGGACACGTCACCGTGGACGCGGGCCGCTCCGCGCCGGTGTGCGGCTGCGGGTTCCGCGGCCACCTCGAGGCGTTTTCCTCGGGAACGGGCATCGAACGCTTCGTGGCAGACGAACTTGCCGCAGGAAAAAAATCCGTTCTGACGGGGAAGCCTTCGGCCAAAAAAATAGCCGAGGCCGCCCGGCAGGGCGACAGGCTGGCGCGCAAGGCATACGAGCGCGCGGGCCGATACCTGGGAATCGGCGTGGCCAATTATCTGCACATCTTCGATCCATCCATTGTGATCCTCGGCGGCGGAGTCTCGATGAGCGGCCCCCTGCTCTTCGAGCCGTTCGAGGCCAGCCTGCGAGAACATATCTTTCACCCGCGCTATCTGGAGGGATTGGTCATCGCCAGGGCAGAGCTGGGCGACGACGCCGGTCTGCTGGGCGCGCTGGCGCTGGCCAGATTAAAGGCTGAAGGTTGAGAGTCGAACGTTTAGCGGAGGCAGGCTCCAGGTCCAGGAAGAAACGGAGCATGTCATCCAATCTACGATCCCGGACGGAACGTCCGCATACACAAGGAGTTTCTATGGAACCGATGAAGTTGCCGGGGCCGAAGGCCCGAGCGTTGATCAAACGCGACTCTGCCGTTGTTTCACCCTCTTATCCACGCGGGTACCCATTCGTGATGAGTCACGGCAAGGGTAGTTTTGTGTGGGATGTGGACGGCAACCGCTTTCTGGATTTCATGGCGGGCATCGCAGTCACCGCCACCGGGCACGCGCACCCGAAAGTGGTAAAAGCAATCCAACAACAGGCCGAGAAGTTCATTCACATCTCGTCCGATTTCTATCACGAGACATGGGTCCAGCTGGCCGAGAAACTGGCGGAGATCGCGCCCTTCGACGACTACGGCGTTTCGTTCGTGACCAACTCCGGGACCGAGGCGGTGGAGACGGCCATCAAACTGGCGCGCTACCACACCGGGCGGAGCAATTTCATCGGCTTCACCGGCGCGTTCCATGGGCGGACGATGGGCGCGGTGACTTTCACGGCCAGCAAGCCCAAGTACCATAAGGGATTTTATCCGCTGATGAACGGCGTGCTTCACGCTCCGTTCCCCAATCCGTACCGCCCGGTGCTCGAACGCCGAAAAGGCGAAGATGACGGAGAAACGGTGGTACGATATATCAAGGAGCAAATCCTCGAGCACGTTTTACCGCCGGAGGAGGTGGCGGGAATCTTGGTGGAGACGATCCAGGGCGAGGGCGGTTATATCGTGCCGCCGCCGGGCTTCTACCCCGCCCTGCGCGAACTGTGCGACGAATATGACATCCTGCTGATCGTGGACGAAGTGCAATGCGGCATGGGGCGGACCGGCAAGTGGTGGGCCATCGAGCATTTCGGGGTGGAGCCGGACATCGTCACCGCCGCGAAGGGAATCGCTTCAGGAATGCCGCTCGGCGCGTGCATCGCCCGCCGCGATATCATGGATTGGGAGAAGGGTTCGCACGGCAACACCTTCGGCGGGAATCCCGTCTCGTGCGCCGCGGCGCTGGCGACCATGGACCTGATCGAGAAGGAATATATGGACAATGCCGCCGAGGTCGGGCAATATACGCTGGACGCGCTGGCCGAGATCCAGGCGCGGCACCCGTCCATGGGCGATGTGCGCGGCATCGGCCTGATGATCGGCGTGGAATTCGTGATGAATAAGGAAACCAAATTGCCCGCCGAGAGGCTGCAAGACCGCGTGGTGGACCTCGCCTTCGAGCGCGGCCTGTTACTGCTGGGATGCGGTCAGAGCGTCATTCGCATCGCGCCGCCGTTGTCCATCTCCAAATCGGAAGTGAATGACGGGCTGGCGATCTTCGAGGAGGCAGTCACGCTGGCGGAGAAGGAATTCAAGGTGAAGTAAACGCCAATAGTTTAAAAAGTCAACGGCGCATCTTGCGATGCGCCGTTTTGATTATCAGCGGCTGTAAAGGCGTTCGTCTTCCTCCACCTGCAACATCACCGCCTTGACCACGAAGCGGCTGGCATACGTGTTGGTGGCTTCGTCGTAGCCCAGGCAGGTCAGCAGGGTGACCCACGGCCGGTCCTCATGCCGCAGGACGGAAGTATCGTCGGGTTTCACCTTCGCGCTCTGCCGAACTTCATAGGTGTAGCGATAGCCGAAAGCGTGGATGATCACCTTGTCGCCCCAGCGGAGTTTGGAGAGGTCCACGAATGGGCCGGGCTTTCCGTTGGGCAGATATACGTGGCTGGTGATCACGCTGTTGCCCGACCAGGAGGGGAAGGCAGTGCCCTGCAGCCAGCCCACCTGGTTGTTGAGCCAGGTCACGTCCCACGCGCCCTTCACCTTCGGCACACCCACGATCTCGGCGTTGACGCCCAGCCGCGGGATCTCCAGCCAGACGCCGCTCAAAGCGGTGTACGATTTCTCTTGCGGCTGGCGCGGCAGGATGGTGGTCACGCCGGGCGCGAAGCCTGTGGCGGGCAGTGCCGCATTGGGATCGCCGATGGTCAGCGTCACGGCATCCACATCGTTGGGTAGGAGATCGGTAACCGAGGTGGTCGTCAACACAGCCTCATTTACGATGGGCGGATTGCCCAAGCCGTTGACGACGGTCTCGATGGTGATGACGATCACCTCGTCCACATCAACATCGCCGAGGTCCGCCTGGACCGTGCGCGGCGGGATGACAACGAACGTACCCGCGGCCGGAGGATTAATCGTCACATTGACGATATCGAGGTTGTCCGGAAGCGGATCCGTGACGATCACATTCGTAGCGGTCTGTGTGCCGTTATTGGTCACCGTAATCGTAAAGATGACCGTATCGCCGATGCTTGCCTGAGAGGGGGTGGCGGCCTTGGTCAACGCGGGATCGGCAAACACAGGCCCGGTCGCGGAGCCGTCGTCCTGAACGGTGCCGCCGGTCGGATCCTCGCCCGTGCCGACAGCGGTGTTGGTGTAATCGTCCGCATCGCCGCCGGTGTTCACACGAACCACGAGCGTGATCGTGCCGCTCGCACCGACCGCAAGCGTATCCGTGCCCGCCAGCAGATTGATGTTCGTCCTGCCGTTGTAAGCCGGGTTGACGGTGAAGTCGGCGCTGAGCACGGACTGCACGGTGAACGTGGCGGGCGACGGGAAGGCCGTGGTCAGGTCGTCCGTGACCTGGACGTTCGTCAAATCCACATCGCCGGTATTCGTGACCACGATGGAATAGGTGATATCCAGAATGGAGGGGTTGATGAAATTAACGTTGGTAAGCGTCTTGTCCACCTGGATGGCCGGGTTGACGACATCCACACTGCTGGGATCGCTGTCGGTCACATCCGGACCCGAGGGCGGGGTGCCGCTTACGTCGGCTGTGTTCGTGAAGTCAACCGTGATGTTGTTGATGGTGCAGGTATAGGTCCACGTTTCGTCAACGCCCAGGACGGAGTCCGCGCCGACATCGCCGCTGACGTACGTCGGGCCGACGTCGCACAACGGATCGGTGACGACGACGTTGGTCAGGTCAACATTCCCAATGTTATCCACAACCAGCGTGAATGTCACATTGGAACCGCTCAACACGGGCTGGCTGTCCGGGCCCTCGGCATTCTTGCGGATGTCAATGGCGGGAGCGGGGATTCCGCCGACCGTCACAACGACAGTATCATCGTCGTCTTCGTCCGGCGTCTGCTGGCCGTTATCGGGCGTCGAGTCGACATCGGTCTGGTCGTGCGCGGTGATCTCGGCATAGTTGTCATATGTGGTGGCAGGATAGACCACCGTGGCCTGATAGGTCAGGCTCACGGCATTACCAGCGCCGGGCGGCAGGCTGGCGATGGTCCACACCAGGCCGGTGGTGGCAGGGTTGGCATCGTTGCGGGTGTCGCCTCCCGCGATGGAGGCGGGCACGTAGGTATATCCGTCAGGCACGACATCTGTCACTTCGACATTCGTGGCCGTACCCGGGCCATCGTTGGTAACCACCAGTGTAAACGTGACCGTGTCGCCGACGTTCGGAGTATCGTCCGAGATCTGCTTGTCCAGCCAAACATCGACGGGGATATCCAGCACGTCCGTTACAGTATCCTGGATCGGATCCGGTTGTTCGTTGGAAGTAACGGTCACGGTGTTCACAACATCCGTTTGGCCGGGCGGTACCGGGTTATCCACCACCACCTGGAATGTAATTGTCATCACGGAACCGGGAGGCAGGTCATAATTATTCGCGGCTGTGACAAGATTCGGCGGCGCCCCGCCGGGGTTGGTGGCGGTGGTATAACAATCTATTTGGACATTATCGAAATAGACCATGTCCGTGCCATCCATCGTGCCGGAAGTAAGCAATTGAATGCGGGTTTGGGCGCTTATCCAGGCGGTGATGTCGACCAGGTAACTCTTGTACGTCCCGTCGTTGCCCGGGCCGGCAAAATCGGCAAGGTCGGCCGTCAACGTGCCGTTGGGGCCGATGCTCAAACGGGCATAGTCGGTGGCAAGGTCCAACCCTACGCGGCGATAATCAAAGCTCAGGGTCGCATAGGTGCAGGCGGAAAGGTCAACGTCGCGGTAAACGCCGTTACCGGCATTCTGCAACCGCAATTGGTAATTACTGACATCGGTGACGACTGCAATATCGCCGGCCGCGGCCCCATCGGCCTCGCCGACTTCTATCCAGTTTCCCGACCAGTTCGGAACTGCGGCGCCGTTGCTGTCTTGGTTTCCGGTGAAGGCAATGGCATCGAACGCGTCTCCCACTGTACCGGCTAATACAGGTGCCGTCACCTGGGTACTGCCGGGCACATAGGTCGTCCCGGCGGGCAGCGGGTCGGTGACGACTACATCTGTCTGAGAGGTAGTGCCGGTATTCGTGATCGTGATGGTGTAGGTGATGGTATCGCCGGGGCTGGCAGTGCCTCCTGCGCTGGATGTTTTCTCCAGATCGAGGTCTGAAAGATAGATGACAGCGGAATCGGTGCTATTAAATGTTTCCGTGCCTCTCGTGCCTGTGACCGAGGCCTCATTGATGCTGTAACCAAGCGGCAGCGTCGCGGTGGTGATGGCGGAATACTCGATCGTCAGGGTTTCATTCGGGTTCATGTCCAGCGGGTCGACCGGGAACGCATCCCAGGTCAAATCCTGGCCGGCAATATCGGGGTCCGCGGCCGCGCCGGTAATGGTGCTATTGTCCGGCAATGTGATCGTCGTGCTTCCCGAAACGTACGCCCACACCGCAGGCAGGGTGTCTACGACAAACACATCGTCGAGGGAATATGCATCCGTACTGATCACCAGAGTAAACACAGAGACCTGGCCGGGGCCGGTCGTGATGATCTCCGGATCGGCCGTTTTTTCGATCGTGACCACAGAGTCGATCCACTCTACGTTCAAGGGAAGAATGGTGTACCCCGCGTCGATATAAGGATTACCGATGGCCGCGGTCTCATCATCCTCACCCCAGACAAGGGTGATGGGCGCGGTCGCCCACACGTGCATGCCTGTATTGTCGTTATCCGGGTCGAACAGACGCTGCATCTGAATGCGGTCCAGTGTGTAACTGGCGTCCACCGTACCGTCCACGGGACTGTAGTCCACAAAGATGGTGGTACCATCAGCCGTCGGTGTGACATACACCGGCGAACCATTTGCGGTCAGGTTGGTCGTGCCGGGCGCCCAGCCGATGAAATATTCATCTGTCAGGGTGGCTGTCGGAAGCAGGCTGAAACCGTAATTGTAGTTGGCACTTTCTGTATCGTAAGAGCCGATCGCCCAGAACGCGGAGGCGGCCTCGAGATAAACAGCGGAGGCGGACGGCACATAATGTGATGTCATTTCCTGAAAACTGCGCGTCGAGTTGGCCGGCACGACGAAGGAACCGGTGGCGGAACTGTCCTCGTAATTGATCGTCAAAGGAGAGCCGGAGGGGTTGTAGATATACAGGTCGGTATCGGTGCCGCCGGCGGTGTAGCTGGGGACCGGTCCGTAATAGGAGGTACCCCAAAGGCCGCTTGGCACAGCCGTATAACTGCGTGTGTCGGAGGCGGTACCCGCCTGAGGCCTGCCAAGGATAAACTGCACCTGGATCGGGAAAGTCCCCGTAACGGTTGTGCCCGAATTGATGTGGAAGAGCTGGGTCACTTCGCCCCGATTGAGATTCACGGTGACTTCCACACCCCCCACAAGCGGATCATCAATCTGGATCGTGGTATTGTCCTGCGTGGCTTGCGCGATCACATAGACATTCGTCATATCATCGTAACCGCGCGTAGTTTGCAGATCCTCCCCGGCCGGGATCGTGTAGCTCGTCTGGTAGGGCTTGACGGGATAAATTTCCCACGCATTGGCATAGACCGTGCCCACATTCGACGGCCAGAAAACCTGCGCAACGGTCACGGCACCCCCTACAATGTACAACCGATCGCGCCCGTCATAACAACTGGTGGAAGCGCCGCTGGGATTGGTACTGCCGCCGCAGGCATCGCCTGGCGAGCGAGGATTCGACGGGATGGCCGGTGATGTGAACGTCAAAATATCGCCCATGTTGCCCGTATAGGTTTCATCCGCGCCGGTGCTGCCGGTCCCGTAACCGTTTTCCCAATGGTCGTAATAAACGGTCACGCCGTCTACTGCGATCGTGACCGTAATGACGTTGTAGAGATTAGCTGCGATCGCCGGATCGTTATCATTATCCACCAGAATGGCCCGCAACTGCTCCGCGCCGCCGGGGATGTAATACTCGGAATACCCGGCGGACACTGCCGCGAGAGCAGTCCGCGGCATGGCTAGAAGCGTGAACAACAAAGATAATGAAACAAGCGCTGTCAACCATAAATGAACATATCGAAAGATTTTAGAAGTCTTCATATCCGTTTGACTTCCTTTCAAGTAATGGCGTACGCAAAATTGACATCTCAGAACTTGCAACTGCCATTTAAAAAAACAAATAGCAAAACAGACCAATACGGTCGGTTTCGCTATTTGCTCGCCAGGACTCTCTCAAAAAAAAAAAACGAATGAAAAGCGACCAAATCCAAGTCCGGGGTCTCTGCAACCGTATCCATCAGTACTACAGGCTCACTTGTAAGATAATTTTAATGTACGGATGGTTCGCAGTCAATGATTTATGAAGTTGCATTTTCTTTGCATTTTCAAGAACTTGTCTATACGATGCCAAGAAATCCATTCCGGTCCAGCGCTTACGAAACTCTTACGCGACCCTCCCGCGCCCCGGTGATACAATCTGCATCGTGCTTCCCGATTTCCGCGTCCGCCAGCGTGACTACCTGCTCGAAATCACGCGCCTCATCACCCAGGAACTCGACCTGGAAAAACTGCTGGCGCGCATTCTGCGCGTGTCCATCGAAATCCTGGCGGGACAGGCGGGATTGATCGCACTGAAGGAAACCGAGGGCTGGCGCGTGGCGGCTGCGCACGGCATCCCACCCGCCTTCCTCAGTTACCTCGCCCCTCTTCTGGCCGAAGAAAAAGTCTCCGACCTCAATGTGGCGGAACTCAACCGCATGTTGAAGGACCTGACCTACACCGCCAGCATGGGACTGCTCAACGGCGTCGGCCTGCCCCTCGCTGCGCACGGACAGGTCATCGGCGTGATCTTCATCTTCCGCAACTACCCCGACCTGTTCTCCGCCAACGACAAAATCCTGCTCGGCTCCTTCGCCAACCAGGCCGCCATCGCGGTTTACAACGCCCGCTTATACGGACAGGTCAATTACGAGAAGCAGCGCCTCGACGCCCTGCTGGATTCCGCCGCGGACGGCATCCTCATCCTCAACGCCGATTTCACCATCGAACGCGCCAACGACGCCTTCGAAAAACTCTACGGTCAGACTCACGACGAGCTGATCGGCCGCGCCCATTCGGATGTCATCCGCTGGGCGCGGGAACCGCAGGGCGAGACTCTCGAAGAGGCGGCGGCGAATGGCTGGCCGCTCACGCCCAATGCAACGCTGTATGTTGAGGGCGATCTCGAACGGCCCGAACCGCCGCCCCTGCCCGTCGGTGCGACCTACGCGCCGCTTCTCTCTCCCGAAGGCAGGCTTCGCAACGTCATCGTCAGCGTGCGCGACATCACACACTTCCGCACTGCGGAGGAGATCAAAAGCACCTTCATTTCCGTCGTCAGCCACGAACTGCGCACGCCCGTCGCGCTCATCAAAGGCTACGCCTCCACCCTGCGCCGCGACGACGCCAAATGGGACAAGCACACCATCAGCGATTCGCTGGCGGTCATCGAAGAGGAGGCGGACCGCCTTTCGAAGATGATCGACGACCTGCTGGACGCCTCGCGGCTGCAGGCGGGCGGTCTCAGCCTGAACCGCGCCGATGTGGCCCTCCCCAGCCTCGCCTCCCGCGTGACCGAACGCTTCGCGGCGCAGTCCCCGAAGCACCGCCTCGTCACCGACTTCCCCAAGAATTTCCCAATCATCCTCGCGGACGAGACGCGCATCGAACAGGTTCTTAGCAACCTCGTATCCAATTCGTTGAAGTACGCGCCCGAAGGCGAGATCCGCATCAGCGGCTCGACGCGGCCTGAGCAGGTGATCGTGTGCGTCAGCGACGAGGGCCCGGGCATCGAGGCCAAGGACCTGCCGCACATCTTCGACCGCTTCTACCGCTCGACCAACGCCGTCAAGCAGACCAAAGGCGCGGGGCTGGGGCTTTATCTGGCGCGCGCGATCGTCGAAGCCCACGGCGGACGGATTTGGGCGGACTCGTCCGCGGGCACAGGCGCGCGGATTTGTTTCTCGCTGCCGCGATAACGCGGGTAAAATAGAACCCGCAATCCAGACCGTCAATCGTAAATTCAAAATCGTAAATCGGAAATCCTCATGCCTCAAACCCAAGTCTCCTGCCCGCGCTGTAAACAGCCCGTCCCCGCCAACGTCGAGCAGCTCTTCGATGTCTCGCACGACCCCGGCGCGAAACAGCGCCTGCTGGGCGGCGTCTCCAACTACGTCCGCTGTCCCTATTGCGGACACGAAGGCCGCCTCGCCACGCCCATCGTCTATCACGATAACGAGAAAGAACTCCTGCTCACCTACTTCCCGCCCGAACTGGCACTGCCGGTCAACGAACAGGAAAGGTTGATCGGCCCGCTCATCAAGCAGGTCACCGACCGCCTGCCGGCCGAAAAACGCAAAGGCTACCTGCTCAGCCCGCAGGCCAACCTGACCTACGAATCGATGATCGAGACCATCCTCGGCAAGGACGGCATCACGCCTGAGATGCTCAAGGCACAGCAGGAGCGCGTCAGCCTGATCGACCGCTTGTTGCAGGCCACCTCGGCAGATGTCCGCTCTGAGATTCTCAAGCAAAACGGGAAACTGCTGGACGAGCAGTTCTTTGCCCTGTTCAGCCGCCTGGCCCAATCCGCCGCGGCCAGCGGACAGGAGAAATTGGCCCAGGCCATGGTTGCCTTACAGGATCAACTGCTCAAAGAGACCGAGTTCGGCCGCGGGCTGAGGGAATCCGTCCAGGAAATGGAGGCGGCCGCCAAGTCACTGCAGGAGGCGGGACAGGGTCTCACCCGCGAGAAACTGCTCGAGTTGATGATCGCCTCGCCCAGCGAGGCGCGCCTGCGCGCCTACGTCAGCCTGGCGCGCGGCGGCATGGATTACGTCTTCTTCCAGACCCTCACCGAGCGCATTGATAAATCCAGCGGCGAGGAGAAAAAGAAACTGGAAACCCTGCGCGAGAAACTGCTGGATTACGCCAATGAACTCGACCGCCAGATCGAGGCGCGCCTCAAACAGGCGCAGGGCCTGGTCGAGTCCATTTTGTCGCAGCAGGACATCGCCAAGGCTACCCGCGATAACCTGCAAAACTTTACGCAGGACGCGGTGGATTTGGTCGGCCAGATGTTGAAGCAGGCCTCGGACAAGAACGATTACGAGCGAATGGGAAAACTGCAAAAGATGGTCGAGGTGTTGCGCGAGGCCAGCGCCCCGCCGCCCGAGGTGGCCTTGATCGAGCAGATGCTCGAACTGCCCGATTCCGCCGCGGTAGAAAAGTTCCTCACCGAACACGATAAGGAAATCACGCCTCAGTTCATGGAGATGCTCGGCGGCCTCGTCGCGCAGACCGACGCGCAGTTCGCCCAGGCAAAAGACATGTCTCCCGAAGACAAGGCCATGCAGGAAAAACTGGGAATGGTCTATAAAACTGCGTTGAAGAGGGCGATGAAGAAACAGATGGGATGACCAACTCAGAAACCAGGTTTCTTGAAGAAACCTGGTTTCTGAGTCTTTCGAATCTTATGCCGTACCAAATAACACCTTTCTTTCCGGGAGGCTTTTACCACATCTACAATCGCGGGAATAATCGAGAGCCAATCTTCATGGAGCACGAGAATTATCTCTTCTTTCTCAGGCAATTGAGAAAGTACTTTATTTCCGACAAGATTGAAATCATCGCTTATTGTCTAATGCCGAATCATTACCACATGCTTATCCGCCTGCTCGCAGATAATGTCTCCGGGGTACTGCAGGCCTTTACTCTTTCTTATGTCAAAGCAATCAATAAACGATATGGGCGCGTAGGCTCGCTCTTTCAAGGTCCGTTCCAATCCCGTCATGTGGACAAGAACGAATACCTCCTGCATTTGAGCCGTTATATTCATGCAAATCCTGTGACGGCAAAACTGGTTGGAAAACCCGAAGACTGGGAATTTTCAAGTTATCGCGATTATGTTGGTTTGAGAAACGAGTCATTCATCAGACCTGAATTTATCCTTGAACAATACGGCGTGGAGAGGTATCGCGAATTTGTGGAGGCGTATCAACCCACCGATACCAAATCCATTCAGCATCTCCTATTCGACGAATAAAGAACCCAGGTTTCTCGGAGAAACCTGGGTTCTGATTTTGCTACCTCAACCCCTCGAACAAATCCGTCTCCACCTTCCTCCCCCCGTTCACCAGACTGAAAATCCGAATAAACACGCCGACGCTCCAGAACTTCAGCAGGGTTTCGCGAGGCAAATCTATGATCGGGCCGTAGCCCGGCAACTGGGATTGGTGGCAGAGAACCGCCTTCCACGAGACATCGAAGTACTCGCGCACGTCAATGCGCGTGGTGATGGCCCATTCCTCCCAGCCGACGTGATTGCGCTTCACGCCGTCCACGTCCATGCTCAACTCACCGCCGAACACTTCCTTGAACACGGCCACCATGTTCTTTGAATCCACCATGTGATAGAACTTGCTGACGCGGTGCGCGTCCGCGGCTTCGAGAATCGCCGCGCCCGTAAACTGAGACAGCGCGATGTGGTCGGGGTGACCGTAGTTGCCGTCCGGCGAAAAAGTCACCACGACCTGCGGCTGGATGCGGCGGATGTGCGCGGCGATCTTCGGGATGATCTCGCGCGGCTTCGCCTGGTCCACGTCGCCGTCAATGACATCGAGAAAATGGACTTCCCTCAAGCCAAGTCTCTCGGCTGCGCAGCGCAATTCCTTTTCGCGCAGTTGGCCGAGCACGCGCAGGCCGGGATTCTGCTCCTCGGGGCCGAACCAGCCGCGCTCCCCGCGCGTGGCGCAGATCAGGTACGTCTCCACCCCCTCGGCGGCATATTTCGCCAGCGTCGGGCCCATGCCGAGCGATTCGTCATCCGGGTGCGGAAAGACAGCCAGCAGTCTCAGGTCGGTCATCGCGGCCTCCGTAATTTTGACAATTTTACTCCTATTCAAAGAAACCAGGTTTCTTTGAGAAACCTGGTTTCTCAAATATAATCGCGCCATGCCTGTCTTCCTCGAAACCGCGCGCCTGCGGCTCATCCACGATGATATTTTGACAACCGAACTGATCGCGCCCGACAGCGCGGACCTGATCGTGACCTCGCCGCCGTACAACGTGGACATCCAGTACAACTCGCACCGCGACGACCTGGATTACGCCTCTTATCTGGACTTCAGCCGGGCCTGGCTTTCCCGCGCGTTGACCTTCGCCCGCCGCGGCGGACGCCTGTGCCTGAACGTGCCGCTCGACAAGAACAAGGGCGGACAGCAATCCGTGGCCGCCGACCTGACCGTGCTGGCGAAGGAGGCCGGCTGGAAGTATCACTCGACGATCATCTGGAACGAACAGAATATCTCGCGCCGCACCGCCTGGGGCTCGTGGATGAAGGCCTCCGCGCCGTTCGTCATCGCGCCCGTGGAAGTAGTGATCGTTTTATACAAAGAGTTCTGGAAGCGCGAGGGCAAAGACCGCGTCTCGGACATCACCCGCGACGAATTCATCGAATGGACCAACGGCTTCTGGACCTTCAGCGGCGAATCAAAGAAGCGCATCGGCCATCCCGCGCCGTTCCCCATTGAATTGCCGCGCAGGTGTATCAAATTGTTCTCTTTTGTAGATGATGTAGTGCTCGATCCCTTTCTCGGCTCCGGCACGACCGCCATCGCCGCGCTGCAGAACAACCGCCGCGCCGCCGGCGTGGAGTTCGACGAGAAATATTGTCAATTGGCGGTGGGGAGATTGAAGAAGGAAAAATTATTGGACGCGGATACTTCGACTTCGCTCAGGGCGAGCGAACGCGGAAGGCGCCGAAAGAAGAGTGTTGTATAATTGAATTGAGGTGAACATGCTTACACCTAACCCAAATT
Organism: Chloroflexota bacterium; assembly: GCA_037445635.1. Classification (GTDB taxonomy): domain Bacteria; phylum Chloroflexota; class Anaerolineae; order Anaerolineales; family Villigracilaceae; genus JBFMCC01. Next base: position 23,762 of record JBBIKC010000044.1, read on the forward strand.
CTGTTTTGGAAATGCTCCGCAAATTGCCGCCGCGCGAACGGTTGAAGGTCATTTCACTAGCCCTGCCCGAACTTGAAAAAAGTTTCGAAAAGAAACCGCGCCCGCGAAAATCCCTGCGCGGACTGTGGAAAGGACTGGGGCCCTCCATCTCGGCAAAGGAGATCGATTCCCTGCGCAAGGAGATGTGGCGGGACTTCCCGCGTGAGGGATTGGGATGATCCGCGCCGTCGCCGACACCCACGCGCTGATCTGGTATCTGTATGACGATAAGCGTCTTTCCGCGAAGGCAAGGCGCTTTTTCGATGAAACCGCCGGACAGGGAGATCAGATCGGTTTTTCAGCGATCAGCCTGATCGAGATCGTGTACCTGGTCGAAAGGAAGAGGATCGAATCCGAGACCCTGGAGAAATTGATCGAAGCGCTCGAATCGGATGAGTCCGCGCTGGCTGAGTTGCCTGTAGACCACGACATCGCCCTCAGCCTGAATGAAATTCCATGGGAACGCGTTCCTGATATGCCCGACCGCATTATTGCCGCAACGGCGCTGAGACTCGACGTGCCTGTCATCAGCCGCGACGGAAAGATACAAACAAGCGGGTTAGAGACAATTTGGTAGATCGCTCTCGTTGTTACAAGCGCATCGCTTGAAGGGTGATGGAGGATACTTTGATGAGGCTCTTTTCGCTTTTATTTTTCCCTCTTCTCCTGCTCACCGCCTGCTCTGTGGTACAGCCCGCCGCGCCCACCCCCACCCCTCTCCCCACCTCCACCCCCGCGCCGACCGGCACACCCACACCCACCCCAACCGCAACGC
>JBBIKC010000045.1:0-24177 GCA_037445635.1 Chloroflexota bacterium
CTTTGGCATCGGCCAGCCTGCACTTTGGAGTCGGACGGCTTGCCGTCCGGGATACCGGAGCAAGCCCCTGCACTCACTTTGGCGTCGGCCAGCTTGCCCCTTTGGCATCGGCCAGCCTGCACTTTGGAGTCGGACGGCTTGCCGTCCGGGATACCGGAGCAAGCCCCTGCACTCACTTTGGCGTCGGCCAGCTTGCCCCTTTGGCATCGGCCAGCCTGCACTTTGGAGTCGGACGGCTTGCCGTCCGGGATACGGCTTGCCGTCCGGGACACCGGAGCAGGCTCCTGGATTTTCTGGAACTTGTCTCAAAAATACTGACCGGCCCCGTCATTGCGAGCGAAGCGCTTGCCCTGAGCCTGTCGAAGGGAAGCAATCTCCTTGAAAACGAGGTGACCTCGTAGAATTGGGGATTGTTTCGTCGGGCTATGCCCTCCTCGCAATGACAACCGTTTATTTTTGAGATGGCTTCTGAATTCAGGGAATTGCCTCACGCGATGCGCGTCTTCTCGTAAAATACCAGTAAGGTGCTTCCGTACCTGCGCTTGTCGAACTGCCTGAGATTCTTCAGTTCGATTTCCTGAAACTCTCTGGGAGCGATCTGCACGATTGCCTCGCCGTCTTCTTCGAGCCAATCGGAATTTGCGTCCAGCGCGGTCAATGCCTGCGACCACATTTGCTTGAACTGAGGCGGCGCAATGTAAATGTAGTGGAACTTTCTGTCGGGCGGCGCGGCCAGCATGGCGAACGCGTCCCCGCGGCGCACCTCGGCGCGCGCCGCCAGTTTGCAGTGTTCCAGGTTGGCGCGGATGGTCTCGATGGGCGCGCGGTTCAGGTCGGTAAACCGGACGAAGGCCGCGCCGCGGCTCAACGCCTCGATGCCCACCGCGCCCGTGCCGCCGAACAGGTCCCACCAGTGCGAATCGATCACATCCCCGGCCAGGATGTTGAACAGCGCCTCTTTGACGCGGTCGGTGATCGGCCGCGTCGTGTCGCCCGGCGCCGCTTTCAGTGTGCGGCCTTTCGCCGATCCAGAAATAACCCTCAGGCTCATAGGCTTTCTCTTGCCGCTGCGACGTTGCCATGCGGCGCGATGACGGGGACGACGCAGCCCGTGCTCAGGATGAATCTTCGTCCGCCTGTTTGCTGGACGGCGTCCCTCGCTTCTTTTCGGACCTCGGCCTGATCCCCATAAACGAGCGTGTCCTGTCTCAAGCCGCCGCAGAGAACAGGCGAGACCTCCGAGATCTTAAAGACCTCGGAGCTCTGCGCCTCGGCCAGACTCGGCGGCGTCTCGCGGTCGTGCCAGTTGACGATTTGGACGGGCAGGCGCGCCGCGAGATCGAAGTAAATGTTGTGTCCGTGCAGGTGGAGCATGTTGCACCACAGTCCGCCTGTCGCTTCGAGGATAACCCGGTCGAAGGGCAGGCCGAAGGATTCATATTCTTCGCGGCTGAGCAGATGCGCCTGCGCGTGCTGGACGGCGTAAAAGATGCCGTCCAGGCCGGTCTCGAGCGCGGCTTGCACAAACCGGCGCGCGGTCTCTGCAATTGTTGAAAGCCCCTTCATTACTGCCTCTGGGTACTGGCGGAGGTGCGCGAGAAGCGTGTCGTTGCCCGCCAGGTTTTTCGCCTGCGCCAGAGGGCTGAACACGGTCTGGAGCAGGGGAACGTCCGGACCGAGCCCCGCGCGGATTTGGCGGAGGCAGGCCAGTTGTCCCGCGAGATGCGGCGCGGAAGGATCGAGCGCGGGCAGGGATTCCCAGTCCTGAGGCGAAAGAATCCTGCGCTTCGTGTAGCCACGTGTGCCTTCTGGATTTCCAGTCCACTTGTCTTCGACGCCCCAATCTTTCAGGCAGAACGAGGAGGCGGGCGTGACCTTGACGAGGTCGAAGGCGTATGTGCGCTGCCAGTGGAGCGTGGCCGCGGCGAGAGTGTCTGGATGCTGGTCATCCACGGGGAAGTGCCGCCAGAGGGCAACGGGGGGACGGTCGAGTGTTTGGCCCGCGAGGCAGGCCTGAAGGCGTTCGCGGTGTGTGATCATGGGATTTGTTTGACGAAACAGAAGACCGCGCCGCCGCGCCCGATTTCGAGGGCGATGGGCGCGTCTTTGAAAGTCCGTTGGTCTTCGTTGGAGCGCGTATTCACGAGGACGAAGTCTCCCGATTGGATCTGTCCGAACTCGGCGCGGTAATCTCGAATGGTGATGCGGCTGGCGGCATATGTTTCGGCAATATACGGTTCGCGCCGGACGAACAGGTTGACTGGTTCAGAGGCCTGTTCGTTGAATTGCTCTACGGCTTCTTTGTAACAGGTCAGCCAGTAGTCGGTCTCGAACTCACGAAACGCGCCGCCCGTCCCGCCGGCAAGTTGATTGTAATAAGTATATTCGTATGGATGCAAGTGGACGATACCAATCAATCCGGGCAGGAGCGCGGTAATGAGAAACAATGCCTGGAGCGCAGGTCGTTGCAGGCGCTCGAAGAGGAAATCGAAGGCCAATCCTGCGGCGATGAACACAGGCGGCAGGATGAACAGGAAATGACGAAAGCCGTCGTACATCGGCGGACGGCGGAGGAGCACATAGGCAAACGGAATGGCAAACCACAGAAAGGTCAGCGCGAGAGGGCGCCATTCCGCTTGCTTTTTCGTCGTTCTCCAGGCCGCGAGCAGGCCAATGACAAACAACGGCCAGACCGGCTCGGTCAGGGTGATTGCAAGAAGAGCGGGCAGGTAGCGGCGCGGCAGTTCGTAGGCGCGGTAGAGGTCCCCATTAAACAAAACCTGCAAACCGGTCGGGTTGGCGGACATAAATTGGAAAACTTCGATGAAACGAGCGAGCGGCGCTTCCCAGAGATAAGGCCAGGAGGCGAGCATGAAGAGAATTGAGAGAGAGGTGTAGGCGAGAAGGAAGAGTGCCGGCTTCCGGGTTCCAGGCGCCAGGTGGTTGAGGGCGGATTGCCGATTGAGTCCTGCATGTTGGATGACGGCGTAGATGAGGACCAAGATACCTGCGAGCGGTGCAAGGACGCGGATGGATGTCGCGAATCCGAGGAAGAACGCGGCAAGTAACAGGCGGTATATTCTTTGTCGTATGTTCTTTGTTTTATCGTTTAGCGCGTCGGCCATCTCGAAACCGAAGAGAAGCGCGCCAGTGCAGAATACGAGGAAGGGAATGTCTTTTGGGTTGATGAAGGCGTGTCCCCACAACAAAGGCTGAAATGAAAATAGAGCCGCCGCGCCGAAAGCCGCCCGGCGGCTCATCCAGCGCGCAGCGAGCCTGTATACAAAGAAAATGCCGAGTTGGAAAAAGAGGAAGTTGACCAGATGCCAGGCGGAGGCCTGGTCGAAACCGAGCGTCTCGAGGAGTTTCTCCGGGCCGAGGGCCAGAAGAAGATACGCGGGGCCGCGCGTCTTGTGGTCGTCGCCGCTGGGACCGTACGCCCGCGACAGGTCGAAATCCGAGGCGAACCAGTTGGCGGGCGTGTACGCGTAGGGCAGGGCGTCCGCGTATGCATAGAACAGCGGCTCGTCCCACGAAAGTCCGTAATCGCGGAAGGTAAAAAGACCGACGAATAGATTGACGATGAGCAGGAAAGTAATGGGAAATTGGCTGGCCTGCGTTGCGCGTCGAAAGAGACTCATTTTTTCTTCTTGGCTCTGGGTCTTCCAAGACCCGCCAGCAGGCTGTTCATTTCCTCTTCCTCCCCCTTCTGTCCGTTGAAATACTCGCTCATGAAATGCGAGCGGCGCAGGCGCAGGCACATCGGCGCCACCGTTTTCAGGTCGGCGGGTGTCACTTCGCCGCGGTTGTCCGCGGCGGCGTGGGCGCGGGCGGCCTCGAACCACGTGATCTCGGCGCGCAGGGAGTCGATGCCCATCTTTTGGACGAGGCGGATTGCGGGCCGCGCCACTTCATCCGAGAGGACGACCTGCTTGAGCCGCTGGCGCGCGGCCTGGATTTCCTCGCTGACCGCGGCCATTTCCTCCGCATACTGACCGATGAAGGCGCGCGGGTTGGTGAGATAGGCCTGCACGCGGCGGTACGCTTCGAGACGTTCGGCCTGATCCTCCAGCCCGCGGACGATGAGTCTAAGCCCGAAGCGGTCCAGGATCTGCGGACGCAGGCGGCCTTCTTCGGGATTCATCGAGCCGATGAGCACGAAGCGGGCGCGATAGGTGGCCGAGACGGGTCCGCGGCGGACGGTGTAACTGCCCTGCGCGGCCGCGTCCAGGATGGCGTCCACGATGTCGTTGCCGAGCAGATTGATCTCGTCAATGTAGAGCAGGTTGCGGTCGGCTTGGGCGAGGATGCCGCGGCGGATGCGCAGCCGCTCATGGACCGCGGCGCGTTCGTCAATGCCGCCGACCACGTCCTCCAGCCGCGCGTTGAGCGGAAGTTCCACCAGCCGCACGCGGTCGGGCGCGGTGAGAGGCGTCCCCTCCGCGTATTTCTTGGCGCAATCGGGACAGACCGCGGTGATGCCGCCGCTTTCGATGTCTTCGGGCAGACAGCCGTAACGGCAGGTGCTGCGTTCCACGGCAGGGAGCAGGTCCAGCAGGGAACGGACGGCGGTTGTCTTGGCGGTGCCGCGCGGACCGATTAGCAAAATCCCGCCTACGTTCGGATTGATCAGCGCCAGCAGGAGCGCCAGTTTCATCTCCTGCTGGCCGACGATGGCGAGGAAGGGGAAGGGCAAGGCCTCGGCCATGCCGCGGTCTTCCGCGGGAGGCGGCGCGAGCGACTTGCCCGAGACGTAGTCCACCAGTTCGCGCAGGGAACGGAACTGGTGCGCGACGCGCTCCTTCGGTTCGGGTGTCTCTTCGGGGAGGGGAGGAAGTTGCGGTTCGGTCATTTGAGTCTTCAGATTCCAAAGCCGGAGGCTTTGGAATCTGTTTTCGCTATTTCTTTTGTTCCAGCCGTCTTGCCTGGCGCTCTCCGGCATCTTTCATTTTCTGCTCTTCTTCGACGGTCTCGGCAAAGACGGGCGGGACCGGCGCAGGCTTGCCTTCGTCGTCGAGCGCGACGTACACGAGATAGGCGGTGTTGGTGTGCCAGCGCTGGCCGGTGATCGGGTTTTCGGCGATGACCTGCACCTCCGCCTCCATCGAAGTACGGCCCGCATAAGTCACCTCGGCGTTGAGGATGACCAGATCGCTGGTTTTGATGGGGTGGCGGAATACGAACGAGTCCACGGCCACAGTGACCACGCGGCGCTGGGCGTGGCGCATACAGGCCAGTGCGCCGGCCTCGTCCACCAGTTTCATGATCCAGCCGCCGTGCACGTTGCCGAGGTTGTTGGCGTGCTCGGGCTGCATCAACTGCGCGATGCTGATTTGCGAAGCGCGCATGGGTTTGGGCGCGGGGGAGGGATTAACAAGCATCTGCTTTCCCATTGCCTGATTATACTGACTTGACAGTCGCTTTGGGAAGAGACCGCCTGCCTGTAACGGGTCTCTCCGTTTGCGGCTGTCCGCAATTCGATGATGCCTAACGATATCCGGGCCGGAGACCTCCCGGGCAATATCATGAAAACAACCGAATTTGTAGTACAATCGTTCTAGTTTTACCGAACCGCAGTTTAGAAAGAGGATTCATGAATGCCATAGAGATAAAGAACCTGCGGCGCGTCTTCCGCGCCGCCATCGGCGTCTTCAAGCGAAGCATCAAAGAGGTTGTCGCTGTGGAAGACATCTCCTTCGCAGTAGAGAAAGGAGAACTGTTCGGCTTGCTCGGCCCGAACGGCGCGGGCAAGACCACCACTGTGAAAATGCTGGCCACCCTGCTCATCCCCTCGGCTGGGACGGCGGCCATCCTCGGCCACGACGTGGTGAAGCACGCCGGCGAGGTGCGCAAGCACATCGGTTTCATCTTCGGCGGCGAGCGCGGTCTTTATTGGCGCCTCTCTGCGGAGGACAACCTGCGCTACTTCGCCAGCCTGTATGGCACGGCCCCCGAAGTCTCGAAGAAACGCATCCCCTACCTGCTCGAACTGGTCGGATTGAAGGGACGCGGCAACGAACGCGTGGAAGGCTACTCGCGCGGCATGAAACAGCGCCTGCACGTGGCGCGCACGCTCTTGCACGACCCCGAGGTGCTCTTCCTCGACGAGCCGACCATCGGCCTCGACCCGGTCGGCGCGCGCGAGTTCCGCCAGGTGATCCTCAACCTCCAATCCGAAAAGAAGACCATCCTGCTGACCACGCACTACATGTTCGAGGCCGACGCGCTGTGCGACCGCATCGCAGTCATTGACAAGGGCGTGATCGTCGCGCTGGATACGCCCGGCGGCCTGAAGAACCACGTCAGCGACCTGTCGGTGGTGGAGGTGGAGACCTTCGGCGCGCCGCAGGACGTGGTGGACGGTCTGCGCGCCCTGCCGTTTGTGGACGCGCTCGCGGTCGAGGACCTGGATCAGCGTCAGATGCTGCGCGTGCAGACGACGCGCGGGGCCGAGGCCGTGCCCGATTTAATGGCGGCCCTCGACGGTCAGCGCGTGGGGCGGGTAGTCGTCCGCGAACCGACGCTGGAGGATGCCTACGTCCGTCTCGTGGGAGGCAAGGTATGAACTTCGGCAACGCAATCAAATATTGGCGCACGATGTTCACGGTGGCGGAGATGACCATCCGCCATCAGTTCAACGATAGTTTCATTCTCTTCGCGGTCCTGTTCCAGCCGTTGATCATCGCCGTGCTGGCGCTGTATATGCTCAAGGACAAAGGCTCCGAATACGCCATGTTCGTGGTGGTGGGCAGCGGCCTGACCGGACTGTGGAGCAGTCTGCTGTTCGTCTCGGGCAACAGCATCAACACCGAGCGCTGGAGCGGTACGCTTGAGTCGCTGGTGGGCGTGCCGACGCCGTTCGAAGTGATCGTGTTCGGCAAGAACCTTGCCAGTGTGGTGCAGTCTCTTCTGTCCATGATTGCATCGTATTCGCTGGCGGCGATTTTCTTTGGCTATTCCCTGCACATCGAACAGCCCCTTTTATTCATCGGGTCGCTGGCCCTGAGCGTGTTCGCTTTCATCAGTTTCGGCCTGATCATCGCGCCGATCTTCGTGATGTATCGCAGTGTCCAGCAGTGGCAGAATGCCATGGAGTTCCCAGTCTACATCCTGGCGGGATTCCTGTTTCCCATTGCGCTGTTGCCCGGCTGGACCACGCCCGTCAGTTACGTCCTGCCGCCGTACTGGGCGGCGATTGCCCTGCATGGGACGTCCACCGCCGCCGCGCCGCTCGGTCAGGTATTGTCCGCATGGGGCATGATGCTGGTCTTCAGCGTGATAGACCTGATGATTGCCTCGTGGCTCTTCAAAGTGATGCTTTATAAAGTGCGCGTGGATGCCACGCTGGATACGGAGTAAATGATGGCGAGTCGCCCTGAGCGGAGAGTTGCGTGGCAGCGAAGCGGCGTACCCAAACCCGAAGACGAAGGACGCCAGATCTATAAAATACACCGACTGGAATATCAATGAATACAATCGTCAAAAACCTGCGCCTGTTCTGGCATGGAACTCTGCTTTCCTACATTGCCTTGTTCGCTTGGCTGAGACCCGTCACCTACGCGGCCTCCAAGATCGTCATGCCGCTGGCGCAAATGCTGTTCTTCGTCTTTCTGGGAACGTACGCCACCAACAGCGGCAATGTTGATTTCTACGTCATCGGCAACGCGGTGCAGATTACCGCGGTCAGCGGCATCTTCGGCGTGACCATGAGCGTGGGCGGCGACCGCTGGGCGGGCACACTGCCGTATCTCTTCGGGACGCCTGCCAACCGCGTCATGCTGTTTTTCGGCCGCGCCTTCATGCACGTCATTGACGGGGCAATTGGCGTGGTCATTGCCTTCATTTGGGGCGTGACCCTGCTCGGCCTCGACCTCTCGCATACCAACCTCCCCGCGCTCGGCCTCACCATTGTCGTGACGACCTTCAGCACCTGCGCGCTGGGATTGCTGATGGGCTGCCTGAGCCTCATCACATCCAACGTGATGTTCGTCAACAACACGGTTTATTTCCTCCTGCTGATCTTCTCTGGCGCGAACATCGCTGTTGACAAACTCCCGGCGTGGATGCAATTCCTCTCCAATATCCTGCCGCTGACGCGCGGCATCGCCGCCTCACGCGCCCTCGTGGCTGGCTCCGGCATGGATAAGATCGCGCCGCTGTTGCTGGCCGAGCTCGGGCTGGGGTTGATCTACGGCGCGCTCGGTTACGTCATGTTCTCGATCTTCGAGGTGGAGGCCAAACGCCGCGGAACGCTGGAAACGGTGTAGCCCGAACATGACAGCCGCCTGCCAGGCGGCTGTCATGTTTTTTTACCGGCTCCCGCTCGATGTTTTCATCCCCTTTTCTGCTATACTTATACCCAAATTCAGTAAACCGCAGTTTCACTTTGGAGTCGGACGGCTTGCCGCCACGATGTCATGAGCAAGCCCCTGCACTCCAAGATTGATTTACTGAGATTGCTCTTGAGGCACTCATGACCAAACACCTCGTTGTCGTGGCAGGCAATATCGGCGCGGGCAAGACCTCGCTCACCGAGCGCATCGGCGAACGCCTTGGCTGGTGGACGGGATACGAATCCGTTTCGGATAATCCCTACCTGCCCGATTTCTACGCCGACATGCACTCGTGGTCTTTTCATTTGCAGATCTTTTTCCTCGGCCACCGCGCCGAACAGTACCTCGAGGCTTCGCGCGACGCCCGTTCCGCCATCCTGGACCGAAGCATCTACGAGGACGCGCACATCTTTGCCCGCGCCCTGCATCACATGGGCAACCTGTCCGAGCGCGATTACCTGGCCTATCGTCACCTCTTCGAACTCGTCGTGCAGGGACTGCCCCGGCCCGGCCTGCTGATCTACCTCAAGGCCCCGGTCGAGGTGCTGATGGAGCGCATCCGCCGCCGGGCGCGCAATATCGAAACGGGCATTACCAAAGAATACCTGTCCCTGCTGGATACCTTCTACGACGAATGGCTCAAATCCTTCGACCTGTGTCCCGTCCTCACCGTCCGCACCGACAACCTCGATTACGTCCATCAGCCGCAGGCGCTGGAGGTGGTCACCCAGCGAATCCTCGACAAACTGGCGGGCAAGGAAACCGTGGACCTGCGCGGAGGTGGATAGGCGCCTGCGAAAAAGCGTGACGTACTATCCGATGAACAATTGATCGAATTGGCCTGCATGGCCTTCGAGCATTTCGAAAGCAGCTTCACTTTGGCGATACCAAGGTCCAGTTAACCCTCGGCGTGAATGCCATTCTGATTGGCTCCCTGGCATCGTTTGGAAAAGAGGCCTTCTCCGCTTTGCTGGATCCAGCTTCTCAATTTTCTTGAGAAGGCAATCGGTGTGCTTGCGGTTCCGTTGTTCGTGAGCATTCTGCTTTCGGTCATATATTCGCTGTTGGCCGCTCAACCGAACTTGCCCGCCGTTACGCAAGCCGGAGGTGCCGCAGGAAGATGACCTCTATTTCTTTGGTTCGGTTCAGAGATTTAGCCCGTCGGATTACAACAGGCAGTTTATTGCTCAAAGCGGAGCGCAGGCGTGTGCGGCGATTCTGGAACAGGTACATGCCAAAGCGCGTATTGCTGAACGGAAATTTGCCAGCACCCGCCGCGGATTGTATTTCCTGTACTTGTCCTTTCTGTTGTGGGCCGTCATGCAGGCTCTCTCCTTTATAATCGTTGATTGATTACCGCTAAGGCCAGTATATGACTGAAAACCTCCTCGCCCGCATCCCCCTGTTCGCCGATCTGCCCGTCAGCGAACTCGACCATCTCATGCAGTCCCTGCAGGTGCGCCACCTGAAAGAGCGTGAAATTCTCTTTCGAGAGGGTGAACTTGGGGAATATTTTTATGTCATCCTGAACGGCACACTCGAGATCCTCATGGCGGCCGGCACGCTCGAGGAGTTGCGGCTCAATACGATCGGTCCCGGCGAGTATCTCGGCGAGATGAGCCTGCTCATGCCAGGCGGACACCGCACAGCCACCGTCCGCGCCAAAGAACCCGCTACATTGCTGGTAATGAGCCGCTCCGAATTCAATGACCTGCTCGAGCGCCAGCCCCTGCTGGCCTATTCCATGGTGCGCGTGCTCAGCCAGCGGCTGGATGCCACCAACACGGCCACCTTCCGCGACCTGACCGAGAAGAACCGCCAGCTCCAGGAGGCCTACGACGAGCTCAAAGCCGCGCACGAACAGATCATCGAGAAGGAACGCATGGAGAAGGAACTCGCCGTGGCGACCGACATCCAGATGAGCATCCTGCCCGATGTCCTGCCTGCCCCGCCCGGCGTGGACTTTGGCGGCGCCATTGACCCCGCCCGCGCCGTCGGCGGCGATTTCTACGATGTGTTCCCGGTCAGCGAGAACAAAATCGCCGTCGTCATCGGCGACGTGGCCGACAAGGGTGTGCCCTCGTCCATTTTCATGGCGCGCACCCACGCCCTCATCGTCGCCGAGTCCTCGTCCACGCGCTCGCCCGGCGAAGTCCTGCGCGGCGTGAACCGCCACCTGACGCGCATCGAGAAGAACACCCAGTTCGTAACCGCGGTTTACGGATTGCTCAACCTGCGCACGCGGAAATTTTCCTACGCCCGCGCCGGGCACGAGCCTCCGCTCCTGCTCGCCTCCAACGGGACCGTGGAGCGGCTCCCGTTTGGCCCCGGCCTGGCCCTCGGTCTGGCGGAGCAGATTCCCCTCGATGAACGCGAAGTGAAACTCGGCCCGGGCGATACCCTTCTCTTCTACACCGACGGCATGACCGACTGCCGCGACCCGCAGGGCGAGGCCTTTGGCCTGGAACGCATCAAAGCGGAACTTGGCGGCATGAACGGACAATCTGCCCAGCAGATATGCAATAATCTTCTCGAAACGCTGAAGGGCTATCAGAAAGATGCGCCGCAGGATGACGATGTGACGCTGGTCGCCGTTCATAACGCTTGATTAAGAAACCCGGCTTCTCGAAGAAGCCGGGTTTCTGATCAAACTTTTGCCAGCGCCTGTTCCAGGTCCTCCAGCAGGTCGTCCGCGTTTTCGATCCCGACAGACAGCCTGACTAGACCGGGATGCACCTCCAATTGCGAGCCAGCCACCGAGAGGTGCGTCATCGCCGCGGGGACTTCGATGAGCGATTCCACGCCTCCCAGCGATTCTGCCAGCGTGAATAATTTTGTGGACTCAGCGACCTTGACCGCCGCGTCCCGCCCGCCTTTCACGATGAACGAGATCATCCCGCCGCCGTTCCGCATTTGTTGTCTGGCGATTTTGTGTTGCGGGTGACTCTCGTGGAAGGGGTACATCAACTTTTCCATCTTGGGATGTTTGGCTAGGAACTCTGCAATGGCGGCCGCATTCTCGTAGTGACGATCCATACGGAGAGGGAGGGTCTTGATGCCGCGCAGGACGAGGAAGCAGTCCAGGGGACCGGGCACGGCGCCGACCGCGTTTTGAAGGAAGTATAGTTTTTCGGCCAGTCCTTTATCTTTCACGATCACCGCGCCGCCGACCACGTCCGAGTGGCCGCCGAGGTATTTGGTCGTTGAATGGACCACGATGTCCGCGCCCAATTCGAGTGGACGCTGGAGATACGGTGTGGCAAAGGTGTTATCCACAACAAGCAATGGTTTATTTTGATGCGAATGGACAATGGCTGCCACTGCGCGAATATCCGTGATGCGCAGAAACGGATTCGTTGGAGTTTCCAGCCACACGAGGCGCGTGGCTGGAGTCAAGGCCTCGGCCACAGACTCGGGATCGGTCGTGTCGGCAAACGCAAAGTCCAGGGAGAAGCGGCGGAGCACTTTGTCGAATAAACGAAAGGTGCCGCCGTACACGTCGTTGCCCGCGAGGACGTGATCGCCTGCGTTCAGCAATCGAAGAACGGTATCCGTCGCGGCGAGGCCAGACGCGAAGGCCAGACCGTATCCTCCGCCTTCGAGCGCGGCGAGACAATCCTGCAGGGCTTTGCGCGTGGGATTCTGGGTGCGCGAGTATTCGTATCCCTGGCGCGGCCTGCCGACGCCGTCCTGCATATACGTGGACGTGAGATAAACGGGTGTCATCACCGCGCCGTTGTTGGGGTCGGGTTCCTGTCCCGCGTGGATGGCGAGGGTTTCGAATTTCATTCGGCCTCCTTTGTAGATAGCCTTTCATTCGTCCATGTGTATTGCATCTGCCGCGCGGTTCGCAGCGCGAGATCTTTGCCCGCCAGTTTTGTTACAAGGTGCAATGCCATTTCGATTCCCGCCGAGATGCCAGCCGAGGTGATGATGCGTCCGTTGTCCACCCACGCGACATCTTCCTTCACATCCAGCGCGGGGAACATGGCGCGCAGGTGGGGAATATCCTCCCAGTGAGTAGTGCAGGGTTTATCTTGCAAAATTCCCGCCTTCGCCAGCAGGAACGCGCCCGTGCAGACCGACGCAGTGAGTTCCGTCTGCGGCGACAGGCTGGCAATCCATTCGATGACGTGCGGCTTTTCCAATTCGCGCGTGTGGACCCCGCCTGGTACAATCAGCACATCCACGCGTGGGTGATTCCGAATCGAATGATGCGGCCGGACATTGAAATTTGCGCGCGCGGAAACCAGCCCGTCTTTTTCCGCAATGAGAAACACGTCGAACAGTTTCGGCGCGTTCGGTTCAAGACGCGCCTTCACCCGCGCCGCAGTGGTGAACACCTCGTACGGGCCTGCGAAGTCCAGCACTTCCACTTCATCGTACACGTAAATTCCTACGTTCATGACGCGTCCTTCAAAGTAAAATAGACCGACATTATACCCATACTGGGTACTATGTAAACGAGGAACCATGACAAAAACCCTGCTCGCAGTTCTGGCGCATCCCGACGACGAATCTTTCGGGCTTGGCGGCACGCTCGCGCTGTATGCAAAACGCGGCTACGATACACATCTCGTCTGTGCCACGCGCGGCGAGGCAGGCACGGTGGATGCGGAGCATGTGCGCGGTTACCAGTCCATCGCGGCTTTGCGCGAGGCCGAGTTGCGTTGTGCCGCCGAATATCTCGGCCTCAAAGGTGTGTATTTCCTGGGCTATCGCGATTCCGGCATGCCGGGTTCGGGAGATAATCAACATCCCGAGGCGCAGGTCAACCATCCCGTCGAGGAAGTGGCGGGGCGCGTCGTCCGATACATCCGCGAACTCAAACCCGACGTCGTGTTGACGTTCGATCCGATCGGCGGATACAAACATCCCGACCACATTCACATTCACAAGGCAACGGTTCTCGCCTTCGAAAAAGCGGACGATGCATCCTTCCACCCCGAGGCTGGGGTGCCGTTCAAGCCGCGTGGTCTTTACTTCCAGGTTTTCCCGCGCGGGTTCCTCAAGTTGGCGACGCGCCTCCTGCCGCTTTTCGGTAAAGACCCCGCCAGGTGGGGCCGCAACGGCGACATCAACCTGAAGGAACTGGCGGATGTGAATTTTCCCGTCCATGTGCGGGTGGACATCCGCTCTGTCGCCGGGATCAAACGCGAGGCGGGCGCGTGCCACGCTTCGCAGGGTGGCGTCCAGATGCGCCGTGGACTGATGGGATTGATCACGCGCGTCTTCAGCGAGCATGAGGATTTCATGCGCGCCTACCCGCCTGTGAATGGTGACTTTCGCATGGAACGGGACCTGTTCGAGGGCATATAGCCAGATGTGACCTCGGCAGATTCGAAAATCCGACATCTGGCGCTTGACAGGTTAGAATATATGTTCTAGAATCCAGGCCGTTGCCAACCATTTTTTATAGAGGAGAGTACCATGTCCAAACGAAATGTCGTCCATGTTGAGATTCCCGCCGCGAACGTGGAAGCCGCGGCCAGGTTCTATGCCGGGTTATTCGGCTGGAAGATCGAGAGCGTCCCTGAAATGAATTACACCATGTGGGAAGATGGAAGCGGCTACGGAGGCGGCTTCAATCTGGTGTCGGATGAAAACCCTGTGGGGCAGGTGTTGGTTTATATCCACAGCGATGATATCGAAGCCGACTTGAAAAACGTGGAGAAACTGGGCGGAAAAGTCCTTCATCCGAAGACCGAAATTCCCCAAACGGGATGGTTCGCCGCTTTCAAGGACCCAACGGGCAACGTGCTGGCGCTTTACACGAGCATGAATCCTGACTTCAACAAGTAAAGGCGCGGGCAGAATGAAGGGAAAAATGATGGAACCGACGATTCTGGCGCTCAATCCGGACCCATCCAAGCAGGGCGTGCAGATCAGCAAAGCAAAGTACGAAGTGGTGCGCAGTGCCATTCTCGACACGCTGAAAACACATGGACCGATGACCTTCACCCAGCTGGGAAGTCTGGTAGAGGATAGACTGCACAAGAACTTCGACGGCTCGGTGACGTGGTATTTCACCACGGTCAAACTGGACATGGAGGCGCGCGGTGAAATCCGCCGCGTGCCGAAATCCAATCCGCAAAGAGTCGAACTCGTATGATGGACGAACCCTCCCGACGAAAAACGGGAGGGTTTCTGTAATTCGCGAGGCTATCTTCTCTTTGGAAGAAAATCGAAGGGCGGGCGCTGATTCAGTTTGCTGAGATGCGCGCCCGAATCGCCGACATAGAGTGCGGTCAGGGAACCCGTTTCGCAGCTTAGGCGTTGGAAATGATCGAGCGGCAGGCCGAGGTAGTGGGCGACAGCCAGTTTGATCGGGTCGGCGTGGAAGACACAGACGACAATGTCTTTCGGCCTGTGCCTGCGAAGGATCGTGTCGAGCGCGGCGACGACGCGCGACTGGCACTCGTAGAACGTCTCGCCTTCGGGAAATTGCGCGCGGGACGGCGCGTGCTGGATGACCTTCCAGCGTTTGGTCAGACGCAACGCGGCGTGCGAACGCCCCTGCCAGTCGCCGACGTTCGTTTCGATCAGCCCCGCTTCGGTCTGGACCTCGAGTCCGCGCGCCGCGGCGATGGGCGTTGCCGTCTCGACAGCGCGCTCCAGCGGGCTGGAATAGATGGCCTTGATGGGCACATCCTTGAGCGCCTCGGCCAATTCCTGCGCCTGCTTCTGCCCGCGCTCGTTCAGGTGGACTCCGGGCAAATGCCCCGCGAGTCTGTGCTTTTTGGTGTAGTCGTTTTCGCCGTGACGGATGAGCAGTAACAGGGGCATTATTTGATTTTCCGTTTCATTTCCTGAATCTTCTCTTCGCTCAAATCAGGAATCTCTTCGCGCTTTTCAATTCCCAACGCCTTCCTCTGTGCCTCGCGCCACATCTCAAGCCGCGCCGCGACCTGCGCCTCATAACCTTCACCTGATGGCTTATAAAAATATGTGCCAAGCAGGCGCTTGGGTAAATACTGCTGAGGTGTAAAGTGCCCCTCCTCATCGTGTGGGTAAACATAATCCTTTCCATGTCCCATCGCGGCCGCGTCGCGGTTGCCATCCATCAGGTGCAATGGCACGGACACTTGTCCCTGCTCCTCGAGTTTCTGCATCGCCTTGAAATAAGAGGTCGCGCTATTGGACTTGGGCGCGGTGGCGAGATACAGCGTCGCTTCGACGATGGGGTAGACTCCCTCGGGCAGGCCGATGTAATCGAAAGCCTGCGCGGCGGAGGAAGCGACGACCAGTCCCATCGGGTCGGCCAGGCCGATATCTTCTCCCGCGAGGATGATGAGGCGGCGCAGGATGAAGCGCGGGTCTTCGCCGGCGTAGAGCATCTTGGCCAGCCAGTAGAGCGCCGCGTCCGGATCGCTTCCGCGCACCGATTT
The DNA here is from genome assembly GCA_037445635.1 of Chloroflexota bacterium. GTDB lineage: Bacteria > Chloroflexota > Anaerolineae > Anaerolineales > Villigracilaceae > JBFMCC01. Next base: position 15,722 of record JBBIKC010000045.1, read on the forward strand.
GATGAAGGCGCTGATCGTGTCGTAATGCGCGTCGCCGTCCTTGTCGTATAGTACCGCGCGCCGTTGGATCGATTCCTGTGCAACATCCAGGGTGATGTGAATTGCACCGTCAGCGTTGGGGGGCGTTGACTCCACCGCCAATTCGAGCGCGTTCAACGCGTTGCGCGCGTCGCCAGTGGCGGTCTCGATTAAATGGGCGCGCGCCGCGGGGTCCAGAATGATGCGCTTGTTTCCGTAGCCGCGTTCCTTGTCCGCGAGGGCGCGGTCGAGCAGAATCCCCGTCTCTTCTTGATTTAAATTCCGCAGTTGAAACACGCGCGAGCGCGAGATCAACGCCTTGATGACTTCGAAATACGGATTCTCGGTCGTCGCGCCGATGAGTGTCACGGTTCCATTCTCGACGTGGGGCAGGAGCGCGTCCTGCTGGGCCTTATTCCAGCGGTGGACTTCGTCCACGAAGAGGATGGTGCGCTCGTTGTGCAGGCGCCTGCGTTCGAGCGCGGCCTCGACGACCTCGCGCAGTTCAGCCTTGCCCGCAAGAATGGCGGAGATGGTGACGAAGTGACTCCGGGTGGTGTTGGCGATGACCTGGGCAAGGGTGGTCTTGCCCGAGCCGGGCGGTCCCCAAAGGATGATCGAGGAAAAGAGGCGGTCGGCTTCGATGGCGCGGCGCAGGAGTTTGCCCGGGCCGACGATGTGTTCCTGTCCCACAAACTCTTCGAGCGTGCGCGGCCTCATGCGCGCCGCGAGCGGCGCCTCGGTCTTCATGCGTTCCTGCATGGCGTGGTCGAAGAGATCGGGCATGGGCTGATTATACTGCCTGCAAAGAAGAAGGGCTGTTTCGGACAGCCCTTCTTCGAAAGACGTGTTGCGGGTCTAACCCTGCGCCTGCTGTTTTTGCTGAGGCCGCACGCTGACCAGTTTCTTGAGGATGTCGAACCAGAAAGGCGCGCCCTGCATGGCCGCCCCGCCGCTGATGACGATGCCGAGGAGTTTGACCAGCCAGCCCCAGAAATCGTTCACCTTCGGGACGTTGGTCAACAGGCGGCACTCGCCCGCGGACTCGAACGCGATGCGACCCTCGCTGGTGACAAACGTGTTGCAGGCCGCGGCATCTTCCGCGTGGACGGAAGTCCAGCCGACGGGCAGGGCCAGCGCCTCGAGGTAGTCGGGCGTCTCGCCGAGGGTGGGCGTGTTGACGCCCGGCTGTGCGACGCTGGCCTGTGCCACGATGGTATCGCGCAGGGTCGGCTCCTTCCAGAGCGCGTTGGCGACGTTGATCGAGTCCACGTTGAAGAGAAGGGCCAAGGCAATTCCGATGCCGAGAGCCCATTTCCTGGCGTTCTCTTTGTACCAGTTGGAGGACTGATTCATAACTTTGTCGAACCAGTTTTCCACATTCTTACGGTATTCCTGGGCCTTCTGGCCGATGTCCTGAATCGTCTCGCCGAGGCCGAAGGAGACCGCGCCGCTGTCGGTGGGCTGGCCCATACCGGGGAAGAGGCGATCCATCGTGCGTGCCAGTTCGGGGTTGACGCTCTTCTTGGCGGAATCCACTTCGGCGGCCATCATGTCGAAGGACATCGCACCCGGTGCGGGGGGAGGCGCGTCGGCGGGCTTGCCGGCGTTCATCAGGACTTCGAACGCGACCTGCCCGAAGACTTCGTTGGGAATGTGATCGGGCTTCTTGATGAGTTTACCGTTCTTATCGAACTTGCAGAGTTCCTTGATGAACGGGTGATCGTAGAATTGATCCACCAGCGGTTTCTCGTTGCGGAACATATCCAGGATGGCCTGTTCCAGCGATTTGGAGCGCCAACTGAAGAGCTGGCTGATCCAGTCCTGCACCTGCATGGTCCCAATGCTGAGCACCAGCCAGGCGAAGACCAGTCCGATGGCGACTTCGAGAATGGCGTCGAGTTGCATGGGTTCCTCCTTGGGTTGGTTGCACTAAGTATAAGTATAGAGGCGATTAGGCCTCGGCGCAAGCGGGAGATTCTTTTACCGCGAAGAGGCGAAGTTCGCGAAGGTTTATAAAGCCCCCCGAAGTTCTTTATTTCTCCGCGATTCGGTTTGGGCGCGGTTGTGCGCCTGGTTGACGATGAAGATTCCAATCAACGCAATCAAACCTCCAATCAATTGAGTCCTCGCGGGGATTTCGCCCAGCAGGGGAATCGCAAGAATGGCGGTCACCACGGGCTGACCGATCATGGAGGGAGAAACGACCGCCGCGGGCAGGTGTCCCAGAGCGTACGAAATGGAAAGGTAGCCGATGATTTGCGAAACAAGAGCGGTCGCGGCAAACATCATCCAGCTCTGCGGCGGATAGTTCGTCAGCGGATTGCCGAGGGCGAGGTTCACGCCCAGCAGGCCGAACGCCGCGGTGAGGCTCACGATCCACCAATGGCTGAACGCATCCATCCGCTCACGTCCGCGCTGGGTAACGAGCATGTACGCGGCGTAGAAGATTCCCGCGCCGCAGGCCATCAAGTCGCCGAGGCCGAGGCGCGGGTGCAGGAGAAAGTCGCCGCCGAGGATGAGCGCCGCGCCGGCCAGCGCGAGCGCGAGACCCAGCCAGAAGTCCCGCGTGAGGCGCTCGCGGAAAATCATCCATGCGCCGACCGCCACCCACAACGGCGCGGTGTTGCCCAGCAGGGTCGCGTTGGAGGCGGTCGTGAACAGGACGGACGTGTTCCACAACGCGAAATCGCCCGCGGTGAATAATCCGCCCAGCAGCGGAAAAATCACATCCGCGCGGCGAATGGGTTGTTTGCGCGTGCGTTTTACAAAAAATGGATATGTGATCAGCGCGGCGATGCCCAGCCGATACAGCCCGGTCACCGGGCCGGGCGCGCCCGCCCAGCGCACGAACATAGCCGACAGGCTCAATGAGAATATGCCCATCCCCAGGGCCAGGTATGCCAGCGCGCTGGATTTTTTATTTTGTACGGGGGAAACCATGCGGGCGATTGTATCACGCCGCCTGACGAAGAAGATTACTGAACAGTACGGGCAATTCGGCCAGTGTGCGGATCCTCGCGTCCGGCCGGACCTCGGGCCGGGCCAGCGGTTTCGTGACGCGGCGCGTGATCCAGACGCTGTACAACCCCGCGGCCTTCGCGCCCTGAATGTCCGCTTCGAGGCTGTCGCCGATCATGGCAACCTCCTGCGCGGGGATGCCCCAGTGGGCCAGCGCCAGTTCGAAGATGCGCGGGTGCGGCTTGCGATACGAGCAGGCCGCGGAGGTCAGGATGAAGTCGAAGTACGGCTCGATGCCGAATCGTTCCACGAGCTGGAATACATCCTGGTTGTCGCCCGCGTTCGAGACTATGCCGAGGCGATAGCCTCCCGCTTCAAGGGTGCGCAGGGTGAGTTTGGCATCCTCTTCCAGCGTCCAATTCGGCTGGGTGTGGGAGTACATCGCGTCCAGCGCGCGGCGGATGGGAGCCTCGGGAACGTCCGGGTGACCGGCCGCGGCCAGAAGTCCGCGGATGACCGCGAGATAGGTCGTCTCGAACAGGTCCGCATCGCGCCTGGTGAAGTAATGGTCGAGGCGGTTCTTCAGGTCGTCGTGGATGGTATCCCGATCAAGGTTGAAGCCCTGTTCGCACAGCGAGTCGGCAAGCGCCGCATACGCGCGTTCCATGATGGGCGGCCACGGCTCGCGCGCATACATGAGCGTGCCGCCCAGGTCGAAAATCACAGCCCGGAGAAGACGCGCAGACATGGCCTCAATCTACTCCGGGCCCGGGTGTCGGTAAAGGGGAAAGAAGTTCTACTTGGCTTTGCGGCCGCGCGTGTAAATCCAGACCAGCGCCGCGCCGACCAGCAGCGCGGGCAGGACGATCAATCCCGCCTCCGGGCCGAACGCGCCGCCGGTCCACAGTTCGGGGCCTGTGACCGTGATGCGCGTCATTTGGAAAAAGTTGATTCCGCTGACCGGGAATCCGAAGACCGGACCCTCGAAGAAATTCCAGCCGATATGCAGGCCGATGGATAACCATAGTTGCCCGGTGCGCAGGTAGGCATAGGCCATGAACAGACCGGCGAAGAAGATGCCTGCCGCCGAAATCCAGGTCGCGTTCGGATTGCCCAAATGAGCCGCGCCGAAGATGACCGATGACAAGATTACACCCCAGGCCGGGTTAAGTCCGCTGGCAATGGTCTGGAGGTAATAGCCGCGGAACAGCAGTTCCTCGTCCCAGCCGACGACGATGAAGAACAGGAACACGCCCATTAAGTTCAAGGCAACGTTGCCAACGTTTTCCGCCCCCCACGCAAAACCTTCGAAGGTCAACCAACCTAGTGACCATTCGAGCCAATAGATCGAACCCATCATCACAAGAGGAATGACCGTGCCGACCACCAAATCGGCGGCGGCTCTCCAATCCAGTCTCAGGCCGAGACTGGGAATCGAGCGGCGGTCGAGAAAGACGCGGGCGAGGAAGATCGAGCCGGTCGTTGCCAGCAGTTCGACGAACTGGAGAACGACCAGCAATCCCTGATCGATTCTGACGAAGAGAGCCAGAAATCCGAGCGGGACGGTAAATACCAGGATGAAGATGAAAAATAGGACCGTCTGCGCGAGCAAGCGCCAGCCGGCGCGCAGACGCGGCTCATCCGGCGAAAGGAAGATTTTCGCCAGAAGAGCCCGTTTCTTGACAGGCGGGTTGGTTTCCACGTTACGAGTTGGCTTGCGGCACGATCAGCCAGAACAGCAGGTAGGCTGGAATTCCGGGCACGCCGCCGGGGATTAACGCGATGAGAAACGCCAGGCGAAACCAGAAGGCGCTCACGCCGAAGAACTCGGCCAGGCCGCCGCACACACCCGCGATCATGCGGTTATGCCGCGAACGGCGCAGCGGATTTCGTTGTGCGCTCATTTCTTCCTCCAAGTGGATGAACTTGCAATCCAATCTACGTGCTCGCCAGCGTTAAGTTGTGGTTGCCCGACATCTATAGAAGACGGGAGGTTGTGTTTCATCTGCCATCGGCATATAATCCATATACATTTTATCAGTGTTGTTGGAAGGAGAATATCATGTCCGTACTGGTTACCATGCGCGTCAAGGTCAAGGACTTCGAGGGGGTCAGGAAGGCGGCCGCAAAGCATAACGCCCACATGAAAGCCGCGGGTTGTCATTGGAGCAAAATCTATCGCGCCGAGAAGGACCCGAACGATGTACTTTTCCTGATGGAATGGGAAAGCCACGCCGCGTTCGAAAAATCAGGCGACAACGGCGTGGCGGACGATTTCAACGCCCTGGTTGACCCGGCCGGTGACTGGGAGGATGTCGTCTGGCAACTTTCAGACGCGGAGCAGATCTAACCCGCGCCTTTCAAATAAATACCGGTTGGGTCCAATTCCTCGCGCAGGATTCTTAATTCGCGCCCGGTGAGGAGTTCGGTCGTGCGCACCTGCGCGGCGGGTTTTAAATCCCAGCCTGTGTTTTCCTTCGCCTGCTCCACGGTCTTGCCGGGGTGTAAAGCGGTCAGAATCAATTCGCCGCTCTCGTCGGGTTCGAGGATGCCAATATCTGTGACCACGGCCTGCATCCCGCCGCCGCGCAGGCCGATTCGTTTGCGCTCGCCGCGCCCGTCCAATTCGCCGACCGAAGTGCGGAAGTCGCATCGCTCCGGGAAGCGGCGCTTCTGGTGAGGTGTCATGATGTAACAGCGGTTGGCCCAGGCCGCGATCTCCTGCGAGCCGCCGGAGCCGGGCAGGCGCACCTTCGGATGTGCGTAATCGCCGATCACGGTGGCGTTGATGTTGCCGTATTTGTCAATCTGCGCGCCGCCCATGAAGCCCACGTCCACGTTACCGCGCTGGAGATACAGCGTGAAAATATCATACATACTGCACACCGACAGCGCGCCGCTCACCAGCGTCGGGTCGCCGATCGAAAGCGGCAGGCGCGCAGGCTCCGCGCCGATCACGCCCGCTTCGTAGATCATGGTCAGGTTGGGGGCATGGGTGCGCTTGGCGAGGTTGCAGGCCAGGTTGGGCTGGCCGACGCCGACAAACACGACATCGCCGTCGCGCAACAGCCGCGCGGCGTTGACAATCATCAGTTCGGCAGACGAATATTCGCTCATTGAATCTCCTTCAAAAACGACAGGACAATTTTAGAAACTTCCTCCGGACGTTCCAGCGGCAGGAGGTGAGTGGACTGTTCCACCGTTTCCACGCGGACCGCGGGCTGTTTCCGTTTCACGAGGCCGGCCGCGGATGCCCAGAAGGTATCCGTTTCCGCGCCGCGGACGAAGAGGGTCGCCACGCGCAGGGACTTCAGTCCGCGCCACAGTTCGAGATCGGGCCAGATGCCGGTGTAGTAGATGCGCGCTTCCCACTCCGGCGAGTAGGCCAGTTCGTACGAGCCGTCCGCGCGCGGGCGGAGAATCCCCTCGATGTACGCGCGCAGGCTCTCGTCCGAGAAGAAACGGAAGACCTCGCGGCGGCGGTAGGCGCGGAAGACCTGATCCAGATCGTTGAATTGGCGCCGCCGTTTCAGCGTGCCGCGGATGAGAGGATGCGTTTTGTAGCCCAGTCCCAGTGCGCGGACGATGTTCCAGGCGATGATTCTGCGCGGCGGGAAGAGCACGGGGTCAATCAGAACGATGGCGCGGAATCGCTCAGGGCTTTTCAGCGCGGCGCGCAGGATGATGATCGCGCCAAGTGAATGTCCGACCGCGAGTACGCGCTCCGCTTTCTGCTCATCGAGGAATTGCAGGAAGTCGTCCGTCAGCGGTTTCCAATCGCGGAGACCGTCGGGGCTTTGCCCCGGCCAGAGCGGCCGCTGGTGCATGGCGCGCACGTGATAGCCTGAAAACTGCTGGAGAAAGAATTTGTAACACGCTGGCGGATAGCCGTTGGCATGGAGGAAGTAGAGAGGAGCGCCATCCTTGCCGAAGGCGGAGGAGGGGATAAGGGATAGGGGAGAAGAGGGCAAGGGATAATTCTCTAGAACTTGTCTCAAAAATACTGACCGGCCCCGTCATAGCGAGCGAAGCGCTTGCCCTGAGCCTGTCGAAGGGAAGCAATCTCCTTGAAAACGAGGTGACCTCGTAGAATTGGGGATTGCTTCGTCGGGCTATGCCCTCCTCGCAATGACAACCGCTTATTTTTGAGATGACTTCTAATATTTTCCATAATTGATCGGCGCGCTCATCTGGCGTGCGACCTTCAACCGCTTGTGAGTCTTCGCGCCGAGTTTCTGCCAGTATTCCTCGCGGTCTTTCACGCCATAGACCCATTCATCCAGGTATTGCTTCACGGCCTCGGGCGATTCGCTGATCTTGTCCCATTGCAGGTAGAACTCGTTGTCGCGGTCGTAATAACCCTGCGCGTAGGAGGGATGACAGGCAAACGGCACGTGACACACCGCGCTGACGATGATGGACGGAATCATCGTGCGGTTCGGGTCGGAGCGGATGACTTCGGGTTCGACGATCTCCTCGGCGGTGAGGATGACCTTCTTCGCGGCGAAGGCGGCCTCTTTCTGCTCGCCGATGATGCCCCACAAGTGCGCGTTGCCCTCGGCGTCTGCGCGCTGGACGTGGACGATGGCCACATCTGGATGGAGCGCCGGGACGACGATCACGTCCGGGCCGCCGTACGGGTCGGGGATCCGCTTGATGTTCGGATTCGCTTTTTCGAGGTCCTGCGCGCCGGTCTGGTTCATGGGCAGGAAAGGCAGACCGGACGCGCCTGCCTGCAAGCGCGTGATCATGCCGAAGTGAGAATATTCCTCCCACTCGATCTGTCCTTTTTCGAGTGCGGCGCGCAAGATTCGCAGGCTTCCCACGCCGGGGTTGCCCATGTACGAAAAGATAACCTTGCGCGCGCATCCCGCCGCGACCATCTGGTCGTAGATCAGGTCCGGGGTGGCGCGCGCAAGCGCGAGGTCACGCTTGCGCTGGCGGATGATCTCGTGCCCGGCCGCGAAGGGAATCAGGTGGGTGAAGCCGGCGGCGTAGACCAGGTCGCCGTCGTTCACGAATTTGGAAATGGCTTCGGTGAGGGGGATTAGTTTAGTCATTTCATTTCTTCGGTTGTTTTTGTTTGTTGTTTTCCTTGCGCAGGCCGCGCAGCCAGGAAAACCGGTCACTCGTAGATGGCGTTGCGCTGCGGCGGCGGAAGAGCGCACCGGTGGTGAGCAGGATGATGGCGATGAACAGGTAATCGAAGACGGGCTGGGCGGCCGACTCGGTGGCGGCGAACATGATCACAAAGACCACGCCGACCAGCAGAAAGAATGTCCCGATGCGGGCGATAAAATCACTCATCGAACAGGGAGAAAACCCCTTCCCCGTTTCCAGGGAAGGGGCCTGAGCGCTTACTTGATGCGCGTGCGAATCTGTTCGTGCATGTAGAGCGGGAGGTAGTAATGGCCGCCGGCGTTCTTGCCGCTGGAGCCGGAGCCTTTCCAGCCGCCGAAGGGTTGGAAGCCGGGCCA
>JBBIKC010000046.1:0-23145 GCA_037445635.1 Chloroflexota bacterium
CATATCGCGTACGCGCACACGCTCGTCTACGCGGGCGCGGCGGCGTTTGGGCTGGAAAATCTCGAAAAGGTCATTGAATGTTGGAGGCAGGCAGTCCGCGAATATCGCGCGGTTCATTCCAAATGGGGCGAAATGGTTGCCACCTCCAACCTGGCGGAGGCATTGCTTGCCGCAGGCAGGCTGGCAGAGGCAAAAGCGAATGCCGAGTACAGCCTTACGCTCGCGCGCGAGATGAACAACCTGGAGCAAATCGGGGGAGCATGCGCGAACCTGGCAAACTGGGCAATCGAAGAGGGTCAATTCGACGAAGCCACGCGCTATGCGGAGGAAGCGCTGCGCTCACACCAGCAAATCGGTCACGACGCGCACATCGCCAATTCGCTGGCGGCGCTGGCGAAGATTGCCCGCAAACAAAACAATCTCAACGAAGCGCGCCGCCTGCTCGAAGAAAGTATTGGGATTTTGAAGCGCGTGGGGAATCGCTTGTATCTCGAACAATGCGAGCAGGAACTGGCGGAGGTGGCATCTGCGCAAAACCAATCAGGATAGCTTCCGCACCTCATTGAAAAAGATTACGATTGGTTGTATAGTTATGGCAGGGACGGAACCGACCTGCGTCGGGCAGCGTCTCGCCCCACTTCGGGAGGGTCTTGTCACCGAAGCCAGTTTTCGATCAACCGTTGCCCCGGAAAGGAGAAAAACATGGTTGACTGGAATTTCCATCAGAGCGGGAACCACCGCTATTACAGCCAGGCGGCAGGGAATCTATATCAAGCCGCCGAAATGCTCAAAAGCGTCCCTTCCATCCCCGGACTCACCTATTACGTGGTGGATACGCCCGATGGCGCCCTGGGGCGGGACATGAATGGCTTCTATACGGAGGCTCCGATAAAAACAAAAAATATCCTTGCCGAGGCGAGGCAGGAACATACAGAGTCCGTCGAATGCTCCAGCCTCACAGAATTCGGCAATATGTTTCAAAACCAGCTCGCCGTCGCGCAGATCACCAGAATGGGGCAATATGCCCGACTCGTTCTTCTCATGAAATGCGGAAACTGCGATTACGAGTCTCCGGTAGAGACTCAGGCGGGGGCATTCACCTGGGAATGTTATTACTGCGGCGCGGAAAATCAATGCCATCGCGCTTCGATTAATATCGTATCTGAAAGCGGCGCGATCGAGATTTAAAGTTTGCAGTGCAGGAGCGGGCCCCTGCACTGCAAAATCTGGAGGGAGCGTGGCGGCCATCTTCATCCTGGGAGGGTACGGCGCGACGGGGCGTCTGCTCGCGAAACATCTGCTTGCACAAACCGACGCAAACATCGTCCTCGCAGGCCGCAACCTGGACAAGGCGCAGGCGCTGGCGGACGCGCTGTCAAGTCCGCGCGTCTCGATTCGACAAGTGGACGCGTCCGATGAGGCCAGCTTGCGCGCGGCGCTTCGTGATTCGACCCTGTGCCTGGTCGCCGCGCCGACGACACATCACGCCGAGACGGTCATCCGCGCCTGTCTCGCCGCGGGCGCGGATTACCTCGACGTGCAATTCTCGTCGGCCAAACTGAAATCGTTGTATACAGCAGAAGAAGAAATCAAGAACGCGGGGAGATGTTTCGTCACCGAGGCGGGCTACCATCCCGGCCTGCCTGCTGTCATGGTGCGTTACGCCGCGGGTAAACTGGACACCATCGAAAGCGCGGTCACAGCGGGCTACTTGAACGTCGGCTCAACCCTGCCCTACACCGAAGCCGTGGACGAGTTGATGGAGGGATTTATCAATTACGAAGCGCAGATTTTCAAAGACGGTGCGTGGACGAATCCCAAGAAGTGGTCCATGATCAAATTCGACTTTGGCGGCGGGATCGGCGTACGCACCTGCTATTCGATGTTCTTCGAGGAACTGCGCCGCCTTCCAGAAATATATCCATCGCTGAAAGATGTCGGCTTTTACATTTCAGGCTCCAACTGGATTGCCGATCTGCTCGTCACCCCCATCGTCATGCTGGGGCTCAAACTCGCGCCCAAACGCGGACTGCGCCCGCTGGGAAAGTTGATGTGGTGGGGCATGCGCCAGTCCCCGCCGCCATATCAGGTGATGATCGCCGTCGAGGCGAAGGGGCTGAAAAACGGCGCCCAGGCCAAAGTCTTCGCGCGAGTCGGCCATCCCGACGGCTACGAATTGACCGCCATCCCCGTCGCCGCCTTCCTGAAACAATACCTGGACGGCGCCGCGCGAAAGCCGGGCCTGCACATGATGGGACAACTTGCTGAACCGACACGCCTGTTCGAGGACATGGAAAGGATGGGAGCGAACATCGCGACCTTCGAGGAATAACATGGCGGACCAACCTAAAATCATCCTCGGCCCGATCATCGGCGGGCTGTCGCATCGCGGCGTCAAACTGTGGGCGCGCGCCGACGGGCCGTCCACATTGTACGCCTGGCTTGCAAACGGTGAGGATCCAAGCGATGCGAGACGAGCGGGGAAAGTAGCGTTGACAGAGGCGACAGGCTTCGCCGGCGCGATCCCGATTGACGGCCTCGAAGCGGAAACGGTCTATTATTTCGCGCTCGCGCTGGATTCGGAAGCCAAACCATCGGGCGAGGCTTTCGAGTCCTTCCGAACCTTCCCGCCGCCGGGCAAGGCCGTTTCGTTTCGCTTCGCGTTTGGTTCCTGCTTTCGCCCGGAGCACCGCCTGCCGGGCCGTGCCTTCAGGCACTTGCTCAGAAACGAGCCCAACTTGGATTTCATGATTCTCGAAGGCGACCAGATTTACGCCGACGAATGGAAACACAATGGACTCGGCCGCGTCGCCTTGACCATCGAAGACTATCGTGCCGTGTACCTGCATACCTGGTCCAATCCGTATTTCCGCGAACTGCTGGCACGCACGCCCGCCTTTATGACTCTCGACGACCACGAAGTGGACAACGACTGGCACTGGCACGACCGCGAACACACCGTCGCGGACATTCCCGCGTACACCCGGTTTATCCGCCTCATCAACGGACTCTCGAAAGAAGAGCGCCGCCTGACGGCCCAGCGCGTACAGGATGCCCTGCAGGTCTATCGGGAACATCAGGGAATCCACGCGCCGATGCTCAGCCTGCCGCAAAAACAGGAAAACGGGAGCCTGCGCTTCGTCGCGGGCGACGCGGGCTCGCTGGCGTATTCGTTCTACTTCGGCGCGGCGGCCTTCTATGTCATGGACACGCGTACCCAGCGTCTGCGCAACCGCCGCGAGAAAATCGTACTGGGCGATGCGCAATGGCAGGCATTCGAAGCGTGGCTGCTGGCGGTCAAGGATAATTTTCCGCTCAAATTCATCGTCACTTCGTCGGCCGTGTTATTCGAATTCTTTGGCGACATCGTCAACGACCGCTGGTCTGGATTTCCACAGGAACGCGACCGACTCCTGCGCTTCCTCGCGGCCAATGAAATTTCGGGCGTTTACTTTCTGGCAGGTGATTTGCATGAAGCCCATGCCGTCTCGGCGGACCTGTGCGGACCCAACGGGCGCAACATCCCGATCTGGGAATTCAGTTCCACGCCTTTCGAGCAGAAAACAAATTACGTCGCCCGCCTGCTGAAACGCAAAACGCGCAGCCCCCACGTCTGTCATTCGAAGATTTACTATTCGATTGACCGCATCAATTACGGCATCGTGGAGGTCGAGTTCGGCGCGGGCCAAACAGAAGTCCGCTTCGATTTGCACTACAACGATCGCGGACGATGGAAGGCGAGGAAGGTTAACACACGCCTTTAATTTCAACCACAGATCAACGCGGATGAAATTCTCAAATCCTCTTTATCTGCGTTCGTCTGTGGCTCGAACATTCACTTCGCGATCACTCTTCCATTCGACGCGTTTCACCTCCCCCAATTCCCCAAGCAGGGTTGGCAACAACGACGCCAGCGCGTCCGCATCTCCCGACGTATAGAATTGGACGCGCCCGCGCGCCCCGTTCAGATTCTTCGTCCCGCCCGCTTCGAGCAGACGCCCGGCCTGCCGCGCCACCGAGGGAGCGGGGTCTATCACCCGCACGGACTCGCCCACGATCCGCTGGATGAGCGGAATCACGAACGGATAGTGGGTACAGCCCAGCACGACCGTATCAATGCCTTTTTCGAGCATGGGCAGGAGCGCGTCCTCCAGAATCCTGCGCGTCTCTTTGCCGTCCAGATTCCCCTGCTCGATCTGCTGGACGAGGCCGGGACAGGTGCTTTGCAGTAATTCCACGCCGTTCGCAAACCGTTCGACGACCGAGGCGTACAGCGCGCCCTGGAAGGTCGCGGGCGTAGCCAGCACGCCGACCTTGCCGCTGTGCGTGTGCTCCGCCGCAGGCTTGACCGCAGGCTCCATGCCGACGAACGGCACATCGGGAAAAGTCTTTCGCAAATACCGGAGCGCGGCCGCGGACGCGGTATTGCAGGCTATCACAATCAACTTGGCATGTTTCGCCAACAGGAAGCGCGTGATGGCCTCCGAAAAATCGCGCACCTGCTCCAGCGGACGCGGCCCGTACGGCACGTGTCCCTGGTCGCCGAAGTAGATCACGTCTTCGGCGGGCATCTGTCCGCGCAGGACGCGCAACACCGACAGGCCGCCTACGCCGGAGTCGAACACACCGATAGGGTTGTTCTGTTGTTCAAGGGACATGCAGGGATGATAAAACGTAAAGAACAAAACGTAAAGCGCGCGATGAGTACGCCTTACCGATGGTTTCCCGCCGCGTTCACAAACGACTTAAACAAATTGCATATCGCCGCCTGATCCGTCATCCATTCGGGGTGCCACTGCACGGCCAATCCAAAGGGATGATTCGGTAATTCTACAGCCTCAATCAAACCATCAGGGGCAAAGGCGGTTGCCTTCAAGCCGGGAGCCAAATCTTTGATTCCCTGGTGGTGCAGGCTGTTGACCTGCAAGACCGGCTCGCCGAGGATGTCCGCCAGACGCGTGCCTTCGTCCACACGGACGGGATGGGCGAGGAATGCCCGCGGCTGGTCATGGCGATCGTGTTCGAGGGCATTGGGATGCTGGTCGAGGATGTGCGTGTACAACGTCCCGCCCAGCGCCACGTTGACCACCTGCAGTCCGCGGCAGATGCCGAAGAACGGCTTGCCCTCGTCCGCGGCGGCGCGCAGGAGAGGCAGTTCGATGGCATCGCGCACGGCTTCGACATTCACAGTCGAATGCGGCTCGCCGCCGAAGTGCTCGATGCCGATGTCCGCGCCGCCGGAGAAGAGGATTCCGTCGAGGTGGGCGAAGAGTCCGCGCCAGTGGGGTTCGGGCAGTTCGGGCGGAATCAGGACCGGGGTCCCGCCGGCTTCGATGACCGCGTCCACGTAGGCGCGCAGGATTTGGACGGCGGGCAAAGCCTCGGTCGTTCGGGCGATGCGGGCGGTGATTCCAATCAGGGGTGATGTCATAGAATCAAAAAACCCTAAAGGCCGCGGAGACCTTTAGGGTTTGTCGTCAATCGAATTTCTGCTTGAGGCGGGCGGACTTGCCGGTGCGCTCGCGCATGAAGTACAACTGGGCGCGGCGGACCACGTTGTGCCGCTCGACCACGACCTTATCAATGCGCGGGGAGCGGAGCATGAAGGTGCGCTCGACGCCGATGCCGTTGCTGGCCACGCGGCGGACGGTGAACGAGGATTCGTTGCCGCCCTTGCGCAGGCGGATCACGGTGCCCTTGAATTCCTGGATGCGCTCGCGGTCGCCTTCTTTGATCTTAACGTGCACGCTGACGGTATCGCCGGGGCGCAGTTCGGGGATGTTCTGGTTCTTAGCGGCCTCAACGGCCTTTATCAGGTCAGTCATTTTCTTTCATCCTTGCTTTGTTTTTCTGGAACGCGACGGCGGATTATAGCACGCGTTTCCGGGTTTCACAAGGCCAGTTTCCCCGGGGAGCGGATAATTGAGTGTGCATTATGATTTTCATCGCTCTGGCCGCCGTCCTCGGCGCTGGAAGCAAGTGTGACTCACCCGCTTATTTCGCCACTCCCTTTCCCTGAAAGCAAAGGCTGGGTTTTTGAAGCAGAAATGCTCTGTTGCAAACATCTTCAGAGTCTGTCACTGCGAGCGGAGCGCTTGCCCTGAGCCTGTCGAAGGGAAGCAGTCTTCCTGCCTGTGAGGGGATTGCTTCGATGCCTTCGGCATCTCGCAATGACAGCAAAAAAGCAGAAATTTTCACCGCGAAGAGACGAAGAACGCGAAGTTTTGGAGATTTCTCCGCGGTCTTGGCAACCTTCGCGGTTCAAAGGCCCAAGGGAAACTACGAATACGCTCGGACGACCAGCACGGCATTGTGGCCGCCGAAGCCGAAGGCATTGCTGATGGCAACCTTGATCTTCGCCTCCCGCGCCGTGTTCGGGATGTAATCCAAATCCAGTTCGGGATCGGGCGTCTCGTAATGAATGGTTGGCGGGAGCAGTCCCTCGCGTACGGCCTGCACGCAGAAGACCGCCTCCAGCGCGCCGGTCGCGCCCATCATGTGCCCGGTCATGGACTTGGTGGACGAAACGGGGATTTTGTACGCCAGATCGCCGAAAGCCGACTTGATGGCGCGCGTCTCGGACAGGTCATTGAGCGGCGTGCCTGTGCCGTGGGCGCTGATGTACCCGACCTCGTCCGCGTTGACGCCGGCCGAATCCAGCGCGGCGCGGATGGCGGCCGCGCCGCCCGCGCCCTGTTCGTGCGGCGCGGTGACGTGAAAGGCGTCCGCGGTGGAGCCATAGCCCGCCAGTTCAGCCAGGATGTTCGCGCCGCGCGCCTTCGCATGACTTTCGCGTTCCAGAATCAGCACCGCCGCGCCCTCGCCGATGGTGAAGCCGTCGCGGTTCTTATCGAAGGGCTGGGGCACGCGCGAGGCCTCTTCGTTGCGGCGGGTCATCGCGCCCAGGCGGTCGAAGGAGGCGACCGCCGTCCTGGTGACGACCGCTTCCGACGCGCCGGCGATGGCCGCGTCAATCACGCCGCTTCGAAGCATCATGAGCGCGACGCCGATCCCGTCCGCGCCGGAGGCGCAGGCCGAGGCCAGCGAGAACGACGGGCCCTTGAAGCCGTAATCAATGGCGATCATGCCCGAGGCGCCGTTCGGCATCAGCATGGGTATCGTGAACGGCCCGACGCGCCGCGGATTGTCGTTGTGGATGGTGAGAATGGCGGTCTCCAGCGAAGCCATGCCGCCGATGGCCGCCGAAACGATCACGCCGATGCGCCCGGCGTTCGCCTCGGTCACAACGATCCCGGAGGATTCGACCGCCTCCTTCGCCGCGGCCACCGCCAGCTGTTCGAAACGGTCGCGGCGGCGGGCCTCCTTCGCGTCCATGTACTTCTCCGCCTCGAAGCCCTTCACTTCGCAGGCGATCTTCACCTGCAAATCGGACGGGTCGAACAACGTGATCGGCCCCACCCCCGAAACGCCGCCGGTTACGTTCTTCCACGTCTCCGCCACAGACAGCCCCAGCGGATTGACCGTGCCCATGCCGGTCACAACGATGCGCTCCATGCGTCCTCCTCATTTTGAAAAACGGCCTCGCGGCCGTCATCCTTGAAATTTATAACCCGCGCCGGTCAAAATCGGGACGACGGGATTGGGAAGGGCCGGCAGCGTCTCTTCCAGCGCGCGCCAGACCAGCGCCGAGGTCGGCTCAACATACAACCCGCGCCGCGCCAGTTCGTCACGCCCCGGCAGGATAAACGCTTCATCAACCGCGATGAATTTTCCGCCGCTGGACTCGACTGCCCCCAAGACCGCCTTGGCGCGCAGCGGCGAACGGACGCGCACGCCCTCGGCCAGGGTCGGCGCCTCGGTGACCCACTGCAGACCCTGCGGGCCCATCTGCGACAAGGCGAATAACGGCGCGCAAGCCGCGGCCTGGACACCGATCATGCGCGGCGCGTCGCGCGTGACCCCGGTCTGTTTCAGCGCCAGGAAACCTCTCCACGCCCCGAGCAGGAGTCCGCCCTGCCCGGCAGGGACGATCACCGCGCCCGGCGCGCGTCCCAACTGCGCGACGATCTCGTATGCAACCGTCGCATAGCCCGGCAGGTTGAACGGCAGATACGCGTGGCTGGCATAGACCGCGCCCGCCTCCGCCGCGCGGCGCACGGCTTCGGCCGCGTTCGAGCGCGGTCCGGGCACGGGAACCAACTCCGCGCCGTAGGCTTCGATTTGCTTTCGCTTCGGGCCCGAGGCGGATTCAGGCACAAACACGCGCGCCCGAATCCCAGCCCGCGCCGCGTAGGCCGCGAAGGACGCGCCCGCGTTGCCCGATGAATCTTCCACAGCCTCGGTCACACCGCGCGACTTCAGAAACGCGGCCAGCGTCGCCGTGCCGCGGTCTTTGAAGGAGCCGCTGGGATTGGCATATTCGCATTTGAAAAAGACTTCGCGTCCAAAGGCTTTAGCGGGTGTCAATGGAGTGTTCCCCTCGCCCAGCGAAACGGGATCAACCTGAAATCCAAAAGAGGACGCGTAACGCCAAATGCCCGGCCGGGACTCGTCCGCCTCGCCGAAGGTCAGCGGCGCGGCGAAGTCGTACAGTCCTCCACAGGCGGGACAGCGATAAGGCGCGCCGGTCTCAGGGTATGGCCGTCCGCAATTGAGACACTTGACTTCCAAGTCATTCCCCCGGCTTCGGGATGTAATCGCCCTCCACCCATTCCTCGCCCGCCGGGCTGACCTCTTTTTTCCAGACGGGAACGATCTCTTTCAGGCGGTCTATGCCGTAGCGCGCCGCATCGAACACGCCGGTATCGCGGTGCGCGGCGGTGCAGGCGATGAGCACGGTGGGCGTTTTGGGATACAGCCTGCCGACGCGCTGGACAATGGCAATACCCTCGACGGTCGGCCATTTTTGGCGAATCTCGTCCGCGACCTGTTTCATCTTGGCCTCGGCCATGGGGACGTACGCCTCGTATTCGAGGTAGGAGGTCTCGTGCGCGTCGCCGCGCGAGGTGACGCCGCGCACCATGCCAGTGAAGACCGCCGCCGCGCCGGTGCTCGGCAGGGTGATCTGCGCAAGGAGAGCGTTGAGGTCGAGTTCGTCTTCGGTGATGGAGAAGATGGTTGGAAGGGTGAAGGTTGAAGGGTGGAGGTTGGGCATGGGGATTCGATATTCGATATTCGGTATTCGGTATTCGTTATTCGTTATTCGTTATTCGGGAGTTGGGAGGCGTGGTCTGTCCAAAACTTGCTCCGAGCGCCGTCCCCGGCGTTCAAAAATGAGCATCGCCGCCGGTGACGACGGCTTGTGCAAACACCTATCCGCCAGAGACCGGCGGGAACATGGCGATCTCCGCGCCCGCGGGAAGGACGGCTTCGTCGAAGGCATACTCGCGGTTGATGGTGGCAAGCACGCTTTTCATGGACTGCTCGAGGTTGGGATGTTCGCGAGCGATCTGTTCTTTCAGGTCGCGCACGGTGGCGGATTCTGGCAGATTGATTTCGATGAATTTCGCGCCGCCAGCGCGGTCGCGCAGGGTGGCAAACAATAAGACTTTTACGCGGTTCATTTTCCTAAATCCATACATCGTTTTCGGCTGTCATTTCATTGACAACGTCACCCGTATTAACTGTACCCGCAGGTTCGATCAACAGAATGTGACACTCCTCTTGTGCCACTGGCTTGTGCTCGACGCCCTTCGGCACGACGAACATCTCACCCGCGCGGAGCGTGACTTTTCCGTCGCGGAAGTGGATATCGAGACTGCCCTGCACGACGAGGAACAGTTCGTCCGTTTCGGGGTGGTCGTGCCAGACGAATTCGCCCTGCACTTTGGAGAGTTTGACGTGGTAGTCGTTCATGCGCGAGACGATCTTCGGCGACCAGTGCTCGTTGAATAAGTTGAATTTGTTTTTCAGGTTTACGGCTTGAAATTCCATAAGGGCATCTCCCGTCATTGCGAGCGAAGCGAAGCAATCTCCTCGAGGGCGGCTGCGTAAGCGGAGTCGGGGATTGCTTCGTCGGGCTGGGTCTCGATACGTGCTTCGCACTACTCGACCCGCAGCCCTCCTCGCAATGACACGCGCTGTTTTCGAGGCGACTTCTGGGCAATTTCAACTAATCACATCCCCACTCCGCCCGCCATGCTTCTCGACCAGACGAATATTCTGAATCCGCATGGTCTTCTCGGCGGCCTTGGCCATGTCGTAGACCGTGAGCGCGGCGACGGAGACGGCGGTGAGCGCCTCCATCTCGACGCCCGTCTTGCCGGTCACTTTGGCGGTGGCGGTGATGACCACGCCCGGCAGGGACTCGTCCAGCGCCAGGTCCACGTCCACTTTGGTAAGCGGGAGGGGATGACATAACGGAATCAGGTCCGAGGTCCGTTTGGCGGCGGTGATGCCCGCGATCTGGGCCACGGTCAGCACGTCGCCTTTCTTGATTTGTCCGGCGCGAATCAGGTCGAAGGTGGCTTTCGTCATGTGGACTTCGCCCCTCGCCACCGCGACCCGCTCCGTGTCGGGTTTCGATCCGACGTCCACCATGCGGGCGCGGCCTGATTCGTCGAGATGGGTCAGTTTGGACATGGGGGGAATTATAACGCCCTTCGTCTACGCTGCGCTCCGCTCAGGGCGATGTGAATGTTATAATCTCCCCGCCATGGTCACGCCCATCCAGCCGACTTACACCGTCAGCCTCCCCGAGTACGAGGGGCCGCTGGCGCTTTTGCTCGACCTGATCGAGCGCGCCGAACTGGACATCACGAAGGTGTCGCTGGCGCAGGTGACCGACCAGTACCTGGCGCACGTGCACGCCATGCAGGGCATCAGCGCGGACGAGATCTCGTCGTTCCTGGTGATCGCGGCCAAGTTGATCCAGATCAAATCGGAGGCGCTCCTGCCGCGTCCGCCCGAACGAGCGGCGGGCGAGGAGGACCCGGGCGAGGACCTGGCCCGTCAGTTGCGCATCTACAAGCGCTTCAAGGATATCGCCAACTGGCTGGAGAAGCGCGAGGCGGCTCACCTGCGGACCTACCTGCGGGTCGCGCCGCCGCCGAAAGTGGAAGGCAAACTCGACTTAAGCGGAATCACGCTGGCCGACCTGCTGGAGGCGGCCGAGGGAATCCTGGCCGAGGGGCGCGACAAGCAGTCGCTGGGGACGGTCATCGCCGCGCCGAGAATCACCATCCGCGAGAAAATTGACTTGATCGCCAAGCGCATGCGCGCCGACCGCGCCGCCACCTTCCGCGGCCTGCTGGGCGAGAAGCCCACGCGGCTGGAGGTGGTGGTGACGTTCCTGGCGCTGTTGGAATTGGTGAAGCGTTACCGCGTCCGCGCGGAGCAGGAGGCGCTGTTCAGCGAGATCCAGATCGAGCCGCTGGAGGATTTCCGCGAGGACGAGGAGTTCGAGTTGGAGTTTGAGTAGGGAGGGGTCAATAACACTCCTACCTCCTAATGGGCGGACTCTATAGCATCCCCTATGGGGACGAAGTGACCGATGGCGCGGTAAAGAAGTACTATTCCATCGCGGGACAAACCGTTGCCATGCGCGGCGATTCAGGATTACAATACCTTTTGACCGACCATCTTGGCTCAGTAGTTGCCATTACCAATGCCAGCGGCACCTTAACATCGCAACAACGCTACCCTTCGACTTCGCTGCGCTTCGCTCAGGGCAGGTCTTCCCTTCGGCGAAGTGCGCACGGTTCCCGATTCTCCCATCACGGTGACTGACTTTGGCTTTACCGGTCAGCGCGATTTGGGCGGCACAGGCCTGATGGATTATCGCGCAAGATTCTATTCGCAGTCGCTGGGGAGGTTTATTCAGCCGGATACGATCATTCCGAATCCGTCCAGTCCGCAGGGTTGGAATCGTTTTAGCTATACTCTCAATAATCCACTTAAATACACTGATTCAACTGGTCACTGTGTAGACGGATTGACGACAATAGTATGTTTAGGGATATTAAGTGCTGTTGCAGGCGGATTAATCGGAGCGGGTTCATATATTATCAATGTCTCCCAGTCCGAAAACAAGGAAATCGATATTGGCGAATTAGCACTCGCTGCTGGTGTTGGAGCCGCCTCTGGAGTAGCGATTACTGTTGGCATTATGACAGCAAATCCTATGCTGGTAGCAGGTGGTACCGGTGCGGCGCTCAGCGGAACTGCTTACATCGCTGATAATGTAATAACAGGGCAAGAATTTGATTCAACCGATTTTATGATTGCCACAGGAATGGGCGCAATTAGCGGAATAGCATTACCCTGGGCAGGAATACCAATTAATCCTATCACCGCAGGCATTGCTGGTGCTGCGTTCAACATGGATCAGTATATTATTACGAAATGGGCTCATCAACTAAGAGGCGATGACGATCCAATCACATCAGAAGGAGTAAGTTGGGCAATAGGAACAGGGTTAGTAGGTGGAATGATTGAAGGGCTTCCCGGTGGGAAGGGGCTTGGAAAGTTTGGTAGATCTCTTGCTGCTAGCATTATTTCCAATTACTCTCAACCTACTAATCGAAATCAATTTCCAAGTATGATGGAGCCGACTCGCTTTGGACGTTACAGGTTATTGCATGATTTGGATCAATAAAATGATGGACGAGCATAGATTTGTAAGTGTTTCATTAGTTGCCATAATCGGTTTAATCAGCTGGTTAAGGTGTATACATTTACATCTGACCTGTGATGCCAAGGCATCATATGCGGTAAGGGCTCCAACCCTTATCGCGCTAATGCTTGGAAGCCTCAGGAAGGATCATGTAGTACATTTTACTGGCATGCTAGTACAAATGTTGCTCTCTGTAGTCATTCCAATAGCGATATTATTCCTATTGGGAAAGATCACCAGTACTGTATTAAAAACTACGATTTCATTTACTTTAGTGTTTGTATTCTTTCTTATAATAGCAAACCGCAGAGTCTTTCGATAATGTGCTTATAGCATTAGCTTGTTTACTCCGCACGGCGCAGGTCTACACTCCCTACGATGAAAACGGCAATATGCTGACGCCCGTCGTCAGCCTGTATTTCATGGGTGGACTCTACGAAGTGACCGATGGTTCTGTAAAGAAGTATTACTCGATTGCCGGACAAACCGTTGCCGTGAGGGATGATTCAGGATTACAATACCTGCTGACCGACCACCTGGGCTCGGTCGTGGCTGTGACGGACAGCGGCGGCACTTAACATCGCAACAACGCTACCTTCCCTTCGGCGAAGTGCGCACGATTCCCGATTCCCCCATCACGGTGACCGACTTCGGGTTCACAGGACAACGTGACCTGGCTGGCACAGGCTTGATGGATTATCGCGCAAGATTCTATTCGCAGTCGCTGGGGAGGTTTATTCAGCCAGACACCATCATTCCGAATCCGTCCAGTCCGCAGGCATGGAATAGATACAGTTATGTGATGAACTCTCCAATCAATTTGAACGACCCCTCTGGTCACGGGCCAGCATGTGCAGGGCTTACTGGATACAGATGCAAAATTCGCCTTGGGAAATTGGCAGCATCTAGTAGTCCCCACCCAGACAGCCTGTGTGAGCGAGGATATGAAGAGTATTGCGATGCCGAAACATTGGAAACATATGCAGTGGCAGGCGTTAAAACGGTGAGTCCGTTCGGAATCGGACGACCAAGGATGGTTGTGTGGTTTGGGGAAATTTTCAAGGATGGCGTTTCTATGGGTCGTGCAAAACTATTTCCTGAAGAAGTGGAAGCATTTGGTATTGATGATCCATATTCCGATCAAGGGGCACATGATGGCATGAAAGAGAGAATCAGAATTCGACTGGAGGCGTGTACTGGTTGTAGCGATACAGACCTGTTTATTGTGGCAGCATTGGGGTCGGATTACAACTTCGATGTCGAAAATCATGTTAATCAAGCAACAAAAAAAATATACGCAGCTGGACCAGGAGAACCTACTACAATCAACTGGGAATATTATCTTAGAGAAGAATCAGGCAACCTGCGTGAGAAATTTGGAGACCTGTTATCATTATTTACAGCCAATGTACTGGAGTTAAAATCGCAAGGTTATTATGTGCCCGGTGAAGTTGATTTTTATTATATCCAGAATATCCTATTGCCGACCATACCATGATGCGGCACCAACACTATGAGGTTGAAAATGAAAAAACGATGGCTGCTATTGCTACTGGCATTACTTGGTGTGCCAATATTGTTATTTGGATTTTATGTTACTTTCATTTTTGTTGACATTTTTATCGATGAACTAGAAGCAGATGCTAATCCCGTGACCTTTGCGTCATATAACGTCCATGAGAGTTCAAGGATTGATCCTGCAACCATACTTTCATCTATTAATCAAGGCGATCAAAATGTATTCAATTTCGAGTTAGGATTTCCTCCCGATGATTCGCCGTTTGTTACTTCGGTGGAGTGGAGACAAGAGGATTTTCTGAATTTAGCAACCAGTATTTTTCATGTCGCATGGAATGAATCCATAAGCGATTGGAATCTTTATAGAATGAGATATTCGACAAGGTGTGGTGATCTCTATGGATTTTCTTGGGGGGAGTTACATTTTTATCTGGAAACTTCAGATAAAAAGAAATATTCTGTGCGTGGCATTGATATGCAGCCCGAATATGGATATGTTACGCTGGGTGGAGACACCTATCGCCGCCGTCCGTTTTTCCGATGGAAGGTAATAAATTTGAAAGAGGTGACCGTTACCGCTGAAGAAGCGCTGCGCAGGGCGGAAGCGAGTGGTGGAATGGAATTCCGACGGTCTATTGAAAATAAGTGCGATATCGATGTTATTTTGTGGCCCGACGCTTTTGAGCGGTATGACTGGTGGGTCAGTTATTGGGACGATAGCGCATACACTACGGATGAACCAGAATTTTGGATACCGACGAAATAAATTTTGTGTTGATATCAGTGACTGCAAGCCGTCGGGTGAAACCTGTCGAGACCAGATCAAAGCCACTGTCAATGGGATTACGGGGGTCTATGTTGGTCAACACTACGAAGTGAAGAACAACATCGTCGCGAAGTACTACTTTGCCAGTTCAACCCGTCTCGTTGCAGTGAAGCCGCGTCCACCTCAAAGTCTTGCAATGAGCTGGCAGGTTGAGCTTGTCGAATCCCCGACAAAGCAATTGCCTCGCCTCCATCTCCCGCCTGGACGGTCCGTGCGGGAGCGGGGACATTCTCGACCCCCACCCTGCCGCAGGACGGAGGGGGTCGGAGTCCGCGTGGAGGAGCGGTATTTCGCAGGTACGACGCTCAAGTATAATCAAAGCACTTTACAGGTAATTGCATGCCCAATCGTCTCTCCCAAACCACCTCCCCCTATCTCCTCCAACACGCGCACAATCCCGTTGACTGGTACCCCTGGGGCGAAGAAGCGCTCGCCAAAGCCAGGACCGAGGACAAGCCTATCTTCCTCAGCATCGGTTACGCGGCCTGTCACTGGTGCCACGTGATGGCGCACGAGTCCTTCGAGGACGCCGAAACGGCCGCGCTGATGAACGCGCACTTCGTCAACATCAAAGTGGACCGCGAGGAACGCCCCGACCTGGACGGCATCTACATGCAGGCCGTGCAAGCCATGACGGGTTCGGGCGGCTGGCCGATGTCGGTCTTCCTGACGCCCGACCTGCGTCCGTTTTACGCGGGGACGTATTTTCCTCCTGCGCCGCGTTATAACATGCCGTCGTTCAAAGATGTGTTGAACGGCATTGCCCGCACCTGGCGCGAGGAACGCGATGAGGTCACGCGCGTCGGCGGGCAGGTGACACAACACTTGCAGGCCGCGCTGTCCGCTACGACCAACCGTCTCGCGCTCACGTCCGAGCATCTCGATGCCATTGCAAACAAGTTGATCGAATCCTACGATTGGGGCTATGGCGGATGGGGTTCCGCGCCCAAATTCCCTCAGCCGATGGCGATCGAGTTTCTCCTCGCTCATCACCTCACCCCCATCCCCTCTCCCACAGGGAGAGGGGAGTCTGCTCCTTTACACGCGCTGAAAGCCATGGCGCGCGGCGGCATGTACGATGTGATCGGCGGCGGGTTCGCCCGCTACAGCACCGACAACTTCTGGCGCGTGCCGCACTTCGAGAAGATGCTCTACGACAACGCCCAACTCGCCCGCGCCTACCTGCACGCCTGGCAGATCACCGGCGATCCCTTCTTCCGCCGCGTCACCGAAGAAACGCTGGACTTCGTCGCCCGCGAGATGACTCATCCCGGCGGCGGATTTTATTCATCCCTCGACGCTGACTCCGAAGGCGAGGAGGGAAAATTTTATGTTTGGACAGAAGAAGAAATTAGAAATTCGATACTAGAGAGTGGCGACTTCGAGTTTTTCAAGGCGGCGTATGGACTCACCGCACAAGGCAACTGGGAAGGCAAGACCGTGCTCCAGCGCGCCCTCGACGATTCCACCCTCGCCGCCCGCTTCAAGGTAGACATTGAGGCTGTACCCGTTAAACTGACCGAGTGCCATTCCAAACTGCTCGCCGTCCGCGAACGACGCGTCCGCCCCGCGACGGATGACAAGGTGCTTACCGCGTGGAACGGATTGATGCTGGCGACATTTGCAGAGGCGGCGAGAGTGTTGCCTGCAAATGTCATTGCGAATGAAGTGAAGCAATCTCCTGTTGATGGGGAGATT
The DNA here is from genome assembly GCA_037445635.1 of Chloroflexota bacterium. Taxonomy (GTDB): domain Bacteria; phylum Chloroflexota; class Anaerolineae; order Anaerolineales; family Villigracilaceae; genus JBFMCC01. The sequence goes on from JBBIKC010000046.1 coordinate 16,617, forward strand.
GCTTCAGTCGCTCCGCCCCCTCGTAATGGTACTTACTATAAACTGGCTACACGCAACGCCGATTTATTACTGTCCGCCCTGCGGCCTGAGGGAAAGTTGCGCCGGTCATGGCGGGATGGTAAGGTCACGGACGAAGTGTTCCTCGAGGATTACGCCGCGCTGATTCTCGGCCTGCTCGAACTGTACCAGACCGATTTCGACAGCAAATGGTTCGCGTCCGCACTCGAACTTGCGGAGGAAATGATTGCGCGCTTCCGCGATCCCGCTGGCGGCTTCTTCGACACGCCCTCAGATGGTGAGTCCCTGCTCCTCCGTCCAAAAGATATTCAGGACAACGCCACGCCCTCCGGCAATGCGCTGGCCTGCGAGGCCTTGCTCAAACTGGCCGCGTTCACAGACAGCGGCGAGTATCGCGATCTGGCCGAAAAGTCACTTTCACTCGTCGGCGAGTATGCGCTGAAATACCCGCTCGCGTTCGCGCGCTGGTTGTCCGCGGCGGAGTTCGCGCTGGGACCGGTGAAGCAGGTCGCGGTCGTGGCCGAGGCGGGGCTGGAGTCGGCGCGGGAGTTGATGGACGCGGTTCGGGCGGGATTCAGGCCCAACGTCGTGATCGCCGCGAGTTCGTATCCACCGGACGAGAATGCGCCTCCTCTCCTGCGCGGCCGGCCGCTCGTGGACGGAAAGTCCGCCGCGTACGTCTGTGAGGGATTCGTCTGCAGACAGCCAACAACATCGCCAAATGATTTGCAAAAACAATTAGCCCAAAAATAAAACAAACTGGAGCGGACAAGGTGTCCGCTCCAGTTTTATTACTTCAAATCCTTGTGAGGCTCTTCCTCAGGCTCCTCTTCCTTTCTACCGCTCAGGCCTTCGCGGAAGTTGCGAATGCCCTGGCCGAGTTCGCTGGCAATCTTGCCGATGCGGCCCGGGCCGAACAAGAGCAGGATGATGAGAAGGATGAGGATCCATTCGGCTCCGCGTGGCAGTCCAAACATGAGATACTCCTTTTCCGATTTGGTTTTTATCCTACCACAATCAAATCAAACTGGCTATGCCTTTCGACCCCAGATGAGGCCCTCGATGAAGCGCCCGATGCGGCGCAGAATCGAGCGGACGCGGCCGAGGGTGCGATAGCGGCCGAGATTGACTTTCGGATGGGCGGGCAGGGGCCCGGTCCATTGCGCGGCCAGCGCGCCCCAGGTGAGTCCTGCGCCGAAACCAACCAGAACAATGTTGTCACCCGGCTTGATCTGACCCTTTTCAACGGCCTCGACCGCGGCAATCGGTATGGATGCGGTGGAGGTGTTACCGTAACGATCCACGTTGATGACGAAGCGCTCGATGGGCAGTTTCAGGCCGCGCGCCGCCGCATCAATGATGCGGAAGTTGGCCTGGTGCGGAACGATCCACTGGACCTGATCCACTTCCAGCCCGGCCGCGTCGAGGGCCTCTTTCGTGGCGGAGGCCATCACCTTCGTGGCGAAACGAAAGACCTCCTTACCGTCCATGTGGATGTAATGTTTGCCTTCGTGGATTGTGGTCTCCGTGGCTGGAAAGCGGCTCCCGCCTCCGGGCAGGCTGAGCAGGTCGCCGCCGGAGCCGTCGGAGTGCATGACCGCCGAGAGGACGCCGCCGGGCTCCTCGCTGGCCTGCAATACGAACGCGCCTGCCCCATCTCCGAACAGGATGCAGGTGTTGCGGTCCTCCCAGTTGACGAAGCGCGAGAGCGTCTCCGTGCCAATGACCAGCGCGGTCTTGATCGAGCCGCTGCGAATGGCTTGCGCGGCCATGTTCGTACCATAGATAAAACCCGAACACGCGGCCAGCAGATCGAATGCGCCGGCTTTGGTCGCGCCGAGTTGATCCTGAATCAGGCAGGCGGTTGCAGGGAATATGTATTCGGGGGTGGACGTGGAGCAGATGATCAGGTCGAGGTCTGTGGGGCGGACGCCGGCCACCGCCAGCGCTTTGAGCGAGGCGGCCACTCCCAGCGTGGACGGGAAATCGTTGTCGCGGGCGATGCGGCGCTCGCGGATGCCGGTGCGGTCGCGGATCCACTCGTCGCTGGTTTCGACGATTTTGGCAAGATCGTCGTTTGTCAGAACGGGTTCCGGTACGGCCATCCCCCAGCCTGTGATGTGCGCGTATGGCATACCTCTCTCCTTACCTGCCGCGGACGCGGAGCACGCGGAGAGGCGAATTGTCTCAACGGTGTCTGCGCCGGGCGGAAATCCTTGTTACGAAAAGCGGCTCAGGATGAGCGTTGCGTTGTGCCCGCCGAAACCGAACGAATTCGACATGACGTGAATCGGATGGGCCTTGCGCGCCTGGTTGGGGACGTAATCCAGGTCGCACAGCGGGTCGGGCGTCTCGTAATTGATGGTGGGCGGGAGCGTATCCGTCTCGAGCACCTTGGCGCATACCACCGCCTCCAGCGAACCCGACGCGCCCAGCAGGTGACCGGTCATGGATTTGGTGGACGAAACGGGAATGTTATAGGCCTGCTCGCCGAATACGGTCTTGATGGCGGCGGTCTCGCTCTTGTCGTTCAGCGGCGTGGACGTGCCGTGCGCGTTGATGTAGCCGATATCCTCCGCCTTCAACCCGGCATCTTTCAGCGCCAGGCTCATCGAGATGGCCGCGCCCGCGCCGTTCTCGGCCGGGGCGGAAATATGATGCGCGTCGTCGGTGGTGCCGTAACCGGTGAACTCACACAGGATCTTCGCACCGCGCGCCTGGGCGTATTCCAGCGACTCGAGGATGACGATGGCCGCGCCCTCCCCCATCAGGAAGCCGTCGCGGTCTTTATCGAACGGACGCGAGGCGCGCGTGGGCGCGTCGTTGCGGGTGGACAGGGCGCCGATCACGTTCATACCCGCCATCGCCACCGGGACAATGGCCGCCTCCGAGGCCCCGGCGATCATCGCGTCGGCCGCGCCGCGGCGGATCATCTCCGCCGCCTCGCCAATCGTGTTCGTGCCGGTGGCGCAGGCAGTGGCAAGGGCCATGTTCGGGCCGCGCGCGCCGATGGCAATGGCGATCACACCGGCCGCGCCGTCCGAAATCATCATGGGAATCAGAAACGGACTGACGCGGTCGGGGCCGCGCTCGCGCATCACCTCCACCTGTTCGAGCAGGGTGGAAATGCCGCCGATCCCGGAACCGATCAAAATCCCCACGCGGTCGCGGTTGCTCTCGTCAATCGTCAGCCCGGCCTGCTGCATGGCCTCCTTCGTCGCGGCCATGGCGAACTGTGTGAAGCGGTCCATCTTGCGAGTCTCGCGCGCGCCGAACATCGGCGCCGCGTCGAAGCCCTTTACTTCCGCGGCAAATTTCGTCTTGTGCGCGCTGGCATCGAAATGGGTGATGGGCGCCGCGCCCGACTTGCCCGCCACCAGCGCGTTCCAGGTCTCTTCCACTGTATTACCGACCGGGCTTACCGCGCCCAGGCCGGTCACTACAACTCTTTTTCTCATGGGAACTCCTATAAAAATTGCGGGACAAGACCGCGTCCGGTCCAGCGCAATTTGGAGTTATAACACGCGCAGACAAAAAGGGACGCGCCCGGTCAGGATTTTATGACATCGAGCAACTGGCGGATGTGAAGGCGGTCGTGCTCGGCCGTAAAGGCGACCAGTTCGAGCAGGGAGGTCGGGCCGAAGATGGCGTGGCGGCACTTGCGGGACCACTGGGCTGGGTCCAGGCCATCGAGCGTTTCCAGCGTCTGGAGGCGGGCGCGGGTGAACTCGTACAACGCGGACTTGCCATCCTGCCTGATATAGCCGCGCTCGCCGGCCCAGCCGTCCGTGTTGACGCCGGGGATGAAAGGATCGTCTTCGCGCAGAATCAGGTCATAGCGCGGATGATCCACTTCGCGCTCGGAATCGCGCAGGTGGCAGAGGATTTCGGTCACGCACCATTCGTCCGCGGCGGGACGGCGCGGCCAGGCCTGGGGGGGAAAATCCGCAAGTATCGTCCGCAGCGCGGCGGGAGTGGATAAAAGCAGGGGCGGCAACGCGGCCGGGGAGGAAAAGACAGGCTCGAGCGCGGAAAGATCCGTTTGTTCCAGCCAGGGGCGCAGGTCCGCCAGAGTCCCGCGGCCGGTCGGCTTGAAGTCGCCTGCAAAAGTCTCCCCCACCCAGTACGTTGCCAGGCCAAGTTGTTGTGCAGGAATCAGGTCCTGCTCGACGTCGTTTCCCACCATTATCACCGGGCCTTCGGGCCAGCCGAGGCGCGCCAGGAATTCAGCGTAATACGCGGGCTGTGGTTTTGCAAAGTGGAACGTCTCGTAGGATGAGATCAACGCAAAGGGATATTTTTCGGGAGGCAGGCCGGCCCAGCGCAGGCGGTGCTCGATGGCTTTGCATGGGAAAAGCGGACTGGTGGCAATCGCCACGCGATAACCCTGCGCGAAAGCCCACTCGATGAATGGGACGGCTTCGGGACGCGGCGCCGTTGTGGCGGCAAGGGTTGGAAAGACCTCGTCGTAGAACTGCTCGAGGACCGGCGCGAGCGCATCGGGGTTGAGGCCGAGGACGGGATAGAATTCCGCCGCGAAGGTTTCGCGCAGCGTTTTGGCCGGGTCCTGGCTGGCGATCATCTGCCGCGTGCCGGCCATCAACGCGGACAGCATGGCCTGCGGCTTTACATACGCCGCCAGGTGTTTGGAGAGCGCCTGCGAATAGGCAGGGACGAACGCCTCGATGTTGTTATCCAACAGAGTTCCGTCGAGGTCCAGCAGTAATGTGAGCGTCATTCTTTGACCTGGAAATTAAAGGGGAGGGCGTGACATTCTCCACAGCCGACGTGCGGCTCGGCCACGGCGCGCTTCGTCTTGTCGCAGTAGGCGGTGACCTGTACGCGGCGCTGGAACAGAGCCGTCAGCGGACGCGTTACCGACCCACGCAGCTGCAGGAACTCACAGGCGTTGGCCAACTCAATGGACGGTACCGGGCAGGTCTTGCACAGGTCGCGCGTCCAGCGTTCGCCGGAGGCTTTGAGCAGGCGGCATTCCTCCTGCGAGCGTCCGCGGTAGTAGTCGCCGTAAAAGTATTTACATTCCCTGCCGGCCGGGGTTTTCATGGGATTAAATGACTGCAGGTTGAAGAGACCCTTCAACCTGCGGGAATCTTACACGCGGGTGACGTATTCGCCTGTGCGCGTGTCGACGCGGATGGTATCGCCAACTTTGACGAACTGGGGGCACTGCACTTCCAGCCCGGTCTCGGTCTTGACCTTTTTGTTGACGCCGGTGGCAGTATCGCCGCGCACGGCCACTTCGGCTTCGACCACTTTCAAATCCACCGAAGTAGGGAATTCCACGTCGAGCGGCTCGCCCTTGTAGAAGGTCAGTTTGACTTCCATGCCCTCTTTCAAATAAAGAGCATCGTCGCCGAGCACGTCGCTTTTGATGGCGGGTTGTTCGAAGGTCTCGTTGTCCATGAAGTGATAGAACTCGCCGTCGCGGTACAGATACGAGACGTTGTGAAAGTCGAGGCGCACGTCCTGGACGGTCTGGCCCGAGTTGAAGGTACGCTCGATGTTGGCCCCGGTGAACATGTTGCGCGCCTTGATGCGGATGGAGGCGTTGCCGCGCCCCGATTTATTGTGGCTGTATTCGAGCACTTTGTAAAGCGTGCCGTCGAGTTCGAAGGTCACGCCTTTGCGGAGATCGTTGACGTCAATCATTTTCTTTCCTCTTTCGTGAAATTGCAAACGGGCGGATTATAGCAGTGAACAGCCGAGCCGCCAAGTAGCGACGAGGACGGAGGTTATGGCTTCCTCAGAGCCGAGAATTGGAGCCCTCCGGTAATTAACGGGAAAGAGCCTAAACACAAAGGTCACGAAGGCGCTCAAAGAGGATATGCGCCTCGGTCTCATAGACTTTTCCTTCGTTGCCTTCGCGAAGCACCATGCGGGCTGTGTTCCTCCGTGTTTAGAAATGGTTTTCCTGTTGGAAACGGGAGACCCAGACTTTTAAACACAAATGCCGCGAAAGGAGCGAATTGCGCGAATTTTTCGCGTTTTTCGTCTCGTTCGCGTACGTCGCGTTAATCTGCGCCACAAGCCCGCTGGACCGGATGCGGGAGAGGCGGAATTAATTACTGTTGCCGCTCATGGAGCCCCTATGAAACTGGTTTCAGTCCCTTCCGCGCAGCGCCCTCTAGGGTGCAGGGATTGTTTAATTTCTTACTCAATCACCAAAGGAGATTTACCATGTCAGCAACAAAAGTTTCAGTCCCTTCCGCGAAGCGCCCTTTAGGGTACAGGGATTGTTTAATTTCTTACGTGTTGGCCCTTCTGGTCGTCGCATCTATGATGCTGACGGGTTTCAGTCCCTTTACAGGGATTGTTTAATTTCTTACCCGTCCTAGACGTGTATCAGCAACTCTTGGCTGTCGAGGTAGTTTCAGTCCCTTTACAGGGATTGTTTAATTTCTTACGAAGGAGGTTGTCATGAACCCTCTCTACACCCAATGGCCATACGCGTTTCAGTCCCTTTACAGGGATTGTTTAATTTCTTACAAAA
>JBBIKC010000046.1:23166-23439 GCA_037445635.1 Chloroflexota bacterium
CGGGTTTCAGTCCCTTTACAGGGATTGTTTAATTTCTTACCAGGGCGAGCCGTATGTCATTCCCGCAGATGGATATACCTAGTTTCAGTCCCTTTACAGGGATTGTTTAATTTCTTACGCTGTCCCGACCGTCACCTTGCAATGGGGCTTCACTGCGTTTCAGTCCCTTTACAGGGATTGTTTAATTTCTTACTCGCTGACATGCCGGCGATGGCGATGTTCGGATTCGGGTTTCAGTCCCTTTACAGGGATTGTTTAATTTCTTACTCGATC
>JBBIKC010000047.1:0-23256 GCA_037445635.1 Chloroflexota bacterium
AATAAACCCGCGAAGAAACGCCTGCACATTAATTGGAAGTCCTTCCTGACCAGCACAGTGGGTGTACTGGTCATCATCGGTCTGGGCATAGTGGGCGGCTACAGTTCGGGCATCGGGATGCGCGAGGATGCCAGGGCCACGCTCGTCTCCCAGCAACTGACCGAGCAATTCGCCCTGGCGCTGATTGACATCAACGATGGACGATACGAGGCCGCCAAACAGCGCCTGGACTTCATCATTCTCAACGACCCGTCCTTTCCGGGCGCTACCCAGAAACTGGCCGAAGTGCTGGTATTGATAAGCATTCCCACCCCCACGCCGACTCCCACCCTGACGCCCACGCCCGATCTGAGAGGCGCGGAGGCCCTGTTCGCACAGGCGCAGCAATTGATCGCCGCACAGGATTGGGCCAACGCGCTGGTGACGCTCGACCAACTGCGCAAGGACGACCCGACCTACCACACCGCCGAAGTGGACGGCATGTATTACTTCGCCCTGCGAAATCAGGGATATTACCTGATCACCCAGCAGGGCAACCTGGAAGGCGGCATTTACTTTTTGACGCTCGCCGAACGCTTTGCCCCGCTGGATAATACAGCCAACGGCCTGCGCGAGGGCGCCCGCCTGTATATCCTCGCCGCCTCTTTCTGGGAGGTGGACTGGGAGCAGGCCGTGTTCTACTTCTCGCAACTGGCCGGGGGATGGCCGTCGTTGTGGGACGGCACGATGACCGCGGGACAGCGTTACTATCAGGCGCTGATGCGTTACGGGGATCAGTTGTTCGAGCAGAAGAAATACTGCGCCGCGTACGACCAGTACGTGGCGGCGCAGGCCTACGGTGAATTAGATCAGGTCGCCGCGAAAAATGCCAACCAAGCGCGTCAGATCTGCTACCCGCCGACGGAGACGCCCATTCCGACCGACATAACGGTCATTGATACTCCCGTGGTGGATAACACGCCGATTCCTTAGCCCATGGACTCTCCGCCTGTCTGGGCGCTGGCGCTGACCTACTGGCTGCATTTTCTGGCAACGGTTGCCTGGATTGGCAGTGTCGTCGCCATCTCGGTGCTCATCCTGCCTGCGGCGCGGCATAGCTTGAAGCCGGTCGAACAACTCGCCCTGATGAGCGCCATCCAGAAACGGCTGGAGCCGCTGGCCTGGTTTTGCCTGGGACTGCTGGCGGCAACGGGCCTCTTCCAGTTGAGCGCCAATCCGCACTACAACGGATTTCTCAACGTCAGCAACCAGTGGTCCATTGCCATCCTCACAAAACACGCGCTGGGCATTGCAATGGTCGTGGTCACCGCCATCCAGACGTGGGAGGTCCTGCCCGCCATCCGCCGCGCGCTGATGCGCCGGGAAAGACTCGAGGAGGATGAGGCGGAGGTAAAGAGACTCCAAAGACGCGAGGCGCGGCTCCTGCGGCTGAATTTCATTCTCTCGGTTTTAATTTTGGGGGCAACCGCAGTGGCGAGAGCGTCATGAAGAACGGTCACCCGCGAGGTGACCGTCAGTTTCATTGTCGTATCGCTTCCTGCACGGGCGCTCCCGTCAGGTCATACGTCATCGCACCGCTGATTTTGACAGGCACGATCTCGCCGACCTTCGCCCTGCCCTCGATAAAGACCATCCCGTCAATCTCCGGCGCGTCGCGGTAGGAACGCCCGACCGAAATCCCGTTATCGAATCCCTCGACCAGCACGTCCAGCGTCCTGCCGACATAGGACTGGTTCACCTGCAGGGAAATGTTCTGCTGGCGTTCCATCAGGCGCTGGTAACGCTCTTCCTTGACCTCGTCCGGGACCGGGTCCCCGAACAGTTCGGAGGTTGTGCCCGGCTCGAACGAGAACCTGAACGCGCCCACGCGGTCGAAGCGGATCTCATCCACGAAATTCATCAGCGACTGGAACTCCTCCTCGGTCTCGCCGGGATAGCCGACGATGAAGGTGGTGCGAATAGCAAGGCCGGGAATCGCGCCGCGCATCTTTTCGAGCGTGCGATGCACCCAGTCCACATTGGAAGGGCGCCTCATGCGATAGAGCATGTCGGGGTGGGCGTGCTGAAGAGGCATGTCGAGGTACGGCAGGACCTGCTCATGCGTCGCCATGACCTCGATCAGGCCGTCGGTGACGTAGCCGGGGAAGGCGTACATCACGCGGATCCAATCCAGCCCCCTCTCGGTCCCCCCGTCACGGGGGGAAGATTCACAAACTTCTTTCACCAGCCTTTTCAGCAGGACGCTCAGGCCGTCCTTTATCCCCAAATCGTGGCCGTAATCGGTCGTGTCCTGCGCGATGAGGATGAGTTCCCGCACGCCGGCGTCGCGCAAGCGGCGCGCTTCGTCCAGGATGGTTTCGATGGGACGCGAAACCGCAGTCCCCTTGATGAGCGGAATGGCGCAGAACGCGCACGGGCGGCGGCACCCGTCCGCGATCTTGAGATAGGCGCTTGCTCCCGAGACCGCGGCGCGTAACGCCTCGCGCTCGTCCGCGCCGACCGTGGCCGCCTCGCCCGGCAGATGATAGAGCGGCTCGGGGTGCGGACCCCGGCGCAGATCGCGCACCACTTCGACGATATCCATCCAGCGGCGCGTCCCAAGGATGCCGTCTACGCCGGGCACCTGTTTGGCGACCTCCGCGCCATATCGCTGGGTGAGACAGCCCGCGGCGATCAGCACCTGGCCGGGACGTTTACCGTCCGCCAGTTCGCGCAGGACGGCATAGGACTCGTCCCTGGCCGGGCCGATGAAGCCGCAGGTATTGACGATCAGCACGCCGGCCCGCGAGGGGTCGTCCACGGCGCGGTAGCCATCGCGTTGCAGTAACTGCGCCATCGAATCCGAATCGACCGTGTTTTTAGCGCAACCCAGGGAGACCAAGTGAAAGGTATTCTTAGGCATTATTCGTCACCAGTTGTTTCTGCCGGCGTGCCCGTCGGCGTCCGGCTGGGTGTGGGAGTGATCGTCGCGGGCAGGGTATTCGTGGGCGTCGGCGGGACGGTGGCGGTCGGCGTGACGATGCCTTCGTCCGTGAAAATCCGATTCACAACCTCGCCGTAACTGCCCAACAGGCCCAGGTCGCGCTGATTATAAGTGACGCGCACCGCCGCCGCGTTGCCGACCAGGATTTCGATATACGTCCCGGCCTCGAACGGGTAGGCCGCGCCCGGCAGGAGGCGCCCGTCGAAAGCCACTTCGCCGTCCACGATCACGCGCAGATAGGTGCGTTCCACCGCGACAATGTTGACCTGCACATTGATCCCTTCGGGCAGGGTGGGCAAACCCGCCGGAGTCCCGGCTGGATTGGGCGTCTCGGTCGCGCCGGCCAGATCCAGCAGCCCGGAGGTGGCGACAACCACCTGTTCGGTGGCAACCGGCGAAGCCAGCAGCACATCGGAAATGGACGGGGCGGTCGGTTCGGCCTGCACCCGTGCACGCGCTTCCCATACGCGCGCCACGCCCCACAGGGAGAACGCAACCACAAGCACGATCACGCCGATCCCAAAGACCAGGTCGCCAGCGATGAATCCGCGCAGGGGCGGCAGGGCGCGCGGGGCGGCGGGCGGAACCCTGCCGCGCGCCCCGGGCGGAAGCGGATGCATTTCGCGGTGACGGGCCTGCAGGGCGTCGGCGAATTTCAGGAGGATGGCGTCAACATCGAGGTCGAGGAACGCAGCGTAATTGCTTAACATGCCGCGCGTCTGCACCGGCGAGGGCAGGCCGGCAAAGTCTCCGGCCTCCAGCGCCTTCAAATAATGCCTGCCGATGTGAATGTGGCGCTCGATCTCCTCGTACGCCAGCCCCAGCAGTTCGCGGCGCCGGCGCAACTGCCCTCCGGCCTCCGAAAAGATTTCACCGGAGGAACGGAGCGCGGCTGCCGGCCCGGCCTCCGGCTCAGGCACAGGCTGTTCGGCGGGGACATCCACCGGCGCCGCTTCGGCCGGCACGCGTTTCACGAAGAACGCAGCGCGCAGGCGCGACCACAACGAGAGGCGCGCGGGCTTCTCCGCGGCGGGCGCTTCGGAGGTCTCTTCGATTGTTTCGATTACAGGGGATTCAGGCTTGGCCACAAGCGGCGGCTCAACCGGCGGTTCGAGAGGCTCGGCAAAAACCTCGCTAAAACGCTTGAGCGCCGGCGGAAGGGTCAGCTCTTCGAGCGGCGGCTCGGCCTCGAGTTTTTTTTTACCGGGGATTTTTTCTTCGCGGCCGGTTTGGATTTGCCGGCGGGTTTCTTCTTCGAGGCGGATTTCCCGCCGCGCGCCGATTTCCCCGGCCTGGCCGCCGGAGACTTCCCCGCCCGGCGCGGCGCGCGGAGCGGCAGAGCGGCCGCTTCTGCCTCCGGACTTAAAACCGGTTCCGTCTCAGGGGCCGGCGCGGCCGCCAACGGTGTTCCCTCCAATATGGAGGCCGGCTCAGCCGGGGACGGTTCGGCCGCGGGACGCGGCGGTGCCTCGGCCGGAGGAACCGGCGCGGGGGTGTCCGATGCGGGAGGCGTTGTGGCCGCCTCGGCGCGCAGGCCGGCCGTCAGTTGATCGAGATTCAGTCCGAGATAGTCCGCATAAATGCGCAGAAAACCGCGCCCCTGCGCGGCGGAGGACATGATGGAATAATCGTCGTTTTCCAGCGCCTGCAGGTAGTGGCGGCGGATACGGGTGGCTTCGGCCGCCTTATCAAGCGTGAGGCTGCGCGCCTCGCGCGTTTGTTTGAGTCTGCTGCCAATCGAATCGGGCATGTGGAAAGTGTATCACATCAACGCACACAGGGGCACAGCGCGTGCCCCTGTTGATGGGTGTCATCGGAATTAACTTTCGGCGGGCGTTTCTGTCTCGCCGCCTTCAGGAGCCGCCGCTTCCGCAACAGGTTCGGCCGCCTCGGCTTTGGGCTTCCTGCCCTTTCCCTTGCTTTTCGGTTTCGGTTCCTCCTCAGCGGCCTCGACCTCGCCGTGTACGATGATCTTGATCTCGGGAACCAGATCCATCGTCAGGCGCACGTGGGCAGTGAATTCGCCCAGTTCGCGGATCGGCTGCATGTCGATCTGCTGGCGCTTGACCTCGTAACGGGTCTTTTCCATGATGGCCGCGGCCACATCCTGCGCGGTAATCGAGCCGTACAGTTTCCCCGTCTCGCCGGCCCTGGCCGTGAATTCGAGGGTAACGCCGTTGACATGCTCGGCGAGATCCCTGAGTTCTTCGTTCAACGCCGCGCGGCGCACCTCGGCCTGGGTGCGGATTCTATCGGCTTGTTTGAGGGCGCCGGCAGTCGCCAGCACGGCCAGCCCCTGCGGGATGAGGAAGTTGCGGCCGTAGCCGTCGGCAACCTTTTTGACGTCGCCCGCGCGGCCCAGTTTGTAAACGTCCTTGATGAGCAATACTTTCATGATCTTCAAGCCCTTTCTGGTAGTTCGAGGATATGCCGCAAACATCACGGCATTTCGGCCGTCATGTTGCGACGGCCTAGAGCGAAGGGTACGACGCTCGGCGGCAGATTGTACCACACTTCTTGTCAATCCCGTTCAGACAAGGTAAGATACGTCCATGCGTTTACCGTTCAAAATCAACTGGCGGCGGGTGGGGACGCTCATTGGCGTCGGCGTACTCGTCCTGCTGGTGATTGATTTCAATAATCGGCTGGACGGGTTGAGCCGCCTCAACGAACAAAAAGGCAAAAAAAGCGCCCAAGCCACCCAGGCGGTGCAGACGCAGATTGCCCTGCAGACCCAGGTCGCCTATGCGGGTTCGGATTCGGCCGCGGAGGATTATGCGCGCGGCGACGGCCATTCGATCCAGGACGGCGATATTCCCGTCGTGCCGGTGGGCAACCCGGGCAGCGCCCCGGCGATTTCATCCACGCCCACGGCGGCGCCCACTCCGCTACCCAACTGGCAGAAATGGTGGAATCTTTTCTTCGGTGACCGATAGTGGACCGCCTGCCTCTTTTCCCCATCACGACGACAATCGAAAACGATTCCCTGACCGTCGCGGGATACAGCCTCGCCTCTCTCGCGGACCGGCACCTGACTCCGTTATACATTTACGACCGCGCCACCCTGGATGCTTCCGTCAAAGCCTACACGGACGCGTTGTCCGCGCACTACCCCGCCCCTTCTCAAATCACCTACGCTGGAAAAGCCTTCCTCTGTGAAGCCATCGCCGAATGGACGCGACACCACAATCTCTTCGTGGATTGCACAGGCGAGGGTGAGATTGCAATCGCAATCGCGGGCGGCGTAAAGCGCGAGAACATACTGGTTCATGGGGTCAATAAATCCTCCGCCGACTTGAAATCGGCGCTGCGAAACGCAGGGACGATTGTTGTTGATAATTTAACGGAATTGAAGAATCTGGAGTCCAACAGCTTGCTGTTGGAACGGCAGGAGCAAGCTCCTGCACTCCAAATCTGGCTTCGCCTTTTACCCGGCGTTGCGGTGCATACACACCACGCCCACACACAGACGGGCCAGCACGACAGTAAGTTTGGGATGACGCGCGAGGAAATATTGCAAGCCGCGCAAATGTGCAAATCGGCAAATTTGCCTCTTACAGGAATTCACTTCCACCAAGGTTCGAACTTCCGCGACCCGCAGCCGCTGATCCCCGCCATTGACATGGCGCTCGACCTCGCGAAAGAGATCGGTTTCAAAGACGAATGGCATTTCTGTCCCGGCGGCGGTTGGGGCGCGGCGTATCATGAAGATGAGTTGCCGCATCCGCCCATCGAGAGTTATGTGCGCGGCATAGCGGAAGCCGTGATCGAAAGTTGTCAGGCACGCGGTCTTAACCTGCCGCATTTGCATCTGGAGCCGGGGCGGAGCCTTGTGGCGCGGGCGGGTGTGGCAATCTATCGCGTCGGCGCAGTGAAACGACGCGGGAATCGAACATGGCTGTTGACCGACGGCGGCATGGCGGACAATCCGCGCTTCGCGCTCTACGGAGCGCGCTATTCCTGTTTGCCGGTATCAGGCGTCGGCAGAGAAAGAGGCGAGAGGATCTCCATTGCGGGACCATACTGCGAGTCGGGGGATGTTGTCATTGAGGACTTACCCATGCCCAAAGTCGAGGTTGGGGAATTGATCGCAATTCCCGTTTCGGGCGCGTATCACCTGAGCATGTCGTCGAATTACAATGGCGCGCGGCGGCCTGCCGTGCTGTGGTTGGAAGAGGGGAATGCAAAATTAGTCATCAGGCGGGAAACGACAGAAGACCTGCTGCGCCGCGACCTGCCGTTGATTCAAGCGCGTTCCACCAGATGAGACAGCCCCTCGCGGTCGGTCAACACGAATTCGGTGCGCGTCACTTCGATCAGGTTCTTGTCGGAAAAACTGTAGAGCACGCGGCAGACCATCTCGCGCGTGGAGCCAATGCGCGCGGCCATCTCGTCGAGGGTGAGATGACGCGAGATGGCCGCGTCTCCCGCCTGTTCGAAATTTTCGAGCAGGAGGCGCGCGAGACGTCCCGCCACGGGATGAAAAGCCATCTCCTCCAGGATCGCGCTGGCGCGCTGCATCCGTCCCGCCATGAGACGGCACAACTCCCAGCCCACGCGTCCGTTGCGCTCGAAGATGGGAGTCATCGTATCACGCGACCATAAATGCAGTTGACTCGCCTCCCGCGCCGCCAGCGTGACAGGCATCGGCGCGTCATCCTGAAAGAAGGCCAAGCCCCAGAAAATATCTCCCGCCGAAAAGGTGGTGACGATCAAACTACGCCCCTCGCCCGATTCTTTGACCGCGTTCACGCTCCCCTCGCCTACCAAAAATAGATACGGCCAGACTTCGCCATAGAGGATCACGGATTCGTTTTTATCGTAACGGCGCGTCGCTGCCTGCCGCGCCATCAATTCAAGATCGCTCTCGGCAAGAAAGGAGAAGACGGGATTCGTTTTAAGGAGGGTTGCAAGTTCGTTCATTGTTCACTGCCTCCTGCCAGCGATTCGAGTTTCTCGCGATCCAAAAAGGTCAACTCCACGCGGTTGACGCGGATCAGTCCCTCGTCGGCGAAGCGGCGCAGGGTGCGGCTGACCAGCTCGCGGGTTGTCCCGACCGTGTCGGCCATCTGGTCGAGGGTCAGGTCGCGCGGCGCGGAGTCGCCTTCAATGTGTTGGTAGTGAGTCAAAAGCAAACGGGCGAGTCGTCCCGCGACGGGATGGAACGCGAATCCGTACACCACCTCGCGCACGTGCCGCATGTAATTGACCAGCACGCGCCCCGTCTCCCACACGGCTTCGGGATGACGCGAGACGATGGGCACGACGATCTCGCGCGGCCAGAGCAAAAGTTCTGTGCGCTGCGTCACTTCGAGCGAGGCGGGCATGGGCTGGTCGTCGAAAATCGAATGTCCCCACACCACATCGCACGCGCCCAGTTTGAACACCACCTGGCGCTTGCCTTCGGGCGAAAGCATGACCCACTCGGCCTGCCCCGAGGCGATGTATGCGACGTTCGGCCACGGCTCGCCCTGCCAGCAAATGACATCGCCTCTTTCCTGGACTTTGCGGCTGGCGCGCGCCACCAACTCGGCGCGGTCGGCGTCGGATAGTTTTTCGAACACTGGCGCGCGGGAGAGGCAATCGAGGGCGGTTTGCATGTTGTTAAACCTTTTGGACACGGATTTCACGGATTACGCGGATGAACGCGGTTTTCTTATGCTGTTTACTTGTACTGCAACATTCTGTTATCCGCCGACACAAGATAAATCTCCCTGGCGCTGCCCGCCAGGGCAAGTGTGCGGTACTGCGTCAGGCAATTAAAAAAATCCGTGTGCGAAGCGTCCGTGTCATCCGTGTACCGCATTGACTCCAATTTATAAAATGTCAAAGACGCCAACGCGTCTTTGTGATATTTTTCCCACAGTGTAAATCATCCTGCAAAGCAGGTCAATTCATTTTCACCTTGAGGAGAAAAAACATGACAAACGAAACCACCAAAACAGGACGAATCGTCGTGGCAATCGTGGCCGCGCTGGTCGGCGTCTTCCTGATGTTCTCGACGCCGTTCATCACAGTTGACCAGTTGAATCTCGCCCTGCATCGGCTGGTGGAAGTCTTCCAGCCCGCCGACCCCGACGGCGTTTGGGACACGCCCGTCAAGATTCTTTCCGCCACCTTCCACGTCTGGATGGCGCTGTTCGTGTTCGCGGGCGCGCTGCTGGTGTTGATCGCCAAAGACATCTACGCCGACAAAAAATGGGCGCGGCCGCTCGCCCTCGCGCTGATGGCGATCCCCTCCATCGGCGGCATGACCTTCGTCATCCCGCATATGGTTCTGGTGCTTGGAGGCCCCAACGGCACGACCAACCCCGAAGCGGGCATGCCTCCCGCCTTGCCGATCATGCTCATCGGCCTCGCGGGGTACTTCATCACCCTGCTCACCGAAAAAGCAGACTGGAAAACGAAGGCCGCGCAGGTGGTCGTCTTCACCGCGCTGGGCGTTGTCGGCGGCATGGTCTTTATGAACGCGCAGCATGGCGTCCGTCACTTCATGCACAACCCCAGCCTGCCCTTCTTCGAGACCGAATACAGCAACCCCGAATTGTTCCTCGGCGGCTACGTGATGTACGCGGCAGTGGCGCTCTTCATCGTCGCCATCTACCTGCTGGCGGCGCGCAAGGAAAGCGGATGGTACGCGGGCATGATGGTCGGCATCGTCACCTTCGTCGCGGCCTTCCTGACCTTCGTGGATCGCATGAACGTCGCTTCGGGACAGGAATGGCTGCGCGGCGCCATGCTCTCGCTGGGCTTGGTCGTCATCCTCATCATCCCGTTCTTCAAGAAACGCGTGTTGGGAGAGAAGTAAACTGAGTATCGCACACTTGCCCTGGCGGGCAACGCCAGGGAGATTTATCTTGCCCAGGCAGGCAACATAATGGTCTTTAACAAAATATTGCCGTAATGTTTGCGCAGGGCGCGTTCTCTTACGCGCCCGTCGGCGTTAGAGAACGCCAACTGCGCGCGGTTACGGTGTTAATTTGTAAAACTTCATCATGTCGCCGTACCTGGCAGAACGCATTCTCCTTTGCAATCCGAGACCCTGTTCCGAGCAGACGGGTCTCGGATTTGCGTTAAGGCAAAGATTTCCCAACTTTATTCGTGATATATTTCACGCAAGAAAACGCAAAATGAATTTTGCAGTACAAAAAGGAGAATGCCATGAAAGAGACCTCCCAAAGCAAACGCACAATCCTTTCCATCCTTGCCGTCGCGGTCGGACTGTTCATGACCGCGGTCGCGCCGTTTTTGATTCAGACTTCGCTGGAGCGCGTCCTCGTCGAACTCATCAAGGTTTCGGCGGAGAAGCCCGCCTACGCCAGCGGGATTCTGCTCTTCTCGTACGCCTTCCCGTTCTATCGCGGACTGATCTTCATCGGCGGCATCGCGCTGATCCTGCTTGCGCTTCCCCTCTACCGAGGAGAGGAGTGGACCTTCCCCGCCGCGCTGCTCGCCTCGGCCTTTCCCTCCGCAGGCGGGATGTTCATGTTCATGCCCTACGTCTCCTTTGTGGACGGCTTCCCCATTCCGATGATCGTCTCGTTCGTGGGGTTGACCTTATTCTGGTCCCTCATCCTGCTCCGCAACGTGGACAAGTGGCTGAAGTGGGGACAGTTCCTCGCGCTGACCTTCGCGGGGATGCTGTCCACCCACGCGTTCATCACGGGCATCGGCAACCTGCGGACACTACTCACCCGTCCCGATAAACCGATGTACGATGGTCTCGGCTGGTGGGTGCTTGGATGGTCGCAACCGATTCAGTGGATCTGCGTCATCCTGCTGTTCATCGCCATCTACAAAATGGCGGAGCGCAAACATTCGGGTTGGTGGCTGGCGCTAATCTCGGTCACTTCGCTGGTGGCGATTGATGTCCCCATGCAGATCATCCGCTTGGTCATTGCAAAATCCACCGCGTGGGATTATTCGTACGGCCTGCCGATGATCATCGGGCTGTTCTTTGTGTTGCTCCATCCGAAGTTCAAGGATGCGTTGATCCATGAGGAAGAGTGCTGCTGTAAAGAAAAACAATAGACACGCAGAGACCCAAATTCAAAAAGGACACACACAATGAAAAACAATCACAAACTCGGAGCCGCGCTGGCCGTCCTCGGCATCGTGACGGGACTGCTGGCGTTCTACTTAATCGCGAGTCAGTACAACCTGCTGATCGCGTCGAAGACTGCCGATGGTCGGCTGGACGAGGCGACCTCCGTCCGCATCACGTACGCGGTATTGGGCTGGTTCGGCACAGCCACGACAGCGGTCTGGGCGGCGGCTTTATACGGCTTCCTCCACAAGGAGAAATGGGCGTGGTTCTGTGGCGCGATAGCCGCGACCATTCAACTGCTCGCGGGATTCTTCCCCGCCATCCCTGCGATGGATAGCCATCTGCCCGCGCCGACTCTCTCGGTTTTCGGGATCGCGCTCATTCTGTGGTTCGGCATGTTGATTATCGGCGGGGTGGAGAAGCGCATCATCACCCTGACCTTTATCGCAGGTCTCGCCTATGTGCTGACCTTCATTGACGGGGTCGCGCCGATTGCCAAGTACACCACCTCGCACGATGATCCGTTCTGGAACGGGATGTATGTGATGAGTCAGCAGGTCAGTTGGTGGGGCGCGGCGGCGTGGGCGATTTTCATCTTTGCTGTGTTGAGGAAAAAATCGTGGGCGATTCCGCTCGGCATCTTCGCGGGGACGATGTCCATGCTGGCGGGCTACCCGCTGGGACTGCATAACGCGCTGGTGGAGGTGCATCGCTTCTCGATGTTCCTGCCCGCGCCTCTTTTCGGGACGGGGTTGCTGATCTACCTCGCGCTCCCGTCCACACGGAGGATGCTGGAGGCGTGGAACGCGGCGGCTTGAAACGGCGGGAGGCGGTACCACAATATTCGTCTCGCGCCTTAAGGGGCAAAATAAATTTTGCGGTACTGGTTTGGGCGTGGAAAATGCCCGAAAACGGCGCACCCGCCCCAAGGCTTGTCCTGAGGCGAAGCGTCGCCCTGAGCAAAGTCGAAGGGTCGAAGGATCAGGTGTGAAGCGGAAGTGTGATTTATGTCACAGAAATTTGACGGTCATTTGTGCCATAATTCACACAACGAGCGGTCTCCGTCCGTGTTGTCATTTTCAAATCTCACAAAAGGAGAATGCAAAATGTTCACGCTTGACAACCTGTTCCTTCTGCTCACTGGCCTGCTGGCCGCGTACCTGTGCTGGTACTTCTGGAAGCGTTACGGTCTGAACAAAGCGCTCCACAACCTGTACTACCTGATGGGTTTTGCAGTGCTTTTAGTTTCGGGGCTGCTGCTGATCTTCCTCGGTCTCGGCATCCTCGCCTCGCCCTACGTGTTGACCGTGGCGAGCCTGATCCCGCTGGGTATTTCGATGGGGCTGGCAGAAGAATACTTCCCTTCCTGGAAGAAATACTTCAAGTGGTTCGCGGCCATTGGCTTCCTCGCTATTGCCGTCACCAGCATCGGCGGGATGGACGCGCTGAAGAAGATTGCTGTGCCGCTCTTCCACGGCGTGGCGGGACTGGTCATCTTCCTCGGCCCGTTCTTTGCGAAGGGCGCGCCGAAGGGATTCTTCTGGGTCGGCATCGGCGGCCTGCTGATCGGGCTGGGCGGCATTGCACTGGCGTTCATCTCCGTCGGAAAACAATTGCTGTTCTTCAGCCCTGAATTCGTCATGCTCATCCTCACCCCGCTCCTGTTCCTGATGACAGGCGCGTTTGCGCTGGGGTTTGCAAAGAAAGGATAATGTGACGATAGACGATGGACGATAGACCATGGTCAATGGTCCATCGTCCATGGTCGAAACAGGAGGCATCCATAATGCAATTTATCAAAACCCGTTTCAACTACCTCTTCAACTCCACCAAGGGACTCATCCTTGTGGCGATTGCCATGATTGCCATGGTGACCGCCGTATGGGGCATGTTATCGGGTCCCATGGCGGAGATGGGCGTACGCGAGATCGTGATCAAAGCCCTCGGCATGGACATTGTGCAGTCCGAGCGCGAGGGGCGCATCATCATCCTGTATCACTCCATCGCCATGGCTGTCATCGCCATCGAAACCTACATGGTGACGGGACTCTTGAAGATGAAGGAATTCTTCAAGATGTCGGTGCGCCTGCTCATCACCGTAGGCTACATTTTGACGATGGTCTTCGGCATGGGCTTCGCGTATTTCGGTCACAACTGGGCGTTCCACGGACTGTACATCACAGGTCTCTCGTTGATCTTCTTTGCGGGCGTTCTGCTGTGTGTCGCGCTCTGGCCGTGGAATCCAGAGTATTACATCACCGACACGACTTATGCTCGCACTCGCAAAGGCGTTGACCTGGAGCGCACCGCTTTCTTCACCACCGCCGTCACCACGGTCATCTCTGCCCTCTTCGGCGCGGTTCCTGGATCGTTCTATGGTCACGGCTTCGAGACCTTCCTCGCCGAGAACATCATCCGCCTGCCGCATAAAACCACTTTCGAGTATTCGGTCATCGGTCACTTACACATCATGCTGGCTTTGATCGCCATCATGATCACGCTCATCATCGGGCGCTGGCTCGACTTCAAAGGCGCGTGGCACAAAGCCGCCATGCCGTTGATGATTCTCGGCTGTATCGTCCTCAATCTCGGCGTGTGGGGCGTGGTCACTCCGCTTGAACCCGTGGCGCACATGATCATCTACGTCGGCGCGACCCCGTCCATGCTGGCGGCGCTCTTCCTGCTCATCTGGAGTTGGGGCAAATTCGCGAAGGAAGGCACGGCGCACATTGCCAAACCGACCTTCCTGCAAAAACTCGGCGCGATGGTCAGCGATCCGCTCAAGTTTGGACCCACCTGGCAAATGCTCTTTATGAACTTCACCACCAGCGGCATCGGCATCTTCATGGCGATCCGCCTCGACGAAATTTTCCGCATGTGGCCTGCCCGCGAAGAACGCATCGAACTCACGGGTCACTGGCACGCGCTCTCGGCCATCATTGCCACCATCATCCTGATGTACTACGGCGACATGATCGGCCTCAAAGGCAAAGTCCGCCAACTCTACGGCTGGAGCATCCTCTTCCTCTCCGACCTCGCCCTCGGCGCGGTGACGGTCTTCGAGATGAAACGCCTCTTCATTGACGAAGCGACGCAACAACCGCTCGTGAATATGCTCATGTACATGATTGACTTTGGTCTCGGCATGTTGCTCGTCCTGCTGGCGGTCGTGATGGTCTGGCGCTTGATTGACCTCTTCAAACCGAAAGGACGCTGGACGGAAGAAGCGGCTCACGAACTCGCGCAGGAGGTGGCGAAATGAAACGCATACTTAATCGGACGCGGACGAGCGCGGATGAACGCGGAAAAAAGAATTTAAAAATCCGCGTCCTCCGCGTTAATCCGCGTCCCATTTTCCTTGTTCTGCTTGTCGCGCTCCTCCTCGCCTCGTGCGCCCCCGTAGATTTGAACGCTCCGATCCCCGCCTTCGACACGGGCATTGACCCGACCGCCTGGGCGCAAGTCCCCGCGGGTGAGTTTTACTTCAGCCAACACGAAGACGTGGAATCCACTGACGCCTACGAGATTATGGTGACGGATGTCACCGCCCAACAATACGCGGACTACCTCAACGCCGCCGTCGCGGACGGCACGCTCAAAGTCGAAGGCGACTCCGTCCTCGGTTATTACCCTGGCGACGAATTCCGCGGTGTGAAGCACGAACTCGAAATCAAGGCAGGCGACTGGCAGTACATTCCTCTCGCCGACCCGTCGCAGAGAGTCAAATTCGACGGGACCCGCTTCACGGTCCAAGAAGGATACGAGAACCATCCAATGACGATGGTCACCTGGTTCGGCGCGTGGGGCTACTGTCAATACTACGGCTGGCGTCTGCCCAGCGAAGCGGAATGGGAGAAAGCCGCGCGCGGCACGGACGCGCGTCCCTTCCCGTGGGGTTGGGAGATCGCAAGGAACAACGCCAACTTCTATTCCAGCCGCGACCCGTTTGAGGACATGAAAACCTTCGGCTCGCGCACCACTCCCGTCGGTTACTATAATGGAAGCACGTATGGCGATTACGTCACGCTCGACTCGAAATCCCCATACGGACTGTACGACATGGCGGGCAACGTCTGGCAATGGGTCGGCGACGTGATGGAAGGCTTCAGCGACCGCTTCATGAAAGGCGGCTCGAAAGACACCTACGACATGGACTTGCGCATCTGGGTCCGCAACTCCGCCCCGCCGATGTATTTCAGCCCTGGGGTGGGGTTTCGCTGCGTGAGGTAACGATATTCGTTCATCGAGATTCGATATTCGGTTAAAATAGCCACCCATCGAGTATCGAATCTCGAATATCGAATATCGAATATCGAATATCGCTTTAGGAGTTCCCATGACCACCGCCGCCCAATCATCAATCGAGAATCGCAAATCCAAAATCAGCCTCTATTGGTCGCTCACCAAGCCACTGCAAACGGGCTTGCTCCTCGCCACAGGCTTGGCTGGCTACATGAGCGCGCGCTGTCCCATCTTCAACATGGGGACGATCCTCGGTGTGGCGGGAAGTCTCTTCCTTGCCATCGCGGGGAGCACCGTGCTGAACATGTGGTGGGATCGCGACATTGACGCGAAAATGGGACGCACCCAAAAGCGCGCCACATCGTCGGGATTAGTGAGCGAAAATGAAGTCCTGCGCGTCGGGCTGATTCTCTCGGTCATCGGCGTCGGCTGGGCGGTGGCGATGGACGCGCTCTACGGTCTCATCGTCTTTGCGGGACTCTTCTTCGATGTGGTGGTTTACTCCATCTGGCTCAAACGCCGCACCGCGTGGAGCATCGTCTGGGGCGGCATCTCGGGCGCCATGCCCATCCTGGCGGGACGCGCGCTCGGTCTCGGCTACGTGGACTGGATCGGCATCACCCTCGCCCTCGGCATCCTCTTCTGGATCCCCACTCACACGCTCACCTTCAGCATGAAGTTCGCCAAAGATTACGCCGCCGCCTGCGTCCCCACCTTCCCCTCCACCTACGGACTCGGCTTCACCCGCGCCACCATCGCGATCTCGTCCGTGCTGGCCGCCGCCTCCATGATTATCGCGGGAATCGGCATCGGCATGGCGTGGGGTTTCCTGCGATTGCTCGGCGTTCTCTCGGCTGGCCTGCTCATGCTCGCCGTCGCCATCACCTTCAAACCCTCCGAGCGCGTCAACTTTGGCCTCTTTAAATACGCGTCCATCTACATGCTGGCCGCGATGATCCTTGTCGTGATCGAAGTAATTTAGTACCGCAAGATTTATCTTGCTCGCAAAATGAATTTTGCGGTACTGGAAAAACCTGCCCATGAAAATGACTCCCCTCCACCGCGTCCTGCTCCTCGTCACTGGCATCCTCGCCGCCTACCAGGTCGCGGTCGGCATTGACGGCTTCGACGCGCTCCCCATCATCGCCTACACCATCGCGTTCGGCGTCCTGCTCGTGGCGGGGATTCTCCTCATCATTTGGGGATTCGACGTGCTGGACTCGCCCGCTGTCGTCATCGTCTCGACAATCATTCCCCTCTCCCTGTCGCTCGGCCTCGTCTGGCAGCACGCCTCCTTCAGGACCTCGTACCTGGTCCTCGCCATCGTCGGTTTCCTCGCCGTAACGTTGACCCGCTCGATCCCCGCCCCTGGCAAAATCCCCACCATCGTCCTCGCCCTCGTCCACGGCATCGCGGGCATGACCATCTTTCTGCTCCCCATCAGCCTCTCCATTCAAGGAAGGACTCAGCCGCTTTTCTCCCTCGTCGGCGTCGGCGGCGCGTTGATCGGACTGGGCGGCCTGCTGCTCTCCTTCCTCAAAGCGGGCAGGCCGATAGTATCGAGAGAGACCATCCTCAACGTCCTGCCTGGCTTGCTCCTGCTGATGACGATTTGTTTTGTGATCGGCTTTAAGTTTGGATAATCCAGAAACCAGGTTTCTCGAAGAAACCTGGTTTCTACTATAAGGAGTACACAATGTCTCAAAACAGTTTCTTCGCAAAATTCCTCCGTTTCATCGGCATCGTGCTGATGGCGCTCACGGGCGGATTCACCCTGCTCGGCGGAGTCGGCACCACCTGCGCGGCGCTTGCCCCCACCAACTACGACAGCATGGCCGCGCTGGCTCCGTTCCAGTGGCTGTACATCCTGTTCGTTGTCATCGGCATCGCCCTCGGCGTGCTGGGCATCCGCGCCACGATCATGCTCATCAAAGGCGCAGATAAAGCCTACCGCGACGCGCTGATTGTGCTGATCGCGGGTGTGGTGGTCGGCTTCATCCACATCTACGTCTCGCGCGCCTTGCGCGGCAAATCCATGCCTGTGGATGCGGTGGTGTACACGACTGTCCTCACCCTCGTCATCTTCCTGCTCTTCCGCATCCCCGCCATCTGGCAGGGCGTGGATTTCACAAAGGGCAGCGCCAAATCCAATAAACCCGCGGGTGGCGCGGCGGCCATTCTGCTGGGTTTGCTCACGTTGACGATTCAATACACCATGGGCCCAACTCATACCTGGGGCGGGGTGAATTATGCGGACGCGTTCAACACGGCGATGACAGTGACTGGGGCTGGATTGCTGCTCCTCGGCGCGGCGATGTTCGTTCCGTGGAAAATGCTGAAACAATCTCGAAGGCTTGTGATGAGCCTGTCGAAGTAGATGGCGTGAAATTGAAAGCATGGCGCGGTCTCCAACCGCGTCCAAAATCTTTACCACAGATAAAAGGGATGAAAGCGATTTGCTACCGTACAAAAGCCGGATAGGACGCGGACGAGCACCGATTTACGCTGAAAACGCGGAGAAAGTCAAAAATATCCGTGTCAATCTGTGTTCATCCGCGTTCTCCGCGTCCGATTTCTTGAAATGTACGGTACAGATGAAAGCGATAGAAAACTCCATCATCCCTTTTATCCTTTTCATCCGTGGCTGGCCTTACAAACTTTCGCGATTGACATGTCTTTTGCGAAGGCATAATCCTTCGGGGTTTTCATCCCCATAGATTCTTCGTCAACTCCACCACCTGCTTCTGCTGTTCCGCACTCAAAGCAACAAACGGGGAATTATCATCCACCGTATCGCGGTTCTCCACGATCAACACCTTCGCGTCCTCGCTGAACGTATGCGAATGCCACGCGCCGCGCTTGACGTTGTAGAGTTTGTTCGGCTCCATATCCACCGCGTGGACCTGCGTCACCGCGTCATCGCCTTCGCCTAAAAACAAGATACATCGCCCCGCCAACAGAACGAACACTTCATCCGTTTCGGTGTGCTTTTGCATCCGATCAATTTTCTCAGGCACGAGGCCGGGCGTGTAATTCATTAGCGCCACGCGCCAGGATTGGAAATCAATCAACGGCTTGTAGTCGGGCGCGTCGTGTTCGCGGACCTCAAGCAGGGATTCAGAAATGGTCGTCATGCGCAAGATTGTACAACGAACCCTCTCCCTTCGCCAACCCAACTGTGATAGCATACATCGAATCTCGCTATCGAAGGAACAACATGACCCACACCTTTCCAGCCGAATTCATCTGGGGCGCGGCCACCGCCGCCTACCAGATCGAGGGCGCGTGGAACGAGGACGGCAAAGGCGAGTCCATTTGGGACCGCTTCAGCCACACGCCCGGTAACGTGACGAATAGCGACACAGGCGACATGGCTTGCGACCATTACCATCGCTATCCAGAAGACATCGCCCTCATGCGCCGCCTCGGACTCAAAGCGTATCGTTTTTCGACCTCGTGGCCGCGCGTCCTCCCAAACGGACGCGGCCCCGTGAATCCGCGCGGCCTCGACTTCTACGACAGGTTGGTGGACGCGCTCCTCGCCGCGAACATCGAGCCCTTCCTCACCCTCTACCACTGGGACCTGCCACAGGCACTCCAGGACGAGGGCGGCTGGGAAAATAGAAACACAGCCCACGCCTTCGCCGATTACGCCGCGCTGATGGTCAAGCGCCTCGGTGACCGCGTGAAATACTGGACCACCTTCAACGAGCCGGGCGTGGTGGCATTCGATGGTTACATGCTGGGACAGCACGCCCCCGGCCTGCGGGACCCGAAGGCAACCTATCAGGTCGTGCATCATCTGCTGGTCGCCCACGGACTCGCCGTGCAGGCCATCCGCGCAACGGACCCAAACTTACAGGTGGGCATTGTCCTCAATTTGTGGAACGCGGAACCCGCCGCCGACTCACCCGAAGATGCGGCCGCGGCGGATCGCTTCTGGCAAATGAGCGAAACCACCTTCCTCGATGTCATCTTCAAGGCGCACTACCCCCCGAACGCCTATGAAATGGTCGGTGAAAGCATGCCGGCCATCAAAGACGGAGATTTTGCGCTGGCCTCCCAGAAACTGGATTACTTCGGCTTGAATTCCTATTCGCGGCACGTCGTCAGCGCAAGCGGCCATATTGATCGCGTCCCCGGCTCGGAATATACCGAGATGGGCTGGGAGGTTTGCGCGCCCGCCCTGCGCCGATTGCTCAACAGAATCCATCACGACTATCGCCTGCCTCCCATCTACATCACCGAAAACGGCGCGGCCTTCAGGGATGAAGTCAGCGCGGACGGAAAAGTCCATGATCCGCGCCGCCTCGATTACATCAAGAATCACCTGATCCAGTTGCGTCTCGCCATGCAGGACGGCGTGGACGTGCGCGGTTATTTCGTCTGGTCCCTGCTGGACAACTTCGAATGGGCGCACGGCTACACCAAACGATTTGGGATCGTCCACGTGGATTACGCCACGCAGAAACGCACTGTCAAAGACAGCGGCGAGTGGTATGCGGAAGTCATCGGGAAGAATGAAGTCGCAGAGTGACCTGGCATTGCACGGCTTACCGCCCGGCGCGTTCCAGGCCCGAAACAATGGAGATAGAAAAACGGCAGGCAAACCATGACCGAAACCTGTGACGCCATCGTCATCGGCGCGGGATGCGCGGGCGCAAGCATCGCCTTTCATCTCGCCGAACGCGGATTGAAAGTGACTCTGCTCGAACGCGAGGTTGTCGCTTCGGGTGCAACGGGCCGCTCCAGCGGACTGGTGCGGATGCACTACGACCTCGAAGCCGAGTCGCGGCTTGCGTGGGCCTCGTTCGCCTACTTCCGCAACTGGCGCGAGCGCGTGGGCGGAGAGAGCGGCTTCACGCGCACGGGCTTTTTGCAGATCGAGCCGCGCGCCCGCGAGTCCCTCCTGCGCGGCAACGCCGCCATGCACCAGCGCATCGGCATTCCGAGTCTCATCGTCAGCGCACAGGATGTGAAGCGCCTCGCGCCCTCGTTCGTCACGGACGATTTCGACTTCGCCGCGTACGAACCCGAATCGGGATACGCCGATCCCGTTCTGACGACCAATTCGTTCGTCGCCGCGGCGCGGGAACGCGGGACGCGTCTGGTGCAGGGATGCGAGGTGACGGGAATCCGCCTCGCGTCCGGACGAGCCGCGGGCGCGGCCACGACGAAGGGCGATTTCTCCGCCCCGATTATCGTCAACGCGGCAGGGACGCGCGCCGCGTCCATCGGAAAAATGGTCGGCCTCGACATCCCGCTCACCACGTGGACGCACGACGTGATGCACATCCGCCGCCCGCGCGAGATCGGGTTTCACCCCACCGTAATTGACGGCGCGCTGTCGTTTTATTTCCGTCCCGATACGGGAAACCTGACTCTGGTTGCGCTGGAGGACAACAACCGCCTCGGCGAGTCGCCCGACGCGCCGACCGAACGCGTCGCCGCGGACTTCGTCGAGCGCGCCGTGGATCGAATCTGCCGCCGCATCCCCGGCATGGACGCGGGGTCTTTGCAATCCACGCACGTCGGCCGCGATGCGCTGACCCCCGACCAGCGCGCCATTCTGGGTCAGGCAGGACCCGAGGGCTTTTATCTCGCCTGCGGATTCAGCGGCACGGGATTCAAGATCTCGCCCGCCGTCGGCGCGTGCATGTCCGAGCTGATTTTGGATGGAAAGGCTTCGACCGTGGATATTTCGCCGTTCACCCTCGAGCGGTTTGCAAGAGGCAAGTTACTCAAGGGTGAACACGATTACGGCGATATTTGGCATTAATGTCAAGATGTCATTGCGAGGAGCGACACTTGCACCTGCATGCAAATGCAGGTGAGCGACGAAGCAATCTCCTCATGTTGGGAAGATGGCATTATCCGCGCTTCGACTTCGCTCCCTGCGGTCGCTCAGCGCGAGCAGTTCCTCGCAATGACTTAAATTTGATACAGTTCCACCAGCACCCCGCCCGCGGACTCGGGATGGATGAAGGCATACTTCCTCCCGTCCGCGGCAGTGCGCGGCGCCTCGTTGATCAAACGAATCTTCTTCGCCTTGAGTTGCGCCAGCATCCCCTCGATGTCGTCCACTTCGAGGCAGATGTGGTGCATGCCCGGGCCGCGTTTGGCAAGGTATTTTGCGATGCCCGAATCGTCCGTGGTGGGCCTCACCAGTTCCACTTCCGAGCCGGGAAGCGGCAGGAACGCCACCTGCGATTTTTCGGCGGGGACGTCGCGCAGTTCGTGCAGGTCCATGCCCAGCGCGTCGCGCCAGAAGGCGAGCGCTTCGTCCATGTCCTCGACAACGACGGCAACGTGATTGACGGCTTTGATCTTCGGCATGTGCCTAGTTTACACCAAGAAAGCCGAACGCGCGCCACAGCATCCGCATCATGCCGTGACCGAAGTCCGGCTTCAGGAACTGGTTCGGGCACGAGCCCGGGATGACCGCGATCCCGTTCTGACGGCACAGTTCTACTGCCGCTTGGGAAACGCTGGTCATGCCCGCGGCGAGACCGGGCTTCGTCCCCAACATGCAGTGCATCCAGACGTGCTTGATGCCCAGGTCCACGCACTGCTGGACGATCAACTCGGTCACTTTGGGGCTGGCAAGGATGAAAACCGCCTCGGGTTTTTCGGGAATGGATTTCAGGTCGGGGTAGCACGGCGCGCCGTCATAGGTGGAGATGCGCGGGTTGACCGCGTAGACCTGGTAGCCGTTGTCCTTGAACTTCTTGTAGTTCAGGTTACAGCCCGTATCGCGCTTGTCCGACACGCCGACGACGGCGATTTTCTTTTGCGCAAGGAAATCCTGCACGAGAGAATCAATCTTAGCCATGGAAATCTCCTTATGAAATAAAAGGGGGATTAGCCCTCATCATTGTCGCCCAGCGTTTCGCGGATCATCTCGATGGCGCGCAGCGTTGAGTCCCGAAAACGAGGGGCGTCTTCCTCTTCCAAGTCGAGCAATGAAACCAGCATTGAATTGAAATGGGCGAATTGAGGACAGGCATGTATGATCGCCCCAATCAATTCGGGGGCGCGCCAGCATATCCCGCCCGACTCGTCACTGACCAGCCAGAACAGGCGCAGGATGTAATTGCGTACGAACTCCGGGTCCCGTTGCGCGATTTTTCGGGCTGCGCGGCCGGTGGCTTCTACGGCACGGTCGGCCACCCGGGGATCGGAATCGTAAGTCAGGGCTGTTAAAAGGCTGAGGATTCTTTTCTGCCGTCCTGCCAAATCCAGGATGGACTCGAAGTCATTTTTTAATAACCATTCCCTTACGGCAGGCAACCGGCTGGATGTGATTTTGGGAACGTCCATCACAATAGAGGACACAGGAATTTGATCCGCGGCAGTTTGTACCGCGTATGTTTCTGTTTCGT
Source organism: Chloroflexota bacterium (assembly GCA_037445635.1). Lineage (GTDB taxonomy): Bacteria > Chloroflexota > Anaerolineae > Anaerolineales > Villigracilaceae > JBFMCC01. The sequence continues at coordinate 22,655 of JBBIKC010000047.1, forward strand.
CAACATACGCTGGTTGTAAGGGGATGTCCAACATCCAAGACAGGACCTCTCATTGCTTTGTTGCAATCCACCATATTCATACCGTCATTGGGAGATGCCGAAGGCATCGAAGCAATCTCCTCGCGGGTGGAAACTGCTTCCCTTCGGCAGGCTCAGGGCAAGCGCTCCGCTCGCAGTGACGGACTCCGAAGGTGTTCGCAACCTGTCATGACGAACCTGGGCCTGAGATTCGGCATTTTGTCCGGGGGATCGCGCTTGTCCGAGACACCCGCGACGGCGATTCTCATTTGTGCGAGGAAATCCTGCACGAGAGAATCGATTTTGGTCATAAGCCCTCCCACAGACTTTGAAATTGGATTAACCTGTCCAATCATAGCGCATTCCCTCCTTTATGCACACTGACATTTATCACGACTCATGCAAGCAGTTTTTCAGGCAGGAACGAGGCGCTCGCACAAGCGAAGATTTTTTCATCCTTCATCTTTCATCCCTCAGCCTTTCAATTGCCTCCCTCCACTCCCTCGGCAGGGACGAGAGATCGGGATGGGGATCGCCGATGAGGATGCGCTGGAGGGCTTTGCCGAGGGCGCGCAGTTCGGCGG
>JBBIKC010000048.1:0-21758 GCA_037445635.1 Chloroflexota bacterium
CCCTATCCGAGTGGGAACGTCAGGGAATAGTGAAGGCAGGTCGCGAGCGGGTCGTGATCCGAGACCTGCACGGGCTAATGGAGTTGGCCGAGGGAAAAGGGCAATGAACCCGGTAGAGGGGCGAAGTTTTAAGCACGCGGTCATCCGCGTGTTTTTTTTATTTGCTCCAGCGCAAAGAAAAACTCCACAATTTGGAGTACCTTTAGTGATATATCGCACTAATTTTGCCGACCAAGGAGAACGCAATGAAATCACCCATCCAGATTCTTATCACGAGCCTGCTTATCGTCGTGTTTATAAGCAGTTGCGGCGGGCAAACGCCTGCCAAAGAAGGCGGCTACGTCCTGACCACCGGCCTGCAAGACGGCAAGCTGGTCTTCATCGGCGTCGGCGGCGACATCGAGGGGGTTGTGAATCCCTCCCTGAAAGCCGAACCGGGTGAAAAAATTACTCTCACCCTCATAAATGGTGAAGGTGCCGAACACGACATTTTCTTCCCCGACTTTGACGTTAAGACCAGCCGCGTCAGCGGGCAGGGAAACAGCGTGTCTGTGACATTCACCGCCCCCGAAAAGAGCGGCAGTTACGTTTACATGGACACCGTCCCCGGCCACGCGGACGCGGGGATGAAGGGCTACCTTCTCGTGGGTGACGCGGAAACGCCCGAGGCGGAGTCCCCCTCTGTCGTCGCCGCGGCAGCCGAAGGGTCCGGGAGCGAAGCGATTTTGGCTGCGTTCCAGAAAGGCGGATGCAGCGCCTGTCACGTCATCCCGGGCATTCCCAATGCCGCGGGCACGATCGGCCCGGATCTCACGGAAATCGCAACGACAGCCGCCGAACAGGTGCAAAGTAGTGAATACAGCGGTGCGGCACAGTCTGCGGACGAATACATCCGCGAGAGTATCGTTGACCCCAACATCTTCGTCGCGCCAACCTGCCCCAGCGGACCCTGCCCGCCCGGGCTGATGCCGTCCACATTGAAGGACACCCTGAGCGAGAGCGAACTGACCGCCATCGTGGACTATCTGAGCGGCCTGCCCGAATCGGCCGCGCGACTGGCCGAGGGAGAGACGGCGGACACCGCGGCCCTCGGCGCCGCGCCCGAACTGACCGAGGAGGAATTCGCCTGGGCCAAGCAGACCTTCTTCGAGCGCTGCGCGGGCTGTCATGGCACGCTGCGCAAAGGCGCCACCGGCCCGGCGCTGACCCCGGACGTCACCCTGCCCAAAGGTACGCTGGCACTCGCCTCGATCATCTTCAACGGCACGCCGCGCGGCATGCCGGACTGGGGCAAGCAGGGCTTCATGACGGAAGAGCAGACCGACATCATGGCGCGCTTCCTGCAAAACGAACCGCCCGCGCCGCCCGAAATGTCGCTGGAACAAATGCAGGCCTCATGGAAGTTGATCGTCCCGCCGGACCAGCGCCCGACTTCGCCGCAGACGACGCGCGACTGGGAAAACTATTTCGTCGTCACCCTGCGCGACGCCGGCCAGGTGGCAATCATTGACGGCGACACCTACGAAATCGTCGCCAAAGTGGACACAGGCTACGCGGTGCACATCACCCGCATGTCCGCGACGGGGCGCTACGCCTACGTCATCGGCCGCGACGGTAAACTGGCGCTGGTTGACCTGTGGATGGAAGTCCCCGAAAAAGTTGCCGAAGCCCAGTTGTGCTACGATGCGCGCTCGGTGGAGGTCAGCAAATACGAAGGCGCCGAGGGCGACTTCACGGACAAATACGCCATCGTCGGTTGTTACTGGCCGCCCCACTTCGTCATCCTCGACGGTCAGACGCTCGAACCGTTCAAGGTGGTCAGCACGCGCAGTTACACCTACGACACCGGAGAATTTCACGCCGAACCGCGCGTGGCCTCCATCGTCGCCTCGCACTTCAAGCCCGAATGGATCGTCAACGTCAAAGAGACCGGCCAGGTCTGGCTGGTGAACTACGCCGACCCGCGCAACCCGACCATCACCATGATCGAGGCCGAACGCTTCCTGCACGACGGCGGCTGGGACTCCACCAAACGCTACTTCCTCGTGGCCGCCAACCAATCCAACAAGATCGCGGTCATTGATGCGCTCGAAGGCGACCTGGAAGCCCTGGTCGATTCCCCCGCCGTGCCGCATCCCGGCCGCGGCGCCAACTGGATCGATCCCGAATACGGACCCGTGTGGAGCACGCCCCACTTGGGCGAGGCGGCCATGCTCTCCATCGGCACCGACCCAGAGGGGCATCCCGGCGTCGCCTGGACCCCCGTGCGCATCACGCCCCTGCCCGGCTCCGGCAGCCTGTTCATCAAGACCCATCCAAAGAGCAAATGGATCTGGGTGGACTTCGTTCTGAACTCCGACCCGGCCCTCTCGCGCACCATCTGTGTGATTGCAAAATCTGATCCAACCAAAACCTACAAGTGCTGGGAGATCGGCGACTATGGCCGCGCCGTCCACATGGAATACAACAAGGACGGCACGGAGGTCTGGATCAGCCTGTGGGGCGCGGCCGACGTTCCCGGACAGACCGGTGAGATCGTGATCTATAACGACGAGACCCTCGAAGAGATCACCCGCATCAAGGACCTGATCACGCCCACCGGCAAGTTCAACGTATACAACACCGTGAACGACATCTACTAAACCCACGGGATTCCGACGACAGGCCCCGCCCTTCACGGACGGGGCTTTTGCTTTTCCGGTATAATCTCCGCATGAAATCCCCCTCGCTTCTTTTCTGGACCTTCAGCCTGATTCTGCTTTCGAGCGCGGCCTGCGGCCCCAAGCCCGATCCCGACGCTGCGGTCCGGCAGGCCGTCGCCGCGACTGTGGCCGCCATCCCCGCCGCGACCCCCTATCCCACCTTCACTCCCTACCCCGCGCCGACGCGCATTGACCCAGGCGGCTTGTTCTGCGAATATAGTTTTTGCATCGGGCATCCGCCTGAAATTGCTTTTTACGATGTCTCCGCAGTTCAGACCGGCCAATTGAAGCCCAGCACATACAACGATGGAATTCTGGCGGCATACAGCGCGAATCTATTCATCCAGGTCCTCTGGCAGCACGCCCCCGGCGCGGCCGACCCTCAATTCCTGATTGACCTGATCCTCGAGGACGGACTGGATACGCGCGGCGAAAAACTGGACATTCAATTGATACGCGACATGAATGTTCTCTACAGCCCCATCACTTCGACGGCTTCTCCCTTGCTCCCGTCCGGAGGCGTGGCGGGCTGGGTCTGCGGCGACCGCGTCTTCGCATGGAAAGCCTACACCCCCGACGAAACGACCGCGCAGGCCATGTTCTCCAATGCCATTAATCGCTTCACTTGTTCGAGTTAGGGCCGAAATAAAAACGGGATGATGAATGCAATCGCCATCCCGTCGACCGGAAACCGAACCTACTTCCCAATCGAGCCATCCGGCAGAATTGCGCCTTTGATGGAGTAGGCTTGATCCAAGGGAACATAACTTGAGTGCAGTCTATTTATCTGTTCTCTTCGCCGCCTGCCACAGGGACTCCATTTCATCCAGAGAAAGTTCGCTCAAGTTACGTCCCTGTTTTCTCGCGCCTTGTTCGATATAGGCAAAGCGCCGTTTGAAACGCGCGTTCGTCTCGCGCAAGACCGATTCGGCGTCCACTTTCTTCCAACGCGCCAGGTTGACCAGGGCAAACAGCAAGTCTCCAATCTCTGCCGCCAGTTCCTTCTCACTATTCGCGCGTTTGACTTCCTCGACCTCTTCCGCTATTTTCGCCAGCACGCCCTCGATCTCCGGCCAGTCGAACCCGACGCGGGCGGCGCGATCCTGATATTCCTGCGCCTGGCTGAGGGCCGGCAGGACCAGAGGTACGCCATCCAGCAATCCCTTTTCTTCCTTCTTCTCCCTCCTTTCTTTTTCCTTCAACTTCTCCCAGTTGGCCAATACCCCATCCACACCGTCCACTTCGAGATCGCCGAATACGTGCGGATGCCGGCGGACAATTTTGGCGTAAATTCCATGAATCACATCATTGATATTGAATTGACCCTCCTCTCGCGCGATCTGCGCCTGTAAGACAATCTGCAAAAGCAGGTCTCCGAATTCTTCGCGCATAGACGCAAAATCTCCCGAGTCGATGGCGGAGATGGCCTCATAGGCTTCCTCGAGCAAATGCTTGCGCAACGACTCGTGGGTCTGCTCGCGGTCCCAGGGACAGCCGTCCGGCGCGCGCAGGTGAGCCACGATTTCCGCAAAGGATTCGAATGCGGTTCCCTCGCTCAAGGCGGGGATGTAAAGGCAGGTCGAAGGTTGAAAGTCGAAAGTCGAAGGTTGAAGCGCGTCGAGGCTTTCAACTTTCAATCTGTGCCCCTCAACCAGACTCACTTCATGCCCCCGCGGATATACGGTCAACAACACCTCACGGACCTGCGCGGCCAGTTCGGGCGAATCCACGCCGGTCAGCAGCGCCGGCACATCGGGCGGATAGGGCGGCACGTGCGCGAGCTGAAGAGTCCGCGCCTCGAGCAGAATCAGGCGCGGGGGCGGTTCGAGGCGCAATGCGGAAAATGCCTGGGCGGCGAGTGAAAAGTCCATGAAAATCTCCGTTAAATGCAAGACGTAATGCGAAACCAGCGTCACGCATTACGTCTACATTCTAACGTGGAATTCGAAACGTCGAACTTAACGTTTGGTGTAGGTCGGGGCTTTGCGGGCGCGCTTGAGGCCGGGCTTCTTGCGCTCCTTGATGCGCGCGTCGCGCGTCAGGAGACCCGCTTTGCGCATGGCCGCGTTCCAGTCGGCGTTCATCTTGACCAGGGCGCGTGCCAGACCGAGACGTACCGCCTCGGTCTGGCCGCTCACGCCGCCGCCGTTGACGGTCACCGTAATATCGTAGGTTTTGCTGTCCTGACCGACTACGGCCAGCGGCGCAAGGACGCTTGCCAGATCGCCGAGGCGCGAAAAATAAGCCGCCGCCTCTTTCTGGTTGACGACGAACTTACCGCTGCCGTTCATGAGACGGACGCGGGCGGTGCTTTCCTTGCGGCGGCCAACGCCCTCGAAATATTGAACAGACATGATTCCTCGTTCCTTTCTACTTCAGAGGCTGGGGATTCTGCATGGTGTGCGGATGTTCGGCCTCGGCGTAAATCTTCAGCCGCTTCAGGATCGAACGGCCGCGGCGGTTGTGCGGCAACATGCCCCACACCGCGGCGCGAATGACGCGGTCGGGGCGGGACTTCAACTGGTCGCGCAGTGAGATGGATTTCAAACCGCCGGGATAACCGGAGTGGCGGTAATACGTCTTGGTCGTCAGGCGGCTGGCGGTCTTCGTGCCGGTCACGGTCACCTTGCCGGCATTCACCACCACCACGTAATCGCCCATCTCCACACCCGGCGTGAAGGTCGGCTTGTGCTTGCCAAGCAGGACACGCGCAATGGCCGTGGCCATGCGGCCCAGATTCTGCCCGCTGGCATCCACTACGAACCACTTGCGTTCGATCTCGTCCGCTTTGGGATAATAAGTTTTGAACATCGTCTCTCCACTTACAGCAAAATTTACTTTGTATTTCGATCCTTGTATGACACTTCGACCAGCGTCAACCCATGGGCGGGAGCAAGCCCTGCCATCAGGTTGGAGGGTTTCTCCAACGCATCAGCGATGGACTGGACGGACAACCGTCCCTGCGCCGCGGCTACCTGGACGAAAACCAGTCTCCGCGCCATGCGATACAGGAACGCATCCGCCCGGACATCGAACTGCCACTCATCCCCAAGCCGATTCCACGCCGAGAGCGTCACCGTGCGAACCGTGCCTCCCTTTGCGCTGGTTGGCGAACCAAAGGCCGCGAAATCGTGCCGCCCGAGAAACAATGGGGCTGTCGCGTACAAGACGGCCTCGTCGAATTCAGGCCACACCCGCCAGGCGAAGCGCTCGCGATTGGGATCGCGAACCGGGTCGCAGAACAGGCGGTAGCGATAGCGCCGCGCGGTCGCGTCGAAGCGGGGATGAAACGAGGGGGACGTTTCGCGGGCCGCGCGCACGGCCATATCGGCCGGCAGACCGGCATTCAGGGCGGCGAGCAGCTCGCCGGGACCGTGAGCCCACTCGAAGTCGAAAGCCGCGACCTGTCCGCTGGCATGGACACCGCTGTCGGTGCGCCCGGCCATCAGGACGGATCGTCCTGCCCAGCCGAGAGCGCGCAGGGCTTTTTCCAACTCTGCCTGCACCGTCCGGTCTTTGGCCTGACGCTGGCTGCCGAGGAAGCCGGTGCCGTCGTAGGCAAGAATCAACTGGTAACGTGCCATGTTAAGCGACTTCCGTCGCCGCGTACGCTTACTCTTCCACGAGTTCGAGCATCACCATTTCAGCCGAGTCGCCCTGACGCGGTCCGAGTTTCATGATGCGGGTGTAGCCGCCGGGACGGGTCGAAAAGCGGGGGGCGATCTCGTCGAACAGGCGGGCAACCACGCGGTTGTCGCCGAGGCGGGAAGCGACCAGCCTGCGGGCGTGCACCTTGGCCGCATCGTCCTTTTCGGCGCTGTTGCGCGCGATGGTGATCAGGCGTTCGGCCTCGCCGCGGACGGCCGCAGCCTTGGCGCGCGTCGTCTGGATCCGCTCATGGGTGAAGAATTGCTTGATAAGAGTTCGGCGCAGAGCGATTCGCGCGCTCTTGGTACGGCCGAGTTTATAACCAGATACTTGATGTCGCATCTCAAATTACTCCGCGGATTTCGTTTCGTCTTTCAGGTAACCCTTTTCACGCATCTTCTCGCGCAGTTCGTCGAGGCTCTTTTCGCCGAAGTTGCGAATGGACATGACGGCCTGTTCGCCCTTCTCCAGCAGTTCGAGCACATCACCAACCGTGGTGATGCCGGTGCGTTTCAGAGAGTTGAAGACGCGCACCGAAAGGTCGAGGGCCTCGACCGGCGTCTCCGCCACTTCGCTGGTCAGGCGGCTTCCGCCGGCTTCCTTCTCGATGGCGACGGTCAGCGTCTCTTCGCTGATGCCGGCGATGTAGCGCAGATGATCGATCAGGATGCGCGCCGCGCTGCTGAGGGCGCGTTCGGGCGAGATGGTGCCGTCGGTCCAGATCTCAAGGCTCAGTTTGTCGTAGGCCGTGCTCTGGCCAACGCGCGCCTGCCCGACCTCCCAGTTGACGCGCTTGACCGGGCTGTAGATGGCATCCACTGGCAGTTCGCCGATGGGCAGGTGCCCGCCGCGCTCGCTGGCCGGGGAGTAGCCGCGGCCGCGTTCGACGGTGAACTCGAGATCCAGTTTGGCTTTCGGGCTATCCACCGTGAAAAGGAAAAGATCGGGGTTGACGATTTCGACCTCGGGCGGCGTGATGATGTCGGCGGCGGTGACCGTGCCCTCGCCGCGCACTTCCAGGTGCATGCGGGTATTATCCACGCCGTCCAATTTCAGACGAAGCTGCTTGACCTGAAGCATAACCTGGATGACGTCCTCGCGCACGCCGGGGATGTCGCTGAACTCGTGCAGGACGTCCACAATGCGCACCGAGGTGACCGCCGCACCGTCCAGCGAGGAAAGCAGGACGCGGCGCAGGGCGTTACCCACAGTAACGCCATACCCTCTTTCAAGCGGACTGATGACGAATTTGCCGTAGTTCCGAGCCTCCGCTTCGCGCTCGATTTTCGGCATGACCATGTTCGTGATACCCGTCACGGTTCACCTCTCCCTGTCTTCAACAGGCAGGCGCCGGACAAATATAATCGTCCAGCTCCAGCCAGTCCAATTAGCGGCGCGAGTAGTATTCGACGATCAACTGTTCGTTCAGGCTGCCGTCAATCTCGGCGCGCTCGGGCAGGCGGTCCACAGAGCCGCTCAGCCCCTTGAGGTCGCGGCCCAGCCAGGCCGGGAATGCCCGTTTCTCTGCAAGGTCGGGCAGTTCCTTGAAATAGGCCAGGCCGCGCGAACCTTCGCGGACGGCCACCACATCGCCCTCACCCAGGATCATGGAGGGAACATCCGTGCGGCGGCCATTCACCGTAAAGTGACCGTGTGTGACCAGCAGGCGCGCCTGGGCGCGGCTGGATGCGAAACCGAGGCGGTACACCACGTTATCGAGGCGGGACTCGAGAATCTGCAGAAGGTTGAGGCCCGTCAGGCCGCGGCGCGTCAGCGAAGTCTCATAATAGCGGCGGAACTGCCGCTCGAGAATGCCGTATACGCGGCGGGCTTTCTGCTTGGCGCGCAGCTGGCGGTTGAAGTCGGACTCGCGGCCGGTGCGGCTGCCGCCCCCGCTGCGGCCTCCGGTCTTGCCGTGCTGGCCGGGAGCGAACGAGCGCTTCTCGAACGCACACTTCGGCGTAAAGCAACGCTCGCCCTTCAAATAGAGTTTTTCGCCTTCGCGCCGGCAGAGTTTGCATACCGGTCCAATATTCTTTGACATATCTTTTCTTACCTCATACCTGAATTACACGCGGCGCTTCTTCGGGGGCCGGCAGCCGTTGTGCGGGACCGGCGTGACGTCGGAGATCGAGCGCACCTTCATACCCAACGCCTGCACGGCGCGGATGGCGTTCTCGCGTCCGGGGCCGGGACCCTTGACGAACAGGTCCACTTCCTGGATGCCCAGCGCCTGGGCAGCCTTCACAGCCTGTTCGGCCGCCAAACGGGCGGCGAAGGGCGTGCTCTTGCGCGAACCTTTGAAACCGGCTGAGCCGGCGCTCCCCCAGGCAACCGTGTTGCCGGAGGTGTCGGTGACCGTCACGATCGTGTTGTTGAAGGATGCAAAAATATGCACCTGACCGGCGGAGAGGGCGCGCTTGCCCTTCTTTGCGCCACCGGCACGTCGCGTGGAACGAACACTTTGAGCCATAAGACTTTTCTATCCCTTCTATTTCTTGGTGCCGCGGCGGCGTCCGCGCCCGGCCACGGTCTTCTTCGGTCCCTTGCGGACGCGTGAATTGGTGCGCGTGCGCTGGCCGCGCACCGGCAGGTTGCGGCGATGGCGCAGGCCGCGGTAGGAGCCGATCTCGACCAGCCGTTTGATGTTCAACTGAACCTCGCGGCGCAGGTCGCCCTCGACCTTGTAGTTCTTGCTGATGAACTCGCGCAGTGCCGCGACCTCGGATTCGGTCAGGTCCTTGATGCGCGTGTCCGGGTTGACTCGGGTTGCGGCCAGAATCTGTCGTGCGCGGGTAGGCCCGATTCCGTAAAGATAAGTCAGGCCAACTTCGACTCGCTTGTTGCGGGGCAGGTCAACACCTTCGATGCGTGCCATAGAATCCTATCCTTGCCGCTGTTTGTGCTTGGGATTTTCGCAGATGACATACACGATGCCCTTGCGACGCACGATCCTGCACTTGGCGCAGCGCTTGCGAATGGAGGGTGATACTTTCATGCAGACAATCTCCTTACTCGTTCGGCCGTCAATTCGGCCAGCCAAAGGTTGAATTATACATTTTCCTCAAATATCCGTCCAGCAGTTCATACATCTGCGCGGGTCACAGGACAGTCAGGATTAAGGGGTCTCCTTCGGTGACGGCTACCGTATGCTCGAAGTGAGCCGTCAAGGACCCGTCCGCAGAAACGACCGTCCACTGGTCGGAAAGGACGCGGGTTGCATGCGTCCCGATCAACACCATCGGTTCGAGCGCGATGGTCATACCGGGGCGGAGAGGCTGACCCGTACCGGGTTTCCCATAATTGGGAACCTGCGGGCCCTCGTGCATCTGCCGCCCGACGCCGTGCCCGGTGTACTCACGCGTGACGTGATACCCGCGGCTTTCGACGTATTGCTGGATCGCCGCCGAGATGTCACCGGTGCGGTTGCCGACGCGCATCTTTTCGATGGCGGCGCACAGCGCGCCCTCCGTGACTTCGAGCAGTTTCGCGGCTTTGGGAGAGATCTCGCCCACCCCGGCCGTGTAGGCCGAGTCGGCTACGAAACCTTCCAGCACCGTCCCGCAATCCACAGAGACGATATCGCCCTCCCGCAATTTCCGATTCTTGCTCGGAATGCCGTGCACCAACTCACGATTGACGCTGACATTGGTGGAGGCCGGGTAGGGCGGCCGCCCGTATCCCTTGAACGGCGAATAGCATCCGTGTTTCCGCAACACTTCCTCGGCAGCCGCGTCGAGGTCGGCAGTGGAAACACCCGGTTTTAAAAGTGCCTTTGTGGCCGCCAGGGCGGCCGCATTGATGCGCCCTGCCTCGCGCATGATGGCGATCTCGGCAGGAGACTTCAAATGAATCTGTCGCGCCCAATCCATGCTAATGTTTTACCACAGCCAGCAGCCTGGAAGATACCTGCTCGATCGGCTGGGCGCCGTCTATCTCGACCAGTTTGCCGCGCTCGCGATAATGAGCGATCAGCGGCGAGGTTTGCTCCAGGTAGACCTGAATGCGCCGCTTGACCGTTTCTGCTTTATCGTCGTCTCGCTGGTACAACGCCGAGCCGTCCAGGTCGCACACGCCGGGTTTGGCAGGCGGATTGAACTTCTCGTGGAATACATGCCCGTTTGCACGGCAGGTCCAGCGCCCGGAGAGGCGCTCCACCAGGGTCGCTTCGGCCGCGGTGATGTAAGGGACGACGTCCACCTGGCCGCGAAACTCCTTGAGCATGACCTCCAGGGCCTCGGCCTGCGCCGTGGTGCGCGGGAAACCGTCTAAAACGGCGCCAGCTTTGCAGTCCGGGCGGACGAGGCGCTCGCGGATCATGGAAATGGTCACATCGTCCGGGACCAGTTCGCCCTTGTTCATGTACGTCTGTGCCAGTTTGCCTAGGTCGGTCTGGGCTTTCAGGTTCTCACGGAACAAGTCGCCGGAGGAGACGTGCGCCAGGCCGGTCTTCTCCGAGAGAATCTTGGCCTGGGTACCCTTACCCACGCCGGGAGGTCCGAGAAGAACGATGAAAGTCGCCATGCGAAATCCTCTACTTGACCAGCAGGGTATCCTGATAACCGTGGAGTTTGAGTTCGGCTTCGATGTTCATGAACGTATCGCGGACAACGCCGACGACGATGAGCAGGCCGGACGAGGAGACCAGGAACAGACCCGCCGCTCCCGAAGAGGCCGCTGGGAAGAGCAGTTTCAGGAAGAACGGCAGGATGGCTACAATGCCCAGAAACAACGCGCCCGGCAGGGTGATGCGGCGCTGAACGCGGGTGAGGTATTTCTGCGTCGGCGCGCCACGGTTGACGCCGGGAATCTGGGCGCCGATCCGCTTCAGGTTCTCGCCGTAATTCTGCTGGGAGAACATCACGTCTGTGTAGAAAAATGTAAACCCAACCACCATGATAAAGTAGAACACCCAGTAAACCCACGAATTCAGATTGAATGTATCCTGGATACCCTGGGCAAGATTTGCAACCCACGGAGTCTCGGACCTCAAGAACCATGAGGAGAGAATGACAGGGAATTGCAGGAGCGCATTGGCAAAGATCAGCGGGATCATGCCAGCCAGGTTGACCATCAAGGGAAGAGTGCCTTTGACCGGCATGGACATGCGATTACCCATACGGCGTCCGGGATACATCACCGGCACGTTTCGGCGGCCCTGCTGGACAAAGACAATCGCGAAGATGGTCAGAACGATCATCAAAATGGTGAAGATGACCAATCCCCAGTCATTCGAACTGATCAGGGCAAAGATGTTGTAGGGTATCTGCGCTACGATACCGGCAAAGATGACCAGCGAGAGTCCCTGTCCGCGAATCCCATACTCGGAAATCAACTCGCCCAGCCAGATGGCAAACATGGTGCCGGCCGTCATCGAAAGCAGGATGGCCAGCGAAGGGATGATCCGCTCGCCGGTGAAGCCAAAGTTTACGATCTGGGCCTGCGCCAGCGAGTTGAAGATATTGATCTGGCCGACGGCTGAGAGCGCCGCCATGGGCACAGCCAGGTAATACGTCCATTTCTCCATCCACTTGCGGCCTTCGCGCGGATCCTCTTCCATCCTGCGCTGCAAAGCGGGGATGATCGGGACCAACAATTGGATGATAATCTGGGCGGTAATATACGGATACACACCCATCGAAAGCAGGGAGAAGTTCGAGACGGTCCCGCCCGATAGCAGGTCGAGGAAGCCGAGGAAGGTACCCTGCCCTGCCGCAGACTCGCGGAACGCCGCCAGCGCGGCCGCATCCACGCCGGGGGCGGGGAAATTGGCCGCGATACGATAGATCGCCAGCAGGATGAAAGTGATGATCAACTTGCGGCGAATGTCCTGCGACTTCCAGAGAAATCGCCAGGGAGACTGTTTCTTTTCAGCCATTTCGGGTCTCCTGATCGACCGGCTAGGCGATCAACTCGACGGAACCGCCAGCCGCTTCGATCTTGGCCCTGGCGCCCGCGCTGACGCGATGGGCGCGCACTTTCAGGGCGACTTTCATCTCGCCGCGGCCGAGGATGACGACCGGGTTGCGCGGGTCGCGCAGGAGGCGCGCCTCGCCCAGCGACTCGGGCGTGACTTCGGCGTCCGCCTTGAACGCGGCCGACAACTGGTCGAGATTGACCTCGTTGAACGTGACGCGGTTGCGCGAGGTGAAGCCTTCGCCGCGCATGAACGGCAGGCGGCGATAGAACGGCAGGTTGCCGCCCTGACGGTACAGGCGGCCGCCCTCGCCGGAACGCGCGCCCTGGCCCTTGGTGCCGCGGCCGGCCGTCTTGCCCTGACCAGCCGAAATGCCGCGTCCGACGCGCTTGCGATTTTTCTTGGAGCCCGCATTGGGCACGAGATCGTGTAATTTCATTGCTTGCCTACTCTTCGATCCGCAGAAGATGAATGATCTTGTTCAACATCCCGCGCAGGGCCGGGTTGTCTTTGTGTTCGACGGTCTGGTTCAGGCGGCGCAGGCCCAGCGCGCGGACAGTCGCCTTCTGGTCCTTGGTATAGCCGATGGGACTGCGGACCAGGGTAACGCGCAGGGTCTTGCCGCCGGTGTCTTTCTTAGGCATTCTGTTTCCTCCGTTCCCAGAACGGCAGTACTTCATGAACTTGCTTGCCGCGGCGGGCCGCTTCGGATTGCGGCGAACGCATCTGGTCGAGAGCGTCGAAGGTGCCCATGACCACATTCAGGACGTTGGCGCTGCCCATGGACTTGGTCAGGATATCGCGCACGCCGGCCACTTCCAGCACGGCGCGCACGCCGCCCGCGGCGATGACGCCGGTGCCGGGCGAGGCAGGCTTCAGGTAGACCCTCGCGCCGCCCACCTTGCCGGTGGCTTCATGCGGGATGGTCGTGCCGGAGAGATTCACCAGCCGCAGGTTCTTGCGGGCGCGCTCGGAGGCTTTGCGCATCGCGTCCGGGACGGCGTTGGCTTTGCCGGTACCCATGCCGATCGTGCCCTTCTTGTCGCCGACGACGACGGTCACGCGGAACTGGAAGCGGCGTCCGCCTTTGACGACTTTCGCGACGCGGGCGATTTCGATCACACGCTCTTCGAACGCGTCCTGCTGTTCGAAATCCTGCTGTTCGGGATTCTTGTTATGATCTGCCATGTTCTACTCCACGCGGCCTAGAATTGCAGGCCGCCTTCGCGGGCGCCGTCGGCCAGGGCCTTGACCCGGCCGATGTAACGGAACCCGCCCCGGTCAAACACGACCGCCGTGATTCCCTTGCTCCTGGCGCGCTCGGCAATCGTCTGCCCGACCAGTCTGGCCTGGGCAGTCTTGTTCAATCCGCTGATCTTCTTGCTCACCTCGCCGTCCAGCGTGGAGGCGGAGACGAGCGTGTGCCCGGCCTGGTCGTCAATGATCTGGGCGTAGATCTGCGAGAGACTGCGGAAGACGTTCAGGCGGGGGCGCTGCGCCGTGCCGGCCAGGTCCTTGCGGACGCGCATGTGGCGGCGCTGACGCGCTTCGTTGCGAGATAGTTTAGCCATGGTTACTTAGCCCCTCCCTTCCCGGCTTTGCCGGCCTTGCGGCGGACGCGTTCGCCGGCGTAGCGGATGCCTTTCCCGTGATAGGGTTCGGGCGGACGAACCTTGCGGATATTGGATGCGATCTGACCAACGAGTTCCTTATCGAAGCCTATCACCTTGATCTGGCGGGTCTTCGCGTCCGCCTCGAACGAGATGCCCGCCGGCGGCTCGATTTCGACCGGGTGAGAATACCCGACGTACAGCGCCAGGTTCTTTCCCTTCATCTCGGCGCGGTAGCCCACCCCTTCCACTTCGAGGACGGTCTCGAACCCGGTGCTCACACCGCGGATCATGTTTGCCAGCAGCGCGCGCGTCGTGCCATGCAGGGCGCGCTCTGCCGGCGCATCGGAATTACGCGTGACCGCGACCTGCCCGTTCTCCAGCGCGATACCGATCAGCGGCGAAAACGTACGCTTGAGTTCCCCTTTCGGGCCTTTCACGGACACCTGTGAACCATTGATATTGACTTGCACACCGCCCGGTACGGCGATTGGCAAGCGTCCAACACGAGACATAATTGCTTTCCTCCTGCCTACCAGACCTTGCAAAGGATTTCGCCGCCGACGCCCAACTGGCGGGCGCGCGCGCCGGTCATCACACCCTTTGGTGTGGACAGGATGGCAACGCCCATGCCGGAGAGTACCCAGGGAATATCCTTCTTGTGCGTATAAATACGGCGGCCGGGTTTGCTCACGCGCTCGAGACCGGTGATGACCGGCCTGCGCTCGCGGCGCTCGCCGACGTATTTGATCTTGAGGCGCAGAACTTTCTGGGCGGGATTCTCGCCCTCCACGACTTCATACCCTTCGATGTAGCCCTCTTCCTTCAGAATCTTGGCGATTTCCATCTTGATTTTGGAACTGGGCATCGCCACCAGGGCGTGACCGGCCAGGACGCCATTGCGAATGCGCGTCAGCATGTCAGCGATCGGGTCAGTAACGTTCATCATCTACCTCCCACCGGCTACCAGGACGACTTGGTGACGCCGGGGATTTTTCCCTGCAACGCCATTTCACGGAAGCAAATGCGGCACAGCCCGAAACGGCGCATGTAACCGCGCGAGCGGCCGCAGCGGTGACAGCGGTTGCGTACCTGCACAGCGTACCGCCGGCGAAGTTCTCGATATTGCATGTTCTTCTTAGCCATAACCTACGCTTCCTTTTTGAACGGCATGCCAAGCATAGACAGCAGCGTGCGCGCCTGGTCATCATTCTTCGCGGTGGTCACGATGGTGATCTCCATGCCGCGCAGTTTGTCAATCTTGTCGTACTCGATCTCCGGGAACACCAGCTGATCCTTGAGGCCGAGCGTGTAATTGCCGCGGCCGTCGAAGGCGTTGGCCGAAACGCCGCGGAAGTCGCGCACGCGCGGCAGAGCCACGTTGATGACCCGGTCGAGGAACGCCCACATGCGGTCGCCGCGCAGGGTCACTTTCGTGCCGATGATGCGGCCTTCGCGCAGTTTGAAGTTGGCGATGCTCTTGCGGGCCTTGGTCTGGATGGGCTTCTGGCCGGTGACCGTCGTCAGGTCCGCCACGGCGAACTCCAGCGCCTTGGGGTTGTCCATGGCCTCGCCGATTCCGATGTTCACCACTACTTTCTCGATGCGCGGCACCTGCATGATATTCTTGAGATCGAATGCCTTGCGCAGGGCAGGCACGATCTCTTTCTCGTAACGCTCTTGCATATGATTCATGTTCATGCTCCGCACCGGCCTAATCAATTTGGGCTTCGCACTGCTTGCAGATACGATGCGCACCGGCGTCGTCGCGCTGGACCGCGACGCGGGTCGTCTTGCCACACTTCGGGCAGACCAGCATCACGTTGGAAATATCCACCGTGCCCTCGAATTTGATTCGGCCGGGATTCATGTTGCGGCCGGCCTGCGTCTGCACCTGCTTCTGGTGCTTGGTACGGATGTTGACGCCCTGGACAACGACCCTTCGCAGGTCGGGCATCACGTTGATGACCTCGCCGCGCTTGCCCTTGTCCTCCAGCTTGCCGCTGATGACCTCGACGGTATCGCCTTTACGAATCTTGACTTTCATCTCGACTGCTCCCGCGCTGGCCTACAGCACTTCCGGTGCCAGCGAAACGATTTTCATAAAGCCTTTTTCGCGCAGTTCGCGCGCCACCGGCCCGAAGATGCGCGTGCCTTTCGGGTTCTGATTGTCCGCATCGAGGATCACGGCGGCGTTGTCGTCGAAGCGGATGTGCGACCCGTCCTCGCGGCGCCACTCCTTCGAACAGCGCACGATCACGGCGCGCACCACTTCGCTCTTCTTGACCGACCCCTGCGGCGCGGCTGACTTGACCGCCGCCACCACCATGTCGCCCACCGCGCCATACTTGCGGGTGGATCCGCCGAGCACGTGGATTACCTGGATCTCGCGCGCCCCGGTGTTATCTGCCACCTTGAGAAAAGTCTCCTGCTGGATCATGGCTGGCCTCCTGCTTCCGCTTCCGGCTCGGCCGGGGTTTCCGTATGCATGATCGTGACTTTATCCACATCCGCGGATGCAACGGATTCCACGCCGGCGTCGGCCGTGCGGCTCTCGCGCTTCAGGATGGTCTCCACCGCCCAGCGCTTCTCGCGGGACAGCGGGCGTGACTCTACAATCTGGACCTCGTCGCCAATCTGACAGCCCAGATCGTCGTGAGCCTTGACGCGCTTGCTCGAATGTACCACCTTCTTGTACAGCGGGTGGCGGAACACGCGCGTGATCTCGACCACCACAGTCTTGGTCATTTTATTACTGGCGACGACGCCCACCATACGGCGACGATTGTTCATGCTTCACCTTCCAGAGCCGCGGCTTTGAATTCATTGAGCACGGTCAACATGCGTGCAATGTCGCGGCGGAGAATGCGCAACCGGCTTGGGTCGGTCAACTGACCGCTCACCTGCTGGAAGCGCAGTTTCATCAATTCCTCACGGGCGTCCGCCAGTTTGGCTTCGATTTCTTCGGGTTTCAAATCACGGATTTCGCTGGCTTTCATGGCTACTCTCCAGCGCCCAAATCGTGGCGGGCGATGATCTTGGTCTTGATTGGGAACTTATACATGGCGCTCCGCAAAGCCGCCACGGCCACGTCCTCGGGAAGGCCGCTGACCTCGAACATGATGCGGCCTGGCCGGACGACGGCCACATAATATTCCACATTGCCTTTACCGGAACCCATGCGGGTTTCGGGCGGCTTGTGGGTATACGGCTTGGCCGGGAAAATGCGGATCCAGATCTTGCCGCGGCGTTTCATCTCGCGGACGATGGAGCGGCGCGCCGCTTCGATCTGCCGCGCGGTGATCCAGGCCGGCTCCAACGCCTGCAGGGCGTATTCGCCGAATGAGATCTGCGCGCCGCGCTGGGCCTTGCCCTTCATGCGGCCGCGCATCTGCTTGCGCCACTTGACACGTTTTGGCATCAACATAATGACAACTATCCTTTTCTCTCCGGCGGCTACTCGCTGACGTACACGCCTTCCGTCGCCTCGGCTTTTTCTTCCACTTCGGGCGCGGTCTCACCCTTGTAGACCCATACTTTGATGCCGATGCGGCCATAGGTGGTGTGCGCCTCGGCGCGCGCGTAATCCATGTTGGCGCGCAGGGTCTGCAAGGGCACGCGTCCCTCGCGCAGCCAGACGGTGCGGGACATCTCGGCCCCGCCCAGGCGGCCGGCCACTTCGATCTTGATTCCTTCGGCGCCCTGCTTCATGGCCTGCTGGATGGCGCGCTTCATGGCGCGGCGGTAGGCGATGCGGCGCTGTAACTGGTCGGCGATGTTATAGGCGACGAGTGTCGCATCGGTATCGGGCGTGCTGATTTCCTTGATATCCAGGTCAACCTTCTTGCCGACCAGGGTCTCCAGCGCGGTGCGGATCTTCTTGACGCCCTCGCCTTTGCGGCCGATCAAAATGCCCGGCTTGGCCGTGTGAATGGCGATCTTGATCTTGCCGGGGAATCGTTCCACGTCCACGCGCGAGATGCCGGCTTTGTTATTGATGATGTTTTCGGGCATTTCCTTGCGCAGGAGGCGTACCTGGGTATTGACCGCCGCGCTGCCCTTCGGCGCGCCGCCCATCAACAGGTGACGGATGGCCATATCCTGCCAGAGTTGTTCGCGGTACTGGGCGCCCTCGGCAAACCAGCGCCCCTGCCACATCTGGTTGATACCGAGACGGATACCTACGGGATGTACTTTGCGACCCATAACTTCTCCTTTACGACCCGCGTTCTCGCAGGATCACGGTCACATGCGAATTGCGGCGCAGGACCGGCTTGAAGCGGCCGCGCGCCCCAAAACGACGCCACTTGCGCGTCGGGGCCTCGTCCGCAAAGATTGTGGCGACATACAGGTCGTCGCGGCTGACGCCGAAGTTCTCCTCGGCGTTTGCCACAGCCGAGGCCAGCAATTTTCGAATGGGCGCAGCCGGACCTTTCGTCTCGAAACGCAGCATTTCGAGCGCTTCGTTGGCGCTTTTGCCGCGCACCAGGTCAACCATCAGACGGACCTTTTGCGGCGGGATGGGAAGATAGCGCAAGTGCGCTTTGATATCGTGCATGGTTTACGCTCCCGGGGCTCCCGCAGTTTCGACCTTCTTCTCGGTCATGTGACCGCGGAAGGTGCGCGTCGGTGCGAATTCGCCAAGGCGGTGACCGACCATGTTTTCCGTAATGTAGATCGGCACATGGCGGCGGCCATCATGAACAGCGATGGTGTGCCCCACCATCTGCGGGAAGATTACGCTCGCCCGGCTCCAGGTACGAATGACTTTCTTTTCGCCCTTCTTGTTCATTGCTTCGACTTTTTTATACAGTTTCGGGTCAATGAACGGACCCTTTTTCAAAGATCGTGACATAGATTCGTTCCTCTATTCTGCCTAGCGGCTGCCCTTGCTGCGGCGGCGCACGATGTATTTGTCGGTCTGTTTGTTCCGACGGGTCTTGTAGCCCATGGTAGGTTTGCCCCATGGAGTGCGCGGACCCGGTTTTCCCACCGGCTGGCGGCCTTCGCCGCCGCCGTGCGGATGATCGCGCGGCGTCATCGCGGAACCGCGGACGGTCGGGCGGATACCCTTATGGCGTTTCCGGCCGGCCTTGCCAAGTTTCACATTGCTGTGATCGAGATTTCCGACCTGTCCGATAGTGGCATAGCAGACCTGGCGAATCAGGCGTACCTCGCCAGAGGGCATACGCACCTGGGCAAAATCGCCTTCCTTGGCCAGCAACTGAGCCGCGCCGCCAGCGGAACGAACCAACTGCCCACCCTTGCCCGGTTTGACTTCGATATTGTGGATCATCGTGCCCACCGGGATGTTCGAAATCGGCAAGCTGTTGCCGGTGCGGATCTCCGAGTTCGGACCGGAGATGATCGTATCGCCGACTTTGAGGTCGAGCGGGGCAACAATATAGCGCTTTTCACCGTCCGCGTAATTCAACAGGGCCAGGCGCGCGGTGCGGTTCGGATCGTACTCGATGGCCGCGACGCGGGCGGGAACGCCATGCTTCTCGCGTTTGAAATCCACAATGCGGATAAAGCGGCGATTGCCTCCGCCGCGATGGCGGACGGTGACGCGGCCGTAGGTGTTGCGGCCTCCACGGGCGCGCGGCGGGATCAACAGCGAGCGTTCGGGCTTTTCCTTCGTGATCTCCTCGAAGGTATGGCCGGTCATGCCGCGCTGGCCGGGGGTGACGGGTTTGAATTTCTTGACTGCCATTATTGCACACCTTCAAAGATTTGAAGAGTCTGGCCCTCGGCCAGAGTAACGACCGCCTTCTTGTAACCGGGCTTGCGGACGAGCAGGCGGCGGCTCCGCGCGCGGCGGCCGCGCTTGGCCGGGACCCGGATCACATTGACGCGCTCCACAGTGACATCGAAGAGGGTCTCGACGGCATCCTTCACCATCGTGCGGGTGGCGTCCTGCGCCACCTCGAAGGAATATTGATTCAACTTGCCGGACTGGTAACTGGTCTTTTCGGTTACGAGCGGGCGGCGCAAAACTTCATAGATCGTGGTCATCTCGTGCTCCTATCCTAACTGCGCCGTCAGGGCGTCCAGCGTCTTCACCGGCATGACCAGTTTGTCGAACCCAAGCAGGTCGCGAATATTCAAATAACCGGCCAGCAGGATTTTGGCATCGGGCAGATTCTTCGCGGAACGGACGACGACCTCGTAGTTCTGATCCTTCTCCGGCAAAACCACCAGCGCGCTGGATTCGCCCACGAGGCGATTCAAAGCCTCGGACATGAGGCTGGTCCTCGGTTCCCCGAGCGCGATCTCATCCACGAGCACCACCGCCGCGTCCTGCGCTTTGACCGTCAGCGCCGAGCGCAGCGCGGCCTGGCGCATTTTCTTCGGCATGCTCTGCGTGTACGAACGCGGTTGCGGGGTATGCACGCGTCCGCCGCCCACCCACTGGATGGCGCGGCGCGAACCCTGGCGGGCGCGGCCGGTGCCTTTTTGCTTCCACGGCTTCTGTCCGCCTCCGGCCACCTCGCCGCGGGTCTTGGTCTTGTGCGTGCCGAGGCGCGCATTCGCCATCTGGCGCTGGTAGGCCTGGTGCATCAGGTCCACATTCACCTTGGCTCCGAAGATGGCGGCAGGCAGTTCGACCTGCTTCACCTTCTTGCCTTCCATGTTGAAAACGTCTACTTTCATGACTGCTTGCTCCCGTTATGCCGCGCCTACTGCTTGCGCGCTTCCTTGATGACGACCACACCGCCCTTCGGGCCGGGAATCGCGCCGCGCAGGCCGAGCAGGTTGCGCTCGACATCCACCAGCACGACCTTCAATCCCTGGACGGTGACGCGGTCGGTGCCCATGTGACCGGCGCGGCGCGTGCCTTTATAGACGCGGCCCGGGGTCGTGGTCGAAGAACTCGAGCCGGGCGCGCGCACGCGGTCCGAGGCGCCGTGCGTCTTGGGTCCGCCCGCGAAGTGATGGCGCTTGACGTGTCCGGCAAACCCCTTGCCCTTGCTGGTCCCGACGACATCCACACGTTCGCCGACCGCGAAAGCCTCAACGGTCACTTTGTCGCCGACAGTCATGTCGGCGGTCTTGGAGCGGAACTCGCGCAAGAATCGAAGAGGGGGAAGTTCCCTGGTCTTCAGATGTCCCAGTTCGCCGCCGCTCAGCCGCCTGGGGTGGATTTCGCCAAAGCCCAGCTGCACCGCCAAATATCCCTCTTTCTCGGGAGTGCGAACCTGGGTAACGTAACATGGCCCAGCTTCGATGATCGTCACGGGATGCGCGACGCCTTGCTCATCGAAGACCTGGGTCATGCCGATCTTCTTTCCTATCAGGCCCTTTAACATGCTCGGTTTTCTCCTTTACAAGATGGTGGGGCGGTGACCCGCCCGATGAGACTGTCAGCCTGGCCTTAGGCTGCATCATCTCTGGACAACGCAGTCAGGGGGTCCGGAGTGAAGCGGGGTGTGTCGGTCCACTCGCGAACTCGCTCTTGCGCTGTCGAACAGGCAGTCCGCAAAAGGAGCGGAATGCCGGATTCTCGGTTAGATTTTGATCTCGATGTCCACACCCGCAGGCAGGTTGAGGCGCATCAGCATGTCAATCGTCTTGGAGTCGGGATCGAGGACGTCAATCAGACGATTGTGCGTGCGGATCTCGTAGTGCTCGTGCGAGTCTTTGTCAATGAATGGAGAGCGCCGTATTGTAAACCGTTCCAGTTTGGTTGGCAAGGGTACCGGGCCAACCACGTGGGCGCCGGAGCGTTCGGCCGTTTCGACGATCCGTTTGGCGGACTGGTCGAGGACGCGATGATCGTATGCCTTGAGGCGGATGCGGATTTTCTGCTTCGTCATGGCTAAACCTACTCGATGATCTTGGTGATGACGCCGGCGCCGACGGTCAGGCCGCCTTCGCGGA
>JBBIKC010000049.1:0-21655 GCA_037445635.1 Chloroflexota bacterium
CCAGGGGGAGAGGGGAGCCGGCCTGCCATTGTCCCCCTCTCCCTTCGGGAGAGGGGTTAGGGGTGAGGGCTGCGCCGTCGAAGAAAATTTTCCCCACCCCGCGCAGCTTCGCCGCGCCCTTGATTTCGTCCGACAGCAGAATCATGCGTTGTTTGGAATACGTGAACTCGCGCTCGATTTGATCCAAATAGCGTGACTGCATTTCAGCGCGCGCCGCAAAGAGCGGATTCCCTGCGCCTTCGGGTGGGATAATGCCATTGATGATGAGGCGAAAGTTGTGGATGTCCAGTTTGATCAACTCGTCAATCGCGCGGCGGGTTTCCTTGATGGAAATGGCTTCGGGGTGCAAGACGAAAACAAAACTGGTTTGCGCGGATTGCCGCATGGCGGACAGCGCGCGCTCGTATTTGTGCTTCGCATCCTGAATCGCCGCGGCGGGACCCAGGCAGGTCTGCCCGCTGCCCGCGCTCGCCGCTTCGATGGACTGACTCCATTCGGCAGGCAGTTCCAGCAAGCGGATGGTGTGACCCGTCGGGGCGGTATCGAAGATGACGATATCGAACGCCGCGCCGTTATCGGCTGGCACATCCAGAAAATCGGTGAAACGGTCGAAGGCGGCGACCTCCGCCGTGCAGGGACCGCTCATCTGCTCTTCCATCACCTGAACGATTTGCGGCGGGAAGGCGGCGCGGATGGGCGACATGGCGCGGTCAATATATTCCTGCGTGGCTTTGTCGGGGTCAATCTCCATCGCAAAGAGATTCGGCACAGCCGCGATCGGCGTGACCTGATGTCCGATTTCCTGCTCGAAGACATCCGCCAGGTTGGAGGCGGGGTCGGTGGTAACGATGAGGGTGCGTTTGCCTTCATCGGCATAGCGTACGGCGTGCGTGCAAGCCATGGATGTTTTGCCCACGCCGCCCTTGCCAGAGAAGAAGATGAATTGAGTCACTTTGCCCTCACCCTAGCCCTCTCCCGCAGGGAGAGGGGACGATTGCTCCCTTCCCCTGTCGGGGGAAGGGCTGGGGATGAGGGATAACGCGGCTTTGATTTCGTCCATTGTCGGGTACGTGCCGACTTTGATGACCTTGCCGCGCACAACGGTGATTGGCAGGGCGTCCATTTGTTTTTCGCGGACGAGTTTCATCACTTCGGCGTTACCTAAAAAGGCATTTGGATTGCCTGCCATCTGGTAGCGTTCCACACGCAAGTTGTCGCGTTGAAGCGACAGAATCATTTCGTTGACATCCAGCAAGGTCTGGTCGAGGGTCGGTCCGCATAATCCTGTTGGACAACACATCGGCGGGTCGAAGAGTTCCACGTCCACAGGGGCGATGGAAGTCGGCAGGGTGTTCAGCAAGGGGATGAGGTTGCTCATAATATAATTTTCTCCATTGATAATTTACTTGCCTGCTTCATTTATTTCGGGTATGGAAACTAAATTCCTGGGTCCGCAGGTGGGACGCCGCGGCTGGATACGATTGGGATCAAAGAATCTGCCAAGCGCGGCATTGAGTTCCTCCAGCGCGGCGCGATTGACCGAGTAATAGATCCAGCGCGCGTCCACCGCGTCACGTTCCACATTTACCAATCCGACCGCGCGCAACTTGCTCAAGTGGTGGGAAATCAGGTTGGGCGGCATTTGCAGGGTATCGCCCAGTTCGCAGTTGCACTGCACACCTTCCATCAGTAAATTGAAGATGAGCAGGCGCTTTGGCTCGGCGAGTACCTTCAGGCGTTCAGCCAAGGTTTCCAGATTGACAGGGGAAGTGGGAGGGAGTTCTGAAAAATAGTTCAACATACGTTGAATTATATTTCAGACTGTAATTTCGTCAATGAATTTTGTCATTTATCCTGAGTGACATTTAGTCCAGGGTGTGTATGCAAATTCAGCCTGTGGTCTCGACACCTGCACTGCACCGAACGCAGTGCGGTGCAAGTGTACGGCGGCGGTCGAGTAGCCCGTAAGGGCGTACCGAGACCCCGCCGCCTACTCGACCACCTTCAAAAGTATTTTGCATACAGACCCCAGTGATGTAGCGGCACTATAATGGGCGCATGTGGATCATCTTCGCTCTCAGCGCGGCACTATTGGCTTCATTCAACCCCATCATCAATAAACGCCTTCTGACTGATACCGATGTGTCGGTGGTCGCTTGGGCAGGGCAGGCGTTTGGTCTCCCGTTGCTGGCGCTTAATCTCATCCTGTCCTTCGGTCCCTTGCCTCGCGTGGACGGCTGGTTCGTCATCGGCATTCTCGGCTCGGCGATTCTCAATACGCTGGCGCATCTGGCGGCAACGCAGGCTTTGAAGGAGGGGGATGCCTCGCTGGTCGCGCCTTTATTTGTCTTCAGCCCAGCGGTCACACTGCTGGTTTCGGCATTTGCCCTACAGGAAATACCCTCTCCCATGCCGTTGATCGGTGTTGGACTGGTGATGATGGGCGCGTACCTGCTTGCGGTATCATCGTGGCGTGAGGTGTTTTCGCCTTGGCGAGTGGTCACTGAGCAACGGGCTTTATGGCTGGCTATTGCCGCCAGCGTGCTGTGGGGGATCACGCCAGTATTCGAGAAGACCGCGATTCAGCACACCTTTCCCGAAAATTCAACCGCCGCCGCTTTTGGCGCATTACTGGCGCTGACATTAATCCTGTTTCCGATTATGCTGGCAGGCGCTCGCAATCCGTTTGAACAAATCCGTAACCACTCGCGCGGCTTTGTGGCGCTTGGTGTCATTGGCGGGATAGCGCCTCTGTTCGGTTACGCGGCTTTCAGTCACGGCCTCGTTGGATACGTTTCCGCCTTGTTCAAGATGAGTTCGGTCTTCGCGTTAGCCTGGGCTTATTTCCTTCTTCGAGAAAAGGACGCGGCGCGCCGACTTCCTGGAGCGCTCGTGATGGTGATGGGGGCAATCCTGATCGCGGTATGAGTGGATCTGCTCAGGCTGTCGTGCTTAGCATCGAACTGCTGCCTTGCCTCCGCGCCGCACGGCGATGACCTCCGCTAAAATCGAGACGGCGATTTCCTCGGGCGTGGGTCCGCCCAAATTCAACCCAATTGGGGCATAGACGCGCTTCAATGCCTCTTCACTAATTCCATCGGCGCGCAGATGCCCCAGGATCGTTTCGCATTTGTGACGACTGCCGATCATGCCGATATATCGCACAGGGGAATGGATGACCTGTCTCAGCGCGGCTTCGTCCGAGACGTGATCGGTTGTGATCAGGACGATGAAACTGTCCGCCGTCAAATGGACTGACTCCAAGCCTGGGACGTTCGCGCGTCCCGCCTCCGCGTCCACCACGACCACATCGAAGCCTGCCGCTTCGCCCATCACCTTGAGCGGACGCCCGATGTGTCCGCCGCCGGTGTAGACGATCAGGTCAGAAACGATCTCGGTCGATCCGCATTCGCGACATTTTTTCATCGTGCATCTCTCCTCGCTTTGGAATTGACCGATATTATTGCACAGATTTTATGACTGGCTGTCTCCTGCCAAAGGGTGAAAAAGAAATCCCCGCTGGAGAGGCGGGGAGAGCCAACCTACTTGTCATTTATTGCTCCTAAGTTGCTTTGTTGCAATCATTCGTTTTTGCCGTCATTGCGAGATGCCGAAGGCATCGAAGCAATCCCCTCGCAGGCAGGGAGACTGCTTCGCTCCGCTTGCATTGACAGACTCTGAAGGTGTTTGCAACAGAGCATTTTCAAAAATGAATTGACATCCTCCTCCTCTTCTGCTACACTATAGACAAAGTTGTCAGACAATTACATTCCGACAAACTTTGTCCAAATGACCAGCCTGCTCATCAAAAACGCCTATATCGTCACCATGGACGACCACCAGCGGGAGATACCCGAGGGTGGTCTTTTTGTTCGGGATGGTTTCATCGAGCAGGCCGGCCCGGCGGGCGAACTGCCCGCCACTGCCGATGAAGTGCTCGATCTCAAAGGCCACCTCGTCCTGCCCGGGCTGGTCAACACGCACCACCACTTCTACCAGACCCTCACCCGCGCCGTCCCTGCCGCGCAGGACGCCAACCTCTTCAACTGGCTCAAGACCCTTTATCCCATCTGGGCGCGCCTGACCCCCGACGACATCTTCGCATCCACTCAGACTGCGCTCGCCGAACTCGCCCTTTCGGGATGCACGACCGCCTCCGACCACCTCTACCTCTTCCCCAACGGCTCCAAACTGGACGATGAAATTGCCGCCGCGGAAGAGATCGGACTGCGCCTGCACGCCTCGCGCGGCTCGATGTCCCTGGGCGAATCCAAAGGCGGACTTCCGCCTGATTCCGTTGTGGATACGGAAGACTCCATCCTCAAGGATTCCCAGCGTCTCATCGAACAGTATCACGACTCGAAACCCGGCGCGATGGTGCAGATCGTCCTTGCACCCTGCTCGCCCTTCTCGGTTACCGGCGAGTTGATGAGACAGTCCGCCAAATTGGCGCGCGAGTATGGTGTGCATTTGCATACGCATCTGGCTGAGACCGAAGACGAGGAACAATTCTGCTTGCAGAAATTCGGATATCGTCCCGTCGGCTACATGCAGGCCGTGGACTGGGCCGGCGGCGACGTGTGGTTCGCGCACGCGATCTGGGTCAACGACGGGGAGATACAAGTCTTCGCCAAACACCACTGCGGTGTGGCGCACTGTCCCACATCGAACATGCGGCTCGCCTCGGGCATCGCGCCGATCGAGCAATACCGACAGGCAGGCGTCAACGTCGGCCTCGGCGTGGACGGCTCCGCCTCCAACGACGGCTCGCATCTTTTGGCCGAAGTCCGCAACGCGATGTTGGTCTCGCGTGTGAAAGAGGGAATGACTGGTTATTCATTATCCAATGACCCGAATCGAAAATTAATGACTGCGCGCGAAGCCTTGTATTTGGGCACACGCGGCGGCGCGGCCGTTCTTGGACGCAAAGACATCGGCTCTCTCGAAGTTGGCAAATGCGCCGATTTCTTTGCAGTCAATTTGAATCGACTCGAATTCACCGGGATGCACGATCCCGTTTCTGCGGTTGTCTTCGGCCAGTCCGTCCGCGTGGATTACACAGTGGTCGGCGGCAAGTTTGTTGTGAAAGAAGGTCAATTAGTCACTGTGGATGAAAGCAGGTTGATCGAGAGACACAACCGGGCCGCGAAACGATTACTGGCCGGCTGAGAAGGAAATGCTCAACAATATCTTTGTCCAACTCGTTTTTGGTTTTCCATCGGGAATTATTTCCCTGCTCATTTCTGCGCTGGGCATCTGGAAGAAATGGCCCATCGCATTGATCCTTGCTGGAATTTGGGCTGTCCCTGCAACATATTACCTGAGCGCAGCATTTGGGTTTCCGCTGTACCTGATCAGTCTGCTTCAATTCGTCGGCGCGTACGCGGTGTATAAAGGCAATACCCGCCTCGCCTGGCTGTTGCTCATCCCGTTACTGCTTTTCACGCTTTTTATGACTTATCTCACATCGTCGTCGTTGTTTGTGCCAACTCGTCCGTTACTGTGGCAAAACGTTCAACCTTCAACTTTCAGTCCGTAGGAGTGACCATGCCCTCAGCCACCAAACTTACGAAAAACCTCGTTGACGTTGCCATGGGCCGCAAACCCGCCGACCTGGTCATCCGCAAGGGCCAGTGGGTGTGCGTCCAGTCTGGCGAGATTCTCAATGGCGCAGAGGTCGCCATCCGCGACGGGCGCATTGCCTTCGTCGGCTGGGACGCCAGCCACACGGTCGGGAAGGATACGGTCGTGATCGATGCACAGAACAAATATCTCGTGCCCGGCCTGCTCGACGCGCATATGCACATTGAGTCGGGCATGGTCACGGTGACCGAATTCGTGCGCGCCGTCGCGCCGCGCGGCACCACCGGCATGTTCGTGGACCCGCACGAGATGGCCAACATCTTCGGCCTCAAAGGCGTCAAGTTGATGGTGGACGAGGCCGCCAAACAGCCGATCCACGTGTGGGTGCAGATGCCGTCGTGCGTCCCGTCCGCGCCGGGGTTGGAGACGCCGGGCGCTTCCATCGGACCCGAGGAGGTGGCCGAAGCCATGACCTGGTCCGGCATCATCGGCCTGGGCGAGATGATGAACTTCCCCGGCGTGATCGCCTCGGACGAAAAGATGCTGGCCGAGATGGGCGTGACCCACGCGGCGAAGAAGACCATCGGCGGGCATTACGCCTCGCCCGACCTGGGCCTGCCCTTTCACGGGTATGCCGCGGGCGGCGCGGAGGACGACCACGAGGGCACGCGCGTCGAGGACGCCATTGCGCGCGTGCGCCAGGGTATGAAGCCCATGCTCCGCTACGGGTCGGCCTGGCACGACGTGGCCGCGCAGATCAAGGCCATCACCCGCAACAAACTGGACTCGCGCCGCTTCATCCTCTGCACCGACGATTCGCACGCGCAGACCATCTCGGAGGACGGCCACATGGACCGCGTCCTGCGGCACGCCATCGCCGAGGGACTCGACCCGATGACCGCCATCCAGATGATGACCATCAACACTGCCGAGCATTTCGGCCTGTCGCGCGAGATCGGCATGATCGCCCCGGGCCGCTGGGCCGACATTGTGCTTGCGGAGGATCTGCTCAATTTCCACGCGGATATGGTCATTGCCCGCGGCGAGGTGATCGCCCAGCATGGCAAGTGGTCGGTGGGCCTGCCCTCGTTTTCCTATCCCAAATGGGCCGCGGACTCGGTCCATTTGAAACGCAAACTGAAGCCCGAAGACTTCGCGCTCAAAGCCGAGAGCGACCGCGTTTCGTACAAAGCCAACGTGATCGGCGTGATCGAAAACCAGGCGCCGACGCGTCATCTGAAAATGGAGGTCTATCCTGCGGACGGCGAGATCAAAGTGGATCTGGCGCGCGACCTCGTCAAGATCGCGCTGGTGGAACGCCACAAAGGCACGGGCGGAGTGACAGTCGGCCTGGTGAACGGCTTCGGATTCAAGGAGAAGTGCGCCGTCGCCTCCACTGTGGCGCACGACAGCCACCACATGATCGTCGTCGGCACGGACGAGGCTTCGATGGCGGAGGCGGCCAATCGGCTCGCGGGATGCGGGGGAGGCCAGATCGTCGTCAAGGACGGCAAAGTCGTCGGGCTGGTCGAGTTGAACATCGCCGGGCTGATGTCCACCGAAGAGGCCGGCGTCGTTGCCCGAAAGACCGAAACGGTCCTCGAAGGCTTCCGCGCCTGCGGATGCAAACTTAACAACCCGAATATGCAATTGAGCCTGCTGGCGCTGGCCGTCATTCCCGAATTGCGGATCACCGACAAGGGGCTGGTGGACGTGACCAGATTCGACTTCGTGCCCGTGTTGGAGTAACCATGGCTCATTTTCCGTTTCAAAAACTTCAGGCGGAACTTTCGGTGCTGATTGCCAATTCCGCGCCCGGGGCGCGCCTGCCCTCCGAACCCGAACTGGCCCAGCGCATGGGCGTCTCGCGCGCCACCCTGCGCGAAGCCATGCGCACCTTCGAGACGCAGGGGCGCATCCGCCGCCGCCAGGGCGCGGGCACGTTCGTGGTCGGGCAGGTGCCGGTGATGGACAGCGGCCTGGAGGTGCTCGAAAGCCTCGAGACGATGGCCCGCCGCATGAACCTGGAAATTTCCGTCAGCGACGTTCACATCGAACGGCTGTACGCGGACAAGGAGCATGCCCGCGGCCTGGGTATTCCGCTGGCCTCGCGCATCACGCGCGTCCGCCGCGTGATGCGGGCGGGGAGCCGCCCGGTGGCGTATCTGGTGGACAACCTGCCGGAGGAGTGCCTGCGCGCCGAGGAACTGCAATCCG
The DNA here is from genome assembly GCA_037445635.1 of Chloroflexota bacterium. Lineage (GTDB taxonomy): Bacteria > Chloroflexota > Anaerolineae > Anaerolineales > Villigracilaceae > JBFMCC01. Next base: position 7,801 of record JBBIKC010000049.1, read on the forward strand.
ATTTCGGCGGATCGGTCCTGGACTTTTTGCTGGCGCGCGGCGATTCCCTGACGACCGCCCGCACGAACATCAGCGCCATCGGCGCCCCGGCCGACGTGGCCCGCGCCCTCGAGATCCAGCGCGACGACGTGTTGCTGCATTTCAATTCGCAGATCTATGACGCGAACGGCAAGATCGTGTCGTTCACGTTCAGTTATTTTATCCCCGGCTATTTCAACTTCCACGTGGTGCGCCGCGTCGGGAACGGGTGATGCAGGCCGCGAACTGCAGCCCAATACATCTTTTATTTCGAGGTTCGAGTGAAAATCCAGGAAATTAAAAGTAAAGTCGAACAAAACCGCCGGGCCATCATTCAGTTCATGCTGGATATTGTTGCCATTCCCAGCATGGACGGGCAGATCAAGGAAGTGGGCGAACGCATCGGTGCGGAGATGACCGGGCTGGGCTTCGAGGAAGTCCGCTTCGACAAGATGGGTAACATCATGGGGCGCATCGGGTCGGGGAAGCGCGTCGTTGTCTATGACTCGCACATCGACACGGTGGGCGTGGGTGATCCTGCCGAATGGGAATGGGACCCGTTCAAAGGCAAGGTGGAAAATGGCATCCTTTTCGCGCGCGGCGCGTGCGATGAAAAGGGCTCTACGCCGGGCATGATCTATGGACTTTCTTTTGCAAAGGAATTGGGACTGCTCGAAGACACCACTGCCTGGTATTTCGGCAATATGGAGGAGTGGTGCGACGGCATCGCCCCGAATACCTTCGTCGAGGTGGACCCGAAGATCAGGCCCGATTTCGTCGTCATCGGCGAACCGACGAAGATGCGCGTCTATCGCGGGCACAAGGGCCGCATCGAACTGAAGATCACCGCGCAGGGACGCTCGGCGCACGCGGCCTCCCATTACCTGGGCGATAACGCCGTGTATAAGATGATGTCCATTATCACGCAGATCCGCGAACTGGACCGCCGAATGCGCTTTGGGATGGGCCATCACCCCATCCAGGGCTATCCCTCCATCGCGGTGACGGATGTGTCGGCGCGCACGGCTTCCATCAACGCCGTGCCCGACCAGTTTACGATCTACATTGACCGCCGCATCACCTCCAGCGAGACGCGCGACGGAGTGATTTCGGTGATCAAAGGGTTGATTCCTGACTACCTCCAGGACGAAATCCATGTGGAGGAATTGTTCTACGACGCGCCGTCCTACACAGGATTCGTCTTTCCCGTGTCGAAATTCTACCCGCCCTGGCTGCTAGAGGACGATCATCCTCTGACCCGGGCCGGTCAGCAGACCATCGAGGCGCTGTGGGGCGAGAGGCGGGAACTCGGCACATGGGACTTCTCGACCAACGGAACGTACTGGGCCGGTAAGGCGGGCATCCCCTCGATTGGGTTCGGCCCCGGCGATGAGAAATTCGCCCACACCAACCTCGAGCAGGTCCCGCTGGATGAAGTGGTCGCGGCGGCGGAGTTTTATGCGCTGCTGCCGAGCGTTCTAAGTACTCAGGTAAACAAGTAAACAAGTACACACGTGGCCTGTATACCTGTGTGCTTGTCCACGTGTGTACATATTTTCACCCCAAGGAGTTTCAACATGCGTAGTTTTGCAGGTCGTGACATTCTTTCGCTCAAGGAGTTCGAGCGGAACGAGTTCTTTCACGTGTTCGAGGTTGCCTCGAAAATGGAACCCATCGCGAGGTCCAGAAAGAACGTGGACATGCTCAAGGAAAAGACGCTTGTCACCGCGTTCTATCAGCCGTCCACGCGCACCCGTCTGGCGCACGAAGCCGCCATGCACCGTCTCGGCGGTCACGTGACCGGGTTCTCCGACGCGAAGATGACCCGCGCGGGCGACTTCTACCAGGAGTCCATCAAGGACACGGTCAAGATGCTGGAGTTCTACGGCGACGTGATCGTGATGCGTCATTTCCAGCAGGGCGCGCCGCACGAAGCCGCGAAATGGGCCAGCGTCCCGATCATCAACGGCGGCGACGGCTGGGGCGAGCATCCCACGCAAATCCTCACCGACCTGTATACCGTGCTGCGCGAGAAGGGACGGATTGACGGTCTCAAATGGCTGGCCGTCGGCGATATGCGCATGCGGACGATGCACTCGCTGGGTTATGCACTGAGTCAATTCGATTGCCCCATCACTTTTGTTTCGCCGCCTGAGATGAGTCTCACGGATGAATTCAAAGCGGAACTTAAACAATACAGCGTGAACTTCAAGGAAGCCGATCACGTCGAGAAGGCGATTGGCGAAGCCGACGTTATTCTGGTCGAGCCGGTGGTGCAGCCCGATTACACCAAGAGCCGCGACGAGCGCGCGGGCAAGGATGTCGGCCTGACTCCCGCCAATTACAAGATCACGCGCGAACTGCTGGAGAAGAAAGCCAAGCCCGATGCCATCCTGCTCCACTCGCTGCCGCGCATGGACGAAATCCCCACCGACGTGGACATCACCAAATGGTCGCGTTACTGGCAGGAGGCCTTCAACGGCGTCGTGATGCGCATGGCGCTGCTGGCGCTGGTGCTGGGAGCCATGGAGTAATAAACACGTATACAGGTAAACACGTATACAAGCACACACGTGGATGAATTTCCTTGTGTACCTGTGTACGTTTCTACTTGTTTACCAAACAAACAAGGAGACTAACCTATGCAAACCAACCTACGCGGCCGCGATCTGATCGGCGACCTCGATTTCAGCAAGGAGGAGGTCGAGACTGTCCTGGAAGTGGCCTTCGACCTGAAACGCAAACGCGCGCTCGGTGAACTGCATCCCTACCTGCGCGACAAAGTGCTGGCGATGCTGTTCTTCTTCTCGTCCACGCGCACGCGCGGATCGTTCGAGGCGGGCATGGCGCAACTCGGCGGCCACGCCGCCTTCATCGAAAGCAAGACCACGCAGATCGCGCACGGCGATACGCCGGTGGAGATCGGGGAGATCTTCGGACGCTACTTCGACGGTATTGCCATCCGTCACGTGGATTGGAAGGTCGGCAACAAGTACATCAACGATGTTGCCAAATATTCGCGCTCGCCCGTGCTGAACATGCAATGCGAAATCTACCATCCCTTCCAGTGCCTGGCGGATTTGATGACCATCATGGAAAAGAAGGGACGCGATCTGCGAAAGAAGCGGATCGTCGTCTCGTGGGCGTATGCCGCATCGTACCAGAAGCCGATCTCGGTTCCCCAATCCCTGATTCTGCAAATGCCCCGCTTCGGCATGGACGTTGTGCTGGCTCACCCGCCCGAGTTCAAACTCATGCCCGATATTGTGGATGCGGCAAAAGAACAGGCGAAGAAGTATCACACCGGCTTCGAGATCATCAGCGACCCCGACGGCATGGAAAAGGGCTTCAAGGATGCGGATGTGGTCTACGCCAAGTCGTGGGGCGCGATGCTCACCACCGAAGACGCGACCGAAGGCGCGAAGATCATCGAGAAGTACAAGCACTGGATTACCGACGCGAAGAAAATGAAAGCCGCCAAAGACGACGCGATTTACATGCACCCGCTTCCCGCCGATCGCGACATCGAGGTCACAAGCGAAGTGATGGACGGCCCGCATTCGGTCGTCTTCGACGAAGCCGAGAACCGCCTGCACGCGCAGAAGGCTGTCATGGCGTTGACGATGAGTTAGGAGACGACAATGACAAAACGTAAATTAGCAGTAGTTGCCATTGGCGGAAATTCTCTTATCAAAGATGAGGCTCACAAGACAGTCGAAGACCAGTATCTCGCCGCGAAGGAAACATCGTTCCACATTGCCGATATGATCGAGGCGGGCTGGGACGTGGCCATCGGTCACGGCAACGGACCTCAGGTTGGGTTCATCCTCCGACGTTCGGAGATCGCCGCGAAAGTGGAGGGGATGCACGAGATTCCGCTCGAAGTCTGCGGCGCGGACTCGCAGGGCGCCATCGGTTACGCCCTACAGCAGACTCTCCAGAATGAACTGCGGCGGCGCGGAATCAAAAAATCCGTGGCCACGGTTGTGACGCAGGTGGCGGTGGACGCGAACGACAAGGCCTTCAAGGAACCGTCCAAGCCGATTGGCTCGTTCATGGACGAGGCGGAGGCCAGACGCCGCGAAACGGAACTCGGCTGGTCGGTCAGGGAAGACGCGGGCCGCGGCTGGCGGCGCGTCGTTGCTTCGCCGATTCCGCAGGAGGTCGTGGAACTGGAGGCGGTGCAGACCCTGCTCAAGGCTGGGACGGTGGTCATCACCGTCGGCGGCGGGGGCATCCCCGTCATTCGTGAGGCGGATGGAAATTTGAAAGGCGTCGCGGCGGTGATTGACAAGGACTACGCTTCGTCCCTGCTGGCGCGGCTTATCAAAGCGGACCTGTTCCTCATTTCCACCGCGGTCGAGAAGGTGGCCATCAATTTCGGCAAGCCCGACCAGAAGTGGCTCGACAAGATGACGCTGGCCGAGGCCAAGCAATATCTCGCCGAAGGCACGCATTTCGCCAAAGGCTCGATGGCGCCGAAGATTCAGGCCATCCTGTGGTTCCTGGAGGCCAACCCCAAAGGCCGCGCCATCATTACCAATCCCGAGAATATCGGCCGCGCGCTGAAAGGCGAAACGGGAACGCTGATTGTTCCATAACCTCGCAGGGGCACAGCCGCGATGGAAATAGCTTTGGCGAATCCCCATCCCGCTGTGCCTCTGCGATGAACAAATGAAACGCATCCATCCCGCCCTCGCGTTTTTTGTGATCGCTGTCCTCGCGTATGGACTGTTGATTCCGTCCCTCGGCTTCTACTGGGACGACTTGCCCATGTCGTGGATTCGCTATCGGTTGGGTCCCGATGCGATGGCGCGTTACTTCTCGAATAATCGCCCCTTGTGGGGATTGCTTTATCAAATCACCACGCGTCTCTTTCCACAGGACCCGATTTACTGGCAAATCTTCGCATTGCTCCTGCGCGCGCTGACAGGCATCCTTGCGTGGGCGGTGGTCGGCCGTATCTGGCGCGGCCGTTCCGCCTTCGCCCTCAGCGCGGGGTTATTCTTTCTCGTCTATCCTGGCTTCAATCAACAGTGGGGCGCTTATCTCTACAGTCATTTTTTCATCGTCCTGTGTTTCTTCCTGCTCTCCTGTTATTTCATGCTGCGCGCTCTGCGCGAGGCGCGTCGCTTCAAGGTTTTTACAGGCCTGGCATTGCTCTTCTCTGCCCTCAATCTGGGGATGATGGAATATTTCTTCTTTCTCGAACTCATCCGTCCCTTCGTGATTTTCATTGCTCTTCGCGATCTGCAGAAACCCGACACCCCGCACATCGCACGTCGCACCCTCGCACTCTGGATACCCTACCTTGTCGTCTGGGTAGCTGACTTGGTCTTCCGCGCCTTTGTGTTCAACAATCAGGTTTATCAAACCAGTCTGCTTTCCGACCTGAGAACGAATCCACTCCCGGCCTTCCTGCATTTGATTCAGATGATGTTCGCTTCTTTCTGGACCGTGAGCGGCGCGGCCTGGGGACAGGTCTTCCACCTCCCCAGCCCCTCCGCCGACGGCCCGCTGACGACGATCATGGTCGCGGGAGTCATTGTGCTGGCCTTTCTTGTTTCGTTTAGCGTTTTACGAAATACATCGTTTCCATCGAATTCGCGTCTCACCCTGCCGGCAGTCTCGCTCGGACTCGTCTCGATGTTCTTCGCGGGTTGGCCGTTCTGGTTGATTGACTTTCCCCCATCGCTGGCGCACCCTGCCAGCCGCTTCACGTTGCCGTTCATGTTTGGCGTCAGTTTGATCCTTGCGGCTCTGCTTGAATTAATTTCACATCAATCTGTGCGCGTGGCGCTCACCGCCGCGTTGATCGGTCTGGCCGCGGGACGACAGGCGTTCTGGGCGGACAGTTACCGCGCCGATTGGGTGACGCAGAAGGATCTATTCTGGCAGATGACCTGGCGCGCGCCCGCCCTCGCGCCGAACACGACTGTGCTGGTCAACGAGTGGGCTTTGGAATATTACTCCGACATCTCTCTTGCCGGGGCTTTGAACTGGATCTATGCGCCTGATCTGAAAGATGGCGAGCCGATCCCCTATGTTTTGTTTTATCCGACCAATCGCAGGGATGGCGCGTTGCCTGTCCTCCAGCCGAATCTGCCGGTGAATTATGATTATCTGGCGGGCAAATTTTCGGGCAATACGTCTCAAGTTGTCGTTTTCTTCTTCAAGCCTCCCGCCTGCCTGCGCCTGCTCGATCCAGAAATTGATGATGATAACCACTTTATTCCTGACGATACGCTTTTGCGCGAGGCCGCGGCGCTTTCCTCGTCAGAGTGGATTCTGCCCGAGGGACACGCGCGCCCGCCTCAAGTCTATGACCCCGAACCGCCGCACGGCTGGTGTTACTATTTCGAGCGCGCCGACCTGGCGCGTCAGCAGGGCGATTGGGAGCAGGTCGTCGAACTTGGGAATGCGGCTTTCCAACTCGGCGATCATCCCAACGATCCCATCGAGCGATTTGTCTTCATCGAAGGTTATGCACACGCGGGCGAGTGGGGGAGAGCGCAGGATTTGTCAATGACTTCGTATCGAGTATCGAAGGAATATATGAGCCCGTTGTTGTGCACCTTGTGGGAACGCATCGGTCGCGAAACGCCGGAGAGCGCTGATAAGCAATCCACAATGAAGGACGTTATGATTAAATTTGGTTGTTCTTCATGAAATCGTTACTTGCCGCGAGGCTGTTCTCGTTCTACAATGCGATTATGATAGTTCCGTCGCTCGTGGTACAATGCAGCATTGTATAGACAAATTTACGATGAGGAACGAAAGGAGGCTTCCCGGGAACAAATCTGGTTATGCTCACCGCCTGTGCTGAAAGATAAAAAAATCTAAAAGGAGTAGAAGAAAATGCGCAAGTTCCTAATGCGCCTCGCCGTTTTGGCGATGGCCCTTATGCTGGTCCTCTCCGCCTGCGGTCCCGCGAAGACCGAGGCTCCCGCGACTCAACCTCCCGCCGCAACGGAACCGCCCGTCGCAACCGAACCTCCGGCCGATACCGGCGGTTTGCAGATTCCCGATGTCGAGGAAGGCAAATTCAACGTGGCCATGGTGCTGATCGGTCCGCACGACGACGGCGGCTGGTCGCAGGCCCATTACGAAGGTCTGATCTATGTGGAGGAGAATGTCCCGAACGTCCACGTGGCCTACATCGAGAATGTGCCCGAGGGCGCGGACTCGGAGCAGGTGTTCCGCTCGCTGGCCCGCAAGGGATTCAACCTGATCTTCGGCACCTCCTTTGGCTACATGGACCCGATGGAGACCGTGGCCAGTGAGTATCCCGACATCATGTTCATCCACATTAGCGGATACAAGTCCAACGAGACCAACTTCGGCAACCTGTTCGGCGCGATGGAGGACATGAAATACCTCGCGGGCATGATCGCGGGCGCCCGCGCCAAGGCCGACGGCAATCCGAAACTCGGCTACATGGCCACCTTCCCGATCCCCGAAGAACTCCGCCTGGGCAATGCCATTGCCTTGGGCATGAAGAAGACCTGCCCTGAATGCACGATGGATGTGCGCTGGATCAACACCTGGCACGATCCCGTCATCGAAAAGGAAGCCGCCGCTTCGCTCTTCGACGCCGGGGCGCAGGTGGTCTTCACCGGCGCGGACACCCCCGCCGTTGCAGATGTGGCACAGGAGAAGGGCAAGTGGGGCATTACCTATGACTGGTACGGTTCCTGCAAAGTGGACGCCTGCCTTACTGCTCCGTACTGGAACTGGGGCTCGGTCTATGCTAACATCACCGAGGGCGTGATTGACGGCACCTACAAACCCGGCTGGGATTACTTCGAGGCCGATAGCGGCGGCCTGGGTCTGTACGGCTTCATGGAAGGCGAAGAGCTGACCAAGGGCATGGCGGACCTCGACCCGGCCGTGATCCAGCTGGTGCGCGACACTCTGGCGCAGATGCTGGCGGGCGAGTTCGACCGCTTCGACGTCTTCGCCGGCCCGATCACCGACAACAAAGGCAACGTCGTTCTGGCCGAGGGCGCGCTCCTCGAACCCGTTGACATTGACTGCTTCGCGCTCGGCGCGGATGCGCGCTGCACCGTGGGCATGTACTGGTGGGCGGACGGCATTACCGCCGAACTGCCTGAACTGAGCCAGTAACCGTTTCTGTTCGCGATGGGGCCAGGCGCCTGTGGGCGTCTGGCCCTCTTTGTAATCGCGTTTGTATTTGCTGCGTTTATAATCGGATCATCAGAAGTATGAATTTGTGGTTCTACCGTTTTCAACGGGAAATTGCTTTTCGAACACAAGGGTCTCAAAGGAAGACCGTCTGTAAAACTACCGCCTTTTTCCCTTTGTGTATTTTGTGTCCTTCGTAGTTAGACCTTTTCCCGCTAATTACGGAAGAGCCGAATTTGATTTTCTTCTCGCGCCCTTGACGACATCTGATTTTCAGGAGCATGCGGTGACCAGTCCAGCCTCCACAAACACAGACACGAACGCCGCGACGGTGGTCGAAATGCGGGGCATCGTCAAGCGTTTTCCAGGCGTCCTCGCGAACGACCATGTGGATTTCGAGTTGAAGCAGGGCGAGATCCACTCCCTGCTGGGGGAAAACGGAGCAGGCAAAAGCACTCTTATGAACGTATTGGCGGGACTGTATCGCGCCGAAGCGGGTACGATCCTCGTCAAGGGACAGCCGGTGGTCTTCTCGTCCCCGCGCGATGCGATCAAGGCGGGAATCGGCATGATCCACCAGCATTTCATGCTCGTGCCGTCTCAGACGGTTACAGAGAATATCCTGCTCGGCCTGGACGACCCGCGCTTTGTCATGAATCTGCCCCGCTACGATGCGCAGATCGCGGAATTGGGTGAGCGCTTTGGCATGAAAGTGGACCCGCGCGCCAAGATCTGGCAGTTATCGGTGGGCGAACAACAGCGCGTGGAAATTTTGAAAATGCTTTATCGCGGCGCGGACGTGCTCATCATGGACGAGCCGACCGCCGTGCTCGCGCCGCAGGAAATTGACGGCCTGTTCCACACCCTGCGCGCCATGACTTCCGAGGGCAAGTCCATCATCTTCATCAGCCACAAGCTTCACGAAGTGACCTCCATTGCAGACCGCATCACCGTCCTGCGCCGCGGCAAGGTGACCGCCGCCGGCCTGGACGGCAGGCACGTCACCCGCCAGGAACTGGCGCGGCAGATGGTGGGACGCGAGGTCATTTTCCGTCTGGATAAGAAGCCGCAGCAGGCCGGGGAAGTGGCGCTGGAAGTTCATGATCTGTCTGCCGAAAACGATAAGGGCCTGCCCGCCCTGCGCGGCCTCTCCCTGAATGTGCGCCGTGGCGAGATTGTGGGGGTCGCCGGGGTGGCGGGTAACGGTCAGCGCGAACTTTCGCAGGTCATCGCCGGCTTGCGCAAGGCGTCCTCCGGTGAGGTCCGTCTGGATGGCGCCCTCGTCAGCAATCACCCTGCGCTCTACGCGATTCAACGCGGCATGGCCTACGTCCCGGAGGACCGCACACATGTCGGGTCCGCGCCCAACCTGAGCGTGACCGACAACGTTATCATGAAACAATACCGCCAGGCGCCCATCTCGCGCGGCGGCCTGATCAACATGCCCGAGGCGACGCGCTTCGCGAAAAACTTGAAGGAACAGTACGACATCATCGTCCCGACCGTCGAGACGCCGGTGCGGCTGCTTTCGGGCGGCAACCTGCAGCGCGTGATTCTGGCGCGCGAAATCTCCGGGCGGCCGTCCCTGCTCGTGGCGGTGCAGCCCACCCGAGGTCTGGACGTGGGCGCGATCGAGGGAGTCCACCGTCTGCTCCTCGCGCAGCGTGAAGCGGGGTCGGCCATCCTGCTGATCTCGGAAGAACTCGAGGAACTGTTTTCCTTGAGCGACCGTATCTATGTCATTTACGAGGGGAAGATTATGGGCGAGGTTGCAATCGGTCAGGAGGAGCCTTCGCAGGAAATGGTGGACACGATCGGTTTGATGATGACAGGCACGCCGCTCGAAAAGATCAAAGCAGGAGCCAGATGATATGACCACAGCATCCGCAGTCCCGGCTCGCAAACGGACCTTCAAACTGCGCCTCGAACCCCGGCTTTCGGAGCCGCCGAAGTGGTTCCCCCCGCTCGTTTCGCTGGGCGCCATCGTGGTTGCCCTCGTGCTTGGCGGAATCCTCATCTCGATTGCAGGCGGCGACCCGATCAGATCTTATCAGCACATTGCTAAAGCCTCCTTCGGCGACATCGGCGTCATTTCGGACACGATTGTCAAGGCCACGCCGATCCTGCTCACCGCGCTGGCATGTTCGGTCGCCTTTCGCATGAAACAATGGAATATCGGCGCGGAGGGACAGTTCATCATGGGGGCGTGGGGCGCGAGCGCGGTGGTGCTCTGGCCGCTTCTGCCTCCAGAGACCTCGCGGTGGCTCTTTATTCCCGTCATGGCGCTTGCGGGCATGGCCTGCGGCGCGTTATGGGGATTGATCCCCGGTTATCTCAAGGCGCGATTCCATGTGAATGAAATTATCAGCACATTAATGATGAACTACATTGCGGTCTCGTGGGTGAACTTCTGGGTCTTCGCAGTGTGGACGGAAGGCGGCTTTCAGATGTCGCCCAAATTCCCCGAGACGGCCTGGCTTCCCCGCCTGCTGGATTATGCCAAACAGGTGGAAATCTTCCGCGGCCTGACGACGCACGCGGGCCTCCTGTTGGGTATCGGCGCGGCGGTCATCCTCTGGATCATCATCTATCGAAGCCGCTGGGGATACGAGATCAGGCTGATCGGCGACAATCCGCAGGCGGCGCGCTACGCGGGCATCAACATCACGCGCAACACGGTGCTGGTGCTGATGCTCTCCGGCGCGCTCGCGGGGCTGGGAGGCATGTCCGAGGTTTCGGGCGTCGTCCACCGTTTGCAGACTTCGCCCATCGCGGCGGGCTACGGGTTCACAGGCATCATCGTCGCGTGGCTCTCGAAGTTGAATCCCATCGTGGCGATTTTCGTCTCGATCTTATTCGGGGCGTTGATCCTCGCGGGGCGCGAGATCCAGCCCTCCGGGGTCCCGAAAATGATCCAGGGCATCATCCTGGTCTGTCTGATCGCCAGCGATTTCCTCCTGCGCTATCGCGTCGTCATTGTACGGGAGGAGGCGTAAATGGACCCGATCATCATTCTTCAAGCCGGCGTGGGGACGGGTACCGTCCTGTTATTTGCGACACTCGGGGAAATCTTCGCCGAACGGTCGGGCGTGATGAATCTGGGCGTGGAAGGCATGATGCTCATCGGCGCGATGAGCGGGTTCAGCGTGGCCATCTCCACCGGCAATCCGTGGCTGGGCGTGCTGGTGGCCATGCTCGTCGCCGGGATTCTCAGCCAGGTGCACGCCTACATCGCCATTGCCCTGCAAGCCGACCAGGTGGTAAGCGGACTCGCGCTCACCTTCCTCGGCACGGGCATCAGCCTGGTGCTCGGCGAGGGATTGAGCAAGGCGGGTGCGGTCTCACTCCTGCCTAACTTTTCCATTCCCCTGCTTTCCCAGATTCCGTTCATCGGCCCCATCTTCTTTACCAACCAGAGCGTGATGGTTTACATCGGTTACATCCTTGCGCCGCTGGCCTGGTATTTCATCAACCGCACGCGCCCCGGCCTGCATTTGCGCGCGGTCGGGGAATATCCCTCCGCGGCGGACGCGCTGGGCATCAACGTTTACCTCACGCGCTACATTTACGTTTTCGTCGGCGGCCTGCTGGCCGGGCTGGCGGGCGCGACCATCAGCCTCGCCGTCTCGCCCGGCTGGTTCAGCGAACTGACCACCAGTGGTCAGGGCTGGATCGCAGTCGGCCTGGTCATCTTCGCGCAGTGGGACCCGTTCCGCGCGGTCGTCGGTGCGTACGCGTTCGGCGCGCTCCGCCGCCTCATCCTCGACATCCAGGGTCCGCTCACCCTGTTCGGTGTGGACAATCCGTTTTATTACAATCCCTACTGGGGATTCTTCCTGCAGATGATTCCCTACGCGTTCACGATCATCGTGCTGGTGATCGGCTCGCGCGAGGCCATGCGCAAGCGGCTCGGCGCGCCCGCCGCGCTGGGCACGCCGTACATTCGCGGCGAGCGCGGTTTGTGATTTCGTAGGGCGGCCGTGCCGCAAACTTTAGTTTGGCTGTGCTGCAAACTTTAGTTTGCGCTTGCAGTACTGTGCAGAATCTTCGCGGCTGTGATAGATTCTCCAGAGGATACTATAAGGCGGAATGCCATTCCGCCCCACAAGACCCATCGGTTCGGTGGTCGTGGCAAATGTCACGGCGTTGGGCTGCAAAGCGCCCATCGAAAAGTGCCGCCGTCAGTTTGAAAGGACGCCACCATGAACCTTTGGCAGCATTACCTTCGACCCAAAAATCTATCCGAGGCTCTGGACGCACTTGCCACCGCGCCGCGTCCGCTGGCGCCGATTGCAGGGGGAACCGACCTGCTGCTTGACCTCGCCCAAGGCAGACATCCGCCCGTTCAAACGCTGATTGACCTGACCTGCGTCGCCGAGATGACCGCGCTCGAAATGAGAGGTGACTCGCTCTACATCGGCGCCGCCGTCCCGGTTAACCGCATCGCCCTGGACCCGCTCACTGTCCGCCATGCCCAAGCCTTGACCGAAGCCTGTAACCTGATCGCCGGACCGCAAGTCCGCAATGTGGCGACCATCGGAGGCAACGTGGCTCACGCCCTGCCCGCCGCCGATGGGACAATTGCCCTGCTCGCCCTCGATGCCATTGCGGAAATTGCGAGCGCCAGCGGAACACGTAAAATTCCCTTCACTTCCCTTTTCCTCGGCCCCGGCAAATCTGCCCTCCAACACGGCGAAGAACTCATCGTTGGGTTTTACATTCAGACCCTCAAGGTCTCAGAGACCTTTAGGGTCTCCTCCTGTTTCAAACGCATCATGCGTCCGCAGGGGGTGGCGCTTCCCATCCTGAATTGTGCCGTGTGGCTGGCGCGCACAGGCGACCATATCCATGACATCCGCATTGCCGTCGGTCCCGCCGCTGCCACTCCCTTCCGCGCAACGCAAGCCGAAGATAGTCTGCGGGGGAAAGCCTTCCATGAGGAAGCATTCCAGGCTGCCCTTGAAGCCCTGCTTGCCCAAGCCCAATTCCGTACCAGCCCCCGCCGCGCCAGCGCCGAATACCGCCGGCATATCGTCGGCGGGCTGTTTCGAGAGACGCTGGAGATGGCGTGGGGGAGAGCAGGGAAGTCTTGACTTAGTCCACTGGTTAGTCTACAATGCCTTTGGAGGTGCAAGATGGCTGTTTTCAATATTCACGAAGCGAAGACCCACTTTTCCAAACTTCTTGAGCGGGTGTTGAAAGGCGAGGAGGTGGTTATCGCAAAGGCAGGAAAACCTGTGGCGCGGATTTTGCCCATCGTCACAAATATTTCCACACGCACACCCGGCAACGACAAAGGCAAAGTGATCATCATGCCCGATTTCGACGCGCCGCTCGAGGAGTTTGCAGTATGAAGTACCTGCTCGATACGCACACCTTCCTTTGGTGGAACATGGATGATCCGCAACTTTCACCCGTTGCAAAAGAAATCATCGCAGATGGGAGCAACGAAATTTTTCTCAGCGCCGCGAGCGCATGGGAAATTACCATCAAGACTGCGCGCGGGCGTCTGACTTTACCGGAGGACCCCGCGCATTATGTGGCCAGCCGCATGAGCCTGCATAACTTTCAGGCGCTGCCCGTGCAAGTTCATCACGCCACACAAGTTTATAAATTGCCCATGCACCACACCGACCCGTTCGATAGATTGCTGATTGCACAAAGTCAAATCGAGTCGCTTCCGCTTTTATCC
>JBBIKC010000050.1:0-19854 GCA_037445635.1 Chloroflexota bacterium
GCGGACGCGCAATAATGCGGACATCGAAAAAATCAACCACCAAAAGGAGTAAAACCATGGCTGTCTTATCCAACCTGTATGTCATCCTCATCCTGCGCGTCCTGCACATTGCGGGCGGAATCATGTGGGTGGGGAGCGCGACGCTGTATCTGCTGTTCATTATCCCCGCCGCGCGTTCGGCTCAGTCTGCGGGACAGAAATTTCTGCAAACGCTCGGTCCCAAGTTCGGCGCGATGATGGGACTCGTCACCACGGTCACCATTGTTTCGGGCGCGCTGCTGTATGCGCGCTTCTTCGCGGGCGGAATCAGTTTCATCTGGAAGACGGGCGCGGGCGCGGCATTCACCGTCGGCGCGGCGGCGGCGCTCGCCTCCTATGTGATGGGCGTGGGCGTCTTCGGTCCCACGCAGGGCAAAATCGAAAAACTCGGGGCGGAGATGGCGTCCGCGCAGAGCGCGCCGAATCCAGCCAAAGTCCAGGAGATGAACCGCTTGCAGTCGTCGTTGATGAAGGCGTATCAGTTCGACTTCGTCCTGCTCGTGGTTGCCATGCTGGCGATGGCGGTCGCAAGGTATTTGTAGAAGCGTAGGGGGGCGTTCTCTAACGCCCCCGTTGGCGTTGGACGCTTTGCGCGCCAACTCCGCGGGAAAACAAAACCATGATCGCACGAATCTGGCGCGGGATCGTCCGCGCAAACGCCGCCGAAGAATATCTCCGCCATCTGCGCGAACACATCCTGCCTGCGTATCAGGCGGCGGACGGCAGCGACAGCATCCACATCCTGCTCGACGCGAAGGACGAGTTCGTCACCGTGCTGCTGCTTTCGTTCTGGGAATCGCGCGCCGCGCTCGAAGCCTTCCACGAACCACAAGGCGCGGGCGAGTTCCTGCTGGCGTCCGAAGCGGTGACGGTGTATGAGGTGGCGTAATGGGTCGGCGCGTAAAAGACGCTTTCCAGCATCGAACGCGAATTACACCAAGCGGACGTTCACTTATGTCCGCTACGCAAAGGAGAACTCCATGAAACCCTCCTCAAAAGCCTGCTCGTCGGTGTTACATTCGTCGTCGCCGTCTCGCTTGGCGGGATGATGACAAGTCTGCTCGGCTTCACCCTGCCTGAAGCGAAAGACCCCGTTGCCAGCCTGATGTGGTTCTTCGCGGGCGGCGTCATCGCGGGATTAAGTCTCGCGCCCGTCGCGGCGTCCATGCCCGCGTCGCGGACTCGTCACCTCATCGTGTGGGGAACGCTGATCTTCTTCAACATCGCGTCGGTCGCCGTCGAAGGCTATTTCTTCGCTCCCAAACTCATCGGCGACGCGCTGCCCGCGTTACTCTTCCAGCAACTATTGGTCGCTCTCGTGGCTGGTTGGGTGGTCACCCTCCTCTTCGCTTCCAAAGAAACCGCCGCGCCCATCCCGCCTATAACGCGCCCCTTCCTCTCGTGGACGTGGCGTTTCGCCGCAGGCATTCTTGTGTACGTGGTCGTCTATTTCATCTTCGGCGCGATCAACTACATGCTGGTCACCAAGCCCTACTACGAGACTCACGCGGGCGGATTGGACGTGCCGCCTGTGCAGGTGACTCTCGCCGCCGAAGTCGTGCGCGGCGCGTTGATCGCCCTCTCGGTTCTGCCCTTCCTCCACACCTTCCGCGCCGACAAAAAGCGCGCCGCCCTCCAGACGGGCTTCCTGCTCTTTGCCATCGGCGGACTCGTCCCCCTCACCATGCAAGTCGGCGCGCTGCCGCTCTTCCTGCTCATCGCCAGCGCGTGGGAAATCTTCGCCATGAACTTTTCAGCGGGTATCATCCTGGCGCGGTTGCTGGGACGACCCGTTGAAGCGTAACCGACGCTCTCCCCTGGCAACGCCCGCCAGGGCAGTTGTAGCGTCGGATTGACCGTATGAAAATGTACATGGATTTCAACGCCAAGTTGGGCTTTCCGCTCTTGGCGAAGATTCTGCTGGGAACGGGCATGATGTTGGTGATGGGGTTGGTCGCGGGCGTGAAAAGAGTCATTGCGCGTACATCGTCACACCTGCCAGCGTGACGCAATGGGCGGTGGAGAACGTCCATTCGCCGCAAAATTGTTTATGCCATTATCCGTCCGCGTGCGGTTTTATTCGCTTCCGCCGATGACTTGAAGGAACAGTTCCACCGCCTTCGGGTCAAAATGTTTGCCAGATTGGTCGCGGATGTACGCAAGAGTTTCCTCCTCCGTCCACCCCTTGCGGTAGGGACGGTCAAAGCGCAGCGCGTCCCATACGTCCGCCACTGCAAAGAGCCGCGCCGCCAGCGGAATCTCTTCGCCTTTCAGCCCGCGCGGGTAGCCGCTGCCGTCCCATTTCTCGTGGTGGCAGTAGGGGATGTCCAGCGCAGGGCGTAGGTAGGCAATGGGCGAGAGCATGTCGTACGCCAGCGTCGGGTGTCGGCGCATGACAGCCCATTCCTCATCCGTTAATTTATCGGGCTTGAGCAAAATCGCGTCGGGGATGCCCATTTTGCCGATGTCGTGCAGCAGCGCGCCGCGCCGCACGTGCGTCAGTTTCTCCGCGCTTATGCCAGCCGCGCGCGCCAACCGCTTTCGATGAATCCCTTGAGGATGAAACCGGCGGCGGCTCCAACGTCGAGCATGGTGCCGGGCGCGGTGTATTTCTTCAGCAGTTTTGCGTATCGCCTGCCGTGAGCCGTAAGGATCTTCCCCTCCGCCAGGTAATCCGGATAACAGGCATCGGCGCCGCCGAGAAAATAATCGTCGTGATAGATTTGAACGGGGTGGTCTTCGCAAGGAGTAAATTCGGCGTGCCGGTAACTGCAATTGGCGCAGTCGCGTATCAAATATTCGCTCTTTTGGAAGACGCGGCGCGTCGGGTGGTAACATACTTCTCCGGAGGCACTCGATAAAGGCCGAAATAAGTTTACAACCGGCTAAGCCTGAATCCCCTCGCTCCGCGCGATCTTGAGGATCGCATCCCGCTGTTCCCGGGAAATCCCAAGATATTCCGAATTCCGTTCTCCCGTGTCCCTGTTTTCCACCAGCAGGATGGACGCATCCCGGGTAAGCAGGATGGTATGCCAGGTATTGCACCTGACATTATAGACCCTTTCGCTTTCCATCACCTGCGGACGGATTTCATCCACCTGCGCGCCGTTGCCGCCGATGAGCAGAACGCCGCGCCCGCGCAAAAGCACGAAGACTTCATCGGTCTCGGTGTGACGTTCCATTTTTTCGATACGGTCGGGCTGGATGTCGTCGAGATAACGCAGGATCGCCACGCGCCACGCGCCGTGATCAATCAGCGGCTGGTAGCCGTTCCCTTCGAAACTTCGCACTTCGAGCAGTGACTCATCCATGAATGCCTTTATTTGCCGCGGGCGGCAATTTCGATCAATTCCCGGTTCACAATGCTGCCGTCTCTGTCAACCAGCCCGAAATCCAGGGCTTTATACGTCCAGATGGCGCGGCCGATGTGATACTCGTTCAACAACGCGACGAAGTCCCTCGTCCAGTTCAGACGCGTGGACATTGCCGCGCGCTCATAGACCCCGAACTCCCCGCAGTAGACAGGTTGTCCGGTCCGCTGCGAGAAATCCACTGCGGGTTGGAGCATTGCACTCAGGTGATTTTGATCGAAGTAGATTCCAGCATCTTTCCCGAGCAGGGCGAAATGTTCGGGATGCAACCTTAGGAAAGACTCCAGTCCTGGAGCCTCACCCGGATATTCGACGTCCCGATCGTATTCCACCAGGGCCGGGATCCAGGGGGCTTTTTGATGCGTGACAACGATTGGAGAGTAAAAGTGGAACGTATACAGCACGTTCGGGTCGTCGAGGAGCGCAAGGTTTTTCAACTCGTCCGCGGCGTTGTAGTGATTGCCTCCGATCACGATCAGCCGCTGAGGGTCGAACGCACGGATGCGTGCCGCGGCCTCGCGGACCAGCGCGTTCCACGGTTCGCTGTCGGGCAGGACGATCTCATTGAGCAGTTCAAAGGCAAGCCGGTCATCCATGCGGCCCGCGAAACGCCGGGCGATCTCCTCCCATAATCCCAAAAAGCGTTCCTGCAAAGGACGGCTTCCGAATAGCGAACTCTCGTCGAGCGCGTCGAATGCGTAACCGGGAGCCTTATGCAGGTCCAGGATGAGGCGCAGTTCGTTCGATCCGCACCACTCGAGGCAGGATTCGATGTAATCGAATCCGCTCTCTTGATAGAAACCGGGCCGGTCGTCGTCCTCCAGCACAGGATAATCCACCGGCAGGCGCACGTGATCCATCCCCCAGTCCGCGATGCGTTCGATGTCACCCGCCCGAATGAAGGTTTTGAAATGCCGATGATCGTACGCCGGATACTGCGAGAGCCAGCCGCCGAGGTTCACACCAATCTGCAAAGTTTTCTTATCCATCGTTTCACCCTGACCAGCGTGCATCACGACACCTTCGCGTGAACGCTGACTTCCTTCGTCCCTTCGGGCGGGAGGGGGATGACGTTTCCAGCGATGGGCTTTCCATCCACTTCGAGTTGGACTCCGTTTCCCGCGCCTTTTCTCTCGACCCGAATCACGTATCGGACTCCCCGATAACTGCGCGCCGCCGAAAAGCCCTCCCACGCCGACGGAATGACGGGCGCGATCTGCAACCCGTCGTACGTCGGGCGGATTCCCAAAATCCACTGTGTGGCGGCGACGTAATTCCACGCCGCAGTGCCAGTCAACCAGGAGTTCTTGGCTTCGCCGTGTTTGGGAGCATCTTTGCCCGCGATCATCTGCGCGTACACATACGGCTCACAGCGATGGACTTCGCTCAAATCTTCGCGCGCCGAGGGATTGATGCGCAAATAATAATCGTGGGCGCGGTCGCCGCGGCCAATTCTCGCCTCTGCAATCATGATCCACGGATTGGTGTGACAGAAAATCCCCGCGTTCTCTTTGTAACCAGCAGGATACGATGAAATTTCGCCGAGATGCAGATAGTATTTCGTAAACGCGGGCTGATGCAGGACGATTCCATGCGGTGTGGCGAGATGTTTACAAACGGAATCCAGCGCTCTTTCGGCGCGGCCGTCCTCCACGCCGAGGCCCGCCATCACGCATATTCCCTGCGGCTCGATGAAGATGCGCCCCTCGTCGTTTTCCCTCGAGCCGAGGGCGCGGCCAAAATCATCGTAGGCGCGGCGGAACCATTCTCCATCCCAGCCGTGCCGCCAGATGACGGATTCCATTTTCGCGGCGGCTTCTCGATAAAAGGTCGAAAGTCGAAAGTCGAAAGTCAGATTGACCTGCGGCTTTTGACTTTCGACTCGCATGGTGAGTTCCGCCATTTCTTTCGCGGCCAAAACAAACAGCCCTGCGATGAAAACACTTTCTGCGACCTTCCCATCCTTATTGGTTGTTGTTTGGAAGGACTGGCCTGGAGAATCCGAAAAGCAGTTGAGATTCAAGCAGTCGTTCCAATCCGCCCGGCCGATGAGGGGAAGTCCGTGCGGACCGAGGCGGTCGAGGGTGTATTGAATGGAGCGCTGTAAATGCTCGAGCAGCGGCGATTCGGAGCCGGGCTGGTTATCGTAGGGAACGGGTTCGTCGAGAATGCTCCAATCGCCGGTCTCTTTGATGTAAGCCGTCACAGCCAGCACAAGCCATAGCGGGTCATCGTTGAATCCCGAACCGATGTCGTTGTTGCCGCGGCGGGTCAACGGCTGATATTGATGATACGCGCCGCCCGTTGGCAGTTGTGTCGCGGCCAGGTCCAGAATCCGTTCGCGGGCGCGTTCGGGAATCAGGTGCATGAAGCCGAGCAAATCCTGGTTCGAGTCGCGGAAGCCCATGCCGCGCCCCACGCCGCTTTCGAAGTACGAAGCCGAGCGCGACAGATTGAATGTGACCACCACCTGATACGCGTTCCAAATGTTGACCATGCGATTTGTGTGAACGTCGGGCGCGCTGACCGTGAATTTGTCCAGCAGACCGTCCCAATATTTTTTCAAGTCAACAAACGACTTCTCGACTTCATCCGCGTTCAGGTAACGCGCAAGAATCGGCAAAACGGTCCTGCGATTTACGCGCTGCGAATCGGGCGGATCGAATTTTTCGTCTTTGGGATTCTCGTGATAACCGAGAATGAAGATGACTTTTTTCTGCTCCCCCGCCTCCAACCGGACTTTGACATGATGCGCGCCGATGGGCTGCCAGCCGAGCGCCTCGGAATTGGACGTTTGGCCCGATTCCACCGCCCGAGGCGAATCCCAGCCGCGATAGGGCCCGAGTAAGGCTTCGCGGTCCGTGTCGAAGCCCGCCGTCTTTTCGGAACAGGCGAAGCAGGCGAAGTGATTCCGCCGCTCGCGGTATTCGCTCTTGTGGATGATGACATTTCCCACAGGTTCCCCTCTCCCTTGTGGGGAGAGGGGCAAAGGAGAAGAGGCGAGGTCTGTCCAAACCTCGACTTCACCGATGGAATAATTGCGCTGGAAGTTCGTCGCATCGTCCAGCGCATCCCACAGACAAAATTCGACGGCCGCAAATACAGACAGGTGCGCGGTTTCGGCGCGGCGGTTGGTGAGGGTCAGTTCCCAGATTTCGAGGCTCTCGCCGCGCGGAACGAAGTAACGCGTCCGCGCTTCGATGTCTGCGAAGCGGGATGCGATGACGGTGTAGCCCATCCCGTGACGGCATTCGTAGAAATCCAGCGGGGTGCGCGTCGGCATCCATGACGGCGACCAGGCCCGGGGTCCGGAAAGATGCGGGTCGTCATCCCGCAGGTAAATGTAACGCCCGCCCATGTCCAGCGGCGCGTTGTTGTAGCGATAGCGGGTCAGGCGTCTCAGGCGCGCGTCCTTGTAAAAGGAATATCCGCCTGCGGTGTTGGAGATGATTCCGAAATATTTCTCGCATCCCAGATAATTGATCCAGGGAAGCGGCGTATCGGGCCGCGTGATTACATATTCACGATGTTCGTCGTCGAAGAAGCCGTAGCGCATGGGTGGGTCAGGTGCCTTTTTGGGAGAGATAGGTTTCGTATAAATCGGGCATTCGAAGTGAGGGTGGTGAGGATGGATCGTAGTACTCTTCCGCGCGAATCTCGATGCGGGCGAATTCGGGTATGGGTTGAACGATGGGGCGCGCGGCTGCGAATTCCTTCAGGACGTGCGCGTGAGGTTTGAGCGAACCGTCGGGGCGCAGCAGCCCGAAGGAACGCTCGTGGCGATAGTGATTGCAGGGCGGGCGATCCCAGAGTTCGGGGATGTAATCTGCGAAGCACCAGATGACCGCGCCCGTCGAACCGACTTCCACGAGGCGCGGCAGGCATTGGCGGAGGTATTCGGCGAGGTCTTCCTCGGAAGCCATGAATTGTTTGTTCGGCTGACCGCGGGCGCGCCATTTCCAGGTGAAGGAGGGCTGGCCGGGCGGGGAGGTACAGCCGCCGAATTCCTCGAGGAGGACGGGCTTGCCGCACAACGCCGCCGTCAGTGCACAGGTAAAGGGGGCGAAATCGGGGTCGAGGGGGGTGCGCGCAATGTGCGAATACATGGGATAGGCGTGCATCACTGCGGTGTCCGTTTCGCCAAAGACCTGATCCACCGGCAGGTTGTTGTGTTCCATGAGGCTGAGGACGTGCAGTCCCAGGGTGATCGGGTGTTCTTCGTCCAGCGCGCGAATGGTTTCGACCAATTGCCTCAGCCACTGGCGTCCGCCCTGCGGGCTGTGGGGCCAGTCGAAGAGGTCCGGTTCGTTGCTGAGGTTCCACATCCAGATGGCCGGATGATCCTTGTAATTGCCCACCACGGCCTGCAGTTGTAGTTTCTCGGCTGCCAGCGCCAGAGGATCGTGATAGTAGTTTCGATAGCCTTTGGGAGTGGAGCGTCCGCCGCTGACGACCTCGCGCCCGCCGCGGGGGCGCGGTCCGCCCAAGAGCCAGCGCGGCGCCCAGTTGGGTCCGCTCATGTGCCCGGTGAAGAAGGTCACATCTAGTTTGAGTCCGTTTTCAACGGCGATGTCGCAGACTTTTCCGAGATTGCGCAGGCAGGTTTTATCCACCGCGTCCGGCGTCGGTTGAAAATCCTCCCAGAGCAGGAAGATGCGTACGACCTGCAAGCCCAAGGAGGCGATGAGGGCGAACTCATCCCTGACTTCGCCCGCGTCGAATTGACTCCACCAGAACATGGCTTTGCGGCGCGGCCAGTAGTTCACTCCAAGCGTAAAAGGTTGTTCGTTTGTCATGTCGCAGTTCCACTGTTGCAAACGGCTCGACGTCACGCGCGCGTTTCGGTCACTTTCCAACATGCGACGAAGTGATCGGCCTCGATTTCGACCGGGAGGGGCCGCTCTTTGCACTTTTCGAATGCAAGCGGACAGCGGTCGTAATATACGCAGCCGTTGAGATGTCCCGTGGGAGCGCCCCTGCTTTCGACGTTGATGCGGCGGTCCCACTTCCGGTCGAGGCGCGGGACGGAGGCCATGAGCATTTGTGTATAGGGATGGCGCGGCGACTGGAAGATTTTTTCCGTGACGCCCATTTCGGCTACACAGCCGCGATACAGAATCACAGCGCGCTCGCTGATGTAATTGGCGAGGGAGAGATCGTGTGTGATGAACAGGATGGAAAGTCCGCGCTTCTTGAGGTCGGCCAGCAGGTTGAGGACGTCAATGCGGGTGGAGGCGTCCAACATGCTGATGATCTCGTCGGCCACGAGAAACTTGATGTCCAGCAACAGGGCGCGGGCGATGAGGAAGCGCTGGAGTTGTCCGCCGCTGAGTTGGTGGGGGAATTTGTTCAGGACGTGTTCGGGGTTCAATCCGACATCCTTCAGCGCCTTATTGACCTTTTCGCTCCACGTCTGCGCGTCCACATCGGGATAGAATTCGTCGTGAATGACCTGAAAGATGCGGTCGGCTTTGAAGATGGGATTGTACGAACTGAACGGATCCTGAAACACCCCCTGAACTTTGCGGTAATACTCCTTGAGGCCTTTTCCTGTGATGGTGGAAATGTTTGCGCCGTCGAGCGTGATATTCCCTCCCGATATGGAGACGAGGCGCAGGATCATCTTGCCGATTGTGCTTTTCCCGCTTCCGCTCTCGCCGATTAAGGACACGACCTCTCCATTCCCGACCTCGAAACTGACTCCGCTGACGGCGTGCAGTTCCCTCCCGCCGAAGGTCCCGACCCGATAAATCTTGGTCACCTCATCGAGTTTAAGCATTGGAGCCGGTCTCCTTCCAGCAGGCAACGAAGTGGTCTCGTTCGATCTCGACGAAGGGAGGGACTTCCGCGCACTTGGCGAAAGCAACGGGGCAGCGGTCTCGGAAACGGCAGCCAGTGGGAGGGTCGAGCAAGACCGGGGGCTTTCCAGGAATTCCCGTCAGTTGTTTCTCGGTATACTTTACGCCAATCTCCGGCAGGGAGGAGATCAGCAGTTTGGTGTAGGGATGGCGCGGCGAGCGGATGATCGTTCGAGTGGGCGCCTTCTCGGCGAGTTGCCCGGCGTACATGATGAGGATGCTGTCTGCGATCTGATAAAGAATCGAAATATCGTGTGTGATGACGAGGGCGCTGTTGCAGCAATCCTGGTCGCGGAATTCGACGAGCATCTCGGCAACGGCTTTCTGGCTGGCAACGTCGAGGGCGGAGGTGATCTCGTCCGCGATGAGCAGGGAGGGATTCAGCAGGGTGGACAGCACCATGACCATTCTCTGTTTCATGCCGCCCGAAAGTTCGATGGGATACATGTCCAAAACTTCGTGCGGCAGTTTGACGAGGTCGAGCCTGCGTTTCAGTTCGGGCAGGATGGACTTGAAGTCCACTTTCTTCGCGCGCAGCAGTTCCTCGGTCATTTTGCCGATCTTGCGGATCGGGTTCATGGCGTTCATGGCGTATTGTGGAATGATGGAAATTTCCCTGAACCTGAACTCGTTCATTTTTTCCATGTCCCAGATGGGAACTTCCACATCGTGGAGCGTGACGCGTCCGCTCACGTATTTCATCGGCGGCGCGAGGAAGATCAGGCTGTGACCGAGGGTGGTTTTGCCGCAGCCCGATTCGCCCGCCAGTCCCATGATCTCGCCTCCGTCAATTTTGAACGTGGCGTTTTCCAGCGCGCGCACGTCGCCTCTGAGGGTTTGGTAATAGACCGTCAGGTTCTCGACTTGTAAACCCATTGTCACATCTCCCTCAGTTTGGGATTGAAGACTTCGTCCAGGCCGACGTTGGTGATATACAGTGCCCCTACAATCGCCGTGATTGCAAGTCCGGGAGGGATGAACCACCACCAGATGCCGAGTATCAGGGCGCCCCAGAGGACGGCGTTATTCATCATAAGTCCCAGAGACATCGCATTGGTCGGGCCCAATCCGATGAAATCCAGCGTGGCGGCGATGAGAACCGCTCCTCCAAACTGGAGAATGAAGACCAGCAGGAGATAAGACATCATGTTGGGCGCGATCTCGGTGAAGATGACCTTGAGAGGATTCATCCCGCTCAGCCGCGCCAGGTCAACAAAATCTCTGGAGCGCAGTGAGAACGTTTGAGCCCGAATGGCTCTTGCCGCCCAGGGCCAGGCCGTGCATCCGATGAAGATGCTTTCGATGAGCAGGCCGCGGACTTCGAGATAAGCCACAATGATCAGGAGAACAGCCAGGGTGGGAATGACCAGTACGATGTTGGTGAGCATGTTGAGGATTTCGTCCACCCAGCCCCCGCGATAGCCCGCGATGAAGCCCACCAGAATCCCGAACAACGTGCCGAGTCCCCCGCCGATGATGCCCACAAGGAAGGACGCTCTTAAGCCATATACGAATTGTGTGAATATGTCCTGGCCAAACGTCGTAGTCCCGAACCAGAATTCGGAGGATGGAGGAACGGCCGCCGGTCCGACATAGTCCATCGGGAGATAATCCGTGAATAGCGGCCCTGCCATGGTCAGGATAACGAAAAAGAGAATGATGGCAAGGCCCACCTTGAGTTTGTTATTTCTGAGGGCGAAATACAGGAATTCGTTTTTCTTTAGATTCATCATGCGGATTCACCCTCCATCCCCGCGCGCGTCCTGGGGTCAACGAGAACGTAGGCAATATCGATCGCGAAATTGGCGATCAACACTCCGAGGATGATGAACAGGAAGCATCCCTGGAGAAGGAAATAATCCCGGGTGTTGATGGCCTGGAGAATAAGGTATCCGATTCCAGGATATGAAAACACAACTTCCGTTACCAGGGCGCCTGCAACGATGACGCCCAACTGCAGCGCCAACCCGGTAAGTTGCGGCAGGATCGCGTTATTGAAAGCGTATTTTCTGACCAGTTTCCTCGGTGCGCCAAGCGCTTCGAGGTAATGAGAATAATCGGCCTCCAGTTCATAGATGATCATATTCCTCATCCCAATTGCCCAGCCGCCGAATCCAACCAGAAAGAGGGAGAGAAAGGGTAGGAACCAATGCTTCAATAGGCTCAATATGAAATTCCAAGAGAAATTCGGAGTCATCGAAAAACTGTAACCGCCTGCGATGGGGAAAACATTAACCAGTATGCCCAATGCCCAGGCAAGTAACATGGCCAGCCACATGTAAGGTGTCGCGGTCAGAATGTAACCGAGCGGGAGAATCGTGTTATCCAGCCGCTTGGAGCGCGCCGCGAACGCTCCAAACCAGTTCCCCGCGAACCAACTCAATAGGATCGACGGAACCAGCAGGAAGATATCAAAGGGTACAGCATCCCAGATAATTTCTGCCACGGGCTTGGGAAACACATACACGCTAATGCCAAGGTTGCCATGGAGGAGGGCGTCCCAGAAATTCAGATATTGTTGCCAAAGGGGGATGTCCAGGCCGAAGACGCGTGTGTAGTAATCGTGCATCAACGCATTTGCCTCTGCAAACGCACCGCCCGCCCGCGCCATCAGCACATCCACCGGATTGCCGGGCATGAAACGCGGAATCATCCAATCAATGGTCACCGCGATGAAAAAAGTAAGGATATAAACGAGGAACTTTCTTCCGAAATAGCGTTTCACATTGACTTCTCCGCGTAGATCGGTCGCAGAAACAAATGTTTTTGGAATTCCACCCCCGCGGTGCGAGGCCGTGCCGGTGGTGGAAGAAGGGGTGTTGGGCAGTCTCCCACCCAACACCCCCGTCTTGTGTTCTCACCCTCTTGCGCGCTTACATCGCAGGGTGATGAATCGCACAGGTTACGGCTGCTCCACAGGCTTCAGGTCAGAGAGCATCCTGATGGCAGTCATGTTCCAATAGCCGTTCCAGGTGGTCGGCGTCCAGTGGGGAGCGCCCTCATCGGCGGAAGGCCAATTGGTCCAGTACGCGCTGCTCATCTGCGACCACATGCCGTTGTACCACAACGGGATGAGAGGCATATCGCGCAGATAGATTTCCTGGAGTTTCGACAAGATGGCCTTCATGCCTTCGAGATCGTCGATCGGGGTGTGGTCGAGTTCGTCCACCAAGTCGAAGACTTCCTGGTTCTCGTAGCGGCCGTAGTTCCCGTCCTGGATGGTTCCAACGTCCGCGACAGGATGGCGGGACATCCACAGATAGTAGCGGAAGGGGGTGTTGGCAATCTGGGCGTCGTTGTTGATCATCATGTCGAAGGTGCCCTCATTGCGCTGGGACAGATAATCCGGGAAGTCGGGGAAGTTGGGCTGCGCGTTGATGCCTGCGGCCTGCAGGCCGGCGCAAATGACGCGGTTCGACTCCATCCAGTCCGTCCAGCCGTTGGGGTTGTTGACCTTCAGTTCGATCTTGGAACCATCGGGCGCTTCGACGAACCCATCGCCGTCCAAGTCCTTGTAACCGGCCTCGGCCAGGATGGATTTGGCTTCCTCCGTGTTGAAGCTGAAGCCCCACTCGTCCACAACGGCCTGGTCAATATACTTATCCCAGACCGGCAGCAGGCCGGTTGGGTTCGCCGGCAGGACCATGCCGCCGTACACCACATTCACGATCTGGCTTGTGTCAATGGCGAACGCCACCGCCCTGCGGAAGGCGGGATCATCCATCGGCTTCTTCGTGAGGTTCATCAACAGCCAGGCAGTGTTGGCGGAGAGGTGGTAAGGAGGCCCGGAGAAATAGGTGTGTATCCCGTAGCCGCCCTCGACCAGTTTCGAGATGCCCGGCAGGAAGTTGTTGTTCAGATCGAATTGGCCCTGCAGGACCATGCCGAGTGCGACGTTGTTGTTGCCGCTGTTGACGATGTCAACAATGCGCTTGGGCTTGGGATCCAATCCGTACACTTCCGTTGCCCACCAGCCGTCTCGTCTCAGCCAGACGACCTTCGTCTGATCCATGGATTCGGCGGTATAGGGGCCTGTGCATTCTGGATGCTCGTTGATCCCGGAGGTGATCTCTTCGACCGATTTGCCTTCCCAGGCAGTCTTTGAGATCATGGGCGTGGAGTAGATGTAGTACGACCAGCCTTGGTAGAGAGGCTCGCTGAACGTGAATCGCACCGTCGTGTCGCCCTCCAGATCAACGCTGCTCAGAAATTGCCAGACATTGCTGATGCTCACCGGCGCGGTCTTGGCAATATCGAAGGTGGCTTTCACATCGGCGGCCGTGAAGGGTTCGCCGGTGGACCACATGACACCCTCGCGGACCTTGACTTCGTAGACCGTATCGCTGATCCACTCGCCGCTTTCTGCGAGCCAGGGGGTGTATTCGTCCGTCAGCGGATCGTAGGTGAACAGCGGCTCATAGCACAGCCCGAAGGTTCCCATGGCATAGTTGCCCAGGTTCCACGGGTTGAAACCCGCGGGCGGGCCCCATTGCTTTCCGCCGGTGTAGAGGGTTTCCTCGCGCACGAATTCCTCCGGCGGCGCAGCCACGGCTTCTGTCGGGGCGGGCGCCTCGGTCGCCGCAGGTCCGGTCGCCGCAGGCGCTTCGGTCGTTGCGGGCTGGCAGGCCGCGAGCAGCATGCTCACAGTCGTCACCACGGACAAGAGGACTATCAAGCGTTTCATCTTCATCTCCTTATAGATGATTGTGGTATAGTTCAGAACTGGAAGCCTGACGAACCCTGCTGTGGATAACAGGCTTCTGTTCATCGGCGTCCGGTGTCCTTTCTTGGGCGCCGGACGTCTTTTTTGAGGGTAAAGATAACCCTGCACCTATCGATAACTTTCCACCTCCTTTCGAACCAATTTGTGGGATAACGATCTCGGCAGGTTCATATCATCCGCCTCTATCTCACTCGCGTCGCGCCGCAGGAATCGCGGATGATCAGTTCGGTATCCATGATGACGCGGCGTACCGGATGCAGGCCGTTTTCGATCAAATCGAGCAGTAGTTCGACGGCTTTATAGCCAAATTGAACGACCGGCTGACGCACGGTAGTTAATTGAATGTCCGAAAGCGTCGCGATGGGGAGATCGTCGAAACCGACAAAGGCGATATCAGTTGGGATCCTCAGACCGGCCTCGCGCGCGGCGCGCATGGCGCCGATTGCCATGATGTCCGAAGCGGCGAAGACCGCATCGGGTTTGGCGGGTAAAAGCCTTTGCATCGCGTAATATCCCCCCGTCTCTGTAAAGTCGCCTTCGACAATCAGGGCTTCGTCCACTTCGCGTCCGCGCTCCTTGAGGGCTTTCAGGTAACCCTCTTTGCGGTCCAGCCCCACCGTGCTGTGAGCAGGGCCGGCAATGGTCCCGATGCGGCGATAGCCGATTTGAATTAGGTGCCTCACAGCATTATGCGCGGCGTTGACGTTGTCAATGTCAATGTAACTGACATTGTCGGATCGGAACGGGCGTCCCGCGACGACCAGCGGCATCTTCGAATCCACGAGCAGCCCGATGATTTGTTGATCGCCGTGATGACCGGCCTGGACCAGGACCCCGTCGAGCAGGCCTTTGCGCGCCACGCGCGGAAAAATTTTTTCCTCGTCTTCTTTCGTGCCGACGAGGAAAAGTGCCAACGTATAGTTATATTGGTTGCAAGCCTGCGCGATGCCTTTTGTCAGGTGGGGATAGTAGGGGTCTGTAAAGAAGAAACTGACGCTGTGGGGCAGAACCAGGCCGAGTGTCCAGGAGCGCTGCGAGGCGAGCGTGCGTGCGGCTACGTTGGGGTGGTACCCGGTATCGCGGATAACATCCAGAACCCGCTGCCGAACATCCTCGCGGACATTGGGGCGCCCGTTTATCACCCGCGAAACGGTCGAACGGGATACGCCTGCCTGTCTGGCGACGTCCTCAAGGGTGAGATCGGACACAGTCTACTCCTGGTTTTGGTAGCGCTCTCAACAATTTATCGCCATGAATGTTGATTTTCCCCATGATTTCGGCTAATTTCTACGGTTTTTTGCGATATTTTGGGAGCGCTCTCAAAACTCCTTGCTTATTATACACACTTTTTTCCCCGTGTCAACTACGTATTTTGAATTCTCCCCCACTTGCGTTTCATGGAGCTTGCACGCCCCCTGTCCATGGTTTCGTTCGGATATTTTCACTCAACCAGGCTTGCCCCTTCGCCTGCCCTGCAGACGTATACCCCGCTTCCAACCCGGACCTTTGCCTGTATGCCGTTGAAACGAGTTTCGCGAACGCCCCGGCCTCTTCCTCCCTGGCGAGCGCGACGGCGCAGCCTCCAAACCCCGCACCGGTCATGCGCGCGCCGTAACAGCCCGGCTGCTCCAGCGCGCACTCGACGATCTGGTCGAGCGCGTCATTGGTCACCTCGAAGTCATCGCGCAGGCTGGCGCGGCTTTCGTTGAACAATCTGCCCAGCGTTGCGAGATCGTTTGATTTCAAGGCATCAACGGATTCAAGTACGCGCACATTTTCGGTAATGACGTGCCTTGCCCGTTTTAGGACTACATCGTTCAAGTCTTTGCGTTTCGCAACTTGGGCTTCCCGCAGCATCTCCATGCTGACATCCCTCAAAGCTCTCACTCCAAACCACTTTACCGCCTGTTCACATTGACCGCGTCTCTCGTTATACACCGAATTGCCAGCCCGCGCCGCGTGCAAGTGCATTTTGCTGCGCACCTGCCGGCGCACTCGTTTGAAACCTATCGCGAGTGGCTGGAGGAGGGCGACTTTCGAACCGTCACGCAATTGAGCGAGCGCTGGCTGGCGGCAAAGAAGTAGTGCCACGCAAAATGAATTTTACAGCACGCTACCCAATGCAACGAACGCTGGCTGGCGGCCATTCTCAGCCCACGCGGTTTTTACTCGCGCGCGTTCTCACTGATCACTTGAAGGAACAGTTCCACCGCCTTTGGGTCAAAATGCTTCCCCGATTGGGTGCGAATGTACTCCAGGGTTTTTTCTTCCGTCCACGCCTTGCGGTACGGGCGGTCGGAGCGCAGCGCGTCCCAGACATCCGCCACGGCAAAGAGCCGCGCCGCGAGGGGTATCGCTTCGCCTTTCAGCCCGCGCGGATAGCCGCTGCCATCCCATTTTTCGTGGTGGCAGTAGGGGATGTCCAGCGCAGGGCGCAGGTAGGCAATGGGCGAGAGCATGTCGTACGCCAGCGTCGGGTGTCGGCGCATGACAGCCCATTCCTCATCCGTTAATTTATCGGGCTTGAGCAAAATCGCGTCGGGGATGCCCATTTTGCCGATGTCGTGCAGCAGCGCGCCGCGCCGCACGTGCGTCAGTTCCTCCGCGCTCATGCCAGCCGCGCGCGCCAGTTTCAACGTCATTTCCGTTACACGTTGCGTGTGCCCTTCGGTTTCTTTATCGCGCAAGTCGAGCGCGCGCGACCAGCCCTCGATGGTGGCGTCGTAGTCGTAGGCGAGCGAGAGTTCGATATTGGAACGCTGCAAGCCCTCGAAAAGACGGGCGTTGTCTATCGCGATGGCGGCTTGATTTGCAATGGTCTCGAAAAATCTCAGCCAGTCGCGGCTGTGTTCGAATTGCACACGGTGTAACACCTCCAGCACACCCAGCAGCTGCCCTTTTGCAATAAGCGGCGCGGCGGCGTAAGATGCCAACCCTTCGTCCGCCAGCAAGGGCAGGCGGACAAATGGCGGCTCGCATTGAGCAATGTCGGCGATACAGATAATGCGTCGTTCGAGCGCGGCGAGGCCCGCCTGCCCTTCGCCCAAACGCAGACGCGAGCGTTCGTAGCCCCGGCCGCGGAAGCCGCGCCCGGCGGCGTATTCAAGCGTCAGTGTATGAGAATCGAACAGCAGAACCCCGGCCGCGTCCGCTCCCAGCGGCGCGAGCGCTTGTTCCAGCAAAACGGCGAGCGTAATGCGTGAATCGGGCGCCGCCGTGATGGCGTGGTCAATGGTTTGCAGCGCCTGGAGTTGCTGGACGCGGCGTTGTGTCTCCTCGTGCAGGCGCATACGGTGCAGGGCGGTGCCAGCCATCTCCGCTAGCGCTTCCAGAACTTTTACTTCTTCTTTCATCATCTGACGCGGCGCGCGCACCGAGACAAAAAATACGCCGATGATGCCTGCGGCGGCGCGGATGGGAACGCACGCGCCGCCCCAGCCCGGCGGGACGCGCTCACGCATTGAGGCGCGGGTGAGCGGGTCGCTGGCGAATTCGGCTGAGATATGTTTCTCGCCGCTGGAAAAGACCGTTCCGGCAATGCCTTCACCGGGCTGGATGGGGGTTTCGGCAAGTTCGTGGAACCAGCCGCGCGCCGCCGCGGCGCGCAGTTCGCCGCGCGAGGGTTCATACAGCCAGATGACGCCGGACTCGGCTTGAAGAGCGGCAAGCGTTTCATCGAGCAGGATGGGCAGGGCTTCTTCGGCGCTTTGCGCGGCGCGCAGCGCGGTGGAGACTTTATGCACCGCTTCCAGTTCGCTCGCGCGGCGGCGGATTTCTTCTTCCGCCCGCTTGCGCTCGGTAATGTCCTCTGCGGCGCCGTAGATGCGCACCACTCGTCCCTGCGTTTCATCCCAAACGGGCTGGCCGTGATCGCGCAGCCAGCGGATTTCGCCGTCTTTGCGAATGATGCGGAATTCGCTCACGTCATTTTCGCCGCCAAACAGCCGCCGGGCGCGCGCCAGGGCAATGGGCATATCGTCGGGGTGGATGATACTCGACCAGCCGCCCCGTTCGTCCATCTCCTGCGGGGTGTAGCCGGTGATGCGGGTGAATGAATCGGTCACCCATTCGCGCACCAGTTTGTTGCCTTCCTCCACGCGGAAGGCATAGGCATAATCGGAGATGAGATCGGAAATGCGGCGGTAGCGCTCCTCGCTCTGGCGGATTTTCTCTTCCGCCTGTTTGCGCGCCGTAATGTCGTGGGCAAAACCGGTGATGCCAATGGTCTGTCCGTTCCGATTCTGTGCGACCCCCAGCACCTCCATTACCAATGTTTCACCCGATTTCGCCAGCAGGCGAACTTCGCGAAAGTTGCGCGTCTCGCCCGCCAGCGCGCGCTGAAATTCGGCACGCGCCAGCGCGCGGTCGTCGGGGTGAATCAATTCGTCGAAGGGCTTGCCCAGCCAGTCTTGCGCTTGCCAGCCGGTGACCCTCTCGAACGCGGGATTGAGCAGGGTAAAGCGACCGTCGGGCGCGAGCGCGTACACGATTTCGGGCACATGCTCGAACAGCGAGCGGTAACGTTCCTCGCTCTCGCGCAGCGCGTCTTCCGCCCGTTTGCGCTCGGTAATGTCGCTCATGATATGGACGGCGCCCGTATAATTGCCGTCCCCGTCCAGGATCGGATCCACCGTCACATCAAACCAGCGCTCGCCGACCTGCAGTTCCATGCTTTCGCGGTGCAGGCTGTGTTTTGCCCGCACTACAGGATGTTCCGGCATTGGTTCGGTGTTGCCGTGGACAATTTCCCAGCAGTGGCGGCCGATCATTTCCTGGCGGGGCTTTCCGAAAAACCGTTCCGCTGTCTGGTTGGATTGCAGGATGCGATGCTCTGAATCGAGCACCCAGATGGCGTCGTTGGCGGCGTCGAAGGTCGCCTGCCAATCCCGCGCCAGCCGTTCATTTTCCTCGACCAGGGACTTGAACCGTACGACCAGGGGTTCGGTTCTTCCGATTATCAGATCCACTTCGCCGCGGCGCAGGGCGGCGAGCGCCGCCTCGGCTTGTTCGAGTCGCCGCTTCAACTCATCGTAGGATGGCTTTTTATCGCTCATGACCGTCCCCCTCTTTCGCGAGTCCCAGCGCCGCCAGCGCCTTGTCCTCATCGCTCAGCGAGCCGACAATGGTCCGCAACGGCGGCGGCGACTCCACAATCAGGGCTGGGACCACGCTCACGCCGTAGTCAATGGCGGCTTGATAATCCGCGAAAACATCCACAACCTGAATCTCGCAGCGCCCTCTCAAATGCCTGTCACAGATACGGGCGAGAACCGCTTTGGCTTGCGCCGAATTGGGCTCGTCGCCGGCGATGAAGAGCCGCAGGCGGTAAAGCGGAGAAGCGCCGTTGTTTTCTTTTTCCGATTGCGCTTTGTTTGGCGTCATGGCTTATCTCTCTCCGCCCGAATCATCCTGCCGCCGCCGGAATGCTTCGCCGCTCCGTATCGCCGTCCGCGCGGCAAAACCGCCGTGCATCTGTTCGCGGATGTGTCGCAGCCGTTGCAACTCCAATTTTTTAGCCTGGATGTCGTATTCGAGTTGTTGGGCTTCCGCCAGGTCTTTGGCTTCCTGCACCTGCCGCGCGGCGCCGGTCAGAACTTCGCCCTCGCCGAGGTAGAGGTCCCGAATTTGAATTCCTTCGTCCGTGATGACGTATTCACGCTTCTGGTTGGAATGGCGCGAGCCTCGCGATTTCAGAACGTGCAGCAGGCGGGTGATTTCCCCGTAATCTTCCTTGTAGGTCAGGCGGACCACCGTATCCACCATGGAGGAAATGCCGTTACCCGAAATCTCGGAGAAATCATCCTTTCTGATGGTCTGATTGACCAGCAGCACGGTGATGCCCCGCTCCTTGCAGGCGTTGAGC
>JBBIKC010000051.1:0-18165 GCA_037445635.1 Chloroflexota bacterium
CCAAACTCACAACCGAACGAATCCTGAAAGAGGCAGGTACAATTACTGTGCAAAACATGAGCAAGGCTGCCATATCTCCCGCATAAAGGATTCCGAATGCACAGCACAACCCCCGCCTTCAACCTGAAAGTTGTCCTCAAAGAAACAGGCATCGCTGCCGACACCCTGCGCGCCTGGGAACGCCGCTACGGTCTCCCCGTCCCTCAGCGCACGCCTGGCGGACATCGCCTGTATTCCCAGCGCGACATCGAGACGATCAAATGGCTGATGGCGCGGCAGGCCGAGGGACTCTCCATCTCCCGCGCGGTGGACTTGTGGAACGAACAAATCGCATCAGGTTCGGACCCCCTAGCGGGCGCGGCCAAAACGGAGATTCTCCCCGCGAGCGCGACGAATCTTGAATCCCTCCGCCGCGATTGGCTGGCCGCTTGTTTTCGGTACGACACGATGGAGGCGGAACACATTTTGAACCAGGCCTTCGCCGCCAATTCGGTCGAGATCGTCTGCACGGACGTGATTCTACGCGGGCTGTATGAGGTGGGCGAATACTGGCATAAGGGACAAGCCTCCGTCCAGCAGGAGCATTTCGCTTCGGGCATCGCCACCCGCAGGCTGGAGTCGCTCATCGGCGCAACCCCGCCTCCCGTCCGCGAAGAGACCGTCATCCTCGCCTGCCCTCCCGATGAATGGCATGTCTTCCCGCTGTTACTGATCAACCTCTTCCTCCGTCGGCGCGGCTGGAACGTCATCCATCTCGGCGCGAGCGTCCCCGTTGACCAGATGGAGGAGACCATCAAAACCACGAAGCCCAGCCTGGTCATCCTCTCCGCGCAAACACTGACGACCGCGGTGCATCTGCGTGAAATGGCGCGGGCGCTGAACAAGATTGGAATCCAGGCGGCGTTCGGCGGGCGCGTCTTCAACAACATCAACGGATTGCCCGCGCGCATCCCAGCCCACTTCCTGGCCAACACCATCCAGTTTGCCGTTCCCGCCATCGAAAGCCTGCTTGCCAGCCCGCGTCCCGCGCCAAAGGAAGAACCGATCTCGCAATCGGCGCGTTCAGCCGCCGCCGCGTTCGCGCAAAAACGCGCGCAGGTTGAAAACGCGCTGAGCGACGCCCTCGCCGCGCGCGGACAGCCCATCGCGTTTCTCGACACCGCCAACCGTTTCCTCGGCGACAACCTGACCGCCGCGCTGGAACTCGGAGACGTCTCGTTCCTGTCCACAGATATGGCATGGATCGCCCACCTGCTCATCGGGCATAACGTCCCGCCCATCATCCTGCCGATCTATCTCGACGTTTACGCGCACGCCGTTGACCAGGTGTTAAACGGCGGCGGAAAAATCATCAGCGACTGGCTGAAACTCCAGGCTGCCGGATTGAAAATAGTGTGAACCTTCAGGAGTTTTCTTCAATGACTTCGACTTTGTCCATAGTTTCCGACAGCACCTGTGACCTGCCCGCTTCCATCGTAGAGAAGCACGGCATCACGGTTGTGCCGCTTTATATCAACCAGGGAGATAAATCCTATCTCGACGGCGTGAATTTGACGCGCGAAGAGTTTTACCGCCTGCTCCCCTCGTTTCGTCCTGCGCCCAGCACGGCCACCCCCAGCACGGACGCGTTTACCCAAACGTGGAACAAACTGGCCGACGCGGGCGCGCGTGCCATCCTCTCGATCCACATCTCCGAGAAGTTGAGCGCCACCGTCAACACGGCGCGCGTCGCGGCGGAACAGTTCACCCGCATCCCCGTCACCGTGCTGGATTCGAGCCAACTCAGCCTGGGGATGGGCTTCATCGTGGAGAAGGCCGCGCAACTGGCTGAACTCGGCCACAAAATGGAAGACATCCTCGCCAGCCTTGCGGACATGATGAAGCGCACCTACGTCTTCGCCTCGCTCAAGACGCTCGAATACCTCCGCCGCAGCGGACGCATGAACCTTGCCCTGGCGAGTTTCGGCGAACTGCTCCAGATCAAACCCCTGCTCCACATGAACCAGGGAAATCCCGCGGCGTACCGCGTCCGCACGCAGGGACGCGCCACCGAGCGCATGATGGAATGGCTAAAAGAATACGCGCCTCTCGAAAAACTCGCCATCGTCCACGCGGGAGTCCAACACGAAGCCGAAGAGATGCTCGAACACATCAAGCACCTGCTCCCTCACGGCGAGATCCCCATCGTTCAGATCACCCCTGCCCTCGGCGCGCATCTCGGCGTTGGCGCGCTTGGGTTTGCATGTGTCACAAAGGAAAAATAACTATGAAAAACCTCAGTTCCCTCATTGTTTTCCCCATCCTCGTCTTGATCGGTTACCTCGTCGCACTGGCGGGGAGTCAGGGCGGCGCCACGCTTGGAGGCATTCCCGTCTTCATGCTCGTGGTGGGGCTGGCTTTCCTCATCCAGTGGCTGGTCTTCATTCCCGCTTACATTTACCAGACCGAAAAATATTTTGACATCACGGGAAGCATCACCTACCTCATCGTGACAGGCGTTGCGCTCTGCTACAGCCGCTACAGCGTCCCGCTCGACACGCGCTCGATCCTGGTCGCCGCGTTGGTCGCTGCGTGGGCTGTCCGCCTCGGGACGTTCCTCTTCAGCCGCATCCGCAAGGCTGGCAAGGATGACCGCTTCGATGATATCAAACCGAATTTTCTCCGCTTCCTCAACGTGTGGACGATCCAGGGTTTGTGGATCACATTCACCGCCGCGGCCGCGCTGGTAGCCATCACCACCTCCACGCGCAAAGACTTGGACATCTTCGCCATCGTCGGCGCGCTGGTGTGGATCATCGGCTTCGCCATCGAAGTGACCGCCGACGCGCAGAAGAGCCGATTCAACACCGACCCTGCCAACAAGGGCAAGTTCATCCGCACGGGATTGTGGTCGCGCTCGCGTCATCCCAACTATTTTGGCGAGATCGTGCTGTGGATCGGCATCGCCATCATCGCCATCCCTGTTTTGCAAGGCTGGCAGTGGGTCGCAATGATCTCCCCCCTGTTCGTGACTCTGCTCCTCACCCGCGTCAGCGGAATCCCTCTGCTCGAAAAGAAAGCGGACGCGAAATGGGGCGGCCAGGCGGATTACGAAGAGTACAAGAAGAACACGCCTGTGTTGATTCCGCGGCTGTGAAAATATCACCACAGAGCACACGGGGTAGTGCCGCACTTAACCGTGGTCAGAGTCTTTTGCCACGGATGAACACAGATTTTCACGGATTTTGAATTTCAATCTGTGGAAATCCGTGAAATCTGTGGCCGAGGTTCTTCTTTGCGCAAGACTCCACAGTTTATTGTGGGACTACCGCACACGGAGATCACGGAGAAAAATACATAAAATCTCTATGGACTCCGTGCTCTCCGTGGTGAATTGGATTTCAGTTCACTTTTCTATTTGCTCTCCGTCAGGAAAACTATGACCCTCCTCAAAATTCTCCAAATCATCGCCGTCATCCTCACCATCGTGACGGGACTCGTCTCCCTGCTCTGGCCGCGCAGCGTGCAAGGCTTCACGGGCTTAACCGCTGAAGGCGGACGCGGCATCACCGAGATCCGCGCCATTCTCGGCGGGTTGTTCATCGGTCTCGGCATCGCGGTCTTCGTTCTCGCCACGCGCGAGACCTATCAAATGCTCGGCATCATGTACCTCGCCATTGCCGCCGTGCGGACCATCTCCATCTTTGTGGACAAGTCCTCCGTCCAATCGAATTGGATCAGCGTCGCGACGGAGATTGTGCTCGGAATCATTTTGGTTTTGTAATTATTTCGTCATTGCGAGGAGCGAAGCGACGAAGCAATCCCTGCATCAACGAGGAGATTGCTTCGGGCAGAAAAACACTGCCCTCGCAATGACGGTAAAAAAACAAGAGAATAATCGAATGAAAATCGCAAAAATCATCTCCCTCCTCGGCTTCCTCGCCATGACCGCCGTGCTGATTTACGGTTTCACCGTCGGTGACTTTTCTGGTGAAGGCAGTCAACTCATGAAAATGCCGTGGGGCATCGTCTCCCTCGTGGACCTGTACACGGGCTTCACGCTCTTCTCGATGTGGATCATCTATCGTGAGAAATCCCTGCCCATCGCCATCGCATGGACAATCGCCATGATGACCCTCGACTTCTTCGCGGGCACGCTCTACGCCTTCCTCGCCCTGCAAGCCAGTAACGGCGACTGGCGTAAATTCTGGATGGGAAAGCATGCCTGATAAAGGGCGCGAACTGCTCGAAGAGTTCCGCGCGGTGACGGGAAAGGTCGGGCTGCTGGACACGATCCTGCCGCCGATCCTTTTCCTCCTGCTGAACGGACTGGCGGGTTTCACCGCCGCGATGATTGGCGCGCTCGGACTCTCGCTGGTTATCGCCATCCTGCGCTTCCGCCGCGGACAGTCGCTGGTGTACGCGCTGGGCGGGATGGGAAGCGTCGGGCTGGCGATCGCGATGGCGCTTCTGCTCGGACGTTCGGAGGGATTCTTCCTCCCAGGCATCGTCAACGGCGGGTTGACCGTGGCGCTCGCGCTGGTGAGTCTGCTCATCCGCAAGCCGTTGGTGGCGTGGACAAGTTATCTCGCCCGCCGCTGGCCGCTCGAT
The DNA here is from genome assembly GCA_037445635.1 of Chloroflexota bacterium. GTDB lineage: Bacteria > Chloroflexota > Anaerolineae > Anaerolineales > Villigracilaceae > JBFMCC01. Next base: position 4,591 of record JBBIKC010000051.1, read on the forward strand.
TGGTACTGGCATGACCGAGTCCGCCCGGCGTACACCGAAGTGACCCTCGCATGGCTGTTGTACTTCGCCGCGAAGTTATTCTGGCAGGTGACGCTCTTTCAAAACAACGCCGTGGATGAACTGGCCTTCGTCAACGCGCTGACGGGTTGGCCTGCGACGATTGCCCTGCTCGTGTTCAGTTACCTCTACGGGACGTGGCGCCTGGCGAGACTGGGCGGTCCGAGCGTGGAAGAATTCCGTAACGGCGCGCCCGCCCCATGGTCAGGACAGAGGCGAGGGTTTTGATCTGACGCTAGAGAGCGTCTCTTACGCAGTGTAGGCGGACGTTCTCTAACGTCCGCATGTAACAACAGAAGAGCCAAAAAGATTTATCCGTGCAATCCGTGAAATCCGTGGCTAAAAATAAAAAGTATCCATGAACAACAAACTTCTCTTCTCCATCATTCTCATCGTCTTCATTGACCTGCTCGGCTTCAGCCTGATTTTGCCGCTTCTGCCCTACTACGCGGAGACGTTCAAAGCCAGCGAATTCGTGACGGGATTGCTCGTGGCCGCGTACGCCGCCGCGCAGTTGATCGGCGCGCCCGTGCTCGGACGTCTCTCCGACCGCTTCGGACGCCGCCCGCTTTTACTCGCATCCATCTTCGGGACCTTTGTCGGGTTCATCCTGCTCGGCGTTGCCAACACGTTGTGGATGCTCTTCGCCGCGCGCATCATTGACGGGTTCACAGGCGGCAACCTGTCCATCGCGCAGGCCTACATCGCCGACGTGACCGACGCAAAGAATCGCTCGAAAGGACTCGGCATGATCGGCGCGGCCTTCGGTCTCGGCTTCATCATCGGACCTGTGACGGGCGGATTCCTCAGCCAGTGGGGTTACGCCGTGCCCGCCTTTGTTGCCGCGGCGATGTCGCTGATCAATCTCGCATTGATCTACTTCTGGCTGCCCGAATCGCTCACCGCCGAAAAGCGCGCCAGCATGACCGACAAAAAGCCCGCCGTGACTCTCGGCGCGTTGCTCACCGCGCTCAAACGTCCGTTCACCGGACCGTTGCTCATCACGCGTTTCTTCTTTGGCCTCGCCTTCGCGATCTTCCAGACCATCTTCTCGCTCTACACGCTCGCCAAATTTAATCTTTCCGCGAGCAACACGGGACTCATCCTGACCTACGTCGGCATTCTGGCCGTCATCACACAGGGCTTCCTGATCGGACGCATCACCAAAAAATTCCGCGAAGACGTGCTCATCGTCGCGTGCGCGGCGCTGATGGCGGTCTCGCTCGTCGGCTGGGCGCTGGCTCCGTCCATCATCGCATTGCTGATCGTCCTCACGCCCACCGCGCTGGCGGGCGGCATTCTCAACACCCTGCTCTCGTCCACGCTCACCAAGGCCGTCGCTCCGCAGGAAGTGGGCGGTATTCTCGGCTTGTCCGCATCGGTTGAATCATCCACGCGCATCTTCGCTCCCATCATCGGCGGCGCGTTGTTGCAAGGTCTCGGCACGTGGGCGCCTGGCGCGTTCGGCGCGGTCGTGATGGTTGGCGTGTTCGCTTATGTTTGGTTCACCATCTACAACCATCCCATCATCGCCACCCTCAAAGAGAAACAGGCCGTCCCCGTCCCCGCATCGGACTAACATGAATCAGGCAGACGTCACCCGCTACGAACTTCCGCCCGAAGGCATCAGCCTGCTCGGCTACGTTGTGCGCCGCATGCACAAGACCGCGTGGCTGACGTCTGTCCCCGCGTTGCTTGCCGAAGGAAAAACCGCCGAAGCGCTCGCCCGCGTCGCCATGTACGCAGCGACCGCCTCCACCTCGTTCGGTCCCGCATACTATCAGCCGCGCTTCAACGCCGTCGGCGAACGCATCTCCGAGCCCGACCCCGCAACGGGCGCGACGGTCTGGGCGGAACTCACCTCCTCCTCGCCCACCTACAAGATCATCTACGCCGCGCATCTCGCAGACGGCAGTGAATTCTCTGGCGCAGAGGAGATCACGGGCACCACCGTCGGCCTGCGCGGACTCGGCATGCCCGCGCCGTCCAAATTTCATTTCCGCGCCAGCGCCTACGAAGCCGCGCTCACGGGCATCCTCACCAGCGAACTCGCGCTCTCGTTCTTTCGCGGCACGCGCATCCGTGCCTACGGCTTCCTCAACTTCAACGACAACGCGGACAACACAGGCAAACTGACTCTCGACCGCGCCAACAACATCGCCATCCAAGTCAACGGCAAGCCGATGGAAGTGGAATTGACATGACCGCGCTCTGGTGGATTCGGCGCGACTTGAGATTGACGGACAACCCGGCGCTTCACGCTGCGCTCGAGGCTGGTCCCGTCCTCCCCGTCTTCATCCTCGACCCGGCCTTTTCCTCCTCCTCCCCCCGCCGAAAGAACTTCCTCTACGAAGGGCTTCACGCCCTCAACCGTGATCTCCGACAACGTAACTCGTATCTCGTAACCCGTAACGGCTCTCCTCTCGAAACCCTCCGCACCCTGCTCGCCGAAACAGGCGCCACCGCCATCTTCGCCGAAGAAGACTTCACCCCCTACGCCCGCGAGCGTGACGCGGAGATCGCGCGCCATCTTCCCCTCCAACTCATCCACGGACAGACCGTCCATCACCCCGAACTCATCAAAAAAGCGGACGGGACTCCCTACACCGTCTACACGCCCTACTCCAAAGCGTGGAAGTCCCTGCTGGGAGAGATTCATCCGCTCCCCGCCCCCGACCACATCCCTACACCCGCAGGAATTCACACCGACCCGCTTCCGCCGTTCACGGTCAGTCCTGACTTTCCCGCCGGCGAAGCCGAAGCCCTCCGCCGCCTCGAAACCTTTTGCTCCCCTCTCCCTGTGGGAGACCCCCTGACGGGGGCAGGTGGGTCGGGGGTGAGGTCAATTACCAATTACCACGACCACCGCAACCGCCTCGACCTCGACGGCACCTCGTCCCTCTCGCCCTACATCCGCTTCGGCATGATCTCCCTGCGCCAGGCCGTCCACGCTGCACACCCCTCTCCCCTTGGGAGAGGGGCCGGGGGTGAGGGCGCCGCCACCTGGCTCAACGAACTCATCTGGCGCGAATTCTACATCTCCATCCTCTACCACTTCCCGCATGTTGCCCACACATCCTTCAACCCCGCCCTTGCGCACATCCCGTGGCGGAACGAGGCGTCAGAGTTCGAAGCGTGGAAGAGGGGCGAAACAGGCGTCCCTGTGGTAGATGCGGGGATGCGTCAACTCAAAGAGACGGGTTGGATGCACAACCGCGCGCGCATGATCGTCGCCTCATATCTCGTCAAAGACCTGCTGATTGACTGGCGCTGGGGCGAAGCCTGGTTCATGGAAAACCTGCTCGATGGCGACCTCGCCGCAAACAACGGCGGCTGGCAATGGACAGCCGGCACCGGCACCGACGCCGCGCCATACTTCCGCATCTTCAATCCCGTTCTGCAATCGCAGAAATTCGACCCCAACGGTGATTACATCCGCAAGTGGGTTCCCGAACTGCGCGGGCTGGACGCGAAGGACATCCATGCGCCGTGGGAAAAGGGCATCAAGGTGAGAGGCTATCCCGCACGCCCCATCATCGAACGCGATAAAGAAAGAACTCTGGCGGCATACAATCAGTCGAAAGTCAAATGTCGAAGGTCGCGCTGACTTTCGACTTTCAACTTTCAACCTTCAACCTTCAACCTTCACGTCATTTTCTCAAAAGGTTTTCAATGAAACAACGCCTCAAACGCATCCTCAGCATCACAGCGCTGGTTATTTTGATCGTCCTGGCGGTCGGACCCTTCCTCGTCCCCGTCCCGCCGCTGGAAAACACCGCCCCGCTGGAACAACTCACCGACCCCGACAGCCGCTTCATCGAAGTCAACGGCGTGGACGTGCATTACAAGGTCTATGGTCAGGGCGAACCGACCTTCATCCTCCTGCACGGCTTCGGCGCCAGCCTGTTTTCGTGGCGTGAAGTGACCGCACCCCTCTCGCAATATGGCACGGTCATCGCCTATGACCGCCCGGCTTTCGGTCTCACCGAACGCCCGCTCACCTGGGAAGGCGAAAACCCCTACAGCCAGGAAGCGCAGGTCAAACTGGTCATCGGGTTGATGGACGCGCTCGGCGTCGAACGGGCAATCCTCATCGGCAACTCGGCAGGCGGGACCATCGCCATGCTGACCGCGCTGGAATATCCCGGGCGCGTGCAAAGCCTGATTCTGGTGGACCCGGCCGTCTACGCGGGCGGCGGCGCGCCGGCGTGGATTCGCCCGCTCTTGAAAACGCCGCAGATGCGTCATCTCGGTCCCTTGATTGCGCGGCAAATCCAAACGCGCGGACCGGAACTGATCGAACTCGCCTGGCATGACCCCTCCAAAATCACGCCCGACGTGATGGAAGGCTATCAAAAGCCGCTTCGCATCGCGGACTGGGACAAGGCGCTCTGGGAACTGACCCTCGCCAGCCGCGAAAGCGGACTCGCCGGCCGCCTCGGCGAATTTGACCTGCCCATCCTCGTCATCACCGGCGACGACGACCGCATCGTCCCCACCGAGCAATCGGTGCGCCTGGCAGGCGAACTGCCCAATGCCCAACTTGTCGTCATCCCGCAATGCGGTCACCTCCCGCATGAAGAACGCCCCGACGAATTTATGCAAGCGGTAACGGAATTTCTTCAGGGTTTGAACGTTCAAACGTTCAAACGTTCAAACGTTTCCCAATGACTCCTTCCATCTCCCCCGCCCTCGGACGCGCCGCGCTGCGCGCCCTCCTCAAAGAACGCTCGCCCCTCGGACCGCTCAAAGTGATGGCAAAGCACGTCGGGCGCTTCTTCCAGATTCCCCTGCCGGGGTTCCGCCCGTATGTGGTCTTCGGTCCAGAAGCGAACCGGAAAGTCCTCGTCACCGAGCGCCAAAAACTCCTCTGGCGCAACACCGACCCGGTCACCGATTTGCTCCGCCGCGGCGTCCTCATCGTGGACGGCGACGAACACGACCGCTACCGCCGCCTGATGGAACCGCCGCTTCACCCCTCGCAACTGCCCGCCTACACCGAGATAATGATCCGCCAAACAGACCGCGTCGCCGCGACGTGGAAAGCGGGTGGGGTCGTGGACATGTTGGTCGAGTCCCGCAAGATCGCCCTGCTCATCATCATGCAGACTCTCTTCAGCAAAGATGTCTGGGACGACCTGCCGCGCATCTGGCATCCCGTCCTCAAAGCCATCGAATACATCTCGCCCGGCGCATGGATTCTGTGGCGCAAGATTCCACGTCCCAGTTTTCGCAAGCCGCTGAAGGAACTTGATGATTATCTCTTCGCCATTATCGCTGACCGTCGACACACGACACTTCGACACCCCGACACTTTGACACCCGATCTGCTCCAACATCTCATCGACGCAGGTCTCACCGACAAAGTCATCCGCGACCAAATGCTGACCATGATGATCGCGGGGCACGATACCTCCACTGCGCTTCTCGCCTGGACCTTCGTCCTGCTCGGCGGACACCCGGACATTTTCCAACGCCTTATCAAAGAGGTGGAGACGCTCGAAAAACCTCCCCTGCTCGATCAGGTCATCAAAGAGGCGCTGCGGCTATATCCGCCCATTCACATCGGCAACCGCCGCGTAGCGGAGGAGATTCACTTCGACGAAGGCTCGGTGCCCGCCGGCGAGCGCCTGTTCTACTCCATCTACCTCACCCACCGCGACCCCGCCATCTGGGAAAACGCCGACTCCTTCTGCCCCGAACGTTTCGCCCACGGACGCAAGACCCCGCCCATGAGTTACGTCCCGTTCGGCGGCGGTCCGCGGGCGTGCATCGGCGCGGCGTTTGGTCAAGCGGAGGCGCGGGTGGTTCTGACGCGCCTGCTTCAAACCTTCACGTTTCAACCCGTCAACCTCCATCAAATCCGCCCCTACATGGGCGCAACGCTGGAACCCCGCCCCGGGGTGAGAATGAGGGTGGAGCGCAGACAGGTACAAAGTACACAGGTACACAAGTAAACAGGTACACATGACATACTTCGGTTTTCTGCTTCGGTTTTTAGTGATCCCCATCGTTCTCTTTCTTGCACTAGCATGGTGGGATAACAAACGCGGCGTCTCAACGCGCGGATTTGCCAACGGGCGCGCCGTGTGGATCGCCATCGGCGTTCACATCTTCCTCGCGGTAGCGTACACCACCCCCTGGGATAACTACCTCGTCGCCACCGGCGTCTGGTACTACAACCCGAACCTCGTAACAGGCATCGTGCTGGGATACGTGCCGATAGAAGAATACACCTTCTTCGTCCTCGAAACGATTCTCGCAGGATTGTGGTGGTGGTTCCTCGCGCGCCGCATCTCGCCGCCAAAAACAGAGTTCAAGCCGAACAAACGACTTGTGTACCTGTCTGCCTGGGTACTTGTCTTACTCTGGCTGGTCTTCACCGTCCTCTTCTTCAGCGGCAATCAACCCCTCACTTATCTCTCCATCACCCTCTTCTGGGCATTGCCTGCGATCCTGCCGCAATTCCTGTTCGGCGCGGATATCCTATGGCATCACCGCAAACTGGTGTTTTGGGGCATCATGGTCCCGGGAACCTACCTCTCGTTGATGGACATCGTCGCACTGACCGAAACGACCTGGTCCATTTCGAAGGAGCAGACGACGGGCATCCTCTTCTTCGGCATCCTGCCGCTGGAGGAGGTCGTCTTCTTCTTCATCACGAACCTGCTCATCATCTTCGGTATGACGCTGCTGCTGGCGAACGTCAGCCAGGGAAGGGTTCAGGAATTGAAGCAGTTGCTCGGAAAGTTAAGGCGCTATGGAAAACAATCAGAATCAGTTTGATGGGAAATCCTTCCTGAATCTCGAAACCTTCCGCAGGAACGGGCAGGGAGTGAAGACCCCCGTTTGGTTTACGCAGGATGGGACGACAATCTACGTCCGCACGGTGGCGAATTCGGGGAAGGTCAAACGAGTGAGGAACAACGCGGCAGTCCGAATCGTCCCGTGCGATGCGGGCGGTACCCCCAGCGGGAAGTGGGTGGCGGCAAAGGCAGTCGAGGTCACAGACGAGGCGACGGCGAAGCGTGTCGCTGCTTTGCTGGAGAAGAAGTATGGGGCGGTTCAGGTCAGGTTGTTTGCCGCGCTGACCGCCCTGCGCAGGGAGAAATATACGGTGCTGAAGATCGAGTTGGAGTGACTCGAACGCTCACTTCTCTTCCTTCGGCGCTTCGCGGACGATGTAAAGCGGTCTGCCTTTGGCTTCGTCGTAGAGGCGCCCGATGTACTCGCCAAGGATGCCAAGCGATATCAATTGCACGCCGCCGAGGAACAGCACGGCAATCAACGTGGTCGCCTGCCCAAAGAAGGCTTGCGACCCGCTGGCGCGCAGGTAAATGACCACCGGAATCGCAAGGATGGCGACGCCTGCCGAGAAGAACCCAAAAAACGTGGCAACCTGCAAGGGGAAATAAGAGAAACTCGTAATGGCATTGAGAGCCAGTCTGAGCATCTTCCTGAATGGATACTTGGTCACGCCCGCGTAGCGGGCAGCGCGCTTGTATTCGACGCCAACCTGTTTGAAACCCACCCAGGCCGACATCCCGCGCGGAAAGCGGTGGCGCTCGCGCATCTGCTTGAGCACATCCACCACCTTGCGATCCATCAACCGAAAATCACCCGCGTCCACCGGGATGTCCACATCCGTGATCCAGCGAATCAACCGATAGAACACGGCGGCGGTGAACTTCTTGAACCAGGTCTCGCCCTCGCGCTCCGCCCGAACGGCGTAAACCACTTCGTACCCTTCCCGCCATTTCCTGACCAGTTCCAAAATCATTTCCGGGGGATCCTGTAAATCTGCATCAATAATAATCACCGCGTCGCCGCGGGCGTAGTCCCAGCCCGCCGTGATAGCCACCTGGTGACCGAAATTACGCGCGAAGATTACGGGACGGATGCGCTTGTCCGCCTTTGCCAGTTCACGGATGCGCTCGGTCGAGCCGTCGGTCGAGCCGTCGTCCACGAGAATCAATTCCCACTCCTCGTGCGTCGCATCCATGACTTCGGCCACGCGCCGCACGAGTTCGGGCAGATTCTCGAACTCATCATAGATGGGAGCAACAATGGAATAAATCGGTTTCATGGCTTTGCAAATTTTCCGACCCAGATCATACCAGAAGCGGGTTCAAAAACGGTTCACGCGGGATTTGAATCTGGTTCACACGCCCGAACCGTTTCTGCCTATATGTTTCTTCAGGGCTTTCAGCGTCGGTTCGATCACGGGCGCTCCGACGACCGCCTGCATCGCAGCTTTGACATCCTTCAGACCGCTCCCCGTGTTCAGCACCAGGACGGGATCGTCGCTTCTGACCTCGCCCGAGACGGTGACCTTGACCAAACCCGCGTACGCGGCCGCCCCGGCGGGCTCCGCGAACACGCCCGCCTGTCCGAGCGCCGCGATCGCCTCGAGGATGTCCGCGTCCGATACGGTCACATATGACCCGTGGGTCTCGCGCGCGGCGCGGACCGCGCGCACGCCATCCCGCGGCAGGTCCACCGAGATGCTGTCCGCGATGGTATTTGCGGAGACCGGCACGATGGTCTCGCCGCCGTCGCGGAAGGCGTTGGCAATGGCAGCCGATCCTTCGGCCTGTACGCCGACGATACGCGGCAGGCTGGGAATCCATCCAAGCTTGAACAAATCCTTGAAACCTTTGTGAATGCCCGAAATGATGTTGCCGTCTCCCACCGAAACAAAGATGGTTAACGGAGAATGGTTGTCCAGCGGGCTGTCCTTTTTATGCCAGTCGCGGTGGGCTTCGATCCACCACTCCCAGATCTCGAAGGCGGCGGTTTTCTTGCCTTCCGCGGTGAAGGGGTTGTATCCTGTGTTGCGGCAGTACCAGCCGAATTCATTCGCGGCCTTGACGGTGAGATCGAAGGCGTCGTCGTAGGTCCCGTCCACGAGGATGACCTTCGCGCCGAAGATGAGCAGTTGGGCAACTTTCGCGGGCGGCGCGGACTTGGGTGCGAAGATGATCGCCTTCTGCCCGATCGCGGCGGACATCCCTGCCAGCGCCGCGCCCGCGTTGCCGGTGGAGGCGGTCACGACCACCTCAGCCTTGATCTCCTGCGCCCGCGCCACGACGACCGCCGAGGCGCGGTCCTTGAAGGAGGCTGTCGGGTTGCGGGACTCGTCCTTGACCCAGAGGTGCTTCAGGCCGAGTTTCTCAGCGAGGCGCGGCATGGCAAAGACGGGAGTCCAGCCTGCGAGGTGGAGAGGGGTCGCTTCGCCCTTCGGCACACCGACGGGCAGGAGAGGTTCGTAACGCCAGAGCGAAAAATCGCCGCGGCTGGTGATGTCTTCGGGCTGGTATTTCTTTTTGATGGAATCGTAGTCCAGTTCGACGTCCAGGTTGCCCCCGTCCTTCGGGCAGGTATAAGTAACCTGACCGGGAAGGTATTCGGTCCCGCAGAGCGTACAGCGATAGCCGGTGAATTTGGTCATGGTGATCCCTTTTCTCGGCCTGATTTTACCCGATAAGCGAGGGAGGGTGGAAAAAGGACTCTCAGGCTTGAAACCTTGAGAGTCCTTTCTCATCATTCATCCTTCTACATTCATCCTTACCATTCTTCCCTCTCCCAAATCTCCCGCGCAATGGACTCCTGATCCACGGGTGTTCGATCCACCCGCACGCCCACGGCATTGTAGATGGCGTTGGTGATGGCGGGGGTGGTGGGGATGCTGCAAATTTCTCCCACGCCCTTTGCGCCGTAGGGACCTTCCGCCGTGGGATGCTCGACAATGATGGAGGTAATCTCCGGGGTGAGCATAATGCCGGGGATGCGGTAGCGTGCCAGACGGTCCGTGATGACGCGGCCCTCTTCGACGATGAACTCTTCGGTCAGAGCGTGTCCCAGTCCCATCATCACGCCGCCTTCCACCTGTCCCTGCAAGCCCAGCGGGTTGACCGCCATGCCCACGTCGTTGGCGGAGATGACGCGCAGCACGCGCACCTCCCCCGTCCGTGTGTTCACTTCCACTTCCGCCGCCTGCACGCCGAAGGAAAAAGCGAAGTGCATGTCGCCGCCCGTGCCGAGCGGCTGGGTCTTCGGCGCTTCGTATTCATAGCGGACACGCGGCTGACGGCCGAGGGCGGTCATTTCCTGATACACATCGGCATACGTGAGCGAATGTCCGTTGACGCGGATGCGCCCGTTCTCAAAGCGGATTTGCTGCGGGCGCACGTCGTACTTTTCGGCAAGCACCGCAGAAATTTCATCGCGCAAAGTCTTCGCGGCGTAGCGCGAGGCGTTGCCCGTCACATAGGTCTGACGGGAAGCGGTGGTGGGACCGCCGTTGGGAGCGAGGTCGGTATCCATCACCAGCACGCGCACCTGCTCCGGCGGCACAGCCATTTCCTCCGCCACCACCAGCCGCATCACAGTGACCAGCCCCTGCCCCATCTCGGCGGAGGAACTGCGGACTTCGAATGTGCCATCGGCGTAGAGCTCCACATCGGCGCCTGCCTTATCGGGCGCGCCGCCGCCAAGCCCGGTGTTCTTGTACGCCGCGGCAAAGCCCCAGGCGCGCACCCTCATCCCCTGGGAGTCCCCCTCTCCCTTTGGGAGAGGGGATAGGGGTGAGGGAACAACGCGCGGCTTGAACAACTCCTCCCGCGGCAAACCTGACACCTGACACATGGCGTTTGCCACCCTATCAATGCACTCCATCAGCCCCACCGACTCGCGCAAGACCTGCCCCGTGTTGGTGATGCTGCCCACCTTCAAGGCATTGAGGCGGCGCAGTTCGATGGGGTCCAGGCTCAACTTCTCGGCCAGCATGTCCATCATGGATTCAATCGCAAACGCCGACTGCGTCACGCCAAAGCCGCGAAAGGCGCCCGCCGGCGGGTTGTTGGTGTACATGGCGTAACAATCCGCCCGCACATGCGGGATGTCGTACGGTCCCGCCGAGTGCGTGGTAGCACGGGTCATCACCTTTTCACCGAGCGAGGCATAGGCGCCGGTATCGCCGTAGAGTTCGGTCTCACAGGCTACCAACCGCCCGTCCCGCTTTGCGCCGATTTTGACGCGGATCTGCGTGGCATGCCGCTTGGGGTGTACCAGCAGGCTTTCGTGACGGTCGAAGAGCAATTTCACGGGGCGTCCGGTTGCGTGCGCCAGCAGCGCCGCATGGATCTGCCCCATGATGTCTTCCTTGCCGCCGAAGCCGCCGCCCATCAACTGCCCCATAATGCGCACCCGTTCCTGTTCCCAGCCCAGCGCCCGCGCTACCTGCTCGCGGTCCTGATAGGGAATTTGCGTACCGCAATAGACCTCCATCCGCCCGTCGGGAGTCGGCACGGCAATGCTGCACTCCGGTTCCATAAAGGCGTGGTCGGTGGTCTGCGTGTGGAAGGTATGCTCCAGGATCACATCCGCCTCGGCAAACCCCTGCTCCACATCGCCCTTGCGTACCTTGATGTGCTTGAGCAGATTTCCCTTTTCGTGGATTTGCGGGACTCCCTCCTGACGCGCCTGCACGGGATTGGTAATCACTGGCTGCGGATCGAACTCCGCTTCAATCAGACCCGCAGCCTGGTCGGCGATCTCCTGGCTTTCTGCGGCCACGACAGCGATTGCATCCCCCACATAGCGGACGCGTTCCCCCACGCCCACCATCACGGGCCAGTCATAGATAACCAGTCCGTGAGTCTTTTCGCCGGGAATGTCTTCGGCGGTCAACACCGCTGCCACGCCGGGCAGCGCTTTTGCCTTCGAAACATCGAGTTTCCTCAGGAAGCCATGCGGAATCATCGCCCGCCGCACCCTGGCATACAACATCCCTTCAAAGACCAGGTCATCGGTGAAAATGGCTTTGCCGGTCACCTTGTCGGCCGCATCGTGACGAGTGTGCGTATGTCCCACCGCGCGGTGAGCATGGATCGAAGCGGGGATGTGCGGCTTCTTCACGGGGGCGCCCGTCCGCAGGGACTCGGCTGCGGCGAGGATGGCATTCTCTATGGCAGGGTAGCCTCCGCAGCGGCAGAGCGTATCCTTGAGTGCAAAGCGAATCTCCTCCCGTGTGGGGGTTGGGTTGCGTTCGAGCAGGGCGTAGGCGGTCATAATCTGCCCGGGGATGCAGAACCCGCACTGCACCGCGCCATGCTCGATAAAGGCTTCCTGCAAAGGATGAAGCCCCCCCTCGGCGCTTCGCGCCACTCCCTCCAAGTTCTCCGAATTTTGGGGGAGACGCAGGGGGGTCGCAAGCCCTTCAATTGTCACCACCGTCTTCCCATCCGCCCGCGCGGCGGGATAAATGCACGAGACCACCGGCTCGCCGTCCACCAGAACGGTACACGCGCCGCACTCCGCTTCTTCACAGCCGATCTTCGTCCCTGTCAGGCGCAGGCGTTCGCGCAGGAGAGTGGATAAAGTCTCGCCGGGGATGGCGTCGAGGGTGTAGGAGATTCCGTTTACGGTAAGGGTAATTTGGCTTGTCATTGGTTTCCTCAAAATTTTGAACCACGGAGACACTGAGACGCGGAGTTTTTTCTGTTCCGCCCTCTCCTACGCAGCCTCGAGCGTTTCGCTAAATAACGTCACTACCAAATGCCGGCGGTAGTCCGTGCTGGCGCGGCAGAAAAGAAAAAATCGCATTCATTCAACAGGTATCTCAATCAGTTCCACAAGTTTTGAACCCCTTTCGCGTTGGTCAACGTCAAAAGTGACAAGGGGAATTTTCAGCGTGGATGCAACGGCCACATAAACAGAATCCGCGCCGCGCAGACCAAAGTTTGCGGCAATACGTGAGGCGTTATCCATCAGGGTCTTGTCCATTTCCACAATGCGGACATCGGGGAGGTTTTCGATTCGTTCGATGGCGCTCAGTCCTAGTTCAGGTTTTCCTGTGACCCTGCTGATGACTCCGCCAACCTCTGCCAGCAAAAGCGACGGAGAAACAAACATCGCATCGTGCTCCCGTTGGGAATTCATCCAGTTTTTCACAGGGAGATGAAACTCGTCACTCTCAACGAGACGCGAAACCCAAACACTGGCATCCAGAACGACAAACATCATCTGCGCCCTTCTGAAACAGCCTTCGCCGCAGTAAGGCCTTTTTTCCAGTTCGCGCTGATTTCGGCTGCAAGGCTATCCAGTTGAGTCCACGCGCGTGCTGCGGTTTTTGATTTTTGCCTGTTTACAGGTACCAGTAAAGCAACGACCTGTCCATGATAGGTGACCTGAATTTCACTCCCCGTTTCACGTACCATACGGATCAGTTCACTGGCTTGTTGTTTCAATTCTCGAATCCCTACGGTTACCATATCATCCTCCAATATGACCACAAATGTAGTTACATTGTACCGTGCCCTTCCGATTGTTCCGCTCTCCCCCACGCCCTCTCCAGCGTCTCTCGAAACAACGCGCCCACGATACGCCAAGGGTATTCCGCGCTGGGGCGGCGGGTCTTACCAAACCACTTCAACATCATATTTTCGAATATCCGCGTCAATGGATAAAAGCGGAAGCGACTCGATTTGACTTTGTGCAATCAGCAATCTATCGAAC
>JBBIKC010000052.1:0-17229 GCA_037445635.1 Chloroflexota bacterium
TCAACATGCCGCCGAAGCGGCCGCCAGGGCCTCCGCCGTGCATCATAGCGCCACCTCTTTTTCACCACGAAGGACACGAAGTACACAAAGGGGGAAGAAAGGCGCGCCATCACGAAAGTCTACCTTCGTGACCTTTGTGCCCTTTGTGTTTAAAGATTTTTGATTAAACATGTTGAGATGCACTTTCTGGTAAAAGTTGTGAATTGTAAATTTCCGCATAGATGGGTTCCTCTTCCATGAGTTCCGCGTGTTTGCCTTGCGCGACGATCTCGCCTTTGTCGAGGACGAGAATCTTATCGGCGTTGATGACGGTGCTGATGCGCTGGGCAATGACGAACGACGTGCGGCCCTGCATGAGCGTTTCGAGCGCCTTTTGGATTTGCGCTTCGGTGGTGAGGTCAACGCTCGAAGTGGAATCATCGAGAATGAGAATGCGCGGATTGAGGAGAAGCGCGCGGGCGATGGCGACGCGCTGTTTCTGTCCGCCTGACAATGTTTGTCCACGCTCACCGACGTGCGTGTCGTAGCCGTCGGGGAAGGACATGATGAAGTCGTGTGCGGCCGCGGCTTTCGCGGCGTTTTGAATTTCCTCGAACGTGGCGTCGGGTCTGCCGAAGGCGATGTTTTCGCGGATCGTCCCGCTGAATAAAGTCGTTTCCTGCAAGACGATTCCGATTTGCGAACGAAGCGAATCGAGGGTCACATCGCGCAGGTCGTGACCGTCAATCGTGATGCGGCCTTCGGTCGGGTCATAGAAGCGCGGCAGCAGGTTGATAATCGTCGTCTTTCCAGAACCCGTCGCGCCGAGCAGGGCAATCGTCTCGCCTGGGTTCGCTTCAAACGAAACGTTTTTCAAAACAGGCTCGCCGCTGCCGAAATAACGGAAGGTCACGTTCTCGAATTTCACATGGCCTTTCACGTCGGGCAATTTGACCGCGTTCGGCTTGTCCACGATGTCGCTCTTCGCGTCGAGAATTTCGAAGATGCGTTCTGCGGACGCGGCGGCTTGTCCCATCTGCGTGATGATCATGCCGAACATCATGATGGGAAAGAACAGGTACATCAGGTAAAGTGAAAATTCCTGCCATTCGCCGAGCGTGAGCAGGCCCGTGATGATCTGTTTGCCGCCCACGTAAAGGATCGCGGCCTGACCGAGATTCGCGGTCAAAAAGACGACAGGGAACATGAACGTGAACAGCCTCGAGACCGCGATGGACTGCGCCATCGTGTCGTCTGCGGCGGCGCGGAATTTTTTCTGCTGTTCCTTCTCGCGCGTGAACGCCTTGATGACCTTGATGCCCGCGAGATTTTCCTGCAACACGGTATTCAGGTGCGAAAGTTTTTGCTGAACTCTCGTGAACATCGGCTGGGCAATGCTGGAGAAAACGCCGAACAGGACGATTGCAATCGGCAGGATCGGCATCGCCGTCCACGCCAGCGTTGCGTTCGACGTGAACAAAATGATGACCGTTCCCGTGAGCAAAATCACCGCACCGACGAGTTGCAGTAGACCCTGGCCGATAAACAAACGCACCTTTTCAACGTCGTCCGTCGCGCGGATCATCAACTGTCCCGTCTGGTTTTTATCGTGGTACGAGAAAGACAGATTCTGAATCTTCGCGTACAGGTCATTGCGCAAATCGTACGCGACCGACTGCGAATTTTTCTCCGCCCAGAATGCTTGCAAGAAGGAGAACAAACCGCGCAGGACGGCGAAGATGACGATGAAGATGATCGCGCCGACGAGCGCGCGCGGCGCATTCGTCACGTCCGCTTCCAACTGGACTTTGAGTTGGTCCAGCGTTAAGGACATGTCTCTCCCCGTGGCTTCGAGAATCTTCGGCAATGCCGCGCCGACGAATTGCGCGGGGATTTTATCCAGCGCCTGTAAAATCTGGTCAGCGATGAATCCACTCGTCACTGCATCAATGACATTGCGAATCATGCGCGGCACCGCCAGTTGCGAGAGCGTGGCGATGATGAGGAATAGATACGGCAGGACGGCCTGCTGCCTGTAGCGCGTTAAGTAGCGGATCGCGCGGCCAATCCCTTTGAATGAGGGGCGCTGGCGTCCGCGCGACATGGGTCGGGTCATGGTTGCTTGCATAATGTTCCTTTCAGGAAGTACATAGATAAACAGGTACACAAATTGCAGCGCGTATTTACCTGTGTACTTGTCTACTTGTCTACGTTACTCGCCGCTTCGTTCAAAATCTCCAGCGCCTCATGGACTTTGGCTTTTTCCTCTGCGGATAATTCCTTGATCAACACGTCCACCCAGCGGAAGCGTTCGGCGATGCTCTTCTCGATCAGGTCGCGGCCTTTGGGGGAGAGAGTCACCTGTTTGGCGCGGCGGTCATTCGGGTCTTCGGTACGTTCGAGCAGTCCGTTTAGAACGAGTTTGTCAACGGTCTGGCTGGCCGCGGCGGTGGTGATGTCCATGTGCTCGCTCAGGTCGGAGATGCCGCATTGTTTTTTGTAATACACCCGCATCAACAGGAAGAACTGCGGCATGGAAAATCCCAGCGACTTGATATAGCGCGCCTGGTCGCGCATCGTGCGATGGGTGGTGGTTTCCACCCACTGGCGCAGGGATTTGGAGATTTGGAGAGAATCGGTCATAGTTAAGTCCGCTTTTTAGTTAAGCGGGCTTAACTTTAGGTGCAAAGCGGGATTTGGTCAAGAGAAGGGGGATAAGAGGAGTGTTAGAAAATCAAGGCCTGGTCTGTATCTTCCCCGCGATGATGTCAGCCGCGATCCGCACCAGATCGGCCTTCACCTGGTCGGAGATGAGCGCCTCCAGTTGGTGGAACGGCGCGAGGCGCACCTCCCCCGTCTCCAGCGTCCCGAGGTGGATGCCGCCCGTGAACTTCCCTTCGGCGATGGCTTTCGACGCGAGGACGATGCTGACATCGAATCGTTTCTCGATGCTGGTGAGGATGATATCCGCGAATTCGGGGAAGGTCACGAACCAGTCGGTGTCCACGCCGATCAGCCAGGAGTTGCCATATTCCTGCACTTCCGCGCCCGCGCCCCAGCCCACACTGTGACCCGCGACGGGGAGAATGACATCCGCCCCCTCATCCAGGAGTCGACGCGCCAGACGCCTCCCTTCGGTAGTACAGCAAAAGCCGCCGACGAAGAGACCCTCGTGTTTGTGCGCGTCCCAGCCGAGGACTTTCACATTCGTCCCGTTTATCTGGTTGTAATACTCCGCGCCGAGGGCAAAGCCATCCATGAAATCCGTGACTTGTGGAATATCCACGCCGCCAAACACGCCAACCTTGCCCGTCTTCGTCGCAGAGGCCGCGACGTATCCCGCCAGGAACGCGGCCTGGTCTGCGGCATAGACTTGATTCCAAATGTTGTCGAGGGGCGGGTCATAGACGAAGTCCATCATCATGAAGCTTTGAGTTGGATTGGACTCCGCCGCGCTTCGAGTCTGCTCGAACAACGCCACCGGCGCGACGATCAATTTGCAATCGGCGTTTACGAAGACGCGCATATTCCTTTCAAAATCGGATGTGGAAGCGGACTCAAGCGCAGTTGCCTCCCAATCGTACAAACCGGCGGAATCCTGCAGACCTTTATACATCAGCGAGTTGAAATAGTTGTCGTATAAGCCGCCGGTATTGGTCACCAGGCAAATCCTCCCATTGGCGGATACAGGCAGGGGGGGCGCTGTCCGAGTTGATACTGGAGGCGCGCACGTTTTGGCGACTCGATGCAGGTACTCCTGACATTCCGTACTCGTCAGGGAACGCGTCACGCGCGTGCGCGCGAACGCAGCCAGGTCATCTATTTTCAAGAAGTAGGCGCGCATACCTGACTCGCCGCTTGTAACGAGATGTGTCCCGTCAGGACTGAAGGCAATACTGCTGAGAGGGGATCCATCCCCAAAGAAGGTGAGCAATTCCTGACCGGCGGCAATATCCCAAAGTTTCGCCGTACCATCCCGGCTGGCAGTGGCAATACGTTCTCCATCAGGACTGAATGCGACAGCCGCGACGGCGTTGTTATGACCGGCCAATGTGAACAATTCTTTACCTGTTTCCACATCCCAGACTTTTGCCGTTCCATCCAGGCTGGCGGTTGCGAAAAGTTTCCCGTCCGGGCTGAACCTCACGGATATGACGCCATCCGTATGCCCGCGCAGCGTGAGCAGATCCTTTCCGCCGGCAAAATCCCATAGTTTCGCCGCACCGTTTTGAAGGCCGGTGGCAAGGATCGTCCCATCCGGGCCGAATGCAACAGATTTAACTTCGGCTGGAAGTTCGAGTGTTGTGATCAATCGGGCGATTAACGCGTCGGAGATGTCCCAAACCTTGACTTTATAGTCATCGCTGGCAGTGACGAGGCGCGTGCCATCCGGGTTGAATGTCAGCGCGTTGATATTTCCTGTGTGAGCAGGCCAGGTGTAACGCTTCTCCCCTGAGATTGCATCCCAGAGGGTTACGCTTGAGTCATCATCTGCTGTGGCTAGAATAGTCCCGTCCGGGCTGAGACTTACGGCGCTGTTCAGACGACCCTGGTTTGTAAACGTGCGAATCATTTCGCCTGAGACTGCATCCCAAATTGCCGCCACTCCATTTTCGTTTCCCGCCAATCGGGCGCCATCGGAACTGAAGCCTATCTGGGTGATTGAACCTTTGAAAAGGGTAAACACCTCGCGCCCCGGCGTGAGATCCCAAATTCGTACTGTGCCATCGTCACTGCCGGTCGCCAGGCGGGTCCCGTCCGGTGAGAAGGCGAGACTGAAGACCGCGCCGGTGTGACCGGCGAGCGTAAACAGTTCACTGCCGGAAGCCGCGTCCCATATCTTGACCTTGCGGTCCAGCCCGCCCGTCGCGAGACGCGTTCTGTCCGGGCTGAACGCGGCCGCGTAGAGGGCGTTCATCCCATTCAGCGTAAACAATTTCTCGCCGGTGGCCGCATCCCAAATGACCGCCTGGTTTTCGCTGATCGTGACGATGCGCCTGCCATTCGGGCTGAAGGCGGCTGTCCATACCCAGCCCGGATGGCCTGCCAGTTGGAACAATTCCTCGCCTGTGGCGGCGTTCCAGACGCGCGCGGTCCCGTCGTCGCTGGTGGAAAGCAGGCGCGCTCCATTCGGGCTGAAAAAAGCGAACGAGACATAATCGGTATGACCGGGAAAACTTGCCACTTCCTGTGCAGTACGCAGATCCCAGATGCGCGGAAGATTGACCGGCGTGACTGTGACAAGGCGCGACCCCTCCGGGCTGAACATCAACCCATCTCCCGCGTCGATCGGACCCGGGAGCGGAATCTCGTTTCCCGTTTCGGCGTCCCACAATCTGACGGTTCGGTCGGAGAGGATGGTGGCTAACTCTTTGCCATCCGGGCGAAATGCAACAGCGTGACCTGCCACAGTGAACAACAACTCACCGTTGGTCGAATCCCAAACTTTTACCGTTTCGTCCGCGCTGGCCGTGGCCAGACGGCTTCCATCCGGGCTGAAGGCAACGTTGATGAACGCGCCCGGCTCGTGTGCGGGGATGGTCAACCGTACGCGCGAGGCCATCACGGCACGATGCAAGGCATCCTCGGCTTCCCAAGTGGAGGATGCGGAGACCGCCTCCAGCGCCAGCAGGATGCTGCGCTCCGGGTCAATATCCAGATTACTGATGGAGGCCGCCGCCAATTCGCGCGAAACCGCGATCTGACTGGCGCGCCGTCCCTGCCAGCCCAGCCAGCCTGCAGCCATCGCGAGCAGGACAGTCACAACCAGCGTTCCAGCCAATATCAGAGAGCGTTTGCGAATCTGAACCGCGGCGCGCGTCTGCTCCTCGGCGCGGCGGCCTTCGGCTTCGGCCAGTTTCCGCGCAGACTCCAACTCGCGCTGACGCCGGGATTCGCGTTCGCTGGCTTCCCGCTCCGCAAAGGCTTGCGACGCTTCGAGAAATTCGAGTTCGAGGGCGTTCATCTCGTCCCGATGCAGCGAGGCCCATTCGCGTGCCTGGGCCAGTTTTGCGCCGCGATACAACACGTCTGTCTCGCGGTTGTGTGAGACCCACTCTTGCGCGGCATCGGTCAAATGGCGATGGAGGCGCAGTCCCTCGCGATTCTCTTCCAGCCAGCCGCGCAGGGTCGGCCATTCGCGAATCAGGGCCTCGTGCGCGACCTCGGCAGAGTTCTCACTGGTGATGATCAGACGTGCATCCGCGAGTGCCTTTAAAACATTTTGTGTGAGGACGGCTTCTTCGGGTTTCAGAATCAATTCATTGAACGTGGCGCGGCGCCGTGTATCACCTGTGGCGGTCTCCTCGCCCAATTCCGTCAGGCGCAGGAAGATGCGGCGGGCGATAGCGCGTTGTTCCTGCGTGAACTGGTCAACAAAGACTGCCTCGGCAGTTTCGGCAATGGCGCCGCGCACTCCGCCCGAGGAGGCATAACCGCTCAAGGTCATCAGGCGGCCGCGCCGCCTCTGCCAGGTTTCGAGCAAGGCGTGAGAAAGAAGAGGCAAAGCGCCCGGCTCGTGACCGACATCGTGCAACAACAAATCAACCAGCCCAGGTTCGAATTCCCAGCGGCCGCGGCGGGCGGGCTCTTCGATGGCGCGGCGCAATTCTTCGTCATTCATCGCGCCGATATATTCCTGGTGCCGCGCCAGCGCCTCGCGCAATTGGAGGTATGCCGCGCAATGTGCATAAAAGTCTGCGCGCAGGTTGATGACGACCATGACGGGACCATCCGCTTCGGATGCCGCGGCGAGCAGATTGTTGATAAATGCAGTGCGTTCCTCTTCCGAGCGGCATAGCGTGAAGAGCTCCTCGAACTGGTCCACGACCAGCAGAAGCCGCAGCCCGTTCACGGATTTCATTTCCCGCTTCGCGAACAGATGCAGGCCGCGCGCCTCGCGGGCGAGGTCATCCATCAAGCGCGCCGCGAGGGCGGCGGATCCGTTTTCCTGTGTCAGGGTCATTGCCAGGCTTTCGAGCGGACGCGCTGTGGGTGTGAGGATGTGAATATCCCAATCGGCGGAGGCTTTGTTCCAACGAAGCGAGGGGACGAGTCCCGCGCGGACGAGGGAGGATTTGCCGCTTCCCGAGGCGCCGACCACGGCCAGGAAACGCGTCTCGGACGGCGGCCCGCTCAAAGTCAAAGAGAGGACGCGCTCCGTCAGTTTGGCGGTCAGCGCTTCGCGGCCAACGAATAAGTCCGCGTCGTCCTCGTCGAAATAGTTGAGTCCCTTATATGGGCAAAGCCCCAGCCCTGGCGCGTCCTCGCGGCGGACGTTGGAAGCCAGTTCGAGCAGGCGCGCGATCACTTTGGGTTCGTCCTCCAACGCCAGGGCGGGGACGAAGCGCGCCTCGATGGTGGGAAGATCGGGCAGGCGCAGGTTCTGTTCGAGGCGGCTGATCTGCGCGTCGCTGTAACCGACGGCGAGGGCCAGTTCCATTTGCGTGATGCCCACGCGCCGGCGGAGATAGCGCAGGAGATCACCAAACGTGGTGAATTTTTCTAGTGTGGCAGAGGGAATGGCGACAGGCATGGGCGTTTTCTATCATAGGATAGCATATTCCCGCCCGATTGGAGAATTTTGGCAGAAAATGGCAGGACAAGAAGAGGGTGAAATGCTATAAGTCAGCGCATGTGACCGATGCGCGCCCAGCGCAAATTCCATCGGTCAAGGAGAGATGAAATGAAAAGCAACAAATTCTTATCGTTAATACTTGTGCTGGCATTCGCGCTGGCCGCGTGCAGTCCGGCCGCGACGGAAACTGCCGAGCCTCCCGCGCCAAAGCCGACGGATGCCCCAGCCGGGCCTGCCGCCCCCATTGCCCTGCCCGAAATCACAATTGACGCGGCGGACTATTCGTACACCGCGCCCGAAACCGTGACTGCAGGCTGGACTCGCGTCATCCTGACCAACACGGGGGCTGAGCCGCACCACGTCCAATTCCTGCGGCTGAACGACGGCGTGACGGCGGAGCAATTCGAAGAGGCACTGAAACAGGGCGAAGGTCCCGCGATGGCGCTGGTGAAGCAGGTCGGCGGCGTGGGGGCGGTTCATCCCGGCGGGACGGCGAGTGCGGTGATCAACCTGACCGCGGGCGAGTACGTCATCCTGTGCCTGATCCCCTCCCCGAGCGACGGCATGGCGCATCATGCCAAAGGGATGATCAAAAGCCTCACGGTTGTAGCGGGCGAAAATTCTGCAAGCGAACCGACGGCTGATTTGGTCGTCCGCTTAAAGGATTTTGCCTTCGAGATGCCCGAATCCCTGCCGGCCGGCCCGCTGACGATCCAAGTGATCAATGACGGTCCGGAGCCACACGAATTCAACATCCTGAAACTGGAAGAAGGGAAGACGGTCAGCGATGTAATGGCCTTCCTGGGCGGACAGGCTGGCGGCCCGCCTCCGTTCGCTCCTGTGGGCGGCGCGAATGGAATCGACGCGGGCGGCGTGGAATATGCCGAACTGAATCTCGAACCCGGCAACTACGTCGCGATCTGCAACATCCCCAGCCCCAAGGCCGAAGGGCATCCGCACTTCACGCTCGGCATGATCAAGGAGTTCACGGTGACGGGCGCAACATCCAATTTCCCCACTGGCAAGTTCATCAAACAAGGCGAAACGAATTACGGCCTGATGTTCAATGCCGATGGAACCTTCTACGTGTTCGAGGGTGATAACATCTTCGTCCACGGAACCTACAGCGTGGACGGGAACATCTTCACCGAAACGTCCAACGACGGCGGGTGCGACACGAACATGGCCTTCACCTACACCTTCGATGGCACGAACCTGACCTTCAATTACGTCGGCAATCCCGATGACGACGCAGGTTGCTCTGGCCGTCACGCGGATTTCAACAACGTGACGTACACATTATCGAAGTAACGGCGCTTTCCAAACCAAATGCACAGGGCAGGAACTCCCTGCCCTGTGTGTCACGGCGATATGTGACAGAAAGAATGTCATTGCAAGGATTTCGCTCCCTGTGGTGGAAATCAGTCCGGGGTGGACGAAGGGCTAACCCGCATCTTGATGGAGCCGCTTTCATCCTCACTTGAAACGGGGGAAAAGCCCAGTGACCGATACAGAGCCAGCGCGGGTGCATTCGCTGCATAAACGTTAAGGGTAATAGCGGTGGGGCTGTATCGTTTGACGGCCAATTGCATCAGTCGATCGCACAGTATGCGCCCTATCCCCTGTCCGCGCATTGCTGGCGAGACGATGATCCTGGCGAGATGTACTGAGCGATCCTCTCTATAAAACGCCTGACCGAATCCCACCACAGCGAGATTGGCGTCAACAAGAGAGAAGGTGTTTTCTTCCGCAGCCTTCATTTCCTGCCAGGTCAATTCGGGAGTGGGGGGATAGGTAAGAGCAGGGCCGCCCCAAAGCCTGAGAGATTCGGGATCCTCGATCCATCGCAGTATGAAACGTAAATCTTCCTGCTTTGCCGGGCGGAGAGAGTAGCTCATCGGATGCCAGCCTCGATTTTACCAAGCTGTCCGGAAACAGGCACGGCGCGTTGGATTCCGCCCTCATTCGTCTGCGGTATAATTTGCGTGCTTAGGAGAATCCCGTGACCGAAGAGAAAACCTATACATTATCCCAGGCGCAGAACATTTTCGCCGTGGAATTCCATTCCAAGACCTGGGATCTGCTCGACCAGCCGCAGCGCTCCGCGCAGGACAACGAGCGCATGTTGGACTATGCCCACGCCTCCCTGGCGCACTGGCGGACGGCGGGCGGAGTCATCCATCACCAGCGCGGGGAATGGCTGCTGGCGCGCGTCTACGCCGTGCTCGGCGAGGGGGCATTCGCCCTGCGCCACGCGCTCCGATGCCTGGCGCTGCTGGAGGAGAGCAGAGACAAGATGGCCGATTTCGATTTTGCGTTCGCATATGAAGCGGCGGCGCGCGCCTACGCCATCAGCGGCGAGAAGGTCAACGCGCAAAAATACATCGAGATGGCACAGAAGGCGGGCGAGGCCATCAAGGACGAGGAAGACCGCAAGATATTCTTCAACGAATTCAACGGCGGCGATTGGCGCGGACTCAAATAGTCCGGCGCTCATCCGATCCCGAAAGATAATAGTCGGCGAATGCCAAAATTTTTCCTTTCCTCCAAAGCCGAGGCCGCCCGGCGTGCATTGGTCGGCCTCGGCAAACTGTACTGCGGCCTGCTCTTCCTTCGGCACAAGATGGAAGGGGCTGAAAATATCCCGCCCGGGGCAAAGATCATCACGCCCAACCATCCCAACTCATCGGACGTGTTTCACCTTTTTGGAATGTTCCCCGGCCTGCTCAGCCTGGCGCAGGCGGATTTGTTCGACCTGCCGGTCATCGGCTGGATTTTCAAAAATACGGGACAGATCCCGGTCGATTCGCGCGACCCGGAGGGGAAACGCATCGCCTTCGAACGCGGCTGTGAAGCGCTGAGGCAGGGACGCACGCTGATGGTCTTCCCCGAAGGCGCGCTCACGCCGCAGGGCAACGGACGTGTCGGCACCGGGGCCGTGCGCATGTCGCTGGCAACGGGAGCGCCGATCCTGCCTTTCGGCCTGTACGTCCGCCCGCGCGATCTCGTGCGCATCGAAATGCCGATGAAAGGGCGCGGCCCGCGCATCGGTCACTGGCAGTGGCGCGGACGCTTGTACATGCAGGTGGGGCGTCCCTGGTTCCCGGCGCAGGAACCGCCTCTCGGAGGGGACCAGCCCGACGTCCGCGAATTGACGCGGCGGCTGATGACCCGCATCCAAGAACTGGCGCGCACGGCCGAATCTCTCGCGGACGGCATCCGCGTCCCCGCTCCCTCGACCTCGGTCTAATTTCCAATGTCTGACCCGTGCCCGCCTCGCCTCGGCGGGTCTTATCGCCGCGCGCGGCCGGGCTGAGTTGGGAACAATCGAATCCGCCGCGGCGTCTGGCTTGTAATATCTTCCGTCGGGCGGAAGTGTCCAATGTCATGGGCTTTTGGGGGCTCACCACAGCGCCCGCCGAGAATACAGAGATTCTCCTTTATCTTCTCTGTGGACTCTGTGCTCTCCGTGGTCAAAGATTTTCCCAGCCGCCCTTTTGGACACTCCCCGCCGGGCAGGCATGACGGTCTTTTACAAGAAAGGGTATAATCATGGCCACGCATCCGATAAAACTGCACAGCGGCGGGATTTCGCGAATGAATCATTCCAACCACCTACAACGCAACGGCCATTACGTCGGCAGGACGGGGCCGACGGACATGGTTTCCACGCGCGGCCTGTTGAGCCTGACGATGCTGTTGATCAGCATGGTGAGCCTGAGCATTGCCCTGTTCGCCGGAGCGGTGCTGGCGCTCGGCGTGCTGATTGAAGGCTCGTCTGGACGAGAAGGTCTCTGGTACAAAATCATCGCCATCGGCCTGGCCTACCTGGTCGGCTGGATCGTGGCGCTGGTGGCTGTGCGCGCCTTTCATAACCTGGTCCTGCCCATTCTCATCAACATCTATGCCTGGATCGTATTGCTCGGAATCAGCGGCCTTTATATTGCCATCATCGGCAAATTGTTCAAGCAGGCATATACGACGGAAAGTTTTATCAAGTACGCGGCGTTGATGGCGGGCGGGCTGGTTGCACTGATCGGCCTGCACCTGCTGGTGGAGAATCACAGACTGCGTCTCTTCGCCGTGCCCCTGCTGGTCATCAGCCTGTGCCACTTGTACTTGATCGTCTTTCACTATGTAATCATATCGAATGACAGCGTGCGATACGAGAAACTGTGGGGCGACGTGGCCTTCTTTCTGGGAATGGCCATGGTCAGCGTGTTGATGCTGGCGCATTTGGGCGTGATGAACGGCCTGCGCCGCTGGATTGACAATCTGTTCGACGGCAGGGCGGCAAACGCCGAGCCGCCAAAGACTTAAAATCAAATCCCCTTCATGGCGAAGGGGATTTTGTTTCAGGCACGAATCATCGTCAGCAGCATCTTAAATCTCCGCGTCGCTTTCAGGGCGTGAGGTTGATTCGCGGGCAGGATGATGGCCTGACCGGCCGTCAGCGTGAAGGGCCGGCCTGCGATGCGGACCTCCGCTTCCCCGTCCAGGATGTGGACGAGGGCGTCGAAGGGCGCGGTGTGCTCGCTCAGTTCCTGTCCCGCGTCGAAGGCGAACAGTGTAACGTTGCCCGCCTCCGCTTTGACGATCTGGCGGCTGACGACCGCGCCTTCCTGATAGGCGGCCATCTCAGCCAGCGACAGGATTTCGGCTTTGGGTGCAGTGGACATGAGATCCTTCCTCTGAAACCCAGGAACCAGGCTTCTTGAAGAAGCCTGGTTCCTGTTTAGAAGTTACCGTATCTCGATCTGGTAATTCGCCAGTTCGCGCGTGAAGCGCGTGGTGCCCGTGACGATCAACGTTACGCTTTCGCCGCTGTTCAACGACAACGGAATGTCGGCGGTCTGGTCCGCGTTGACCGGGATGTATTCCACGGTGGTCTCGTCGCCCTCGCGGATGAGCGCCAGGCGGAAGGTCTGCGGCAGGATATTTTCGACGCGCGCGAACCCTGCGCTGATCCAGCCTCCGTCGTCCGCTTCGAAATCGGATGAGTAGCCGATGGCGTCGAGGCGGATGTCATCCAGCAGGAAGCCCTCGCCGTTGAGCAACGCGTCGGTGACGTACTCGAAGCGCACCTGGATTTTCCTGCCCGCGTAGGCGGACAGGTCCACCTGTTCCTCGATCCAGCCACCCGACTTGTCGTTGTAGCCCCAGCCGTAGGACGAGCCGGTGGGATCCTCATCCGTGCCGGAGGGCGTCTCGATGATGTCCCACGACTCTCCGTCCTCGGAGACCTCGAGGTAGAGGTAATCGAAATCGGCCTCGAGATCGTACCAGGTCCAGAACGAGAGCGTGACCGGGCCGCTGACGCCGGTCAGGTCGAACTCGCGCGTCAGGGTCATGTTCGATTCGTTGCCCTTGTTCGACCAGAAAGCATACCGTCCGGAGTGCGCGTCCACGGGCAGGAGGCCGGCTATGGTGGAGCCTTCGAAGTGGAGGGTGAAGTCGCCGCTGCAATCAATGCCGATGTAATCAATTCCGTATTGGTGGACACTGCGCGACAACTTCTCCGACGGGCAGTTGTAGATCGTTTCGGTGGTGAACGTTTGCGGGGCGGACGGGTAGTTGTGATACGTGTAGCGCCCGTCGCCCACGGATTCATCCAACAGGAACATGGCCGCGGCCCAGTCCATGAAGACGTCGTCGGCTGTGATCAGTTTCCCGGTCAACGGATCGGTGATGTTGAGTTCGGCCAGGGTTCCGTCAATTCCAACCAGATCATCCTCCGGGTCACTGCTGAGGGCGCGGGTGGCCTCGGAGCCGAAGCGGTCGAGGAAATAGGCAAGATACAGAAAACTCTGGCCGTAGTGTGTGGCGAAGTCGGGGGAGTTCGGGTCGGCCCAGTCGTTCAATTGCAGGTCCGGGCTGGTGGTGTAGGCCCAGTCCGCGCCGCCGACGTCGTAGCCGTTGATGAACGCGCCGACTTCGGCGAACCCCTCGATCATCCAGGAGGCGTCGTTGCGGTCGGTGGGCCATTGGATCATGTGGACGAACTCGTGCGCCAGGGTCGAATAGGTGTAAGCGTCGCCCAAATCCTGCGTGGAGGCGATGACGAAGGTCTCGTGGCCGTTGGAGTATTCCTTGATGATGGGATTGTATTCGTCCTGCGAACTGAAATACCCGGCGACGGAGAAGCCGATATTGCCCACGTAGAGGATGTAAATGTGCGGGTCGCCGTCCACGCCCGGGTTCCATTCACTGCCGAAGAACTCGCGGTCGGTGGGATAGATCTTCTCCTCGAATGTATCCATTAAATTCTTCAGGTCGTTTTCGTCGTAATCCGCGCCGTTCTCCACCCAGAAATAGGTGTGAGGCGTGATGTAGCGCAGGGTCGCGTCCACCTGGAAGTGGTCGTTCGTATTCGAGTTCATCACCCAGAAGGTCTGTTCCGTGCCGATGGTCAGGGGCGCGGACGGGGGTTCGAGCGTGGGCGGGATGTTGCAAAGTCCCTGCAGGCGGCAGGCCAGGTCGTACGGATCGTTTTCGGGGACGATGGTCGCGCCGAGGGACTCGAGGGTCGTCGTCGGGATGTCCTCGACCGGCGGGCGCGTCACCACAGGCGCCGGGGTGGGGGTGCCCGGGTCGAGAGGAAAATCGGGGATAGTTGTTTCGATGATCTCTGGGATGCGCTGATAAAAATACACGCCTGCCGCGGCAATGATGAGCATGCAGGCACAGCACAATGCAACGGCGACGCCGACGGCGATCAATGTGGTCTGGCTGGATTTTGCAGGAGTGGGCGGTTGTTCCATGAATCACCTCGCGACAAGATGCCCAATCTTACTCGATTAATTTGAGCGAGGGATTAGGACTTTGAGGGGATATAAAGTAGTGACGACTTCGCGAAATAGAAACCAGGTTTCTCGAAGAAACCTGGTTTCTGCTGAGTTGTGACTTACGCGGCCACTGCTTCTTTCTTTTTTCGCTTCGGCGCCGCGGCTTCGCCCGCGTGGAAGGTGAGCACGTTCTTCTTCGTGTCCACGTCCACCATCACGGTCGCGCCGCCGGGGAATTCGCCCGCCAGCAGTTTCACCGAAAGCGGACTCTCGACGTGCTTCTGCAGGGCGCGGCGCAACGGACGGGCGCCGAACGCAGGATCGTAGCCTTCCTTGGCCAGCCACGAACGCGCCGCGGGAGTCAACTGAACGGTGATGTTATGTTCGGAGAGCCGTTCCTGCACCTCTTTCATTTGCAGGTCCACGATCTGCTCCATCTGCTCCAGCGAGAGCGGCGAGAACATGATGATCTCGTCAATGCGGTTGAGGAATTCGGGGCGGAACGTGCTCTTGAGCGCCTTCTCGATCTTCTCGTGGGCGTCGCGGTCCTCGTCGCTCTCGGTCTTGGCGACGAAGCCCAGGGTGCCTCCCTTGCGCACGAACTCGGTGCCCAGGTTCGAGGTCATGATGATGACCGAGTTGCGGAAGTCCACCACGTTGCCCTGGCCGTCGGTCATGCGGCCGTCGTCGAGGATCTGCAGCAATGCGTTCCAGACTTCGGGGTGCGCCTTCTCGATCTCGTCGAAGAGCAGGACGCGGTACGGGCGTCTGCGGACGGCCTCAGTGAGCTGGCCGCCCTCCTCGTAGCCGACGTAACCGGGCGGCGCGCCGAACAACCGCGAAACCGTGTGCTGTTCCCGGTATTCGGACATATCGATTCTGACGAGCGCGTCCTCATCGTCGAACATGAACCAGGCGAGAGCTTTGGCAAGTTCGGTCTTGCCGACCCCGGACGGGCCGATGAAAATGAACGAGCCGATCGGACGCGACGGGTCTTTCAGCCCGGAGCGGGCGCGGCGGATCGCATCGGAGATGGCGTGGATGGCCTCCTCCTGTCCGATGATGCGCTCGTGCAGGCGGCTTTCCATTTGCAGGAGTTTCTGCGACTCGGTCTCCATCATCTGGCTGACCGGAATGCCCGTCCATTGATGTACGACGGCGGCAATGTCGTCCACGTCCACGACTTCGTCCAACTGATGTTCCGCTTCCCACTTGTCACGCTGTTTGTTGAATTCCACTTCGATACGCAGGCGCTCGGATTTCTTCTGGGCCGCGCGCTCGTAATCGCGCTCCAGGCCTGCCTGCTCCTCTTCGGCGCGCAGTCGGTCAATGTCGTTTTTCATCGCCTTCAAATCGGCGGGCAGGGAATAGAGCGCCACGCGCAGTTTTGCGGCGGCCTCGTCCATCAGGTCAATCGCCTTGTCGGGCAGGCGGCGGTCGGTGACATAGCGGTCCGCGAGACGCGCTGCGGCCTCCAGCGCCTCGTCCGAGAAATGAACCTTGTGGTGCGCCTCGTAACGGTCGCGCAGGCCCAACAGCATCTTGATCGTGTCGTCCACGCTCGGCTCTTCCACATAAATGGGGGCGAAGCGCCTTTCGAGCGCGGCGTCTTTTTCGATGTGCTTGTGATACTCGTCCAGGGTGGTCGCGCCGATGCACTGCAATTCGCCGCGCGCCAACGCCGGTTTGAGCATGTTGCTGGCATCCATGGCGCCCTGCGCCGCACCCGCGCCGACCACGGTATGCAGTTCGTCAATCATCATGATGATCTCGCCCTGGGCGCGCTGGACTTCCTCCATCACGGCCTTGAGTCTCTCTTCGAACTCGCCTCTAAACCTGGACCCCGCGATCATCGCACCCAGATCGAGGGCGACCACGCGCTTGCCGGAGAGAATCTCAGGCACGTCGTTGGTGGCGATCTTCTGCGCCAGCCCCTCGACGATGGCGGTCTTGCCAACGCCCGCCTCGCCGATGAGCACGGGGTTGTTTTTCGTGCGGCGGGACAGGATCTGGATCAGGCGCAGGATTTCGGTATCGCGGCCAATGACCGGGTCCAATTTGCCTTCACGGGCGAGTTGGGTCAGGTCGCGCGAGTATTTGTCCAGCGCGCGGTAACGCGACTCGGCCTGGGGGTCGGTAACGCGCTGTCCGCCGCGCATGCCCTGGATGGCGTCGTAGACGCGGTCGCGGGTCAGGCCCGCGCCTTCGAGGATACGCGCCGCGGGCGTATTTCGCTCCGTCAGAATGGCGAGGAAGATGTGTTCGGTGGAGATGTACTCGTCCTTGAGGCGGTTGGCCTCCTCGTTGGCGAGGTCAATGATCCTTTTTACGCGCGGGGTGATGAAGATCTGTCCCGCGCCGCCGCCGAAGATGTTCGCCTTGGGGCTGGCGCGCAGGGTGGCGTCCAGCCGTTCGACCAGCGCCTCCGGGCTGACGTTCAGCTTTTCGAGAATCTGGGGAA
This sequence comes from Chloroflexota bacterium, assembly GCA_037445635.1. Classification (GTDB taxonomy): domain Bacteria; phylum Chloroflexota; class Anaerolineae; order Anaerolineales; family Villigracilaceae; genus JBFMCC01. Next base: position 16,802 of record JBBIKC010000052.1, read on the forward strand.
TCACACCTCCGGGCTGTTCGATCAGCGCCAGCAGGATGTGTTCGGTGTCTATCTGGTTGTGGCCGTAGCGCTGGATGATCTCCGCAGCGCGCTGGGCGGCCTCCTGGGCTCGCTCGGTAAATCGGTCAAATCGCATCATAGGGGGTGCCTCCGTCGGACGTCGGACGACGGACCGCAGACCACGTCGGATGGCCTGTGGTCCGCGGTTCGTGGTCCAATGGAGGCATTATAACAAAACCCCCGTATGCGGCCTGTTCACAAGCCGTAAGAGGAGTATTAGAGAATGCCGCGTTCATGCCGCGCCCCGCCGTGGAGGGATCGTGCTCCACGTCCGCGTGTGCGTAGAGTTGTGCAAAAAACTCCTGGATGTTGTTCACGCCGAGCATGAACATCCAGGTCTGGTCGCGGTAGTAGCCCGAGCGCCAGTC
>JBBIKC010000053.1:0-16770 GCA_037445635.1 Chloroflexota bacterium
CACATCAATGCCCATGCCCTCGAGGATGGCGAGGGATGCGTTGATGTCGGTGCCGAGGAGCATTCGTCCCGTCGTATCGAGCGTGACCTGAGCCTGAATCGGCAAATAAACCTGCGTCTCCTCCATGGCTTTGTGACAGCCGACGATGGCGGCTTTGACTTCGAGGATGTCTTGCGAGGTTTCGATGAGGAGCAGATCCACGCCGCCGCGGATGAGGCCGACCGCCTGCTCGCGGAAGACGTCAACCAATTCATCGAAGGTGACGTTGGAGAGTTCGGGGTCGTTGGTGGAGGGGAGTTTGCCTGAGGGACCGATGGAGCCAGCGACGAAGCGGGGATGGGGATGCGATACTCGATATTCGTTATTCGACTCTCGAGTATCGAGTATCGCATATTCGTCTGCTAGACGACGCGCTAATCTCGCCGCTGTTTCATTGATCTCCGCCACGCGATCCTGCAACCCATATTCCCTCATCGTGATTCGATTCGAGCGGAAGGTGTTGGTCTCGATCACGTCCACGCCGACTTCGAGGAAGGAGCGATGGACTTTTTCCACGGCTTCGGGATACGAGATGACGAGGTAGTCGTTGCATCCGTTGTATTGTTCGCCGCCAAAGTGTTCGGCGGTGAGATTCTGCTTTTGCAGGCTGGTGCCCATCGCGCCATCGAAGACGAGGACTTTCGTTTCGAGGGCGTCGAGGTAGCGGCGGTTGGTGTAGGTACGATTGGTCATTAACTAGAATCTCCTAACTTATGGCGATGTTTTCGTTGGCGTGGGCAAGCGGTATCCAGCAAGCCGGTAAGCGTCAAACATGTCAGAGAAGTTGGACACACTCATGCCGTAAATCTCGGCAAATGCTTGGTTAAATGATTTGCTCTTACCCATTTGAATAATGACATCCATTCCGCGGTCCGCTCCGGATAGATCGCGAAGAAGATGAAAAGCCATTTGCGCTTCCATGTAGATGCAGTCCTGCCCGGGTACAAGTTGTTCAAGCTTGTACCGACACTTGTCAAGGTTCTCCCTCCAAGGAGTTAATCCCCATTCGGCAGTAAACATCTCCATGTGATATTCCGCCAAGCCATGAGCAAACCAATCCGGCACCTGCCACTTTCTCTGGCAACTGCCGAGAATGTTTATTATTGTAGCTTGGGTGGTTTCACCAACTATGTGTCCAGCGATGTCGAACGGCGCCTCAGCCCGGCCTTCGCGCAGGAACACCGCGCCCTTGGTTACCATGGCACCTCCGCGCTCCCACTGGGACCGAATGACATCACGGCTGTCGGGGTTGCATCCTGCGAGGCGGGCAGTCTCGTAGACGTAATCTGTAATGGCGTCGATAGTGGCAAATACGGCAATCTCCACAGGACCTGTTTTATGTCCCATCTCGATGAACTTGTCATTTGTCAACTGCGCGTACAGCAGGACGTAATGGCAGGCATTCGCAGGAACAATCTCATGGAAGACCACACGGATTTCTCCGAAGGTGCTCGGCTGGCCTACGGGTGGACATGGGATACGGGTTGGCACTGGCGTGCGCGTGATTGTGGGCGTGAAGATAGCTGTTGATGACGGTTTCATCGTTGCGATTGGCATAAGCGTGGGAGCAAATATAGGAACTGTTGTCGTGGCAGGCGCGCAGGATGATAAGAAAAAAACAATAAGGATAACTGCGTTGAATCTTTTCATCATGCTGTCCTTTCTGATCACCGTTCAGATTTCCTATTCTTGCACTCATCCAGCACAGACCTCGCCCAGGTGACGACATCGGCGCAATAGGTTTCGGCGCTCCAGACTTCCGAAGTCTCCGAGACTTCGGAAGTCTATACTTGACAGGCGGGATTTTCCATTGTACAGTATCCCTGTACAGAATGGAGTTTGCCTTATGACCATCGAATTTACCTATACCAGCGCACGCGAACAACTGGCAACCTTGCTTGACCGTGTTACCAAAGACCGCGAGATCGTCATCATTCAGCGGCGCGGTTCCGAGGATGTCGCCATGATCTCCGCCGACGAACTTGCCAGCCTGACGGAGACCGCCTACCTCCTGCGCTCGCCGCAAAACGCCGAGCGGATTTTGTCCGCTTTGGGGCGCGCCTTGAAAAATCAGGGCAAATCAAAGAGTCTGGACGACCTGCGCCGCGAGGTGGGACTTGAGACCGAAGAGGCGTGAGGCCGTCTTTCAGCCCGAATTCATCGAGGATTTAAAGTACTGGGTCGAGACAGATCGCAAGTTGGCCATTCGTGCCTTCGAGTTGATCGAGGCCATCCTGCGCAATCCATTCGAGGGCATCGGCAAGCCCGAACCGCTCAAGTACCTCGCGCCTGGCTGTTGGTCAAGGCGGCTGACGCAGGAGCACCGCATTGTCTATCTCGTGCGCGACGACCGCATTGACTTTTTGCAAGCCAGATACCATTACAGCAAGTGACCTTCCAAATTTCCGAAGTCAATCAGACTTCGGAAATTTTTTCACTCTCTTCCAGCACGGACCTTGCCCACGCGGCCACATCCGCGCAATAGGCTTCGGGGTCATCCAAACGAACATCCAGAATCGTCTTCTTCCAACTCGTTTTGTGGATGATGGGCTGGCCGTCCGCGGATTTGAATTTGAAGGCGCGCTTGCCGCTATCCACGGAATCCTTGACCTGTTGGCGAATCACCGATGGCGATTTTCCGTTCACGATGAATTCGCGCAGGAGGTCGCGTTCGTAAAGCCAGCCGTCCCTGCTGAGTTGGCTGGAGTGTTGCAGCATGTACGTGCAGACCGTCAAGTTGTGGACGGCGCCGTAGCGCAGGTCGGAAAATTCGAGCGCGAGACATTCGTCAAAGCGGGACTTGCAATCGTCCGCGCCGCATTCAGGACAGGTCATAGGTCACCTCGGTGGTCGAGTAACCCGAGGGTTGAGTAGCCGCATAGCGGCGTATCGAAACCCGAGGGGCGTATCGAGACCACCACTTTCTAGAAAACAACAGTTTACCTGGTAATCGTTGGTCTCGACACCTGCACTGCACCGAACGCAGTGCGGTGCAAATGTACGGCGGCGAAGGTTGAGTAGCCTTGCAAAGGCATATCGAAACCCGCCGCCTACTCGACCAACGGAGTTCACATGAAAAAATCGCCTCTCCAGAATGAGAGGCGACACGCAGAGCGCATATCATCTCTCATCTCTCGGACATTCGTCCGCCGAAATTGGCACCGGTTTTAGCGATTGGTTGTTAGCATTTAGCTTTGTGGGCTAACTGCTAATGGCTGATTGCTAACCGGTTGCCGAGGCGTCACAGGGTCGGTCCCTCAGCCTCTCTGGATGAGCGAGCCACAGGCTCTATTAAGTTGGGCGGGAGTTTATCACAGGGACGGGAGCTTTGTCAAATAAAAACTACCATCGCCAGGTGGTGCCGTCCTTGCCGTCTTCGATGGTCACGCCAAGTTCTTTCAGGCGGTCGCGGATCAGATCGGAGAGCGGCCAGAGTTTTTGTTTGCGCACCTCGGCGCGGACCTCGACGAGCAGGTCAATGAATTTATCCGCGCCGCCCGCCCCCTGCTTTTCCCGCAAACGCAGGCCGAGGACGCCGGTCAATTCACGGAGCATGGACTGGGCAGGCTCGAGTTGCTCATCCGTTGCGCCGCCGTCGCGTGCCGTGTTGATGGCTTTGACCAGTTCGAATAGCGCGGCGAGGGCGAGCGGGGTGTTGAAGTCGTTGTCCATCGCGTCGGTGAAGGACTGGCGGATGGCCTCAACCTGCGAGGCGAGTTCGGAGGCGCTTCCGGCGGGGAGTCCTTTTGAGGAGGGCGCGGCAGGCCGAAGTCCAGATTTGATGCGCTCGAGGGATTTTTCCGCGGCGTCCTGAGTCTCGTCGCTGAAGATGAGGGGCGCGCGGTACGATCCCATCAGGACCAGCATCCGCATTACGTCGGCGTCGCGCTTCTTGAGGAAGTCCTTGATGCTGACGATGTTGCCCAGCGACTTGGACATCTTTTCGCCGCCGAGTTGTAACATGCCGTTGTGTACCCAGTAGCGGGCAAACGGCTTGCCGGTCAGGGACTCGGTCTGGGCGATCTCGTTTTCGTGGTGCGGGAAGATCAGGTCGTTGCCGCCGCCGTGGATGTCAATCTGTTCGCCGAGTTCGGCCAGGTTCATGGCCGAGCATTCGATGTGCCAGCCGGGGCGGCCTTTGCCCCAGGGCGAATCCCATGAAGGTTCGCCGGGCTTGGCGGCCTTCCACAGGGCGAAGTCCATTGGATGTTCTTTGGCCTCGCCGACTTCGATGCGCGCGCCGGCCTGCATGTCTTCCAGTTTGCGCCCGGAGAGTTTGCCGTAATCGGGGTCGCGGGTGACGCTGAAGTAGACGTCGCCGTTCGGCGCGGCGTAGGCGACCTCTTTTCGGATGAGGCTTTCGATGAATTGGATGATGAGCGGCATGGTCTTGCTGACCTGCGGGGTGGACGTAGGCGGCAGGATGTTGAGGTCGGCGAGGTTCTGGGTGTAATCGTTGATGTAACGCTCGGCCAGTTTGAGCGGGTCCTCGCCAAGTTGGTTGGCGCGGCTGATGATCTTGTCGTCCACGTCGGTGAAGTTCATGACGTGTTTGACCTTGTAGCCGCGATATTCGAGATAGCGGCGGATGATGTCGAAGACCAGCGCCGACATGGCGTGACCCACGTGCGCGTCGTTGTAGACCGTAACGCCGCAGACATACAATTTGACGACACCCGGCTCGAGGGTCTGGAATTCTTCGGTCTTGCGGGTAAGGGTGTTGTAGATGCGGAGCATAATAAAAACCTTCGCGTCATTGCGAGCGACCACAGGGAGCGAAGCAATCTCCTCAGATATGGAGATTGCTTCATCGCCGCTACGCGGCTCCTCGCAATGACGATTGATGATTATTTTTTCTTCTTTCCGTTCTCTTCCTCGATACGGGCGAAGATCATGCGCCCGGCCGCGGTCTGCAAAATCTTGCTGACCACCACGTCCTTGTATTCGCCGATGGCGTCGTGACCGTTCTCCACCACCACCATCGTGCCGTCGTCCATGTAACCGACCCCCTGGCTGTGCTCCTTGCCTTCCTGGATGACGTTGATTTTGAGCGTCTCGCCCGGCAGGACCACCGATTTGACCGCGTTCGCCAGTTCGTTGATGTTCAGGATAGTGACGCCCTGCAGTTCGGCCACGCGGTTGAGGTTGTAGTCGTTGGTCAGGATCGGACATTTCAACTGTTTCGCCAGCACGACGAGTTTGTCGTCCACCTCGCGGATCCCGTCCACGTTGATGTCGCTGATGCGCACCAGCACGTTGGGCAGTTTTTGCAGTTCGGCCAGTGTCTCCATGCCGCGGCGGCCGCGGGCGCGGCGCAGTCCGTCGGCGGAGTCGGCGATGTATTGCAATTCGTTGAGCACGAAGCGCGGGATGAGCAGGGTGCCCGGCAGGAAGCCCGTGCGGGCGATGTCGCCCACGCGCCCGTCAATGATGACGCTCGTGTCGAGTAAGATGTTGCGGTTGAGGTTCGTCCACGAGGAGGCCGAGCCGCCCTCGCCGCCGCGTCCGCTGATGGCGCTCAGCAGACCCATGATATCGCCCTGCCGCATGATGAACAGTGAAATGCCGAAATAGACGAAGATCAGCACAGCGACGAAAGGAAGTACATCCCCGAACGGCGGCGGCAGCATGGAAAGCGGAAAGGCCAGCAGGGCCGCGATCAACAGCCCGACCACCAGCCCGGTCAGCCCGGCGAACAGGGTCTCGGCGGCCACGCGTCCCAGCAGGGAGCGCAGGGCTCGCGCCGGGCGCGTGGTGAAGAACGGCGTCAGCACCAGGCCCGCCAGCGCGCCGACCAGTCCAAAGGTCAGAATGTAGAGCAGTTCCTGTTCGGGTCTAAATCGCGAGACCAAGTCCCCCCAGTAGCCGCCTACGAACGCCAACACGACCATGCCAATCAAACGGAAAATAAATTCAACGCTCACTCGATCCTCCTGGAATAAATCCGAGGCGCCAGCTCGACGGCGCAGGCCGCCCCTGCCGGCAATAAAAGAATAATCTACTGCATGATAGCACGCCTGCCCTGCCTAGTCAAATGACGAAAAGGTCACGGTCAATTTTTGCCTTTTGCGAATCGGACGGGCATGGTAAATTTGTAGCCTCGAATTCCTATGGCCATAGATCGTTTCGGACGCAATATCCACTACCTGCGCATCAGCCTCACCGATCACTGTAACCTGCGCTGTATCTACTGCATGCCCGAGGACATGACCTTCCGTCCCAACGCGGAGATGATGCAGGACGATGAGGTGCTTCTGCTCACGCGCCTGTTCGCGGGCCTCGGCTTCGACAAGATCCGTCTGACGGGCGGCGAGCCGACCGTGCGCGCCAACATCGTGGATCTGGTGCGCGGCATTGCCCATACCGAAGGCATCCGCTCCGTTTCCATGACGACGAACGGCGTGCTCCTGCCGAAACTGGCGCGCCCGCTGGCTGACGCGGGACTCCACCGCGTCAACGTCTCGATTGATACGCTCGACCCCGAAAAGTTCAAGAACCTGACGCGCTGGGGCAAACTCGAAGACGTCTGGGAAGGCATCCTTGCCGCCGAGGCCGCCGGGCTGACGCCCATCAAACTCAACGCGGTGGTCGTCAAGGGTCACAACGAGGAAGATGTGGTGGACCTCGCCCGCCTGACGCTCGAACGTCCGTGGCAGATGCGCTTCATCGAGATGATGCCCTTCGCCGGGGCGACGGATCTGCAGACCCGGCAGGTGGTCACCGCCGCGCAAATCCAGGCAAGGATCGAGTCCGCCCTGGGCAAAATGGAAATCGCCAATGACGGCAAACTGGACGGCGAGGCGCGCCTCTTCCGCCTGCCCGGCGCGAAAGGCGACGTGGGATTCATCTCATCCGTGACCATGCCGTTCTGCGCCGCGTGCACGCGCGCCCGCCTCACCTCCGACGGCCGCCTGCGCCTGTGCCTCCTGCGCGAAAAAGAGGTGGACCTGCTCACCCCCCTGCGCGCCGGCGCAACCCTCGACGACCTGCGCAAACTCATCCTCGACGGTGTGTGGGCCAAGCCCTGGGGCCACGGCCTCGCCGACGGCGTCATCCCGCTCGACCGCGTCATGAGCGAAATAGGAGGTTGAAAGTTTCGTTCTTCAACCGCGGCCTTCAACCTTAAACCTGCAACTTGCAACATTCAACATGATCTCACCCAACGGAATCAAATCCATCCTCTTCGACCTCGACGGCACGCTCCGCCATCATATCCCTTCGGGCAGCGAGGTCTTCACCGAATACGTCGTCGGGCTTGGGATACCCATCAGTGAGGAGACCCGCCGCCGCGCGGCGCGCTGGGAGCACTTTTATTTTGCCAACTCGCTCGAGATCCAATCCGATACGAAGAAATTCGGCGGCGACAGCGCGGAATTTTGGGTCAACTTTGGCAGGCGGCGGTTGATTGCAATGGGCTGTTCTCCGTTGCAGGCAGAGGCGCTCGCGCCGCAGGCCTCCGCCCACATGCGCGAGGCGTACAAACCCGAAGTGTGGATTCCGTCCGAACTGCGCGCTCTGCTCCCGTCATTGAATGACGCGGGCTTCGTCCTCGGCGTGGTCTCGAACCGCGACGAACCGTATGCTCACGTCCTCGAAGAAATGGGGCTCGACCGGCACTTCAAGTTTTCGCTGGCAGGCGGCGAGGTGGATTCGTTCAAACCCGACCCCGGCATCTTCCTCGAAGCCCTGAAACGCGCCGGGACCTCCGCGTCCGAGACGATGTACGTGGGCGACAATTATTTCGCGGACGTGGTCGGCTCGCTTCGCGCGGGACTTCGGCCTGTGCTCTACGACCCGAAGCGCCTCTTCCCCGACGCCGCGTGCGCGGTGATCGAGTCGTTCGATCAATTACCTGAACTATTGAAATAACAGAGACCAGGTTTCCTGAAGAAACCTGGTCTCTGTCAAAAGGAGGTCCTGATGGCCTGGGAACGAAAACTCATGCGCACGGTACGCGTGCGCAACTCGCAGGCGCTCGGCACACTGGCCCAACTGCTGACTGCTATCTCTAACGCCGGCGGCAACATCGGCAGTATCGAAATGCTGACCGAGACCTCGCAAAACGTCATCCGCGACATCACGATCTACGCCGAGGACGAGGCGCACTTGGAGGCCGTACTGGAGGCCGTGCGCGACAACCCCGGCACGCGCGTTCTCCAGGTGCGCGACGAGGTGCTCGAACTGCATCAAAAAGGCAAGATTGCCATCCGTTCGCGCTATCCGATTGAATCCATGACCACCCTGCGGCGCGTCTACACGCCCGGCGTGGCCGACGTGTGCCGCAAGATCGCCGCCGATCCCTCGCTGGCATGGACGTACACCAGCATCAGTCACATGGTCGCCATTGTCACAGACGGCACGGCCGTGCTCGGCCTCGGCGACATTGGCCCGCTGGCCGGGATGCCCGTCATGGAAGGCAAGGCCATGCTGATGGAAACGCTGGTCGGGCTTTCGGGCGTGCCGATTCTGCTGGATACCAAAGAGCCCGATGAGATCGTCGCGGCGGTCAAAGCCATCGCACCGACCTTTGCCGCCATCCAATTGGAGGACATTTCCGCGCCGCGCTGTTTCGAGATCGAGTCGCGCCTGCAGGCCGCGCTGGACATCCCCGTCCTGCACGACGACCAGCATGGCACGGCGGTGGTCAGCACCGCGGCGCTCCTGGTCGCGGCGCGCGAGACCGGGCGCGACCTCCCCAAGGCAGTCATCGGTCAGATCGGACTCGGCGCGGCGGGCAATGCCATCGGAAAAATGCTCATGAGTCTGACCGGGAATCCCGTGCTCGGCGCGGACTTGAGTGAGGAGGCCCTCACGCGTTTCGAACGCGACGGCGGGCGCAGATCGAATCTCAAAGAGATCATGGCCGAGTGTGACATCGTCATTGCCACCACCGGCGCGCCCGGCCTGATCAAGCCCGATATGGTGCGCAAGGGACAGATCATCCTGGCTCTGTCCAACCCGAACGCGGAGATCGATCCCGATGCAGCCCTGGCGCGCGGCGCGGCCTTCGCCGCGGATGGCAAGTCTGTGAACAACGTATTGGGCTTCCCCGGCATCTTCCGCGGCGCGGTGGACGCGCACGCGCCGCGCATCACCCACGAGATGCTGGTGGCCGCGGCCGAGACCATCGCGGCCATGACCCCGCCCGGCGAACTGGTGCCCAGTCCGCTGGATAAAAAAGTCCATCGCGCCGTTGCACGCGCCGTGGCCGAGACCGCCATCAAGCAGGGGATTGCCCGCGCCGAATATGTGCCGTATGTTGAAGAATAGACCGTAGACCGTGGACGATGGACGGTAAAAAAACAACAGCCTTCTGCATTTGCAGAGGCTGTCTTGTTTTTTTTTACGGTCTACGGTCTTCCGTCCACGGTCTACTTGTGTCCGTTCTTGTGCAGGATCTCTTTTAGTGTCAGACCCAGCCGCGTGATACCCTCACGGATCGTATCGGGATTTGAGTAAGAGAAGTTGAGTCGCATGGTGTTCTCGCCGCCGCCGTTCGGATGGAAGGCAGTGCCCGGCACGAAAGCCACCTTGCGTTCGATCGCTACTTTCAGAACTTCGGCCGCGTCCACACCCTGCGGCAGGACGCCCCATAGGAACATGCCGCCGGCTGGCTTCATCCAGTGGACCTCGGTCGGAAACATTTCATCCATCATTTCGAGCATTACGTCGCGGCGTTCCTTGTAGACCTGACGGATGAACTTGACATGCTCGTCGAGGAATCCGCCCTTCGCCACTTCGTGCGCCACGTACTGGTTGAACGACGAGGTATGCAGGTCCGCGGCCTGCTTGGCCATGACGAGACGGCGGATGACTTCCGGCGGCGCGACCACCCACGCCAGGCGCAGGCCGGGCGCGAGCAGTTTCGAGAAGGTGCTCAGATAGATTACGTTGCCGCTGTACTCGCCGTCGTTGTCGTTGCGGAACTGGCTGTCGAGGGTCACGACCGCGGGGATGTGCTCGCCCTCGTAGCGGAGTTGCCCGTACGGATCGTCCTCGATGATCGGAACCCCGTACTTGTCGGCCAGTTCGATCAATTTCTTGCGGCGTTCCAGGCTGAGGGTCGAGCCGGACGGGTTTTGGAAATTGGGCAGGACGTAGATGAATTTCGGCCCGACGCGCAGGGCGGCTTCCAGTTCGTCCACGATCATGCCGTTCTCGTCCGCGCGGACGGAGATGTATTGCGCGCCGTAGGCGTTCCACGCCTGCAACGCGCCCAGGTAGGTGGGCGATTCGACCACGATGTAATCGCCGCGGTTGATGAACAGCCGCCCGATGAAGTCCAGCGCCTGCTGCGAACCGGAGGTGATGAGGATGTTATCGGCGCTGACTTGCACGCTGTAACGTCCCGTATGACGGGCGATCATTTCACGCAAGGGACGGTATCCCTCGGTGGTGCTGTATTGCAGGGCCTGCGCGCCGTGTTGTTGAATGACGGTGTTGCACGCCTCCTGGAACTCTTTCAAGGGAAAGACTTCCGGGGCTGGCAATCCACCGGCAAAGGAAATGATGTCGGGCTGTTCAGTCAATTTGAGCAGTTCGCGGATGACCGAACTTCCCATTCTTTGTGTCCGATGGGCGTAACGATACTCCCAGGGTGTCTGCATTCATACTCCTTTGATGTGAAGATGAAAAAGGCCTGGCAGGTACGCGTACCCGTCAGGCCTGGCTGACCTTATGGCAAAAGAATGCCGAGCAGGACAAGAGCCGGTAATAACATTCGTGCCGCCTGCCTTATATTACCGTTTTTTGGCTTTCTGTGCAACCGGCAAAAATCACAGGTACGCGGGAGATTTGGCCTGTTTAACGGAAAACCGTTGTAAAATTTGTCAGATTTTCAAGGAGTCGTGACATGACCGAAAAAGACGAAAAGAAGCCCGAAGAGAAGAAAGAAGAAAAAGCCGCGCCAAAAGATAACCTTGTAGAGACAAAACACAGTGTAACCATTGGCGGGAAGGAGATCAAGTACACCGTCACAGCCGGGACAATGGTTATGAAAGAGGAAACAGGTGATCGGGAGAAGGAATCGGAGGGGGAGAAGCCGCGGGCGCAGATGTTCTTCGTCGCCTACACCAGGGACGGTGCAAACAAAACCAAACGTCCCATCACGTTTTCGTTCAATGGCGGACCGGGCTCCTCGTCCGTCTGGCTGCATCTCGGCGTGCTGGGACCGCGCCGTGTCGAATTGACCTTCGAGGGGAATCTGCCTCAGCCGCCCTTCAAGTTGACCGACAACGAATATTCCCTGCTCGACGAGACCGACCTGGTCTTCATTGACCCGGTCAGCACGGGCTACAGCCGCCCGGTGGAGGGACAGAAGCCGAAGGATTGGCACGGTTTCACGAAGGACATCGAATCGGTCGGTGACTTTATACGGCTCTATACCACCCGCTACGGACGCTGGCTCTCGCCCAAATTCCTCATCGGCGAATCCTACGGCACGACGCGGGCGGCGGGACTCTCCGGTTATTTGCAGGAGCGCCACGGCCTGTATTTGAATGGCATCATGCTCGTCTCAGCCGTACTCGATTTTTCGACGATTGACTTCACGCACGGCAACGACCTGCCTTACATCATGTTCCTGCCCGCTTACGCGGCCACGGCCTGGTATCACCGCGCCCTGCGCATCCGCCGCCCGTTGCAGAAACTGCTGGCGGAGGTTGGCGAGTTCGCGATGGGCGAGTATGCCGCGGCGTTGTTGAAAGGCGACCTGTTGACGCGCCGCGAGCGGGCGCAGATTGTGGAAAAGATGGCGCGCTATACGGGACTCTCCCCCGCGTTCATCGAACGTTCGAACCTGCGCGTCAAAGACCAGCATTTCTTCAAGGAATTACTGCGCGAGCGCGGACAGACTGTCGGCCGCCTCGACAGCCGCTTCCTCGGCCGCGACCGTCTCGGCGTCACGGAAGCGCCCGAATATGATCCATTGCTGACGAACGTCATGGGTCCGTACACCGCGGCCTTCTACGATTACGTCCGCGCCGACCTCAAATTCGAGAGCGACATCCCTTATGAGATTCTGAATGGCAAAGTCTGGCCGTGGTCGTTCAACGAGTTCGAGAACCGCTTCGTTTACGTGGCCGAGACCCTGCGCCAGGCGATGACCTACAATCCGCACCTCAAGGTCTTCGTCGCCAACGGGTATTACGATCTCGGCACGCCGTATTTTGCGGCCGAATACACCTTCAACCATCTCGGCCTCGACGAGTCCCTGCGCGGCAACGTAAGCATGGGCTATTACGAGGCGGGACACATGATGTACATTCACATCCCGTCACTGGAGGCCCTCAAGAACGACCTGGCAAAATTTATCCGCGAAGCCCTGCCGTCAAAATAGGAGATAGTCATGGATTTCTCGTCCCTCGTCTCGATCTTGTTGTACCGCACGCCACTGTTCCTGCTCTGGTTCATCGGCATCGTGCTGGCCGTCCTGCGATTTGGGAGACACCCGCGCGTTTCGATCAGTGTGATCCTCGGCCTGTTCATCCTGTTCGTCTCCATGCTCATTACTTTGACCGTGCCGAGCCTGTTCAACCAAATCATTCGAGAAGCGTCGGGCTCGCGGGTGGCATCGCTGCTGACCTTCCTGCTATGGCTTCAGCGGGCACCGTTGGTGCTCGACTTCATCGGCTGGCTGCTCATCCTCTTCGGCATTTTCGCCGATAGAAAATCTGCCTCTTCAGTGACATGAACCTCGACGATCTCGATCTCTTCAAACGCCTCGACCGGCAGGACATGCTCGGTCACATCAACGGACTGCCCGACCAGCTGGCCTCGGCCTGGGAACAGGGACTCAAACAACCCCTGCCCGATTGGAAGGATATCCGACAAGTCGTCATCGCCGGGATGGGCGGATCCGCCATCGGCGCGGACCTGCTGGCGGCGTACCTCGCGTCTTTCTCCCCCGTGCCTGTCACCGTTCACCGAGACTACGGCCTGCCCTTCTGGGCGCGCGGCCCCGAGACCTTGGTGGTCGCTTCGTCGCATTCCGGCAACACGGAAGAGACATTGGACTCATTCGCGGCCGCGCTCAAAAACGAGTGCCGCGTGCTGGCGATCTGCACGGGCGGGAAACTGGCCCAAGAGGCGAAGCAGGCCAAGGTCCCGGCCTGGACGTTCGTCCACAGGGGTCAGCCGCGCACCGCGGTGGGATTCTCGTTTGGGCTGCTGCTGGCGCTCTTCTTCCGGCTTGGATTCATCCCGGACCAGAGCGAACTGATTGCCGGGACGGTGGCGGCCATGAAAAAATCCGCCGAAAAACTAACGCCCGAAATTCCCGCCGCGTTGAATCCCGCCAAGCGTTACGCCGGTCAACTGGTGGGGCGCTGGGTGACCTTCTTCGGCGCGGGACTGCTGGCCCCGGTGGCGCGCCGCATGAAGGGACAGGTCAACGAGGTGGCCAAGGCGGGCGCCAACTTCGAGGTCCTGCCTGAGGCGGATCACAACACGCTGGCCGGGACGATTAACCCGTCGCAGGTGCTCATGCCGCACACGATGAATCTGTTCCTGCGCGCCCCATCCGATCACCGCCGCAACAGACTGCGCATTGATCTTACGAAGCAGGCCTTCATGGTCGAGGGCCTCAACACGGACTTCCTCGACGCGCGCGGCGATTCGCCCCTCGCGCACATGTGGACGCTGATCCTGTTCGGGGATTACATGGCCTATTATCTCGCCATGGCCTACGGTGTTGATCCGACGCCGGTGGACGCGCTGGCCGCGCTCAAAGAGGCGCTGGCGAAGAAATAATAGAAACCAGGTTTCTGAGAATCCCTGTGAACGTGATACGCCGCCTGCTTAATTCCCATCACACGTTTGGTCTGCTTATCGTTATTGCCGGGCTCATCCTCCGCCTGCGCCAGTATCTCATGGGGCGTTCCCTCTGGCTGGACGAGGCGATGCTCTCCATCAACATCGTCAACCGTTCGTTCCTCGGCCTCACCGAATGGCTGGAATACGACCAGCAGGCGCCCATCTGTTTTCTCTGGCTCCAGAAAGTTTCCGTGCTGGTTTTCGGGAACAACGAGTATGCCCTGCGGCTTGTCCCTTTTGTTGCGGGCTGCGCCGCGCTGGGGCTGATGTACCTGCTCAGCCGCCGTCTCCCGCCATCCGTCGGCTTGACCGCGCTGGCGCTGTTCGCATTTTCTTATCCGCTCGTCTATTACACGTCGGAAGCCAAACAGTATATTGTTGACGTGGCCATCGCGCTCGGCCTCTTGGCCTTGTTCCTGCATCTCGATGAACACGGTTTATCTTTACGCGATCATGCAATGCTCGGTTTGATCGGCGCGGTTGCAATCTGGTTTTCACATCCCGCCATTTTTACGCTGGCGGGCATCGGGCTTGCATTGTTGGTCAGGACCATACAGAAAAAATCATGGCCTGCGTTGGGCGGCCCGCTTTTGACCGGCGCGTTGTGGCTGGCGAGTTTCGCGCTTTTCTACGTCCTGTTCCTCAACCGTTCCGTCACCGCGGATGTCCTGCTGGATTTCTGGGGCGATGCGTTCCTGCCCCTCTCGGCGCGGGCGGGCAGTTGGCTGGCAGTCTCGTTCAACGGTTTCTTTCGCGATGTGGCAGGCTTGAAGATTTCTCTATTCCTCGCTTCATTGCTTGCATTATGCGGGCTGGCCTTTCTTTTCCGAACGAACGCTTCTCTTGGAATCGCTCTGACCGCGCCGACCCTGCTCGTCCTGCTTGCCTCGGCGGCGCGCGCCTATCCCTTCGCGGGGCGGATGATTTTGTTCCTGACGCCCGCGGTCTTTCTCGCATTTGGCGGATTCGTGGAACTGCTCGGCCGGGCGCTTCGGAATCCCCCCGCCTCCGCCTGGACCCGCGGCCTGGCCCCCGCTTTCCTGGTCTTTCTCGCGGCGCGGACGTCCGTGCCCAATTTCGTCTCCCCTGTCTATCGCGAACACATCAAACCGACCATGGAGTATTTACGCGACAGTTATAAAGAAGGCGACGAGATCTTTGTTTATTATTGGACTGAACCAGCCTTCCGCTACTACGCGCCGAAGTTTGGTTTTGATTCAGATGATTACCTTGCCTCAACGCGCCATAGCGAAGATCCCCAAGGCAATATTGCCGAGATCGCGCCATTGCTCGACCACAAACGCGTATGGTTCATCTTTTCCCATGTGTATGAGGTGGGCGATTTCAACGAACGCGACTATATTTTGGAATACCTGGACAGCGTGGGGAAATTAACCCGCGAGTTCCGCGTGCCGGGGACTTCGGTGTATTTGTATCTGTATGATTTGAGAAGGTAAGCTGCCGTCGGCGTGGATGTTGCCGTCCACCACCTGCCACCACGGGCCCTCGTCCACCGGCGGAGGCGGCGAGGGCTCCGTTTCCGGCCAGTGGAGAAACGAACCGGTGATTTCGAAGAAGCAGTCGGGGACTTCCTGGTTCCTGATCTTGTAGTAATAGGTAGTATTGGGAGTCAAAATGTCTTCGGTGGTGTAGGTATTCAGGGCCGGGTCTAAACCGGTTTCGTAGACCAGGCAGCCTTCGGTGCAGTTGTTGGCCACGGACGATTCGGAGTCGTCCAGGTAAAGCCGCTGGGAAGTGCCGCCGGTGCCCGGGGTCCAGTCGAGCCGGGCGGTCCCGGCCGTTAAACTGGTGGCGGCGGCGTTTTCGGGCGTGGTGATGCCGCAACCGAAACAGCCGGTTTTCTGGCAGCAGTCTTTGTTGCTGCCGCAGGCCGGCTGGCAGCCGCCGGCCGGCACCCAGCCGGAGATGCACGCCTGGCGGCACTCTTTCACCGTCCGCCAGTACTGCCCCGGCGGGCAGGTCGTTCCGCCTCCATCGCCGCCGCTGGTACAGCAGGAAATGCGCTTCAAGCTGGTTGCGCATTCGTCAATATTGTTGCAATACGCCGGATAAATCACGTCGCGGCATTCTTCCTGGGTGACGACGTCACAACCCATACTGATAACACGCGGAGTAATTCTACAAACCCCAACTCGTACATCACAATCACCAATATTAACGTTTACAATGCCGCAGGCGGCGTTGCCGCCGCAACCATTATCAGCCAGCAAAATCGTTTTGAGGCGGAACAAATACAGCCAAACAGCGGAAAAAATTAACAGTAAAATCCCGGCAAAACGCCTTGGCATAATCCCATCTTAATATTAATCCACTGCTTTTTCAATCGCAATAAAATGATCTAATCACCCACAGCCACCAATTCCACTGCTAAATCAGGGTTAAAGCCGCTGCCGATCCAAGCCTGAACCAAAGTAAAATAATCTGATCCATAGCGGCTTTCAATATACTGCTTATAATAAGCGGTGTCCTTATAAGGGGCAGGAAGTTTATCCTTAATAAAAAACGGTGAGGCAGATTTACCAGCGGCAAAGATCCTGGCAATTTCAGACAGAGTCGGCCGGTCGCCTTTTATTCCAAACTGGTCATACAGCCACTCATTAGCTGAATTTCTCGTGTCAAAAATCCAGCGCATAGTTGCTGTTCTAATCTCCCCTTTAACCATAAAGTCCATGTTGGTGACTACTTCGGTCGAACCGTTCGGCTGAATGATTGTTTTGGTTTCGCCGGTATACACTCCTAAAAAAATAAACATACCGTCAGTTCTGTCTAAGTAACAGTTTCCCAGACACTCGGCATTGATGGCGGCGATTTCTTGCTCTTCGGTCATATTAAGCGGCTGGTGCATGTCCACGGTGGTGACGCCGTTTTCGTCCACTGCCCAGCTGGCAGTCAAGTTGG
>JBBIKC010000054.1:0-13709 GCA_037445635.1 Chloroflexota bacterium
CTACGTGTCGCTCCCTTCACTGGGAGCGTGGATTGAAACGAAATCGATAAACTCCGCAGAATCGAAAGATGGGTCGCTCCCTTCACTGGGAGCGTGGATTGAAACAGACAACGAACACAACTAAGGCGCAAATTATAGAGTCGCTCCCTTCACTGGGAGCGTGGATTGAAACGAGCCGGCCACAGCCGCGCTGATCGAAGCGGACTGTCGCTCCCTTCACTGGGAGCGTGGATTGAAACACGTCGGGATACCATCCAGCCCACAAATCGTAGTCGCTCCCTTCACTGGGAGCGTGGATTGAAACGGAAATTTTACGAATGCTCCCGCTCGTGGTGCGTCGCTCCCTTCACTGGGAGCGTGGATTGAAACATTGATGATCGTGTCGCCAAAGGCAAAGGCGGCGCGTCGCTCCCTTCACTGGGAGCGTGGATTGAAACAAACTCAACGACGCGATGAGGGAACACCGCGACGTCGCTCCCTTCACTGGGAGCGTGGATTGAAACGCACTGTGGGATGAGCGGCGTCCATGCCCAGACGAGTCGCTCCCTTCACTGGGAGCGTGGATTGAAACTGTATTGATAGGCCAGAGCCGCGCCTTCGGGCGGGTCGCTCCCTTCACTGGGAGCGTGGATTGAAACTGTATTGATAGGCCAGAGCCGCGCCTTCGGGCGGGTCGCTCCCTTCACTGGGAGCGTGGATTGAAACCGCTTGCAACCGTCCAGACCAATTCAGAGGTGTCAAGTCGCTCCCTTCACTGGGAGCGTGGATTGAAACGAGAATCGCGTCCACGCCGTCGCCCATGAACGCGTCGCTCCCTTCACTGGGAGCGTGGATTGAAACATTGATGGCGCGGGCAATCACGAAGACGATCCAGGTCGCTCCCTTCACTGGGAGCATGGATTGAAACAAACGCGGGACGGATGGATAGGTTAGCGCGGATCTCGCTCCCTGCATAAGGGGCACGAACTGGAACGGGGGTAGTCGGCCTCGGCTTACCGGGTATTATTTTTGTCACCTTGTCCGCACTCCCAAGATTATATATAATATACAATATGACTCTCATGGATGAACATGCGGCCGAACTGCTTCAGCGGCGCTCCCTGCGGGATGAGGTCTTCGAGGTCCTGCACAAGCGCATCATCGCGGGTGCGGTACCGCCCGGCGAGTGGCTCAGGCAGGAGGAGATCGCCTCGCAGTTGAACGTCAGCCAGACACCGGTGCGCGAGGCGCTTGACCTGCTGGTCTCGGCGGGACTGGCGGAACGCGTGCCCTATCGCGGCGTGCGCGTGGTGCAGTTGACCACCGAGGAGATTGTGGACGCCTACGGCCTGCGTCTCCTGCTGGAACCGGCCGCGGCGCGGCTGGCGGCCGAACGGGCCGACCAGGCCCAGGTCGAGGCGTTGAAGCGTCTGCACGAGAAGATGCGCGGCCTGGTCACGCTGAACGAAATGTCCACGTTGAGGCAGTTGTCGCGCGAATTCCACGAACGCATCGTGCGCGCCGCGGGCAGTCCGCTGCTGGCGCGGCTGTATCAAATGGCGGCCAACAAATTCCCGGATTGGATGTTGTACGAGGCGATGTTCCATCATCCCGAGGTTTTGGAGGCCAGCCTGACGGGCGACCAGGACGAACACCTGAGGCTGATCGAGGCGATCGCGGCGCGCGACCCGGAAGCGGCCGCGGCCGCCGCGCAGACGCACATCCTCGAACTCGGCAAGGACCTGCAGGCCTTCCTGAACGTCCCCGAATCCCTGTTGAGAGAGAAGGAACGGCAATTCGCGCCGTTCCTTTTTTCGTAATCGAAAAACAAAGGAGCAACCATGTCAGAAGAACTTTTGCAGAAGATGGCGCAATCCATCATTGACGGCGACTCGGACGTCTCGGCCGAACTGGCGCGGCAGGCCATCGCCGAGGGCATGGACCCGCTGTTTGCCATCACCGAAGGTTATGTGGCCGGCATCAACAAGGTCGGCGACGCGTTCGCGGCGGGCGAGGCCTTCCTGCCCGAACTCGTCATGGCGGGCGAAGCCATGAAGGCCGCGGTGGCCGTTCTCGAACCCGAACTGATGAAGAAAGGCTCGGCGCGTAAGACACTCGGCAAGGTGGTGATGGCCACGGTCGAGGGCGACATTCACGAGATCGGCAAATCGCTCGTCTCCACGATGCTTTCTGCCTCGGGCTTCACTGTGGTGGACATGGGCGTGGACAACCCGTCCGACAAGATCATCGAGAAGGCGCTCGAAATTGACGCCGATATCATCGGCCTCTCGGCGCTGCTCACGACCACAATGATCCGCCAGAAAGAAGTCATCGAAAAACTGGACGCGCGCGGCCTGCGCAAGAAGATCAAGGTCATGGTGGGCGGCGCGCCCGTGACCCGCGAATGGGTCCAGAAAATCGAGGCTGACGGCTACTCCGAGGACGCCATCGGCGCGGTGCAGGTCGCCAAGCAGTTGATGGGCGAGGCATAGAAAAGGGCGCAAACCGCGAAGAACACGAAGACATTCCACAGACTTCGTGCTCTTGGCGGCCTACGCGGTGAAATAGCACCCGGGAGGGCTCCGTGACCAAGAACATCAAATCCATCACCAACCCGAAACTGAAACTGGAGATTCTCACGCCTGCGGAAGTGAAGAAGATTCACGACGCCACCCTGCACATCATCGAACACGTCGGCGTGCGGTTCCCCTCGAAGCGCGCCCTGGAGATCTGGGAGGCCAGCGGCGCAAGCGTGGATCGAGAGAAGAAGATCGTGCGCGTCAAGCCGCACATTATCGAGGAAGCGTTGAAGAAAGCCCCGCCGGTCTATCCGCTGGCGGCGCGCGACCCGCAGCAGGATTTACCGCTGGACGGCAATCACGTCTATGTCGGCACGGACGGCTGCGGAGTGGAAGTCCTCGACATCCATACAGGCCAGCGGCGGATGTCCGTGCTGGACGACGTGCGCGACATCGCCCGCATCGCGGACGCGACCGAACAAGTGGCCTTTCACTGGGTTCCCGTCAGCGCGCAGGATATGCCGCCCGAGACGCGCGGCCTGCACGAGATCAAGACCATCTGGGAGAACTCGACCAAGCACGTGCAGACCGAGTCCATTTACAACGAGCGCGAGGCGCGCGCCGCCATCGAAATGGCCGCGCTGATCGTGAACGGAAAGGATAACCTGCACAAGCGGCCCGTCCTTTCGCTGATGCAGTGCTCCGCGCCGCCCCTCGGCCACGACGGCGGCTCCATCGACGCGGCCTTGCTGGCCGCGGAGGCAGGTATCCCAACCGGCTTCATGACCATGGCCGCCTGTCTCACCACCGGCCCCGCCACCCTGGCAGGCAACCTGGCGGTGGGCAACGCCGAGGTCATTGCAGGGACGGCGCTCCTGCAACTGGCATATCCCGGCGCGCCGGTCTTCTATGCCGCGGCGCAGACCGCCTCCGATCTGCGGAGCGGCGCGTACACCGGCGGCGGCCCGGAGGACTTCCTGTTCGGCGCGGCCACCAACGTACTCTCCGATTTCTACAACATCCCGCTCTCGATGGGATCGTTCGCCACCGGCGCGAAGGAACCGAACTGGCAGGCAGGCATCGAAAACTCTCTCTCCACCTTCATGGCGAGCATCGTCATGTCCGATATGCTGTTGGGAGTCGGCTTCCTGCACGGCTCGCGCATCTGGTCCTTCGCCGAGATGATGATGGACTGTGAGATCTTCGACATCGTCCACAAGACCATGCAGGGCATCGTCGTGGACGACGAGACGCTGGCGCTGGAGACCATCGCGGCGGTCGGCCCGGGCGGAAACTTCCTGGCGCAGAAACACACCAAGAAACACATGCGCGAGATCTTCCTGCCCGAATTCATGGACCGCCGCCCGTACAACGAATGGGAAGCGAAACGGGATGACGCCCGCGACTGGGCGCTCGCCAAAGCCCGCCGCATCCTCGCGGACCATCAGCCTGATCCGCTCGACCCGAAGATTTCCGAAGAGATGGCGAAGATCATTGCAAGCGAAGAGAAGAATCTGGTCCACGCTTAGAGGTAACCATGCGACCCACACTCGAACTGCTCGCCCCCGATCTCATCGCCCGCATCCTCGACGAGGCATTTCAGTTGATGCTCCAGCCGGGCATCAAGGTTCAATCTGCGGAAGCGCGCCAGTTACTGGCCTCCGCGGGCGCGGATGTGGACGACTCGACCGAAATCGTCCGCATACCGGAGAAGATCGTCCGCACCGCGCTGGAAGCCGTCCCGAAGGAGTTTTACCTTTTCGACCGGCGCGGCAGCCCCAGGGTCCGCTATGGAGGCGACGCGGTGCACTTCGACCCGGGCTCGTCCGCAGTCCACATCCTCGATCCCGAATCGGGCGAACACGTCCCCTCCGAAACGAAGGATTTGGCGCGGCTGGTCAAGATCGCGGAGATGCTGCCCCAGTACGACGCGCAGTCCACGGCGGTGGTCTGCAACGAGGTGGCGAAAGAGATCGGCGACCTGTTCCGCCTGTACGTGGTGCTGATGCTCTCAGAGAAACCCATCGTGACGGGGGCATTCTCGAACAAGAACCCGCAAGTGATGTTCGACATGCTTGCGATATACACCGGCGGGAGAAAGGGGCTGGCCGAAAAACCGCAGGCCGTGTTCGACGTGTGCCCCTCGCCGCCGCTGATCTGGTCGTCGTTCGGCGCGGGCAATTTGATTCAATTGGCGCGCGCGGGCGTGCCCGCCGAGATCGTCTCGATGCCGCTGGCGGGCGCGGGCGCGCCGGTCACACTGCTCGGCTCGATTGTCCAGCACGCCGCGGAATGTCTGAGCGGGATCACGATTCACCAACTGGCGAAGCCCGGCTCGCCGATTGTCTGGGGCGGCGCGCCTGCGATTTTCGACATGCGGAAAGGCGGGACGCCGATGGGCGCGATCGAAACAGCCATGCTTGATGCTGGCTATGCGCAGGTCGGCAAATCGCTTGGGATGCCGACGCACGGCTACCTGTGCGCGACGGATACGAAGGTGATCGACGCCCAGGCGGGACTCGAAAGCGGCATGACCGCGCTGATCGGCGCGCTGGCGGGAATCAACATGATTTCGGGCGCGGGCATGCTGGACTTCCTGGCCTGTCACAGCCCCGAAAAACTGACGATTGACGCAGAGGCGATCGGCATGACGAAGCGCCTGCTCGAGGGCATTCAGGTCCGCACGGAGACGCTCGCCACCGCGTTCTACGAGGGCATCAACTTCAAGGCCGATTTCCTCAAACAACGCATCACCCGCGACCTCTTCCCCCAGGAGCAATACCTCCCCTCTCCCATCATTGACCGCGACTCGATCCGCGGCTGGCAGAACAGCGGCGCGCAGGATACATTCCAGCGCGCCAAGGCCCGCGCCGACGAACTCGTGAGTAAATACCAGCGCCCCGAGGTTGCCGTCGAACACGAGAAGGAATTGACCGACATGGTCGCCGCGCTGGCGCGCGAGGCGGGCATGGATCAAATCCCTGCCGTGACGACTTAAGTCATCGCTGCTCGCCAAAGGAATCGCAATGCTCGATTTCGAGACCCTGTTACGCATCCCGTACATTGACCCCTACAACGGCTTCGACCTGTCACCAGACGGGAAGAAGGCCGCGGTGGCTTGGAATCTCAGCGGCCAGTGGGAGATTTATGAAATTTATTTGGACTCCCCCTCTCCCCGTTTCGACTCCGCTGGCGCTCCGCTCAGCACGAAGAAGAGAGGGGTTAGGGGCGAGAGCGAATATCGCCAAATCTCCCGCGGTCCCGGCGGGAAGTTCGCCCCGCGCTATGCGCCGGATGGAAAACGTCTCGCCTGGGCGCTCGACTTAAACGGCAGCGAGAATTTCCACATCGTCATTCACGATCTCGAAACCGGCGGGACGCGTGACCTCACGCCCGGTGTTCCTTATGCCATCCAGCCATCCTTTGCGTGGTCGCCGGACGGCAAACAGATTGCCTACCTCGCCAACAAAAATAGCCGCTTCGATGTCTTTGTCTTCGATTCCGATGGAAGCAATGACCGCCCCCTCTTTTCGCCCGGCGGCCCGGCTTATCAGGTCAAGTGGTCGCCCGATGGTTGTCATCTCGCGGTCACGGCTGAGATGGAAGGCCAGAACCACGGCACATTCATCATCCCATTGAATGGCGATGAAGTAAGGCGCATCGGCGGCAGGATGGACGCGCATCACCCGGCCTGGTCGCCGGACTCCAAATCGCTCGCGTTTGCGTCCAATGCGGGCGGCTGGTCGCAGATCGGTATTTTCAGTCTCGAGAACAACGCAATCAACTGGATTACCAACGGCTCGCACAATTCCACCACTCCCGCCTTCAGCCCAGACGGAAAGACCCTCGCCTGGGTGCGCGCGATCGGCGCGGACACCCGCCTCGAGGTCCTCCGCGCCGACGGGAGCACGCATCTCGCGCGGACCGAGATCGGATTCCTGCACCCGCCGCGTTTCTCCCCCGATGGCGAATCCATCTACGCGCCCTTCGAGAGTCCGCGCCATCCCGTTGACCTGTGGCGTTATCGCCTGTCCGACGAGACATTCGAAGCCGTGACTCGTTCGCTCCCCCCCGGCATCGAACCCGACGATTTCATCATACCCGAGGAGATCACCTACCCCGGCATGGACGGGACGCCAATCCCTGCCATTCTTTTCAGGCCGAAATACGCCAAAGCAAACGGCCCCGGCGTGGTGTACATCCACGGCGGGCCGACCTGGCACATATCCTATCTCTGGTATCCGATCATGAGTCACATGGCCGCGCGCGGCTGGACGGTCATCGCGCCCAACTACCGCGGCTCCACCGGCTATGGTCTCGCCTGGCAGACCGCCAATCGTTTCGAACTGGGACGCCTCGACAGCGACGATTGCGCCGCGGCCGCCTTTTACCTTGCCAAATCGGGCCTGGCCGACCCCGCCAGAATCGCGGTAACCGGCCGCAGTCACGGCGGCTACCTGACCATGACCTGCCTGACGCGCAACCCCGAATTGTTCGCGGTCGGCTCGGCGGTCGTCCCGTTTCTCAACTGGTTCACCGGCCACGAAAATTCGCGCGACGACCTCCAGCACTGGGACATCGAAAACATGGGTGATCCGGTCGCAAATCACAACCTCTGGCAGGAGCGTTCGCCCTACTTTCACCTTGACCGCATCGAAGCGCCCGTCCAGTTGATCTGCGGTGAGACCGACCCGCGCTGTCCGGCCTCCGAATCGCTCGCGGCGCGCGATAAACTAGTCGAACTCGGCCGCGAGGTGGAGTTGCTGCTGTACAAAAACGAAGGCCACGCATTCCTGGACATGAACAACGTGGTCGATTCGGAAGTGAAGCGCGTGGCCTATCTCGCGAAGGTATTGGAGGCCTGACATGTTTCTCCTGCCTGCCGAATCCATCGAGGCCATTCACTCAGCCACCCTGCGCATCCTGAGCGAAACCGGCATTGTGCTCAATCATGCCGCAGGACGCGAGTTGTTGACCGCACACGGCGCGAAAATCGGACGCAACGACCGCGTGCTCCTTCCGCCCGAACTGGTGGAGCAATGCATCGAGCAGGCAGGCAGGACCATCATCATCCGCGGGCGCGGGGGAACGGCCAAAACTCTCGGCGATGGGAATCTCTACTTCCACAATCTCGGCGGCGCGCGCGATGTGATAGACCCCGTCAGCGGGCAAAAGCGATTCGCGACCATTCAAGATGTCCGCGACGCGGCGCGCCTGCTCGACGCGTTGGAGAACTGTCACACCATCACGCCCTTCTTCACCCCGCAGGATGTCCCCGGCGATCTGATGTCGCTGGCCATGTATCGTCACGCCATTCCATACACCACCAAGCCTCTGCAAGGCCCCGGCGTGCAATACGCGCCCGAGGCGCGCGCCGCCGTCCGCATGGCGGAAGTTATCGGCAAGCCGTCCGAAATCCTCACACTGGCCGTCTCGCCCGTCAGCCCGCTGACCATCCCCGCCCACGAAGTGGACGCCATCCTCGAGATCGCCCGCCTCGGAATCGCCTTCGGCCCCCTGCCCTGTCCCACCGCCGGTGCCACCGCGCCCATGTCCATTGCGGGCGCGCTGACCCAGCAAAACGCCGAAGTGTTGATGTGCGTCGTGCTGGCCGAACTCGTCCAGCCGGGACTGCCGATCATTTACTGCGGGCGGCTGGCGATGATGGAAGCGCGCACCGGCATCTCGGTCTGGGGCGGAATCGAACTCGCCCTCGCCTCCGCCGCGACCGTGCAGCTGGGTCACCGCTATGGATTCCCGGTCAATGTCTATGGCTTTTCCACCAACTCGCACAGCCTCGACCTGCAAAACGGCTTCGAGCGCGGACTGAACGCCCTGCTCCCCGCCCTGGCCGGCGCGGACGAACTCTCCGGCATCGGCGAGATGGAGGCGGGCGTGAGCGGTTCCTACGCGCAGATGGTGGCGGACAACGAATTTGCCGCGAGTATCCTGCGCGCCCGCCGCGGATTCGAGGTCAACGACGACTCGCTGGCCGTGGAACTGTTCGATCCCGTGATGGACGGCTCGCGTAACTTCCTCGGCCAGAAACACACGATGAAATATCTCAAAGCGGGCGAGATTCTGCTGACGAAACTTTCCGAGCGCGGCACCTGGGAAACCTGGGAACGCGAAGGCAGGCCAGAACTTGCGCGCCGCGCCCAGACCGAAGCGGAACGGATTTTACGCGAGCATGCGGTCGAGCCGTTGGAGGAAAAGCAGGAGCGCGAGCTGGATAATATTCTTTCGGCCGCTGAAATGGAAATGGCGAACAAGTAAAAGGATTTTAAAGGAATGCTCAAACAGGCCCATGCAATCACCGAGGAACTGATCGAATGGCGGCGCGATTTCCACATGCACCCGGAGATCGGCTTTGAGGTGCATCGCACCGCGGGCATCGTCGCCGACGCGTTGGAGAAGATGGGCTACCGCGTCACGCGTGGAGTCGGCAGGACCGGCGTGGTGGCAGAGATCGGCGAGGGCGGCCGCCTCGTCGCCATCCGCGCCGATATGGACGCCCTGCCCATCCTCGAAATGAATACGACCGATTACGTATCGCAAAACAAGGGCGCCATGCACGCCTGCGGCCACGACGCGCACACGGCAATGGCGCTGGGCGCGGCGGACATTTTACGAAAAGAGAAATTCGAAGGGCGGATTCGCTTTCTATTCCAGCCCTCGGAAGAAGTGGCAGACGCGGAGGGCTTCAGCGGCGCGCAGCGCATGGCGCAGGACGGCGCGATGGACGGCGTGGACTTCGTCATCGCCCAGCATGTGGACCCGCATGCCCCGGTCGGGACGATTGGCATCAACGCGGGTCCCGCATCGGCGGGGATCGACTCGTGGTTCGGCGAGATTCGCGGCGTCGGCGGGCACGGCGCGTATCCGCATACGACGATTGACACGTTCTACCTGACCGCGCACGTCATGCTGGCGTTGAACGCCATCGTCTCGCGGCGGCTCAATCCGTTCGAGCCTGCGGTCGTGAGCATCGGTTCGATCAACGGCGGTCATACAGAGAATGTGATTCCCGAAAGCGTGAGAATCACAGGCACGCTGCGTTACATGAATGTGGACCTCCACAAACAATTGCGCGCCGAGATCGAGCGCGCCTTCGAAATTGCCCGTACACTTGGCGGCGATTTCAGTTTAAAATTCGAGTACGGCGGTCCGCCCATGATCAATGACGAAAAGGTCTCCGCGTTGATCGAACGAACAGGCGCGGATATGCTGGGAGAGACTAACGTGCACGAGATCGAAAAAACGATGGGAGCGGAGGACTTCGGCAGCTTCATGGAGCGCGCGCCCGGAGCGATGTTCACCCTCGGCACGCGCATCGAGGATGGGGTGGATCGTCCGCTGCACAACCCGCGCTTCGACATTGACGAGCGCGCTCTGCCGATCGGCACGGCCATGCTGGTCGAGTCGGCGCTCAGACTGTTGAAAGAAAAATAATTGTTCCGGGGAGGGAACACCCATGCATACAACTTTGAAGGGCAAAAGCAAGGAAGTCACCATCGGGATTGACCGGCCATTCGTCATCATCGGCGAAAAGATCAACCCGACCGGCAACAAGAAACTGGCCGCCGCGCTGACCGAGGGGGACCTGGACTTCGTCCGCGCGCTGGCCCAGCGGCAGGTCGCCTGGGGCGCGGACGCGCTGGACGTCAACGTCGGCGTGCCGGGGCTGGACGAGATCGGCATGATCGCGAAGGTGGTCGAAACCGTCGCCGCGGCCGCGGACGTGCCGCTGTGCATCGACTCGAACAGCCCGCAAGTGCTCGAAGCGGGGCTCAAAGTCGCGCCGGGCAAGCCGCTGGTGAACTCGGTCAACGCCGAGGAAAAGTCGCTAAGCGGAATCCTGCCCATCGTCAAGGAACGAGGCGCCGCGGTCATCGGCCTGACCTTCGACGAGAACGGCATCCCGAAGACCGCGGAGGAGCGAGTCGCCGCGGCCGAGAAGATTATCCAACGCGCTACAAAGCAGGGCATCCCCCTCGAAGACGTCATCATTGACCCGCTCGTGATGACCGTGGGCGCCGACAGCAAAGCCGCGCTGGTGACCCTGCAAACCATCGAGATGCTGCGGCGCGAATTCGGCGTCAACATCAACCTGGGCGCGAGCAACGTCTCGTTCGGCCTGCCCGACCGCCACACCGCCAACCAGACCTTCCTCGGACTGGCGATTCAGGCGGGCGCGACCTGCTCCATCACCGACCCGATCAAACTCGGCCAGACCGTGCGCGCCGCCGACCTCCTGCTTGGCCGCGACGATTACGCCATGCGCTACATCAAGTACTTCCGCACAGCCGAGAAATTGAAAGAGCAGGAAGCGACAAAATAGTGCTCGAACCGCGCTGAGCGGAGGGCCGCATGCAAGCACAGGCCCGCAGACGAAGCGCGGATTTCAAAGATACTTTTTAGAGGTAACCTCATGCGTCTCCTAATTCTCTCCTGCGAATCCCTCGCCCGCGCCGCCTATGGCGCGGCCGCCCGCTCGCCCCACATCGTGGACGTGACCATCGTCCCGCGCAACAAACACCAGCCGCTCGACATCCGCTCGCGCCTTCAAGGATTGATTGACGAGGCCGAAGGCAAAGAATTCGAAGCCGTCGGTCTCGTGTACGGGTTATGCGGCCATGCCACTGCCAATCTCACCGCGCGCAGTATTCCGCTCGTCATCCCGCGCGCCCACGACTGCATCACGCTCCATCTCGGAAGCCGCGGCCGCCACGAGGAAGAACTCAAGCGCGAGCCAGCCACCTACTGGTACGCGCAGGATTATATGGAGCGCGTGCAAGGCATCAACGCCGCGCTGGCCATGGGTCAGGGGAGTGACGAAGAAATGAAAACCATGTACAACGATTTCTTCTACAAATACGGCAAAGCCAAGGCGGATCGGATGATGTCGGTGATGGGATCGTGGCTGAATAACTACAAACGCGCCATCTTTCTGACAACCGACTCGAACACGGGCTCCCGCGTCGAGGCGGATGCCCGCGCTCAGGCCGAAAAACGCGGCTGGAAATTCGAGCGCCTCCACGCGGACTTCAGCCTGGTCCAACGGCTCTGCGACGGCGACTGGCCCGAGGAGGACTTCCTCATCGTGCCGCCCGGCAAGACTACGCAGACGACCTACGACAACGATATTTTGAAAGCGGAGTAAAGAGCACAACAAAAAACGCAACAAAGCCCCCGCTTTAACTTCTAACCGACTGACCATCAGACTATTCGACCATCGGACTACATGACCACCTGTCACATTGACATCCAGCCAATCGGCCGAAGAATTGACGTGCCCGAAGGCACCAACCTGCTCGATGCCTGCCAGCAGGCGGGCGTCGAACTGGTCGCGGTGTGCGGCGGCGCGGGCGTGTGCGGGACCTGCCGCATCCGACTGCTGAAGGGACAACTCTCCCAGGTCACCGCCTCCGAAATAGACGAATTGGGCGAAGCCGATCTCGCAGCAGGCTACCGTCAGGCCTGCCAGGTGGAGGTTCTCTCGGATGTCACGCTGGAGATTCCGCCCGAGTCCCTCAGCGCGCCGCAGAGACTGTCCATCGAGGGCCGCGAGACCGACTTCGAGTGGAAACGCTCCGTCATCAAAGCCTACGATATCAAAGTCGAACCTGCCACACTGACAGACTTGCGCCCGGACACGACTCGCGTCCTCGACGCCCTCCGCAGAAACGGACAGGATGAGCCGCCCAAATTGACGTTCGACTCCGAGGCCGTCAAGGCACTGGCAATGACGCTGCGCGGGAACGACTGGAAGGCGCGTCTGGCGATCAGAAACGACGCGGAGGTTGTGGCGATCCTGCCGCAGGGAACCAAAGTCTACGGCCTGGCAGTGGACATCGGCACGACCAAGGTGGCCGCCTATCTCATTGATCTAGAGACAGGCGAGACGGTCGCCAAATCGGGCGCGATGAATCCGCAGATCGCCTATGGGGAGGACATCATCAGCCGAATCCGTTACATCAACGACCGCCCCGACGGACTCAAGACCCTGCAGGGACGCATCGTGGAAACGCTCAACAACCTGCTCGACGAATTGGAAAAGGAAGCCAAAGTAAAGCGCGAACAGGTGGTCGAAGCGGTGATCGTCGGCAACACGGCCATGCACCACATCTTCGCGGGACTGCCCGTGAAGCAGTTGGGCGATTCGCCATACATGGCAACCGTCGGCGAGGCAATGAACATCAAGGCGCGCGACCTCGGGTTGAAACTGGCCGCGGGCGGAACGATCTATCTGCCGCCGAACATCGCGGGCTTCGTGGGCGCGGATCACGTGGCAATGCTCGTCGGCGCGGGACTTTATAAAGTGACCGATACGATCGTCGCGCTCGACATCGGCACGAACACCGAACTCAGCCTTTATCACAAGGACCGCCACTGGACCTGCTCCTGCCCGTCCGGGCCAGCCTTCGAAGGCGCGCACATCGAGGACGGGATGCGCGCCGCGCCAGGCGCGGTCGAACGCGTGCGCCTCGAAGGCGATGAAGTGAAGGTTCACACCATCGGCAACGTGGACGCGGTCGGCATCTGCGGCTCGGGCATCCTCGACGCCATTGCCGAGTGCCGCAGGGCGGAACTGCTCACCCCGAAAGGCGCATTCACCGGCGCGCACCCGCGTCTGCGCGGGGACGGCACCGCGGCCGAGTTCGTGCTGGTGCCCGCCGCGAGGTCCAAGACAGGCCGCGATGTCAGGATGACGCGCAAAGACGTCAACGAGATTCAACTCGCCAAGGGCGCGGTGCGCGCGGGGGCGGAAGCGCTTCTGGATGTGGCAGGCATCAAAGCGGAAGACCTCGACCAGATCATCATCGCGGGCGCGTTCGGGACATATCTCGACCTCGACAGCGCAGTCGCCATCGGCATGTTGCCGCGGACAGAACGGACTCGATATCAGCAGATCGGCAACGCCGCTGGGACAGGCGCGCGCCGCATGTTGGTGGCGCGCGACCAGCGCGAGATCGCCGAGAGCATCGCCCGCGACGTGGAGTTCGTCGAACTTGCCAAGCACGCGGCGTTTACGAAGATATACTCCAAGGCGTTGATGCTGGAATGAGAGGGAGAGCGTACAGTTAGAAAGGCAGATTGCAGAAACCCGATTTCTTCGAGAAATCGTTCTGTGTCCGGCCACGAGAACGAAAACACCCTCTCGCGAGGGCGCTCAGGGAGCCTGATCCCCAATGGGGACGCTGTGGGGGT
>JBBIKC010000054.1:13809-16310 GCA_037445635.1 Chloroflexota bacterium
GGGACAACCACGAGAACGAAAACGCCCTCTCGCGAGGGCGCTCAGGGAGCCTGATCCCCAATGGGGACGCTGTGGGGGTCGAACCCATACCATCCCCTGAATGGGGACAACCACGAGAACGAAAACGCCCTCTCGCGAGGGCGCTCAGGGAGCCTGATGGGGGTCGAACCCACAACCACTTGATCCACAGTCAAGTGCTCTGCCATTGAGCTACAGGCTCCATGTGGAGCGGCGGGATTATAACATCATTTTTCGCAGTGCAAAATACTCCCCCTGCCTCACAGAATTTTATGAATGGCATCCGCCACCGCCTCGCGCGGGACGATGACCTGCTCGCCGTTCGTCAAATTTTTCACCGCCGCCTGACCCTGCGCCGCCTCGTCGGGGCCAATCGTGACCGCGACCTTCATTTTCATCCTGTCCGCAAACTTGAATTGCTTCGGCAGTTTCGCGGGTTCGGGGTAAACCATCACCTTCAATCCAGCGCGGCGCAACTCCGCCGCGAGCGCGAACGATTGCAACAACAACTTGTCGTCGAAGACCGTCACCAGCACAGGCGCGGGGCTGGGATCGAATTCGGGCAGAAGACCATTCTCTTTCAGGATGATGCCGATGACCACGTCGCCCATGGCAAAGCCGGTGGCGGGTAATGGATCCCCGCCCACGTCGCGCGTCAGGTTGTCGTACCGCCCGCCGCCGAGGATGGCGCGCCGCACTGAGCCGCTGAGGTCGAAAGCCTCGAAAACGATGCCCGTGTAATACAGCAAACCGCGCGTGATGTTCGGATCGAATTTGACATATTCCTTCACTCCCAATGCGTCGAGCGCGGCGAAGAGGCGCACCAGTTCCTTACTTTCCTTCCACAAGCCGAGATCGCCCAGCACGGATTTCAATCCGTCCAGTTGTTTCTGGGAAAGCCCCATTTCGAGCGCCCACGCGTCCCATTTGGCCGCGTCCATTTTGGCGCGGCGGTCCACGAGATTGGACGCGTCCACCCGCTTCTCGGGAGGGATGCCAAGCGCGTCGAACTGGGTGTTCATCAGGCGGCGATCGTTCACGTAAATGGCCGCCCGCGCCGGGTCCAGGCCGACCGAGCGCAGGAAGGTGGCCGCGACCGCGATCAGTTCCGCGTCTGCTTCGGGCGAGTCCGCGCCGAGCAGGTCAACGTTCCACTGGAAGAACTCGCGCGTGCGCCCCTTTTGCGGTTGTTCGTAACGCCAGAATGGACCGAACGACCACCAGCGGAGCGGAAAGGTCAGCGAACCCTGCCGCGCGGCGATCATGCGCGCCAGCGAGGGCGTCAGTTCGGGGCGAAGCGCCACGAGGTCTCCCCCGCGATCCTCGAAGACGAAGGACTGTTTCTTTACGAGTTCCTCGCCCGACTTGGCCGCGTAGAGGTCAATGGGCTCGATGAACGGCGCGTCCCATTCCTGATAGCCAAAGGCCTGCGAAGCGGCGCGCGCTTTTTCGCAGAGATAGTTTCGCAACGCCATCTCTTCGGGATAGAACTCGCGCGTTCCTTTGACAGGTTGGATCTTCGAGGACATGGTTGCTCCTGTGACGCAGGATTAATCCTGCGGTATTCCAAAATTCAATTGCTGAATTTTACTGCAATTTTGGTATAATTTCCGCGAGATGACAAAGGATGGCTGGAATGAAATCTCGCGCCGTGCAAACCACTCGCTTTTTCTTCTACCTGCTCGCCGCGCTCTGGCTGGCGGTAAGCATCAACTATCTTGGGCAAAGCGAAGGCCGGGTCATCTTCTATGTGCTGGCGGCCATGATGTTCATCGGCGTCTTCGTTTTCATCGCGCTCGGCATGAACATTACCAAACGGCCCATCTATTGGCTGGGCACGGCCGCGCTCGCCGCCTGCATCGTGTTGACCATCTTCGACCAGTTCGGTTTTGCCGACCTCATCGCGGTCATACTCTTCATCATTCCGCTGGCCATCATGCTCGTTAAGCGCAACGAATTCCTTCAGGAGACTCCATGAAAATCACTTACCAGGAAACCAGCAAGGACCTGCTCACCCGCATTGACATCCACGAAAAATACGGCTCGGCCAATATTGACGCCTGGACGAACGAACTACTCCAGCCGCAGGCAGGCATGGAGGTTCTCGACGTCGGCTGCGGCGCGGGGAAACTGTGCTTCCTGTTCGACGATTATACTAAAGGTCAGGCGAAAATCATCGGCGGCGATTTTTCGGAGGAACTGCTGGACAAGGCGCGCGCCAGGAACGCGGAACGCGGCTCGAAGATCGAATTTGAATTCCTCGACTTCAACAAACCGTTCCGCTTCGCGGACGGGACGTTCGACCTGGTCACCTCGGCCTTTGCCATCTACTACGCCTCCAACCTGGACCTTACGTTTGGCGAGGCGCACCGCGTTCTGAAGCCCGGCGGACGGCTCTTCGTCTCCGGCCCCCTGCCCGAAAACAAGCAGATGTTCTACGACATCATCAAGGAAGCCACGAACGCGACCATCCCGCCCATGCC
>JBBIKC010000055.1:0-13635 GCA_037445635.1 Chloroflexota bacterium
CGGTGATATTTTTCAGGTTGTGGACGCGCGCGCCCACGACGCGGATGACATTGGAACTCATGCGACTCCTTGCCGGACATTTTGATTATAGCACATTTGTTTCAACAATTCGCTCGGCGAACCAGCAAACGATAATTATACCAACGGGGGTTGATGTGGAAAATTTCGGACTTTGTGGGGGAGTGTCTAACATCGAAATCAAAAGACACCGTCATTGCGAAGCAATGACAAGTTAGTCTTGGATGTTGGATACTCTCCAGCAAAGTTGCAGTTCATACCGGTATTTCCACATGATATACTCAATGTAACTTCTCAAATCCGGCGGGGTTATTTTTAGCAGACCCCGCCGGTAAGGTTTTTGTCTTGCCGGAACTGGAATACAACGAGGAAGAAGTGTTGGCCCGCGCCTCACAGGGCGACCGCGATGCTTTCGGTCAGCTCTACGAGCACTATATTGACCGCATCTTCAACTATGTGTATTACCGAACGGGGAATGTCCACGACGCGGAAGACCTGACGGCGCGGGTCTTCCAGCGGGCGATGAATCATATCCGCAACTACATCGACCGCGGCGTCCCGTTTTCGGCCTGGCTGTACCGCATCGCGCACAACCTGGTGGCCAACTGGCACCGCGACCGCAGCCGCCGGCAGGAGATCCCCATTGATGACCTGCCTGTCCTGCCGGCCAAGGGCGATCATCCGGAGACTACGCTCGTCCGCACGCAGGATCAGGAGGCGCTGTTGCGCCTCATTCGCCGACTGCCGCCCGACCGGCAGAACCTGTTGATCCTTAAGTTTGTGGAGAACCTTTCCAACGCCGAGATCGGACAGATCATGGGACGCAGCGAGGGCGCGGTCAAGAGCCTCTATCACCGCACCCTGCTGGCCCTGCGCGACGAAATCGGCGGCCACATCACATTAGAAGGAGAGTGAGCAATGTTGAGAATAGTGACCGACGGGGCGGTGGATGTCCCGCCCGCCTGGGAACGAGAATTCGATATCAAGGTCATCCCTATCAATATTCATTTTGGGGAGAAGACCTTTATCCAGAATGTGGATATGGACTTCGACGCCTTCTATAGAGAAATCCAGACCAATAAGAACCATCCCAAAACCTCCCAGCCCTCCCCGCACCAGTTCGCCGAATTTTACCGCAACAACTATCAAAGGGGCGAGGACATCCTCTCCATTCACGTCACCAGCAAACTGTCCGGCACATACGCCTCCTGCGTGGCCGCCGCCGAAGAGTTGAAAGGGGAGTACAACATCACTCCCTTCGACTCACTTGGCGGTACCATGGGTACAGCCTTCCTGTGCCGCACGGCGTATAAACTGGCAAAGGCGGGCAAAAGCGCGGCCGAGATCGTACAACATCTGGAGGCCCTGCGCGACAAAATACATATCATCCTCACGCTCGACACCCTCGAATTCGCCAAACGCAGCGGACGCGTTGGCACGCTTTCGGCGGCGCTGGCTTCGGTGTTGAACGTCAAGCCGATTGCGCGCGTGCAGGACGGCCTCGTCCACATGGTGGACAAAGTGCGCACGCGCAAGGCCGCGCTGGCGCGTGTGATCGAAATGGGCAAGGAGGCTGTCGGAAATCAGCCGGTCGCCCTCGGTGTCGTCCACGCCCGCGACCTCGTCTCGGGCCAGTCCCTCCTGGAAGAGGCGAAAAAGAACTTCAATGTCAAAGAATCGGAAATGACCGAACTTTCCGTTTCGCTGGCCATCAACTTCGGCCCCGGAACGGTCGGGCTGGTGTTATATCCCGCGGAGTAGATGATCGAATGGCGCGACGAAAAACGACGACCGCTCCTCCTGAATCGCTGGAACCTCTGGAAGCGCATCTGGCCGGGACCCTGAAACCGGTGCGGCCTCCGAGGGAGTTTGTGCGCGGCCTGCGCGACCGCATCCGCCTGCCGGACGCGCGCCTGGTGGCGGAGCGCATCAACTGGGGTTCGCTGGTGCTGGCGGTCGGGACGGTCATGTCGGTGGCGGTGTTGCTGCTCACGCTGGCGCGCGCCTTGTTCCACTTCTTCGGCCGCAGGGACGGGGGCGTGGCGCTCTGAGCAAAAACGGACGGCGACCGCCGTCCGTTTTTTATTTCGGGAAAAGTCCCCGATATAGCCTTTTCGCCTCGTCAATCAAATCAACCTTGACAGGCAGTTTGAACTCCTCGGTGACGCGTAAAGTCAAATGAACGGCGGCCCGCCTCAGGTCCGGGGCGAGGCGGGACTGGTCGGCCAGAAGTTTGAGATGTTCGTAGGCGCTGGTCGTACGGACCGCAACGCCTGTCTGTTTCAGGTACTCGCGGGCCGCGATCCCGGCCGCGCGCCGCGCGCAGACGCGCGCCTGTCCCTCGTTCCTGCGGGCGCGGGCAGATTCGGCGCGCGCCAGTTCTTCTTCGATTTGAATTTTCCAGTCGGCCATGCGGCGCATTATAAACCCGGCTGGAGTATAATGCTGCATCCTTGTTCTTACGTCGAAAGGAGAGAGTGATGAGAAACCGAATATATATGGTGCTTGGCCTGCTTGTGATCTTGACGCTGGCCTGCCAGTTCTCACTGCCTGGTTCGTCCGCCGCTCCGACGGCATCGGATGTGCCTTATCAGGTGACGGGGACATTTACCGTGACCAACGATTTTGTGATCGCCGTTTATTTCGTCGAGCATGCCGTCGCGTTGACCGACATGCACGGTTTTGTCATCCGCGACGAGGAGTGGGAACTGCCGGTCGATTCGCAGGCGCTGGGTTACGTGGACGTTGATCTCGATTCTCTCAGCGGCACCTTCGATTTGAATCTGCCTGTGCGGCCGGAGGGAGAATTCAACGATGTGGACAATAACGGCAGGCCGGACAAGGGCGTGCAGATTTTCGCCGTCGCCTATTCGCCGAATCTGACCGGCGGGCCGTTCTCGGTGGGGGACGACCGTTCGCTCGGCTGGCCGAGTTACCTGGCTTCGGTCATTACGGATTCGGAGAACGACGACGAGGTGATCGGCGGCGACCTGGTCATCTGGTCGCCGGACGACGCTCAGCAGTTCCCGACCGGTTTTGGCGACGATAACCTGCTGTTCACGGAGGACGACCCGGTCGCGCCGGTCCCGGCCGGCTACTCGTTTGTCAATCTGGATGAGGAGCCGTTCAAGGTCACCCAGTCGCCATCCGCCACGATGACGTTGTACGAGCCGCAGGATGTGGCCCTCAAGGATTTTTCGGGCCTCGCGTATACCGAAGCCTTCGATAAGATGTTCGAGATCATCAGTAGGGAATACGCCTTCAATGGCGTTGAAGGCAAGGCTCCCGATTGGGACGCGCTCTATGCCGAGATCAAGCCGCGCGTGGAGGCGGCCGAACAGAATCGGAGCGCCGAGGAATATTATCTCGCCCTGCGCGACTTCGCCTGGGCGTTCAAGGATGGACATGTGGGCGTCGGCGGCGGCGACATCGCGGACGCCCTGTTTGCAGAGGCTACTGCCGGCGGTTACGGCTTCTCGATCCGCGAACTGGACGACGGGCGCGTGATCGTGAACCTGGTGTTGGAAGGCGGCCCGGCCGCCGAGGCGGGAATTCAATTGGGCGCGGAGGTGACTGCATTCAACGGTCAGCCGATTTCGGAGGCAATCGACGCGGCGGTGGCTTGGTCCGCGCCGTTCTCGATGGAGAGTTCCGCCCGCTATCAAAAGGCGCGCTACCTCCTGCGCGCCCCGCTTGGAACCGAGGCCGAGGTAACCTTCACCAACCCGGGCGGACAATCCCAAACCGTCACCCTGGAAACGGTCGAGGAGCGCCAGAGTTTTTCCTTCTCGTCGCTGTATCGCGGCTTCGATCCCAACGCTCTGCCGGTCGAGTTCACCATTCTGGATTCGGGGATTGGTTACATCAAGATCAATTCGAACTACGATGATTTGAACCTGATCGTGCGGCTGTTTGAGCGCGCCCTGCAGACCTTCGAGGCCAATGGCCTGCCCGCCATCGTCATTGACATGCGCCAGAACTCCGGCGGCGCGCCGCTCGGCCTGGCGGGCTTCCTGACGGACGAGGAGATCGTCATGGGCCAGTTGCAGTATTTCAGCGAAACGACTGGTCAATTCGAGAACGAGGGGCTGCCGGAGCGAATCTGGCCCAACGAGAATCAGTACCGCTTCGAGAAGATGGCCTTGCTGGTCGGCCCGGCCTGCGCCAGCGCCTGCGAACTCGAATCGTACGGGTTCAGCCAGGTGCCCGGCATGATGGTCTTCGGGCAGTATCCGTCTGCGGGCGTGGAGGCCGAAGTGGCGCGCGGACAGTTCCTGATGCCTGGGAATTTTTCCCTACAATTCCCGACCGGCCGCTTTGTCCTGCCGGATGGCAGCATCTTCCTCGAGGGGCAGGGCGTGCAATTGACCCACCCCGTTCCAATTAACGAGGAGACCGTCCTGACGGATGAGGATGTGATCCTGAATGCCGCTGTGGAAGAGTTGCTGAGGTAATCTTCTCCTGTGAATACCGAGACCCTGCTGATGCAGGGTCTCGTTTCTTAATCCACAACTCTATACTTGAGCAGCGTCCAGACCGCCTCGAAGGCGTCCTTCAATTTGATCTTCTTGCCCTGCGAATAATCGCGCGGGTTGAAAGAGATCGGCACCTCATAGATGCGGTAATGCCGCTTGAGCACCTTGGCGGTGAATTCGGGCTCGAAGTCGAAGCGTTTGGCGCGCAGGGGCATTCCCTCGATGACCTTGCGGCGGAAGACCTTGTAGCCGGTCTCCATGTCGCTCAGGATGGTATCGTACAGGATATTGGTCATGAAAGTCAACAGGTGATTGGCTACCATGTGCCAGAACATGACCACCCGCCGCGGGCCGCCCAGAAAGCGCGAACCGTACACCACGTCGGCGATGCCCTCCTGCAGTGGTTTGAGCAGGGCGGGATAATCGCGCGGGTCGTATTCGAGATCGGCGTCCTGGATCAGGAGGATGTCCCCGCCGGCAGCGTTCAATCCTGTGCGGACTGCCGCCCCCTTGCCCTGATTCTTTTCGTGGAGAATGACGCGCACGTTGTCTTTGCCGTCCAGATTTACGAGCGTCTCGCGCGTGCCGTCCGCCGAGCCGTCGTCCACGACGATGATTTCCGAGGCCAGGCCGGTATCCTGGACTCGTTTGAGAATGGTCGCTATGCTTTCGGCTTCGTTATAAACGGGAATGATTACGGAAAGTTTTATGTCCATGGCAGGCGAATTATACTGCCTTTATTCGGTTTAACAGCCGCCCGGAGCGGGAACGAATCTGTAATGAGGATGAGAGGCGGCGAACCGGGGGTGCGTGCTATAATCTGTGCACGTTCTGGCGTTGTCCAGAGTGGTTTTCATGTTTTTTCATTGAGGAGAAATCAAGGCAGTGCCCAATCCTCCGTTCTATCCGCCCGCCATCAACAAATTGGAAGACACCGGCCTCTCGGCTCTCTGGTTGCAGGACCTGGCCCTGAAGATCCTTTATTTTCAGGGCTATTTGAATGGGTTCCACATTGCAGAAGAAATCGCCCTGCCGTTTGCCGGTGTGACCGATTCGATCCTGCAGGCGCTCAAGGCCGACAAACTGATCGAGGTCAAATCCTCGCAGGGCGGCCTGGGCGAGGGCGCCTACACCTACGCCATCACCGGCGCGGGCATCGCCCGCGCCCGCGAGGCGCTCGAACGCAGTCAGTATGCCGGGCCCGCGCCCGTTCCCTTCGATGTGTACAACGACGCCATTCGCCGCCAGAAGAGCGGCCGCCTCACTGTCACCACCCGCACGATGCGGCAGATCCTGTCGCAACTGGTCATCTCCGAGGGGACCTTCCAGCGCCTCGGCCCGGCGTTAAACTCAGGCACGTCCATCTTTTTGTACGGTCCGCCGGGCAACGGCAAGACCTCCATCGCCCGCGCCTTCGGAAACCTGGTGCTTGGACAGGAGATGTTCATTCCCTATGCCATCTACCTGGACGGACAGGTCATCAAGTTATACGACGCGGTCAGCCACAAACTCGCGCCCGAGTCGGAGGCGGGCGTTTCGAACGGGACGGGCGGCCTGCGTCCCGCCACGCGGCGCGACCCGCGCTGGGTCAAGATCCGCCGCCCGTTCATCATGGTCGGCGGCGAGTTGACCCTCGAAGGCCTCGATCTGGTCTTCGACGACGTTCACAAATTCTACGAGGCTCCGTTCCAGGTCAAGGCCAATGGCGGAATCCTGTTGATCGACGACTTTGGCCGCCAGCAGGTGCGTCCGCGCGATCTGCTCAACCGCTGGATCGTCCCGCTGGAAAACCGGGTGGATTATCTCACCCTCCACACCGGGCGCAAGTTCGAGGTCCCGTTCGACGTGCTGGTGGTTTTCTCCACCAACCTGCCTCCGAAAGACCTGGTGGACGAGGCCTTCCTGCGCCGCCTGCGGCACAAGGTCGAAATCGGCGATCCGTCCTACGAGGAATACCGCGAGATCTTCAAGCGCGTCGCTTCGGACAAGAAGATACCCTACAACGACCAGGGCCTGGCCTATTTGCTCCAGGAGTGGTATATCAAACGCAACCGAAAACTGCGCGCCTCGCATCCGCGCGACCTGTGCGACCAGATTCTCGACATTGCCAGTTACCTGGCCGTGGAACCGGCCATGACGCGCGAAATGCTCGACCGCGCCGCGCAGGCCTATTTCGTTGATCTGTAATTCGCCTCATTTTTTTTACAGCGACCCCGAAGGCGCGGCCTTTGGGGTCGCGTATTGTATAATGGGCGTATGCCGCTCGATCTTCCCACTCCCATCGTCTTCGGTCATCGCGGCGCCAGCGCGTATGCTCCCGAAAATACGCTGGCGGCTTTCGAACTGGCGCTGGCGCAGGGCGCGGGCGGCGTCGAATTGGACGCAAAACTGAGCGCGGACAGCATCGTCGTCGTTCACCACGACGCGACGGTGGACCGTACCACCGGCGGGAAGGGGCGCGTCTCGCAATTGACCCTGTCCGCCCTGCGCGATTTGGACGCGGGCAGTTTCTTCTCGGAGAAATTCCGCGGCGAGAAAATCCCCACACTCGATGAAGTGTTTGAGACGATTGGAAAACGCGCCTTCATCAACGTGGAGTTGACGAATTATTCCACCCCGCGCGACGCATTGGTGGAAAAAGTCGTCGAATTGGTGAAACGGCACGGTTTGCAGAAACGCATCCTGTTCTCCTCGTTTTCCGCGTCCAACCTGAAGAAAGCCGCCGCGCTCCTGCCCGAGGCGCCGCGCGGTCTGCTGGCGCTCGGCGGCTGGATGGGCATTTGGGCGCGTTCCTTCGGTTTTGCCTTTGGCGATTATCACGCCCTCCACCCCTATCTGACCGACGTATCGGCGCGCCAGGTCTCGCGCGTGCACCAGCTGAAGCGCCGCATCCATGTGTGGACGGTCAACGCGGCCGAGGATATGCAGCGCCTGTTTTCCTGGCATGTGGACGGCATTTTCACCGACGATCCCGCGCTGGCTGTGAAAGTCCTGAAGGGGGAGGCATGATCTTATCGAAACGGGGGCAGGCCATCGTCGGACGGAACCGCCGCGCCGCGTTCCTCCTGCTGCTCATCCTGCTCGCATCCCTGCTGGGGCCCGCGCCCGCCGCGCGTGCCCAGACTCCCGTCCCGCCGGTCTACATCCAGAACCTGCTTGCCGATATGACTCCCGAGGAGAAAGTGGGACAATTGTTCCTGGTGACGTTCAGCGGGACGAATGCGGGCGCGACTTCCCAAATCTATGACCTGGTTGTCAATCATCACATCGGCGGAGTCGTTCTGCAGGCCGACAATGATAATTTCGTCGACGCGCCGGACACGATCACAGAGGCCTATCGGCTCATCCACGACCTGCAACAGGCCGAATGGCAGGGCGCACAATTGGCGAATCAGGATTCGGCGGAACAGCAGGCGCGCGATGTTTATGTTCCCCTGTGGGTGGGGATCGTCCAGGAGGGCAACGGCGCCCCGACCGACCAGATTCTGCGCGGAATGACGCCCATGCCCTCGGCCATGGCCCTCGGCGCGACGTGGGATCCGCAACTGTCCGAACAGGCCGGTACCGTGCTTGGGCGCGAACTTTCCGCGCTGGGTTTCAATTTGTATATCGGCCCGTCGCTGGATGTGCTCGAACAGCCCGGCGCGGCCAGCGCCGATCTCGGCAACCGCGCTTTTGGCGGCGACCCGTTCTGGGTGGCCGAGATGGGACGGGCGTTCATCACGGGACTGCATACCGGCAGTGAGTCGCGCCTGTTCATCGTTGCCAAGCATTTTCCCGGCCGCGGTGGCTCGGACCGCCTGCCCGAAGAGGAAGTGGCCACGGTGCGCAAATCGCTCGAGCAGTTAAAGCAGATCGAACTGGCCCCGTTCTTTTCCGTGACCGGCGGCGCACCGAATCCTGCGGCTGCCGTGGACGGTCTGCTGGTCTCGCACATCCGCTATCAGGGATTCCAAGGCAACATCCGCGCCACCACCCGCCCGGTCAGTTTCGATCCGCAGGCGTTGAACGCCATTCTCAATCTGCCGCAGATCGTTTCCTGGTGGGACAACGGCGGCCTGATCGTCAGCGACGACCTGGGCAGCCGGGCCGTGCGCGATTTCTACGCGCCCGGCGGCGGCGCGTTCAGCGCGCGCCTGGTCGCCCGCGATGCTTTTTTGGCCGGTAACGACCTGCTCTATCTCGGCGACCTCACCTCGAGCGATCTGCCCGATCGGTACGAGACCGTTGTGCAGATCCTGGATTTCTTCACCCAGAAATATCAGGAGGATTCCGCCTTCGCCCAGAACGTGGATGCGGCCGCGGCGCGCATCCTCGCGGCCAAATACCGCCTCTACGGAAACTTTTCTTTTTCGATTGTCATGCCCGCCGAGACCGCCCTGGACGCCATCGGCGGCTCCGAGCAGGTCACCTTCGAAACGGCACGCAATGCCGCCACTCTCATCAGTCCCGAGGCCTCCGTTTTAGCAGACCTCCTGCCCGGACCGCCCGCCTTCAGCGACCGCCTGGTCATCTTCACCGACACGACCGTTACGCGCCAGTGCAGTACCTGCCTCGACCAGCCCACGCTGGCGGTGGACGCCCTGCAACGATCCATCTCCCGGCTGTACGGTCCATCGGCCGGCGGGCAGGTGCTCGAAACCAATCTTGCATCCTTTACGTTCAACGACTTGAACAACTTTCTCAACCGCACCGGCGGCGAATTCATCGAACCCGACCTGGATCGCTCCCAGTGGGTCATCCTCCTGTTGGCCGATTCCTCCAATGGCCAGCCCGCGCTCATCCGCCGTTTTCTTTCCGAACAATCCGACCGCCTGCGCGACAAGCGCGTCATCCTGTTTGCGTTCAGCGCGCCGTATTATCTGGATTCGACGGACATTTCCAAA
The DNA here is from genome assembly GCA_037445635.1 of Chloroflexota bacterium. Lineage (GTDB taxonomy): Bacteria > Chloroflexota > Anaerolineae > Anaerolineales > Villigracilaceae > JBFMCC01. Next base: position 9,380 of record JBBIKC010000055.1, read on the forward strand.
TTGACCGCCTATTACGCCCTGTACAGCAAGGCCTCTCCGTTCGTGGAAGTGGCCGCGCGCCTGCTCTTTCGCGAACTGAGCCCGGGAGGCGCCTCCCCGGTCTCTGTGCCGGGCATCGGCTACGACTTGATCTCCGTCACCGCGCCGGACCCGCAGCAGATCATCCCGCTCTTCCTGGACCTGCCGCCTGACGCCGCGCCCACGGCGTTATCCACCTCCACGCCCGAGCCGACGCCGATTCCCCTCTTCGGCATGGGCGACACGGTCGCCATCCGCACCGGCAGGATCCTGGATCACAATGGAAATCCCGTGCCGGACGGGACGGTCGTCCGCTTCAACATCGGGTTGAGCGGGGAGACGGGCATCCTGCTTCGGCAGGAAGAGACGACCACGACGGGCGGCGTGGCGCGCATCACTTACCGCCTCGAACAGCCCGGCCTGGTGGAGATCCGCGCCCAAAGCGACCCGGCGTTTTTCTCGGAAGTATTGCAGCTGGATGTGGCGGAGGGAGAGGTCGCCGCGGTGACCGTGATTGTGCCGGTGCTTTCGGAAACCGTCGCGCCGACGCCGATGATGCCGAGCTCGCCGGACGAAGATGAATTTGTCACCTCGAAGGGAACTCCCACGTTTGGCGGCTGGTTCCTGTTCCTGCTCGTGCTGGCAGGCGGGGGCTGGCTGGCGTACTGGGCCGGCGCGCGTCTGCACTCGCCGCGCTGGGGCATCCGTTGGGCGTTGTGCGCCTCGTTGGGCGGCCTGCTGACCTACAACTATCTGGCTTTCGGCCTGCCCGGCAGCGAGGCCGTGCTGATGAATGCCGGCGGCGCGGCATTGGCTGGGTTTGCGCTTGCGGGGGAATTGCTGGGGATGATCTGCGCCTGGATATGGATGCTGGGAGTCAACGCGCCAGCGTCGCGATCAGACTGAGCACCAGCAGCCCGGCCGCGGTCCACGCGAGAATCGATTCGGTCGAAGCAAATTGAAGGTCGAGCAGGGGAGCGGGAGTCCGCCGCAGGGCGCCAAGAGGACCGGTCGGCAGTTCACGCGTCCCGAACAGATAGGCGCGGAATTCTTCCATTGATTGCGGGCGGTCGTCAGGATGCAGAGACATGGCGCGCAGGATGGCGCGTTCGGTGCGGATGCTGATCTCCGGGTTGATCTGGCGCGGCGGCGTTAAAAGTTCTGGATTCAGGAAACGACTGCGCGCCTCGGCGGGGGCCTCGTTGGTCAGCAGGTGATAGAGGGTTGCGCCGAAAGCGTAAATGTCGGAACGGACGTCGGTATGCGCGCTGTCGCCGCCGTATTGTTCGATGGGCGTGTAGAGCGCGGTGCCCTGTCCCTGAATGACCGTGATGGTGACCTCGTCCGGCGCGAGCACTTTGACGAGGCCGAAGTCCACCAGTTTGAGCAGGCCGCGCGGCATGATTTTTAGATTGCTGGGTTTGATATCGCGGTGCACGATGGGCGGTTCCTGGCTGTGCAGATAGATCAGCGCGTCGGCCAGCTGGCTGGCCCAATTCAAAACATCGTCTTCTTTCAGGAATGTTTTGCGGCGGCGGGCATTGAGCATGAGGGCGCGCAGGTCTTCGCCGGGCACGTAGTCCATCACGAGGTAATCGCGCGTCTCGACCGAAAAGTAATCGGACACTTTGGGCAGGTTGGGATGGTCGAGGCGCGCCAGCACGGTGGCCTCGCGCAGGAATTGTTCGCGGGCCTCTTCGAGGATGCTTTCGGGAAGGGCGCGGTCGTACTCGACCTCCTTGAGGGCGCACAGGCGGCCCTCCAGCCGCAGATCGTCGGCCAGATAGATGCAGCCCATGCCTCCCTGGCCGATGCGTTCACGGATTCGGTATCGGCCGCGCAGAACCTCCCCATTCGGGAGCGGGGGACTCATGGCTTTGTTCTTCGAAGCAGGACTGTGCAGGAGAATGTCGGCGTGTCTGCACAGAAACGCGCTTTTCTGCTATATTATAAGCGTCTTTTGAGGCGTTAAACATTGATGGATAATTCCAACGAAGAGTTTCCGATTTTGCTCGCGCAGGAAGGTCCGCTGAAGGGACAGCGCTGGCCGCTCTCACATGCCCTGGTGATGGGACGCGAGCCGAGTTGCGACGTGGTGATCGCGGACCGGCAGGTCTCGCGTTTTCACGCCCGCCTCACGCCGACGGCGGAGGGAATCATCCTCGAAGACCTGGGCAGTAAGAACGGGACGCACCACAACGGCAACGTGCTCAAGGCGCCGGTCGTTTTGCAGGATGGGGATACGATTCAGATTTCCATCATTCAAGGCTTTATGTTCCTGACCTCGGATTCGACCATGCCGCTGGGAGAGGGCGCGGGACGTCCCGGCCGCCTCATGATCGAACAGAAATCGCGCCGTGTGTGGGTCAATCAACAGCAACTGGTGCCGCCTCTTTCCGCGCAGCAGTTTCGCTTGTTGTGGCTTCTCTACGAAAGCCAGGGACAGGTGATCCAACGCGCCGACCTGGTGGCCGCGGTGTGGGGCGAGGAGCAGTCCGCGGGAGTCTCGGACCAGGCGCTGGACGCGCTCATCCGCCGCCTGCGCGACCGACTCGCCGCGCTCGACCCGACGCATCAATATATTGATACGGTGCGCGGCCACGGCGTGCGGCTGGATAATCCGCCTGTATAAAGAGAAGCCGGGTTTCTCGAAGAAACCCGGCTTCTATGTTTTTTCCCACTCATTGATCTTGATCTTTCGAATATCCTCCATCCGCACCTGCGCGATCTGATCGGGACGGCCTTTACGCGTGTACGTTTTATATTTCGCCTCGCGCGCCGACTCGACCTTTGCCTGCCTGTCCACGACTCGCCTCACCAGTTGATACAGGTCGTGGCGATCCACGATGACGAAAGAATTTTCTGTCTCGAACGCGATCCAATTGGCTTTGCCGAACAACCAGCCCGCCTCGCCGCGCACGTTGCGGAACTCGATCCACACCCATTCCCCGCTCATGGTTTCATCCGTGCGCTTCTCGCGCTTCATGGCCTTGACTTCCACCTTGCGCCTGTAACCGTCTTTGACGATCTCGAAGTCCCAATGCTCGTGAATGTCGGCTTCCTTCGGCGCGTGAGTCGCCCTCCAGCCTTGACGTTGCGCGGCGGTGACGAAGAGTTCCTCGGCGCGGCGGCCGAGGGCGAGGGAATCTGTGCGGCGATGCGGGCTGTGAGGAATTATGCTTTGTGCCATTTGGGGGCGGCGCAATTATATTACATACAATGCCCGCAGCCGCCGGCCGGCACCCAGCCGGAGGTGCACGCCTGGCGGCACTCTTTCACCGTCCGCCAGTACTGCCCCGGCGGGCAGGTCGTCCCTCCCCCGTCCCCGTCGGAGCCGCAGCAGGAAAAATCCTTTCTTGCCCACCCCCCTGGAGCGCACACTGTATTATTTTGCTGGCAAGTATCGCGCATATAACCAAAAAAACCTTCACATTGATCTTCATTAATGGTTTGACATTCAACACTATAATTATGGGAGAGAGGGCTACAACCATACTGACTTACAGAACAACTATCAGTAACGTTGATCCTTGTACTACCTGTACAGGTGACTCCTCCCCCACAGCCATTTTCCGCAATCGCCGATTGAGCACTCAATCTAGAACCTAATATAAACGCCATTACGCTTATTACCCAAGCTACCCTCATCGCCATAACCTAATACTAGACTAGCTAGCAAACATTTTCAACAGAAAAGATCATCGCAGGTAATGTGATCCCACAACCGCATCAACAACAAGCACAATCTTTTCATCCGGGTTCATGCCTTGCTCGAACCAAGAACGAATTCTCTGCCAATACTTACTATCAAATCGGCTATTAAGATATTTTACATCGTATGGTCCGTTACCTGAAACCCATTTAAATCCAAAGTATGCACCTTTTCCTGCTCCGAATATTTCTTCGAGTTCACCGAGACTTACAGTATCTCCGCTGAGTCCTAAAGCATTCCATAAAAATGCATTCTCAGGAGTTTTCGTACCAAGAATTACCAAATAATCGACAGTTTGCACTTCGCCCTTATCGTTTTTAAACGCCATACTAGTTGCTATCTCAACACCACCAACTGAATCAAAGGTATACCGACGATTACCGGTATTAACTCCTATTAAAATTGCCGAAGTATTCCATTCGCTCAAATATGTATCGCAATCGCCTCGGCATACTTCGTCAATTTTTCCAGCCAGGGCGGGATTGGTGATGTCGAAATCGGAGTTGATGGTGACAGTGGTGTTGCC
>JBBIKC010000056.1:0-13472 GCA_037445635.1 Chloroflexota bacterium
GATGCGGCTTCGTCCGCTCAAATTTCTGCTTCGCCATTTCTTTCACTCTCCTTTTTCTACAATGACAGACGGATTAGTTCATGATTTCCTGCGCCACGGCCGCAGAGACCGGCGCATAATGATCGAACTCCATAGAGAAGACGCCGCGGCCCTGTGTGGCCGAGCGCAACTCGGTTGCATATCCAAACATCTCACCCAGCGGAACCATAGCGCGCACTGCCTGGGCATTGCCCGGGCGAATCTCCATACCCTGGATACTGCCGCGGCGGCTGTTCAATTGGCCGATTACGTCTCCCATATACTCGTCCGGGATGACCACTTCGACCTTCATGATGGGTTCCAAAAGAACCGGCGACCCTTTCTGCACGCCATCCTTGAAAGCCATCGAGGCGGCCATTTTGAACGCCATTTCATTCGAGTCCACTTCATGGAAGGAGCCGTCGTAAAGTGTAACCTTCATATCTACAACCGGATAACCGGCCAGCACGCCGCTTTCGGCCGCCTCCCGCACGCCTTTCTCAATTGCGGGAATGAACTCGCGCGGGATGGCCCCGCCGACGATTTTATTTTCGAAAAGGATGCCGCTGCCGCGTTCGCCCGGCTCGAGCGAAAACACCACGTGGCCGTATTGACCGCGTCCGCCCGATTGTTTGGCGTAGCGCATCTCCGCCTTCGCCACCGGACGAGTGATGGATTCGCGGTATGCCACGCGCGGACGCCCGACATTGGCCTGCACGCGGAATTCCCGCAACATGCGGTCCACCAGGACATCGAGGTGGAGTTCGCCCATCCCGGCAATGATCGTCTGCCCGGTATTCTCGTCCGAGCGGACGCGGAAGGTGGGATCCTCTTCCGAGAGTTTGCGGAGGGCTTCGCCCATTTTCTCCTGGTCGGCCGAGGATTTCGGTTCGATGGCGACCGAAATAACCGGCTCTGGGAAGGAGATGCTTTCCAGCATGATCTTTTTATTGTCACACAGCGTATCGCCTGTGAACGTTTCCTTGAATCCCAGCGCGGCGGCAATGTCGCCGGCGCGGACCTCGGTAATGTCCTCACGGCGGTCGGCGTACATGCGGATGAGCCGGCCGATACGCTCGCGCTTGCCCTTGGTCGAATTCGTCACCATGACACCCTGGCTCAAGGTCCCGGAATAGACACGGAAATAGGCGAGACGTCCCACGTACGGATCGGTCACGATCTTGAAGACCAGCGCGCTCAACGGGGCGTTGTCTTCCGCCGGTAGTTCAATCACTTCCTCGGGATTGTCCGGGTTGGTACCGCGCACCGGGGGCATGTCGGCCGGCGAGGGCAGGTAATCAATTACGGCATCCAGAAGGACCTGAATGCCTTTATTGCGCATGGCGGAGCCGCAAAAAACGGGCGTGGCCTTGTTGGCGAGCACGCCCTTGCGCAGAGCGACTTTCAATTCGTCAACGCCGATCTCGCCTCCCTCAAGGTACTTAACTGTAAGTTCATCGTCCAGTTCGGCAATCTTCTCGACCATTTGCTGGCGGGCCTCCTCGGCCTGCGCTTTGAGGTCGTCGGGAATCTCGGCCTCACGCATGGTACGGCCCATCTCATCTTCCCAGTAAATGGCTTTCATCCCGAGAAGATCAACTACACCGGTAAAGGTGGATTCAAAGCCAATCGGGACTTGCATCGCTATTGGGTTCGCGCCGAGGCGATCTTTGATGGTCTGGATGGTACGCTCATAGGAGGCGCCGACGCGGTCCATCTTGTTGACGAAGCAGATGCGCGGCACACCGTAACGGTCGGCCTGACGCCACACGGTCTCGCTTTGCGGCTCGACGCCCTGCACCGCGTCGAATAGGACCACGCCCCCGTCCAGGACGCGCAGCGAACGCTGGACTTCGGCCGTAAAGTCAATGTGCCCGGGCGTATCAATCAGGTTGATCTGGTAGCCATTCCACTCTGCAGAGACAGCCGCCGACACGATCGTGATGCCACGTTCGCGCTCCTGTTCCATCCAGTCAGTGACAGTCGTGCCTTCATCCACCGAACCGATGCGGTGGGTCTTGCCGGTATAGAACAAGATACGCTCGGTACTGGTTGTTTTCCCGGCGTCAATGTGGGCAATGATGCCAATATTACGGTACTTGTCCAGCGGATACTCACGTGCCATGCGTACTAACTGCCTCTGTCTCTAACAATTAAATAATGGGGTTACACACGATAATGGGAGAAGGCGCGGTTGGCCTCCGCCATCTTGTGGGTCTCGTCGCGTTTTCGAATCGCGTTGCCGGTCTCATTCGAGGCCTCAATCAGCTCTGCGGCTAGTTTATCGGGAAAAGATTTGCCAGCGCGCTCGCGGGCGGAAGTCAGAATCCAGCGCAGGGCCAGCGTGACGCGGCGTTCAGCGCTCACTTCCATCGGGACCTGATACGTGGCTCCGCCCACGCGGCGCGGACGAACTTCCATGGCGGGGCCGACGTTTTTGAGCGCGGTATCGAAGACCTCGATGGGGTCTTTCTGCGTGCGCTCCTTAACGAGGTCAAGCGCCTCGTAGACGAGGCGGGTGGCCAGACTCTTTTTGCCCCGCGACATGACGTGCGAGATCATGATCTGGAGATTAACGTTGTTATACCGCAGGTCTGGGGGGACCGGGCGGAGTTCGGGAGTTCCACGTCGCATTTCTTATCTCTCCATCGAATTACTTCGGACGCTTCGCGCCGTACTTGGAGCGGCCTTGCTTGCGATTGGCCACGCCGGTTGTGTCGAGGGAACCGCGCACGATGTGATAACGCACACCCGGCAAATCCTTCACGCGGCCGCCGCGCACCAAGACCACCGAATGTTCCTGCAATTGATGGCCTTCGCCTGGAATGTATGCAGTGACCTCGATGCCGTTGGTCAGGCGCACGCGGGCAATCTTCCGCAGCGCCGAGTTCGGCTTCTTGGGGGTCATGGTACGCACCACCGTACAAACGCCGCGCTTCTGCGGCGCGCCTTTGTCCTGACGCACGCGCCGTTGTTTGTAGGAGTTGAGCGTGTATTGCAATGCCGGGGCCTTGCTCTTGACCTTCTTGTTCTTGCGGCCTTTGCGGATCATTTGGTTGACAGTCGGCACATTTGCCTCCGAAACAAAATTCACAAAATGTCTTCTCAAGAAGCGAGGCCATCAAGAAGACGTAATTGATGGCCTCGCTTGTAGTGCCATGCAGTGGGCGGGGTGGATGCCGCCCGTTTGGTTGGCAACGGCGTGTTATTCTATCACGCCGTCAAATGGTCGTCAAGAAGAGATCTCTTCTCCTTGTACCGGTTTCCTGTTCTTCTCTTTTTTATCACCAAGACCAAGCAAACCGGTCTCCATCTTGGGCGGATGGGTTTTTTCCTCATCCTTGCCAAACTTGACCACGTCACCGCCTTCATTGACAGCCTCGACCGCAAGCCCGAGACTCTGCAACTCTTTCACGAGCACGCGGAAGGAGGCTGGAATGCTAGGCTCCTCGATGGCCTCGCCCTTGACGATAGCCTCATAAGTATTCACGCGCCCCTGCACGTCGTCCGATTTGACCGTGAGCATTTCCTGCAATGTGTAGGCCGCGCCGTACGCCTCCAGCGCCCACACTTCCATTTCGCCAAAACGCTGTCCGCCGAATTGTGCTTTGCCGCCCAACGGCTGTTGTGTGACCAGGCTGTACGGACCGGTCGAGCGGGCGTGCACTTTGTCCTCTACCAGGTGATGAAGCTTGAGCACCGTCATGACGCCGACAGTGACCGGCTGGTCGTAGGGAAGACCGGTCTTGCCATCGCGAAGGATCTGCTTGCCGAGAGTCGGCATGGGTACATAGTTTTCCTTTGAAAACTCCTGCGCCGCCTCGTAGATCTTGCTATCGGCGATCTTTTTCGTGCTGCCCAGGCTCTCCATCCACAGCCTCAGGCAGGCGCGGACAGTGTACTCATCGCGGTCTGGGCGCCGGTGATGGATTGTCTCATCCGAAAGATCGAAGATCTCATCCGGGTCGTAGCCATGATCGCGCAGCCATTCGCGCGCTGTGGACAGACGGGCATAATCAACCTCATTCAGTCTGTACACGTCATACTTACGTTTGCCGAGCCATTCCTCCAGATACAGGCGGCGGACCTCGTCGTCGTCCTGGATGGCGCTCGGATCGTACTCCTGTTGTCTGATCCATTCCCAGGCAGACTGAGCTGCTTCCTTCCAGGCCTGGTCAACGATCCAGGCGCGCGCAAGTTCAGCCTCGATTTCCGACTCGGACGCGCCGTCGAAGACCGGCGTGATCGCGCGGAAACCGAGGCGCTTGGCCGCCCAGCCGAGATGAACCTCCAGCACCTGACCGATATTCATACGGCCCGGCACGCCCAACGGATTCAGGATTAAATCGACCGGCGTGCCATCCTCGAGGAACGGCATATCTTCGACCGGAACGACCTTCGAGACGACCCCTTTGTTGCCATGCCGCCCGGCCATCTTGTCGCCGGCGGTGATCTTGCGCCGCTGGGCAACCGACACACGCACCATCGTTTCCACGCCGGCGGAAAGATCGGCATTATCCTCGCGCGTAAAGACTTTCACATCCACCACCTTGCCGCGCTCGCCGTGCGGCATGCGCAGGGACGTATCCTTCACGTCACGGGACTTCTCGCCGAAGATGGCGCGCAACAGGCGCTCCTCCGGCGTCAGTTCCTTTTCACCTTTCGGCGTGATTTTGCCAACCAGAATATCGTTCGGGCCAACCTCCGCGCCGATGCGGATGATGCCGTTTTCATCGAGGTCCTTGATCGCGTCTTCGCCGACGTTGGGGATATCGCGCGTAATTTCTTCGGGACCCAGCTTCGTGTCGCGCGCCTCGACCTCGTATTTCTCGATATGCACCGACGTGAAGCGGTCCTCTTGAACCAGGCGCTCCGAGATCAGAATGGCATCCTCGAAGTTGCCGCCTTCCCACGAGAGAAACGCGATGACCACGTTCTGGCCGAGGGCCAGTTCGCCGCTTTCGGTCGAGGAGGAATCGGCGATGATGTCGCCCTTCTTGACTACCTGTCCCTTGACCACGGCCGGGCGCTGGTCGATGCAGGTGGATTGATTCGAGCGCTGGTACTTCCGCAACTGGTAGACACGCACCCCGCTCCGCTTCTCCTTGATCGAGATCGAACTGCCGGTGACGGAAACCACTTCCCCGTCCTCCAGAGCGACGACCACCTGGCCCGAATCCAGCGCGGCGTGATATTCCATACCGGTCGAAACCATCGGGATCTCCGGCCGCACCAGCGGCACAGCCTGAGCCTGCATGTTCGAGCCCATCAAAGCGCGGTTGGCATCGTCATGCTCCAGGAATGGGATCAGCGCGGCGCTAATGCCCACCACCTGATGAGGCGCAACGTCCATATAATCCACTGCGTCCGGCGTTTGGAAGACGAAACCGGAGTGATAGCGGCAGGAAATTCGTTCGCGTACGAACTCGTTCCCTTCGGTCAGCGGCGCGTTGGCCTGTGCGATGACATATTTATCCTCGGCATCTGCAGACAAATGGTCAACCTGATCGGAAATAAATGGAACGACCGGAATATCCTTTCCAATCTTGGCAAGAGCCTTCAACATCTTCGCCGTAATGCGCTCGCCGTCTTTAACAATCACATTCCCAGACTTTGGATCGATCACATTGCCGCGGACCGCGCGCCCTTCAAGACGCGCATCGTCACAGGGCAGGGATTTGATCACTTTACGATAGGGCGTTTCGATGAAGCCGTATTCGTTTACGCGGGAGAAGGAAGCCAGACGGCCGATCAAACCGATGTTCGGACCTTCGGGCGTCTCGATCGGGCAGATGCGCCCGTAATGGGAGTGATGTACGTCGCGGACATCGAAACCAGCGCGTTCACGGCGCAGGCCGCCGGGACCGAGAGCCGACAGTGTGCGCTTGTGGCGCAACTCCGCCAGCGGATTGGTCTGATCCATGAATTGGCTCAACTGGCTGGAACCGAAAAACTCACGCAGTGCCGCGACCACGGGACGGATATTAACCAGGGTCACCGGCGAAAGTTGTTCCTGGTCGCGGATGGACATGCGCTCCTTGATGACCCGTTCCATGCGCCGCAGGCCGATCCGCAGTTTGTTCTGGATCAACTCGCCCACCGTCTTGACGCGGCGGTTGCCGAGATGATCAATATCGTCCGGGGGCTCGACGCCGTTGTTGATCAGGATCATTCGGCGGACGAGGCGGACAATATCGCCCTTGGTCACCGTGCGGTGCGGAATGGGGATCTGCAGATCCAGTTTTTGATTCAATTTGTAGCGGCCGACGCGTTCGAGATCGTAATGGCGCTGGTCGAACAACTGCTCCTGGAGAAACGCGCGCGCGTTATCCAGCGTGGCAGGATCGCCCGGGCGCATCTTTCGGAAGAATTCGATCAGCGCGGCCTCGGCGATCGTCAACCCGCCGCTCAAATCCCATTCAGGTTCCTGGTGCAGAGTGGAGGCCATAAAAAGACGCTCGGGATTGTTATCCACATCCTGGAACAAGGCCAGTATTTCCTCGTCGGTTCCGCTCTTCAACGACACATCGTCAATCCCATCTGAGACCGTGGACAAGGCGCGCAGAAATATCGTTATGGGCACGGTGCGTTTGCGATTGAACTTCAGGATGATGTAATCGGACTTGCGCGTCTCGAACTCCATCCACGCGCCGCGGTCCGGAATAAGTTTCGCCATCGCCAGCGGACGGCCGGTGGAACGGTCGGTGGGTGCCTCGAAATAGACACCCGGGGAACGAATCAACTGGGAGACGACGACCCGCTCCGTCCCGTTGATAATGAATGTGCCTTTATCCGTCATCTCCGGGAAATCGCCCAGGAAGATATCCTGTTTGATCGGCTCCGGTACGTCGGGGCCGGCAAGCAAAACCGACACATACAACGGGCTGGCATAGGTCAGATCGCGCTCCACGCACTCTTCAATCGTATGCTTGGGCTCGCCGAACCAGTATTTCAGTCCCCATTGTTTTGACTCGGGACTGCGGCTGGGAAAATAAAGCTTCATCCCCTTGTTATAAGATTCGATAGGAGAAATCTCATGGAACAGGTCCCCGAGACCTTCACGCTTCAAGCGCTCAAATGAGTCAAGTTGTACTTCGATCAGATTGGGAAGATCAAGGTTTACCGGGATGCGCGCGTAATTCTTTTGGGGCAAGGAAGATGCCATTCGTCTCACTCCTGACCTGGGGCTGGCCGCGGCTTAAAAAAATAATCAACCTATCCCGAGTGCTTCCTCAGGACAGCGACCTGATATTATAAACACAAGACCCCCACAGGTCAAGCGGTAATCCCGCGTTCTTTGTGGTGAGTTTCTCCCCCGGAAATTCGCGGGCCGAAGCGCAACAGAAAATATTGATACAAAAACCCGGACGCCAGCACCAGATAGGAAAGCATATAAACCAGGTCGGAAATCAACCGCAATACGTCGCCGCTGACCGTGTCCACCTGATAGGCCCCCGTTTGCGAAAGCCAGGCGTAAAAGATATTCGCCAAGGCAAGGACGATAAACCCGCCCCACGGACGGGCCAGCGCGCCGCCTCGAAATGCAGCCAGCATGGCCAATGCCGCCGCTCCCAGTAAAAGATCGGTAATGCCAAACAGGTCTTGAAGGAACATGGCTGTGTCGAAGAACGCGCCTGTCAACGCCAGCATCAGCAGTGCAAGAAGAACGGCCAATCCCCAGAAAAAAAACGCCATCCACCTCGACCAGCGGGTAGCGGGCTGGCCCAGCAACAGATATTGATGATAGATGCCCAGCGAAATGAACACATACCCTGTCAGGTAGAAGAAATCAGAAAGGTTGAGGGGCGGAGGATATCCAACCAACAAACTATATGACACCCAGACGAACTCGGCTGCTACCCAACACCAAAAACCAATGGTGAAGTTCAACCAGACGCGCCGCGGCAAATCATTGACGTCATAAAGCTGCAGGGTTGCCGTCACGGCCAGAGCAGGTGTAGAAACGGTAATAACATAGATGACATAGAGGACAGCGTCATTCCAGGCGTCGCGGAATGGGTAGACCAGATAGATCGCTGAATAGAGAATCAGCAGAAGGATGCCTAGTCCCCAGAACACGAGCAAAGGCCGTTTTTTGAGCAAACCGTTAAGCATAGTCTGTCTCCGTCTGGCGCGCCGTCAGGAAGCCGGTCCCCGACAACAACGCGTACTTAAGCACGGTCCGGGAGGTAAGAGCATCGACGTCTGCCAGTGCTTCGCGATGAACCGTTTGTAACAGTTTCTCTCCAAGAACGGACGACACATGGTTATACGTAACCGCCATCAGGATGCGATACGCGCCGACCATATCGGCAATGCCGGGAAAGATCTCCTGGTCGTTCACGCGATCTACGATGACGCTGACATCCCACCTGTTCTCATTTGCAATACGATTAATAGCGCGCCCCAGCGCGTTCAAGAGCGCCAGCCCCGTCAGTTCCTTATAGCGGTTAAGGACCGCCTCCAGAATGGACACGAAACTCGTATGGATTACATACTCTTCCCATGCAGGTATCTCGGACGAATAATCATATCGGGCAGCCTCGAGCGTCTCTTCGAACCAACCATTCATCCGCGAAATGGCTTCTGCACTTTCGTGAACCCCGTCGGACATAAACAATCCGTGACGGGGGGTGACGCCGTTGCCCGGCAAAAGAATAAGGCCCGTAGCAGTGGGCCAGGTCAGCGCGGCCAGGCCGAGACGAGGTAATTGCTTCCACTGGTCGAGTAAAATATGAAGGCGCTCAGTGGTCACTTTCAGGGTTTCTGCGGGACGGGCGTGTTCGGCTTGAATTTTGAACGCGCGCAGGGCCAGGGCCGGCAGTCTCGCCGAGGTAATGGTGCCGGCCCCAAGTCCAGAAATGATTTCGACCGCCTGCCCGGCGCTGATGTGCTCGTGCGAGTCGGTCGAGATCGAGTAAGCGTTTGATATCCGTCCCTTGAAAATGATCAGGGCAACATGAGTGTCGGCCGGTGAGGATGCCTGAATCAGTCCCGAAGCGGAATCTTTTTCGTACTCTCCAAGTAAATCCTGCAGACGGGTTTCGGGCAATGACCGAGCGGTGGCGTGAACGGATCGAAAGAACATCGGGCTGTATTATGCTAATCATAGCAGGATTTTCGACGCATAGCAAATAGACGCTGGTACTGTCCTTCTCGAAACTCTTGCCGGGCGGGCGGGTTTTCCAACTAGAACCATCATTCTCGGGAACGGAGACAATATGACGACTGCATCCATGGTCAATGACAGAAAAGAAATCTTCGGCTGGGCCATGTACGACTGGGCCAACTCGGCCTTCAGCACGACGGTGGGAACGGTCTTTCTGGGACCGTATGTGGCCGCGCTCGCGGCGGAAGCGGCCAAGGCCTTCCCCGACGGGAACGCGCGCTTCCTTGGCATCCCCATCGCGCCTGATTCCTTCCTCCCATACTGCATATCTTTTTCTGTTGGCTTGCAGGTCTTGTTCCTGCCCATTCTCGGCGCCATCGCGGATTACTCCCACTTGCGCAAGCGCATGATGCAGATCTTCGCCACCATCGGCGCAGTCGCCACCATTCTGCTGTTCCTTGTCACTGGAAATCTATGGTGGCTGGGAGGCGTGCTTTACATCGTTGCCAATCTTGCCTTCGGCGCGGCAATGGTTTTCTATAACGCATACCTCCCCGACATCGCCAGCGAGGACGAACGCGACCGCGTCTCCTCATACGGCTGGGCCATGGGATACCTCGGCGGCGGGATTCTGCTGGCACTCAACCTGGCGTTTTTCATTTTCAGCGAAGACCTCGGTGTGCCAGGCAGCCTCGCCGTGCGAATCAATCTCGCCTCGGCAGGTATCTGGTGGCTGTTGTTTGCCTTCATCACCTGGGCGCGCCTGCGCCCGCGGCACGCGGCGCGCTCCTTGCCCGCAGGCGAGACCTACGTCAGCATCGGCTTCAAGCAACTGCGGCGCACCTTCTCCGAAGTCAAGCACTTCCCAGAAACGCTGAAATTCCTGCTGGCCTATTTCCTATACAACGACGGCATCCAGACCGTCATCGCGGTCTCGGCCACCTTCGCGGCCGCGCCCATCGCCCGCGGCGGCGTCGAATTGGACACGCAAACCCTCACTGCGGTCATCCTCATGATCCAGTTCATGGCTTTCTTCGGTGCGCTGTTCTGGGGCAAACTTGCCAAATGGATCGGCGCAAAGCAGTCCATCATCGTCAGTCTCGTCATTTGGTCGGGCGTGGTCATTTACGCCTGGGGCGGGTTGAAAGGTGAAGGCCGCGTGGCTGAGTTCTTCGTCCTCGGCGCGTTCATCGCCCTCGTCATGGGCGGATCGCAGGCTATCAGCCGCAGCCTCTTCGCGCAGATGATCCCCACGGGCAAGGAAGCCGAGTTCTACTCGTTCTACGAAGTCAGCGAGCGCGGCACCTCGTGGACGGGACCGATGATCTTCGGCCTCGTCAACCAATGGTTCGGCAGTCTGCGCTATGGCATCCTGGCGCTCATCTTCTACTTCATCGCGGGCCTCGTCGTCCTGCCATTCGTCAACGTGAAGAAGGCGATGGAGGACGTGAAGAGATACGACGCCGCGAAAAACAACGGCTGACCAATCGAAAAACCAGGCTTCTTCGAGAAGCCTGGTTTTTCGATTCATAACCGCTCAAAGAACCTGTGGATTTTCTCCACTCCACGCTCGATGACTGACATCGAGGTGGCATAACACAGACGGATATACCCGTCTCCCGCGGGACCGAAGTCTGTCCCCGCCAAAACGGCCACTCCCTCCTCTTCGAGCAACCGCCGTTGAATCTCCGCCGAGGAGATCCCGAACGACTTGACATTCGGGAAAACATAGAACGCGCCCTGCGGCTTCTGCGCGTGGACGCCTGGAATCGAATTCACCAGTTCCACCATCCTGTCTCGTCGTTTTTGGTATTCCATCACCATTTCGCGGACGAAATCCTGCGGACCCGTGAGTGCCTCCATCCCTGCGTATTGTGTGAACATGGCCGTGCACCCTGTCGAATGCGTGACGAGCAATTCCAACCGCTCGGCCAGCGCGGGCGGCGCGACCATGTAGCCGAGCCGCCAGCCTGTCATGGCATAGGCTTTTGAAAACCCGTCCGCGATGATCGTGCGCTCCAGCATTCCGCCAATCGAGGCGATGCTCGGCGCGGATTCCATCCCGTCGTAGACAAGCCGCGAGTAGATTTCATCCGCCAGAATCCACGCGTTGTACTTCTGCGCCTGCGCGGCGATATGTTTCAAATCTTCGACGGGAATCACTCCGCCCGTTGGATTGGCAGGCGAATTGAGAATGATGAGTTTGGTCTTGTTCGAGATTTTCGAATCGAAGACATCCAGATCGAACGAGAACTGATTCTCCTCGCGCAGGGTGACCGGCACAGGCGTCCCGCCCGCGACACGGATCATCGCGTGATACGTAGGAAAGCCGGGATCGGGGTAGATGACCTCGTCGCCGGGCGCGACCAGCGCCAGGGTCGGGAAGAAGAGCCCGGGCTTCGAGCCGGGTCCGACCACAACCATGTCGGGGGTTATCGTCACGCCGCGGCGCTTGCCCGCGTCCGCCGCAATCAGTTCGCGGAATTTCATCAGTCCCGCAGGAGGCGTGTAGCGCGTGAGGCCTTCTTCGATGGCGGCGATACCCGCCTGCGCCACGTGTTCGGGCGTGCGAAAATCGGGCTGGCCGAGTTCGAGATGCAGGATCTCGCGGCCTGCCCGTTCCATTTCGAGGGCGCGCGCAAGGACGGCATACGCGCCTTCGGCTTCGAGGTGGGTGACGCGGTCGGTGAACATCAGCGGCTCATTTCCGTAGAACGCGATATAGCATTACTCTTGAGAATCTATCACAACCGCGAAGATTCTGCACAGTACCGCAAGATTTATCTTGCCCGCGCGGGTGCAAAATGAATTTTGCGGTACTGACCGCGCTATGATCTTGTTCTACAACTTTGGTAAGACGATTGACTTCTGCTTCTGATACTTGCCCTTCTTGTCGGCGTAGGAGATTTCGCATTCCTCGTCCGCTTCAAAGAACAGCACCTGCGCGATGCCTTCGTTGGCGTAGATCTTGGCGGGCAATGGGGTTGTGTTGGAAATTTCGAGGGTGACAAAGCCCTCCCATTCTGGCTCGAAGGGCGTGACATTGACGATAATGCCGCAACGCGCGTAGGTTGACTTTCCCAAACAAACCGTGAGCACCTTGCGCGGGATGCGGAAGTATTCGATAGTGCGCGCAAGCGCGAACGAATTCGGCGGGATGACGCACACGTCGCCCTTGAACTCGAACATGGATTTCGGGTCGAAGTTTTTCGGGTCCACGATGGCGGAATGGACGTTGGTAAAGATCATGAATTCGTTCGCGACGCGGATGTCGTAGCCGTAGGACGAGACGCCGTACGAGATGACGTGATCGCGCACCTGGCTCTCGACGAATGGCTCGATCATGCGGTGCTCAGTTGCCATCTTGCGAATCCAGTGGTCGGGTTTCAAGCCCATGATTTCTCTCCTTTGGAGTCAGCCAGCTTGCTGGCGTATAGCAGGAGCAAGCACCCGCACTCCATACGTAGATTTGGAGTCGGCCAGCTTGCCGGCGCATTGCAGGAGCAAGCTCCCGCACTCCATACGTAGATTTGGAGTCAGCCAGCTCGCTGGCGCATTGCAGGAGCAAGCTCCCGCACTCCATACGCAAATTTGGAGTCAGCCAGCTTGCCGGCGCATTGCAGGAGCAAGCTCCCGCACCCATACGGTATACTCCAAGATATGGATGATATTTACAAAATCTACCCGCACAACCCACCGCATTATTTCGTGCCGAATGCGATGTACATGGTTACAGGGTCTATTTTACACAAACAGCACCTATTGCGCGAAGATGTGAAAAAGGAATTTTTCCTGCAGACTTTGTTCGAACGGGCAGATCAACTTGGCTGGGAACTCGAAGCATGGGCGGTCTTACACAACCACTATCACTTTATCGCACAGGCTCCAGAAGACGCAACAACGCTGACAAAACTTGTACGACAAATTCACTCGATCACGGCCATCGAAGTCAACCGACGAGACTAATGCCCTGGGAGGCAGGTCTGGCACAACTATTGGGATACTTGCATCACCTATGAAAAATCATATCTGGCAAGGTTGCATTACGTCCATACAAACCCTGTCAAGCATGGGCTAGTTGAAGATGCCATGGATTATCCTTACTGCAGTTACAGATGGTTTACCAACCAGGGTGATGAAAACTTGAAAGAGCAAGTTTTCGCCCAGCCCATTGACAGGATCGAAGTTGTTGATGATTTTTGACTTTAGCGGCCAACTTTGCAAGAGTGCAAGAGCAAGCTCTTGCACTCCATAGTCAAATTCCGCCGCGTTCCTTCATCACCGCGCGGATTTCCTTTTCCAGTTTTTCGGCCTTCTTTTCCAGATCGGCGAGTTCCTTCAACAT
>JBBIKC010000057.1:0-13449 GCA_037445635.1 Chloroflexota bacterium
TGCCCGCCGGGGCAGTACTGGCGGACGGAGAAGGAGTGCCGTCAGGCGTGCACCTCCGGCTGGGTGCCGGCCGGCAACATCAATAAAGACTGCTGTCACTAAGAAAGGGGACAATCGAGACGCCTGCCTTCATGGAATGGCGTCAAAGTCGTTCCAGCAAAACCGGCCGGTGGAATCGAGCATGATTGCAGCCGCGTCGTATCAGAATTGTCATTTATAATTGTCCCATATGCCCGACCCCTTCATCCCAAAACGCCCGGTCGTGGCTGTTCACCCCCGGATGCCCGAGGCGCTGGACGAGGCCAAAGCCATCGCCGATTTCCTCAAGGAAAAAAGACTGCGGGCGCCCACAGGTTCGCTCTACGACGAGAGCCTGCGCCGCCGCGTCAAGAACGGCGAATTCGACCTGCTCATCGCGGTCGGCGGGGACGGCACCATGCTGAGGGCCGGTCACCTGTGCGCGCCGTCGGGCGTCCCGATTCTGGGAATCAACCTCGGCAGGCTGGGTTTTCTCATCCAGGTCGAACACAAAGACTGCCACAAAATGCTCAACCAATTGTTGAACGGCAAGGCCTGGATCGAGAACCGCATGATGCTGCACGTCGAGCACTTCCGCGCTGGCGAAACCAAAGGCGTCTCGTACGCGCTCAACGAGGCCGCCGTCAGCCGCGGACAATACCTGCGCCCGATTCGCATCTCGGTCCACGTGGACGGACACCTGCTGACCAAATACGTCGCGGACGGGTTGCTGACCTCGACTCCTACCGGGTCCACAGCCTACGCGCTGGCGGCCGGGGGGCCGATCCTGCCTCCAGAATTGCGCAACATCCTCATCGTCCCGATTGCCGCGCACTTGTCTGTGGACCGCGCCGTGGTGCTCTCGGAGGGATCGTCGGTCAGCATCCTGATCCACGACGAGAACGCCGTCCTGAGCGTGGACGGGCAGGAGCCGGTCGGACTGTCCAGCGACGATCACGTGGAGGTGCGCGCCGCCGAGTACACCGCCCGGTTCGTCCGCTTCGGCGACCGCGGATACTTCTATCGCAACCTGACCACCCACATGCATCAAAACGCCATCTAGCCAGCCCATGACCACAACCACCGACGCCCTCACCTGCTACGTCCATCCCAACCGCCCCACCAGCCTGCGCTGTAACCGCTGTGAACGCCCGATCTGTTCGCAATGCGCCGTCCGCACGCCGACCGGTTATCGCTGCCGCGAATGTGTGCGCAGCCAGCAGAAGGCCTTCGATACCGCCGAGTGGTACGATTACCTGATCGGCTTCGGTGTGACCTTCGTCCTCTCGCTCATCGCCAGCGGACTCATGGCGCTGGTCTCGGCCTTCGTCGGTTTTTTTATGTGGTTTATTTCATTTGCCATCGCGGGCGGCGCGGGCGCGTTGATCGGCAACGTCACGCTGTCGGCCCTGCGCAAACACCGCTCGAAGGCGCTGTTCTACGTCTGCGCGGCGGGGGTGGTGGCTGGAGCGCTTCCCGTCGTGCTCGGCCTCTTGCTGATCGGCGACTTGTTCGACCTCATCTGGCAGGGCATCTTCGTTTTCGTCGCGGCGCCGACCGTTTTTGCGCGCATTTCGGGAATCCACTTCACACGGTAACCTATGCTGACCGAATCTTTCTCCCCGCTCGGAGCGCCGTCCGCGGCGCTCAATGGCCGCCGAGGACGGCGGCTGGAGCCAGTTGAAACATGTTGACCGAACTCCGCATCCAGAACTTCGCCATCATTGACAAACTCGACCTGAAGTTTGCCGCGGGCCTGGTCATCCTGACCGGCGAGACCGGCGCGGGCAAGTCCATCATCCTCGACGCCATCACCATGCTGATCGGCGGGCGCGCCGAAGCGACCCTCATCCGCACCGACGCGGACCAGGCCATTGTCGAGGGCGTGTTCCGACTCAAAGGCGCGGCGCGCGGCGCAGTGCACGAGATCCTCAAGCGCGAAGAACTGATGGACGACCCCGATTACGTGACGTTGACGCGCGAAGTGCGCCGCGAGGGACGTTCCGTGGCCCGCGTCAATGGGCGGACCGTGGGCGTGTCCCTGCTCAAGGAACTGGGCGCGGTGCTTGTAGATATTCATGGTCAGTCCGAACATCTTTCGCTGCTCGACCCGCGCGCCCACCTCGGTCTGCTCGACCGCTTCGCCGACATCGGCGAGGAATTGAAGACCTACCGCACAACGTATCACAAATTGATTGACGTGCGCCGCGAACTGAATGACCTGCGCCAAATGCAGGCCGATTCCGACCGCCGCGTGGAAATGCTTACCTTCCAGGCCGAGGAGATCGAAGCCGCGAAATTGAAGAAAGGCGAAGACGAATCCCTGCGCCGCGAACGCGACCGACTCGCCAACGCCGAGTCGCTGGCCCAGCACGCGCAGGAGGCATTAACAATCTTAGACGAATCCACGCCCGAGGCCTCCGCCGCGTCGGATTTGGTCGGGCAGGCGGCGCGGGCGCTGGCCGCGCTCGCCAAAACGGACCCGGCTCAGGCGTCCCTCGCGGAGCGGGCCGATCTTCTTCTCGAAAATCTCACCGACCTGACGCGCGACCTGCGCGATTACCTCGACGAGATCGAGTTCAATCCAAAAAGATTGGACGAAGTCGAGGAGCGCCTCAATCTTATCCACAACCTCACGCGCAAATACGGCGGGAGCATCGAGTCGGTCAATGCTTTCGCGGTCGAGGCGCGCAAACAACTGGAGAACATCACCAACGCCGCCGAGCGCATCGGCGCGCTGGAAGCCGAGGAAGAGAAACTGCTGGCGAAACTCTCGCAACAGGGCGGCGCGCTTTCGAGCAAACGGATGCAGGCCGCCGAGGAAATGGGCAAGGGCATCGAGATCGAACTGGATGATTTGAAGATGGCCGCCGCCCGCTTCGGCGTGGACTTTCAGACGAGGCCCGACCCGAACGGCGTTTCCCTCGCGGACGGGTCGCGCGCCGCGTTCGACCAGAATGGATTCGACCGCGTGGAGTTCCTGGTCGCGCCCAACCCGGGCGAGGGACTCAAGCCACTGGCCAAGATCGCCTCCGGCGGCGAGACCTCGCGCCTGATGCTGGCGTTGAAACACGTCATGGCTCGCGCCGATGAAATCCCCTCGCTCATCTTCGACGAAATTGACCAGGGCATCGGCGGGCGCGTGGGACTGGTCGTCGGCCACAAACTGTGGAACCTGGCGCGCAGTCACCAGGTCTTCTGCGTGACCCACCTGCCGCAACTGGCCGTCTTCGGCGACCAGCACTGGCAGGTGCAGAAACTCATCGAAAAGGGACGCACCCTGACCCGCGTCGAAAAACTGGACGGCGAGCCGCGCCTGCTCGAACTCTCGCAAATGCTCGGCGAGGTCGGCGAGGGGACTCTAAGGTCCGCGCACGAGTTATTACAAACCGCGCGGCAGATCATCAAAGAGAGCAAGAAGTAACTTTACCCTGCGGCACGCGGGGCATAGGAGACCCGTGTGAGTCAGCAGTCGGTTGCAAGGGCGGCATCCGACTGCTGATGATTTAAAGCCCACCCGCCTTGCGGGCACCCTCCCCAAGTCCATTTGGACTTGGGGAGGGGCGTCACCATTTCAGATTATTTTCATCTCCATTAATTAAAATCTGCATAAATCTATGTTGACGAACATTTCCCCTCTCATAAAATTGGCCTCATTGCAAAAACAAGTCAAAGGAACCCGCATGCTCCGCAAACGCATTCAACTTGGTCTCATCCACGTCGCCGTCGCCATGACGCTCGTCCCCATCAACAGCACCCTCAACCGCGTCATGATCCACGAACTGGCGCTTTCGGCCACACTGGTCGCCCTGCTCGCCTCGCTTCCCTATCTCTTCTCCCCCATTCAAGTTGCCATCGGTTCCTACTCGGACCGCCATCCGCTTTTCGGATTACGCCGCACTCCATACATCGCGCTTGGCTTGATTCTATGCGCGGCCGGCGTCATCGTCTCGCCTCAGGTCGCATTCGTCCTCTCTGAAAACTTCGGCCTCGGGATACTGGTCAGTGCGCTGGCCTTCGGCGCGTGGGGCATGGGCTACAACCTGTCCAGTGTTTCGTACCTCGCCCTCGCCTCCGAACTCTCGGACGAAAAATCGCGCGGCAAGACCATCGCCACAATGTGGTTCATGATGATCGTGGGCATCATCGTCACCGCCATCGGGATCAGCCGCATGGTCGAGCCGTATTCCGCGGACGCCTTACAGCGCGCCTTCTGGACCGTGGGCCTGTTCGCGCTGGCCCTGGGCTTGACCGCCCTGCTCGGCCTCGAACCGCGCGCCGCGGACGCGGCCCCGGCCTCCGAGAACTACACCCTCAGGCAAATGGCCGACGCCATCCTCTCGAACCGTCCCGCGACCATCTTTTTCTTCTACCTGCTTCTGCTGCTCGCCGCCATCCTCGGGCAGGACGTACTGCTCGAACCCTTCGCCGCCGAAGCCTTCGGCCTGACCGTCCAGCAGACCACGCGCATCACCTCCATCTGGGGCGGATGCGTCCTGCTGGCAATCCTTGCTGCAGGCGCGTTGGAGGGACGCCTCGCGAAACGATTGGTCGCGCAGGTGGGCAACCTGGGCGCGCTGGCGGGATTCATCGTCATCGTGTTCAGCGCCTTCGCCGGTGGACTTTCGCTCTTCTATACCGGCGTGATGCTGCTGGGTCTCGGCACGGGGCTCTCAACTGTGGCCAACCTCTCGCTCATGTTCGACCTGACCGCGCCGGGCAAGGTCGGCCTGTTCATCGGCGCGTGGGGCTTCTCGAACGCCCTCTCGCGCTTGACCGGGTCCGTGCTCGGCGGCGCGGTCCGCGATGTGGCGACTCAGATCACACAAAACGCTGTGATCGGTTATGTGATCGTCTTTACCATCGAAGCGATTCTGTTAATTATTGCGGCCTCGCTCATCTATCGTATTGATGTCTCGGCCTTCAAAGCCAAAGCCGAAGCGCCGTCTGTGATCGAGCGCGCCGCGCTGGCGGATTAACGCTTCGTCTTCGCTGCGCTCCGCTCAGCGCGATGATAATAAAACATGAAAACCACGACCTCCAACGAATGGCTCTCCCTCAGCCAGGCCGCGAGCCTGATAGGTGTGCACCCCGGCACGGTGCGCGTCTGGTCCGATAAGGGATTACTGCCTGTCCACAAGACGAATGGCGGTCACCGCCGCTATCGCCGCGAGGAGGTGGAGTTGTGGCTCAAGGCCGGGAAACAGCCTCACGGCCCGGACCCGGCCGAGGTCATGAGCGCGGCGGTGCGTCAGATCCGAGTCCGCATCGCGGAGGGACGTCTCGAAGCCGAGCCCTGGTATCAGAAACTGGACGAGGAGGCGCGCGCCCAGTATCGCCAGGGCGGCGCGTCGCTCATGCAGAGCCTGATGTCCACGCTAGCCTCGAACGGAGAGAAGGCCGAGGCGGAAGCCTACGCGGTCGGGTATGAATACGCCTCGCGCGCCCAGCGTTACGGACTGAAATCGGCGGACGCGGCGCGGGCGTTTCTGTTCTTCCGCAACAACCTGCTGGAGGCCATCGTGGAGGCGTATCAAAAGGCGAATGTGCCGTCGGGCCGGGCCTGGGGCGAAATGCTGAGAAAGGTGAATGCTTTCACCGATTTGATTTTGTTGAATCTACTTCAAACCTATCAAACGTTAGAGGATGCGAAATCGTGAGAGAGATGTCCAAACGCCGCTATCCGCCCGTCTATGAAAAGATCGTCCCGATTGCATTGACCGTCGTGGTGATTCTCATCGCGGCGTTGATCGTCATCATCTTCGGCGTCGCGCTGGGACTCATCCCCGGCGCGGCGTAATCGAGAGTAGCCACAGAAAGATATACATCATTGCTTTGCCACCGCTTCGTCTTCGGACTTCGTCCTACGCTCAGCGCGATGTGGCTCGCAATGATAGAAAAAAATTCTGGAGGTTTCATGAATAGCATCATCCCCCTGCTTTCGAGCATCATTAGTTTCACCTTTGCGTTCTTTGTTTTCAAGCGTTACATCGAACGCAAAGGGACGCACCTGCTTTTGTGGGGCGTCGGCATGATCTTCTACGGCATCGGCGGATTCGCCGAGTTCTACTACGGCGCGTTCGGCTGGAACGAACTGATCTTCCGCCTGTGGTACCTGTTCGGCGCGATCCTGGTCGCCGCGTGGCTGGGACAGGGCACGGTCTATCTGCTGGCGAAACCGAAGTGGGCGAACGCGTTGCTGGCGATTCTCGTCCTCGGCTCGATTTATGCCGCGGTCAGAATCTTCACTGCACAACTCGACCCCTCGCAGATGATCGACGCGGGTCACACCGGGCGCGAACTGAGCGGACACGCCATCGTCACGCCGGGCGTGCGCGTGCTGACGCCGTTCTTCAATTTGTACGGCACGGTTGCATTGGTCGGCGGGGCGGCCTATTCCGCGTTTATCTTCTGGCGTAAGCGCGTCCTGCTTCACCGCACGATTGGCAATATCCTCATCGCCGTCGGCGCGATGCTCCCGGCCTTCGGCGGCTTCTTCAGCCGCATCAACATCCCCGGCGCGTTGTATCTCGGCGAATTCCTGGGCGTGATCCTGCTTTTCCTCGGCTTCCTGCGCGCCACCGCGCCGATGGGCGAGGAAATCCCGACAGCCGCCTCGGCTTGACCCCCACCCGCCCTGTCGGGCACCCTCCCCCAATTTCCGCGAATTTGGGGGAGTGGCCGGGGAGGGGGTAGGGTTATAATCTCCTCATGCAAATTCTCGCTCTCCCCCTCATCCTCGAAACCCGCCGCAATCACGCGCTCGAACACGCCACCCTGCACATGCTGGCGCGCAAGTACAACCGTCCCATGGCGGGACATTCCAACCCCACCGGTTACTTCATCCTCGGCGACGTGACGACAGACGACCTGCGCCTCGCGGCCGACGAGGCCCGCGCGCGGCTCAACGCGGGCGAACGCGGACTGGCCATCCATCCCGGCTGTGGGACGAACTTCGCCTCGACGGCGTTTCTCGCGGCGACCTTTGCCTGGCTCCCGCTTCGAGGACGAAGGTCCGCGCTCGGGCGGATCGCCGTCCTGCCTCTCGCGCTGCTCCTCGCCGCGCTCGGGTTCGCGCTGGCGCGTCCGCTGGGACCGAAACTGCAGGAGCGCATCACCACCGAAGCGGACCTTGGCGCAATGCAAATCGTCGAAATCCGCCGCATCCGCAAAGGGGTGCATCGCGTGATTACCGGCAATTGAACCGCGAAGAATCAAAGGCCGCGAAGGAATTTGATTCTTCGCGAAGTTAATCTCTCATCGCGCTCTTCGTATCTTCGCGGTGAAAAAAGACATGTCCATTCTTTTTCTCTACGGCACGGACGAATTCGCCATCGCGCGGCGGGTGAGTGAGATTGCCGCAAAGACCGACAAGGACGGCATGAATACCTCGCGCCTCGAGGCGCGCCTGACCAGCGACGAGGAACTCAACAACGCGGTCAATTCGATGCCGTTTCTCTCGGATAAACGCTTGGTGATTCTGGCGAACCCGTCAGCGAAATATTCGTCCCCCGAAGCGCGCAAGAAATTTTCCACTTTCTTGAGCAAGGTCCCGCCGACGACGCTTTTGGTTTTGCACGAGGCCGTCGAGCCGAAGGAAGCGGACAAACACTGGCTGGTCAAATGGACCGCGAAAGCCGAGGACGCCAAGGCCGAGGCCTTCATGGCGCCGCGCGCCCGTGACATGGCAGGATGGATCGTCAACGAGGCGAAAAAGCAGGGCGGGAGCATCGAGCCGCCCGCGGCGGCGCGCCTGGCCGAAATGACCGGTGAGGACACGCGTCAGGCGGCGCAGGAGATCGCCAAACTGCTGGCATACGTCAATTGGGCGCGCCCGGTCAAGGTCGCGGATGTGGAGGCGGTCAGTGTGTCCACCGCGCAGGGTGACGTGTTCGCGCTGGTGGACGGTCTCGCGCTCGGAAAGGGCAAAGAGGCGCAGTCCATGTTGAGGCGGCTGCTGGAGGAGCAGGACGCCATGGCGCTGTGGGGCATGGTCATCCGACAGTTCCGCCTGCTGATTCAGGCGCGTGAGGTGATGG
This sequence comes from Chloroflexota bacterium, assembly GCA_037445635.1. Taxonomy (GTDB): domain Bacteria; phylum Chloroflexota; class Anaerolineae; order Anaerolineales; family Villigracilaceae; genus JBFMCC01. The sequence continues at coordinate 8,058 of JBBIKC010000057.1, forward strand.
ACGCGCACGGCATGGTGCCCGACGTGCAGGAGGCGCTGGGCGTGCATCCGTTCGTGGCCGAGAAGGTGTACGCGCAGGCGAAGCGCTTCAGCCTGCCCGCGCTCGAATCCATCTACCGCCGCCTGCTCAAAATGGACGAGGCCGCCAAGTCGAGCGAGATGCCGCTGGATTTGTCATTGGAGATGTTTGTGGCGGAGTTGGCGGGGAACTAGACGCGCCCGAGTCAGGGATGTCCCCGTGCCGAAGGGCAAGTTGGTTTACGCCTGAACAAAGACTGAACCCCGACATTGAGCGTCGGGGTTTTGTCTTGGATGGACACTTGCTCAATCGCTCTCTATTTTACCTGTTCGATGATCTCCGCCACCAAATCATACCGATGGAACTGCGGCATGATGTAAATCCCCTGCGCCCACGGCTTGACCTTCTCGATCAACTCCACCGCCAACTCCACGCCCACCTTCGCCGCGTCCTCGCCTGCGGCCTCCATGCGCGCAATCGCCTCCTCGGGAATCGAAATCCCAGGCACCTCGTGATTCAAAAAGTTGGCGTGCTTCACGCTCACCAGCGGCAGGATTCCCACCAGCACAGGCTTGTTCAGCGCGCCGTGCTGTAACTCGTACTTTGCCAAAAACCCCTCGCCGTCCTCCGCGCGGTAGATCGGCTGAGTCAGGAAATAATCCGCGCCCGCCTTCACCTTGCGCGTCAAATTCTTGAACTCATTCGCCAGATCGGGCGGACATAAATTCAGCGCCGCGCCCACGAAGAAATTCGTCGGCTGTCCGATGGACGTGCCCGAGTGATCCACGCCCGCGTTGAATCCCTGCTTGATCAACTTGATCAACCCCGACGGCACCAGATCGTAATTGTCCATCGCTTCGGGGTAATCGCCAATCGCGGTCGGGTCGCCCATCACCACAAAAACATTTCTGATTCCCAACGCGTGCGCGGCCAGCAGGTCGCCCTGCACGCGCAGCAGGTTCCGTCCGCGCGTCGGAAAATGCAGCGTCGTCTCCACGCCCACCTGCCTCTGCACCACGTCGCACACCGCCCACGCCGACATCCTCATGCGCGCCATCGGGCTGTCGGCCACGTTGATGACGTCCGCGCCCGCGTCGTGCAACAGCGACGCACCCGCGATCAACTTGTGAGTCGAGAGTCCGCGCGGCGGATCCATTTCCACCGAGATGACGAATTTGCCCGCCGCGAGTTTTTGCGCCAACTCGGACTCTGCCGCCGCCCCCTCCAACGCTTCCTCCTCGACGGGCAGGCTGGCTACCGTTAAAGGGGCGGGCGCGCCCGCCGACGCCAACGCCCTGCGCATCGACGCGATGTGCGCGGGCGTCGTCCCACAGCACCCGCCGACCACGTTCGCCCCCGCCTCCCGAAACGACAGCGCGTACTCGCCGAAATACTCAGGGTCGGCGGGATACATGATTCGTCCGCCCACCTGCTCAGGCCAGCCCGCGTTGGGCTTGACCCACAAATACGGGCGGACACGCAGGTCCGCCCCTACGGTCACCGCCGCCTTCATCGCCTTCAAAATTCGCAGCAACTGCGCGGGACCACCTGAACAGTTGACGCCGATCACGTCCGCGCCCGCCTCGGCCAGCGTCCGCGCCACCTTGGCGGGATCGTCACCGAGAATCGTGCGGTCATCGCGCGTAAACGTCACCGACGCGACGACGGGTAAGGGCACAGCCCGCTGTGCCCCAACTTCGCGCGCGGCTTTGATGGCCTCTTTGATTTCATATAAATCGCTCATCGTCTCGATCACGATCAAATCCGCGCCCGCGTCGGCCAGGGCTTGGATCTGCTCGGCAAACGCAGCCCGCGCCACCTCCGGCTGGACGCGTCCGAACGGGGCAATACGAACACCAAGAGGTCCAACATCCCCAGCGACGAGCACATCCCGAAACGACGCGGCCACCGCACGCTTCGCCAATTCCACGCCCGCACGGTTGATCTCCGCGACATGGGTGTGCAAGCCGTGTCGCTCCAACTTAAAACGGTTCGCGCCGAAGGTATTGGTGATGATCAGTTGCGCCCCCGCCTCGATATACTCGCGGTGAATATCCGCGACGGCCGCGGGGTTGATGAGATTGAGTTCGTCGAAGCATTTGTCAAAGCCGATGCCGCGCGTGTGCAGCATGGTTCCCATCGCGCCGTCGGCGAGGAGAATGGATTTTTCGAGCAGGTCTAAAAATTTGTTGGTCATGGTTACCTTTATTTCTTTCGCAGTGCGGATTGGCACTCCGCCCCACGATGTCTACGGTTCCTTTATCGCCGTCAGCACCGCGCCGTCGCGCGTGATCGCGTGGACGGTTCTCGCGTCGGGATAAGAAGTAAGATCAAGATCGTATCGGCTGGTCGAGACAATGTAATTGTAATGCTCGGCGCGATCGGCTTCGTATGACGAATAGAGATTCAAATCGGGGCGCAGGTACATTTGGAGCAAATGCGCAGGGCCAGCGACCCAGATGTTCGCCTCCGCGGGCGCCTCCGCGTTCAGCCAGTCCGCGGCCTCGCGATATGACGTGCCCCAATAGTCCAGTTCAAATCTCCTGAACGCGCCCTGCACGCCGCCGATGAAGCGGTTGTAGTAAATGTATTCGTACGGGTGCAGGCGGACGCCGTCAATGATTCCGGGCAGCACACATAAAACGATCAACGCCATCTGTAAAACAGGCCGCCTGACCTTTTCAAATGCAACACCTGCGATGAAGAAAACAGGCGGCAGGATGAAGAAGACCTGGCGGAAATTATCGTATAGCGGAGCGCGTGCAACGATGAAACCGATCAATGGGATGATAAACCAGAGGGCCGCCAGGAAAAGCAAATCCCGCTTCTCGCGCGGACCGAAAACTGTCACCGCGAGACCAGCGATGAACAAGACCCAGACGGGTTCCGTCAATTGGATTCCCAGCAGGACGGGCAGATACGAACGCGGGATGTCGGTGGAGGCGTATTCGACGCCGTTGAAGAGCACCTGTCCGCCCCAGGGATATTTTGCCATCACGACGACACTCTCGATGAAATGGCCGATGGGATTCGGCCAAAGATAAGGCCAGGTCGCGTACATGGCGGCGAGGGCGAAGAGGAAGTAAATGAGAAGAACAGGGATGACCTGTTTCCCTTTGCTGCGTAATGCGTAGAGCGCAACAAGAAGAGCCGCGAGCGGACCCAGCACGCGGATGCAGACGGTGAGTCCGAGCAGGATGGCGGATGGCAGGATTCGCAAAACGGGGAGGAATAGTTTGTTTTTGTGATGGTAAATAGCGAGAAGAAAAGAGGAGAGAAGAACGAATACAGCACGGACCTGAATGAACAGAACGAAAAATTTTTGATTATAGATTTCTGGATCGGCTGTGTGGATGTCAGAGGCGACACGGGCGATGAGGTTGTCCTCTCCTGCGGCCGCGGCGCGGACGAGGGCTTCGATCCACGCGCGAATCAGCGGGGTGGCCGCGAAGAGTCCAATAACGGAGACAAGCCAGAGCGCGGTCAGAACGAGGAGAGTCCGTTTGGGGCGCGGGGAGAGTCCGTTTAACGGGAGCGGTTCGAGCGCGTCAAAAAGCCTCAATCCGAACAGAAGGGAAAGAAGAAAAAACGAAAGAAACGGGATGTCTTTTGGGCTGATGAAGGCATGTCCCCAGAAGAGGGGTTGCGCCGCGAAGAGGATAGTTGCGCCGAGCGCGGCGGTGCGGCCTAGCCAGCGCATGGCGAGTTCGTAGAAGGCCCAGATGCCCGCGAGGAAAGTGACGAAGTAAAGCAGATGGCGCAAGTCGGAGATACTCCAGCCGAGGAGGGGCTGGAGGGCGCGCGCACCGAGCGCGACGAGCATCACGTAGGCGGGACCATAATTGTCGTAGGTGTTGCCTGTGAGGGGTATCTCGCCCGTCGCGGGCCAGGTGACATAGGCCTCGAGGGCGCTGTCGGCGTATTTGTAGAATTTGAGTTCGTCCCACGATTCGCCGTATTGGCGCGTGACCAGGATGCCGATGACGGTAATGGCAAAGAGGAAGATCAGGAACGGCTGGTCTTTGGTGCGGGACATATTACTTCATCAACTGCTCGACTCGTGACTCGCCAACAGAATAATACTTTGCCTGCGGGTGATGCACAATGATCGCGGCGGTGGATTGTTCTGGAATCAACTGATATGCCGCGCTCAGGCTCATGCCGAGTTCTTTTTCGGCGGGCAGCAGGTCGAAGACTTTGCGGTGGTCTTCGAGTTCGGGGATGGCGGGATAGCCCCACGAGTAGCGTTTGCCCTGGTTTTCAGGGATGCCCAGTTCGCGGCGGATGTGGCGATGGAGATACTCCGCAGTCGCTTCGGCGGTTTGGACGGCGAGTCCGTGCGTGAAGTAGGCTTCGGTGTAATCGCCCGCGGCTTGCAGACGGTCGAAGCGTTCGGTGGCTTCCTGCCCAACAGTGACGACCTGGAAGGCGACCACGTCCAGTTGACCTGAGTCCACCGACGCGAAGTAGTCAGCGAGGCAGAGGTGGTCGTCGTTGGGCTGGCGGGGGAAGGAAAAGCGAGTTAGGGGATAGGAGTTAGGAGTTAGGTTGGTTGGGTCGTAGATGATGAGGTCGTTGCCTTCGGACTGGCAGGGGAAGTAGCTATAGACGGCTTGGGGTTTGAGCCAGCCGTCGCGCAGGGCTTCGCGTTTCATTTTTTCGAGGCGGGCGTCGAACTCGGCTTTGAGTTTTGTCCATTCGTCGCCGTGAGCGTTTTTGGCGCCCCACGAGAGGCGGTAGAGTTCGTTGATGCTGAGATGTTGGAAGACCATCTCCAGCGGCATTTGTTTGACGACGCGGATGCCCCATTTGGCGGGGGGAGGGAGAGGGGAGGAGGTGATGGAGGAGCGAGTTAGGGGTTGCGAGTTAGGAGTTAAGGGTTGCGCGGCGCGGCCGAGTTCCATTTCGGATTCGCGGATGGTTTTGGCGAGCAGGACGGGACGCTGCTCATTGTTGATGAGTTGATCCATCGTTTCCAGCCCCTCGAAGGCGTCTTTGCAGTAGAAGACGCCGGGAGCGTAGAAGTCGCCGCTTTCGGTTTGGAGGATGCGGCGGCCGAAACGGCGGTTGATGGCCGCGCCGCCAACGAGGACGGGGAAGCGGAGTCCGCGCCGGTGGAGTTCATTCACAATGAGCGGCATCTGTTTCGAGGTCGAGACGAGAAGCGCAGAGAGTCCGATGGCGGTAGCGTTGACCTCCACAGCCGTGGTGATGATGGTCTCTGCGGGGACCTGCTTGCCGAGGTCAATGACGGTATAGCCGTTGTTGGCGAGGATGGTCTTCACCAGATTTTTGCCGATGTCATGCACGTCGCCGTAAACGGTGGCGAGGACGACGGTGCCTTTGGTGACGCCTTCGACTTTTTCGAGGTAGG
>JBBIKC010000058.1:0-9063 GCA_037445635.1 Chloroflexota bacterium
CCGATGCCGAGTTTATTCTTCGGGATGCCCAGCGCCAGGCCAAGCAGTTGGGTGAAATACAGGACGGGCACGTTGAAGTCCGTGCCGAATTCCTGGTTCACCGACTGCTGATAACATTCGAGATTGACCTGACACATGGGGCAGGCTGTGGCGATCACGTCTGCGCCGCGCTCGCGCGCCGACTGGAGCAGGTTGCGCACCATGCTCAGCGCGGCGACGCGGCTGGAGATAATGAGCGAACCGCCGCAACAGCGCGTCTTGAGCGGATAATCCACGGGCGTCGCGCCGATGGCGGTAAGCAACTCCTCGAAGTATTGCGGCGTCTCCAACTCGACCGCGCTATCGTGGTCCTTGCGCGGACGAAGGATCTGGCAGCCGTAGTACGGCGCGACCTTCATCCCTTCGAGCGGCTTCGTGACTTTGGCCTTGATCTCGTCCAGGCCCAAATCCTGCGCGAACATTTCCAGCAGGTGGCGGACGCGGATGTTGCCCGAAAATTGCAGGCCGTCCTCCTCGAGCGCGAAGTTGATGTGTTCGGCCAGGTCGGGGTCCTTGTTGAGATGCGCCTGCGTGAAGTACATGTTCTTGAAGCAGGCCGAGCAGGGCGCGACAACATCGAGTCCCGTTTTCTCCGCGATGGCGAGATTGCGCGCCGTGAGCGTGTAGGCCAGCAGTTCGTCAATGTGGAAGTAGGTGGTCGAGCCGCAGCAGTTCCAGTCATCCAATTCGCGGAGTTTGACGCCCAGTTTTTTGGCGGTCTCCTGCGCGGAGATGTGGTAGCCGATGGCCAGTTTTTCGAGCGAACAGCCGGGGAAGTAGGCAAATTCCTTCATGCTTCGCCTCCTAGCGGGACGATGCGGCGGATCATGCGCTTGAAGTTTTCGAGGCGCTTGATGCGCGGCGGGAGGATGGGGAGACGTCCCTTGATCATCAATTCCGTCGCGTTCTGGATCTCGCGGAAAAACTCGCCGAGTTTGAACTTGAAGATGTACGACGGCGCGAGGATCGGCTCGAACGTCCGTCCCGTGCGGACGATGGTTTTGGCGAAGGCCTCCGAGAAGGCGGGGCCGATCATGCCTTCCTTGTAGCGGCGTTTCCAAATCGAGTAGCGCTGCAGGGCGTACATCAATTCCGTGATGCTGATGTTCTGCGGACAGCGCACCGCGCAATGGTAGCAGGAAGCGCAGTACCAGAAGGTGTTGCTCTCCAGCACCTGCTCTTTCAATCCTGCGTTGACCATGGCGATGATCTGGCGCGGTGTGTAGTCCATGTAGGCGGCCACCGGGCAGGTGCCGGAGCAGGTTCCGCACTGCACACACAGCGTGAAGGGATTTCCATCCGCCGCATGTAACAGGCTGGAGACCTCTCTCATAAACGTGAAGGTGTAGGTTTCGGATGCTTCGGTCATAATATTGGCCTTTTTAGTTGCGTAGTTTGGTAGTTACGTGATTACGTAGTTGGGCGTCATTGCGAGGAGGGCGTTCTTCCCGACGAAGCAATCCCCGCGCCAGAGAGGAGATTGTTTCGCTCTGCTCGCAACACTTGCGCCTGGCGCAAGGGCAGCTGTGACGGAGGTCTTTACGCCGGCACGCCCTTCTTCTTCTCCTCTGCCAACTGCAGCAGGTGATTCACTTTTTCGAGCAGAAGGCTTGGCTCGACAGGCTTCTCGACCAGTTCGTCCAGTTTCACGAAACCGGGGTGGATCGGCTCGCCGGGGAAGAGGAAGGCGATCTGCTCTCTCATGCCCGTGATGATCAGCACGGGCATCTCGCGCAGTTTGGGGTCCTTGCGAAGTTTGCGGGCGATCATCACGCCCTCGGCGCCGCGCCCCATCATGATGTCCAGCAGCAGCAGGTCGTAGGGCTTGGTCTGCAAAGCCTTCAAGCCCGCCTTCGGATCGTAGGCCACCTCCACTGCGTATCCCGCATTATCGAGGATGGACTTGATGCCCGCCACGTAATCGGGATCGTCGTCTATGATCAGCAATCGTTTAATCATGTTCTGCCTCCGTTGTTAGTTGGATAGCGATTCAAAAAGTCGTGTTTTTGTGGAGCGGGAGGGATCCCGCTGAACTGCCAGTTTGCGGAAGGTCATTCCGCACCAGGTTATTTGCTGAATTTCGGCAATCGAATCAAAATCGTCGTTCCTTTTCCAGGTTCACTTTCCGCGCAGATCGAGCCATTGTGCGCCTCGATGATTTGACGGGTGACGGCCAGCCCGATTCCGTGACCTTCCGCCACGGCGCGTCCCGACTCGGCGCGGTAGAAGCCTTCGAAGATATGGGGCAGGTCGTCCTTCGAGATGCCCATGCCTTCATCCTGAATTGTTATGAGAATGTCATTTCCACTCTCCTCGGCTTTTGCGTAGACCTTACTTCCGTCTTGGGAATATTTGATGGCGTTGTTCAACAGGTTGCCAAAGGCTTCCGAAAGGCTGAGACCGTCTCCCAAAACCGTCGGCATTTTTTCGCCGAGGGTGGTCACAATCTCGATGGCTTTGCGCTGCGCGTAGGGCTGCACGATTTCGAGCGCCTTTTCCATTGCCGTCTTGATGGAGACTTCTTTGAAATTTTCCTTGATTTGGCTGGCGTCCACCGTGATGACTCTCAGCCACGAATTGACCATTTGGATGAGGTCGTTGATCCTGGTCTTTGTTCGTTCGAATTTATCCTTCTGGACCTCGGTGAGCGACCCGCTCAACTCGAACTCGAGCGCGAACAGGTTTTGCTGGACGGCGTTCAACGGCGATTTCAACTCGTGCGAGACAATGTGTGCGAAGTGTTCCCTCAGCAACTCCTTTTCGCGGCGCAGGGCGATGGTTTCGAGAGTCAGCCTGCGCTTCTCCAGTCCGCGCCGCGTGATGAGACGGAACTCCTCGGGCGTGAACGGCTTGGGCAGGAAGTCGTAGGCGCCTCTCTTCATCGCGTCCACGGCGGAACTGATGGTGGCGAAGCCCGTGATGACGACCATGACGATGGTGGGGTCCATCTCGCTGACCTTCTCCAGCACCTCGAAGCCCGAAATACCGGGCATCTTGAGGTCCACGAAGATCAGATCGGGGTGGAACTCGGCCGCGAGGGCCAGACCCGCCGTCCCGTCGGATGCGGAGGCGACCTCGTAGGGTCCGCCCGCCAGAATTTGCTGGCAGGAGTCCCGCACGACCTCTTCGTCGTCAATCAGCAAAATCCGCGACTTTGGTTCCATCTTCTTCGCCGACTTTCGTAACGATCGGCAGGTTCACGGTAAAGGTTGCGCCTTTGCCGTGTTCGCTCTCGACCGTGATTTCGCCGTTATGCTCCTTGACAATTCCGTAACTGATGGCCAGCCCCAGGCCGACGCCGTGACCGATCTCCTTGGTGGTAAAGAACGGATTGAAGATCTTTTCCATGTTTTCCACCGAGATGCCGTGACCTGTATCCTTCACTTCGACCTCGACGGTCTCCGCGTTCAACCCGTAGTTGGTGGTGAGGGTGAGCGTGCCGCCGTCGGGCATGGCCTCGGCCGCGTTGATGATCAGGTTCAGAAAGACGCGCTCGATCTGCGACGGGTCCACCACGATCATCGGCAGGGTCTCGTCGAAATTTTTCACGATTTCGATATTGTGAAACTGCGCCTGGTTTTCCACGAGCGAGATGCAGCGGCGCAGCAGGTCGTTGATGTTCGTGAGCGTCTTGACGGGTTTCTTCTGACGCGAAAAATCCAGCAGGCCGCGGATGATCTCGCGGCAGCGGTTGGCCTGGATTGCGATCTTCTCGATGTTCTGCCGTGACGGTTCGTCGCAAATATCCTTTTCCAGCAGCAGGCTCGAATAGGTGACGATGCCCTGCAGCGGGTTGTTGAGTTCGTGCGCAACGTTGGCGGCCAGTTGTCCGATCATGGCGAGCCGTTCCGATTCCATGATCTTTCGCTTCGTAAATTCCTTCAATCGTTCGTCGCGCTCCCGCAGGGCGGTGGCCATCTGGTTGAAGCGATACGAGAGTTTGCCGAGTTCGTCGTAACTGGTCGGTTCCAGTTTGACATCCAGGTTGCCGTTTGCCAGTTGTTTCGATGCCGCCACCAGATCGCGGATGGGGTTGGAAATCTGACGCGAAATCCACAACGCGATGAGGGTGGAAAAGACCGCTCCCGCGAGTGTGATGCCGACGAAGACCAGAATCATCTGGTTCTTGATGTCGGTGTATTTCTGCTCGAGGATGCCCACGTACAGGATGCCGATGACTTCCTGGTTGACGCTGCGGATCGGCTCGTAGGCGGTGATGTACCAATCGGTGACGACATAGGCGCGCCCGATCCACGGTTCTTCCCTGACGATGACCTGCTCGTACACATCCTGAGCGATTCGCGTCCCGATGGCGCGTTCTCCGCGGTCATCCTTCACGTTGGTCGAGATACGAACATCATCCTGAAAAATCGTCGCGGTGCCGATGTCCTTGCCTTCGTAAACGACGTTCTGGAAAACGGTTTCCTTGACCTTATCCACGATGTCGTAGTTTCGGTTCAACAGGATGCCGCCATAGACGACGCCGATGAAGTTTCCGTCCGCGTCGAAGATGGGCGCGGCGGCTTTCAACATCATGCCCGCGTCTTCCTCGACCTCGGGGCGGGGACGCGCCATCGGAGTTTCTACAAACTTGAAGTACGCCTGCTCCGCCAGCGCGGGCGATTCGCGTTCGAGTTCCTCTGCGGGGACGATGGCCGTGCCTGCGAGGGGCGCTTTCGTCCGCAGGACGTAACTGACGATCTCGTCCCGACTCTGGTCGTCGCCTTTGTTTTCGGGATTGTTCACGCGCAATACGACTCTGCCCTCGCTGTCCGTGATGGTCAATACGTCGAGGTTTTCGCTTGCCTTGAATCGCTTCAGTTCGCTCAGATACTCCTGACGGATGTCGCCTCGCAGGACGTCGCCCATGAACAGCCGCATGGTCGTGAACTCGACCGCGTCCTCGACGTGTTTGAGTCGGGTCTGGTAGATTTCGCGCGCTGCGTTCAGGTCGTTGCGGATGCGCTCCTGAGCCTCGGCGATGATTCGGTTGTTAATGATCTGAATTCCAACAACGGTGAAGATGAGACTGCTCAACAGAATAATGGAGAGAAAACTCAGGGTCAATTTCGTCGCAATTGGCAGCCTGATTCTCTTGATCCAATTCGCTGCGGTTTTGGCGACCGCGTTCATGGTGAGCAGATCTCCTTTTTTCCCTCATCCCCAGCCCTTCCCCCGAATGGGGAAGGGAGTCCTCTCTCCCTTCGGGAGAGGGTTAGGGTGAGGGTGACTCATAATGCCTCATACACCAACTCGATCACATCCTTCACCTGCAACCTGCCCTCGTTGCCCGTGGTCTTGACCGCGTCCTTGAACATGGTTACGTCCTTCGGGCAGGCGACGACGAACGACTGGACGCCTGTCAACGCGGCGGCTTCGCGGGTGCGGATCTCGGCGGGACGCTCGTGACCTGGCTTCTCCTCCATCCAGATTCGTCCGCCGCCCGCGCCGCAGCAGAAGGCGCGGTCGCCGTGACGCGGCATTTCGACAAGTTCACATCCCGCGGCGCGAAGCAGCCTGCGCGGCGCGTCGTACACGCCGTTGTAGCGCCCGAGGTAGCAGGGGTCGTGATAGGTGATTCGCTGATCGAGTTTTTTGCTGAGTTTCAGTTGTCCTTTCGCAATCAATTGATCGAGCAGTTCGGTGTAATGCAGAATGCGCGGACGCTTGCCGTTCCACGCGTATTCGTTCTTCAAGGTGTTGTAGGTGTGCGGGTCGGTGGTGACGATGGTCTCGAACTGGCACTTGCTCAAGACCTGCATGTTCTTGCCCGAAAGCATTTCGAAGATGCCTTCTTCTCCGACGCGTCGAACGTCGTTACCCGCGTTTCTTTCCGCGTCATAGAGAATGCCGAAGTTCAAGCCAGCCTGCTGGAAGACCTGCGCGGTCTTGCGCGTGACTTCGGTCAGGGTGGGGCTGTACGAGGCGTAATCGCCGACGAACCAGAGATATTCGACAGGTTCTTTGCGCGCGTCCTTGACGGCGGGCTGCAGTCCCATCGTCCATTTGGCGCGGTTTCTCTCGGACTGTCCAAACGAATTTCCATAGCGCCCCACGTTGGCAAGCGCGGTCTGTAACATCTTGTCCATCCTGCCCTCAAGCACAAGATGGCGGCGCATTTCCACGATGGGATTGACGCGCTCGATGAACAGCGGGCATTCCGCGTCGCAGGCGTAACAGGTGGTGCAATTCCACAGAACCTCTTCGCCGATCACTTCGCCCGTCAGCGATTTGGACAGGACGCCGTTCGTCTTTTTCGCAGACAAGGCCGCGCCGCGATTCTGCAAGTTGCGGCGCAGGTTCATAATCAGCAATTTCGGTGAGAGAACGCCGCTGCTGTTGTACGCGGGGCAGACATCCTGGCAGCGTCCACATTCGGTGCAGGTGTAGAAGTCCAGCATTGTCCGCCAGCGGAAGTCTTCCATTTTGCTCACGGCGGGGACGGCTTCGGTGGATTTGGGCAGGCGTCCGCGCGGCTCGAGGTTGCGGAGCAAAACGTTCGGGATGGAGGTGACGATGTGGAAGTGCTTGCCCTGCGGCAGTTCGGTCAGGAACATCAGCACCACGCCGAGGTGAATCCAGTAGGCGAGTTCGGCCAGGATGAATTGAGTCGCTTCGGGGAGCGCGGCGAAGAGTCTTCCGACGAGGGTGGAGATCGGCCTGTAACGTCCGAGCAGGTCAAGGTCAAGGTTGATGCGGAGTCCGTTCATCAGCAAAAGCGAAAGCATGATCGTCAGGATGAACGTCAGCACCTTCACGCCCTGTCCGCGGTGACTGCCTTTGTATCGTTCGGGATTGACGACGATTCGCAGGTAAAGTCCGTATGTCACGCCAGCGACGACGAACAACGCGAAGAAATCCTGAACGAAGGCGAGCGCGCCCCATGTTCCGATGACGGGCAAAACGTAATGCGGATTCGCGAAGGCCGCGAGGCCTTCGACGATGGCTTGCAGGATGGTGAGCGAGAGCAGCAGGAAACCCCAGAAGATGAAGAAATGCGCGATGCCTGGAACGCGGACGCGGAAGAGCCGCCATTGCGCGCCGACGAAAACGATCAGCCCTTTGATGCGCTCGCCCCAATCGCTGAACTTTGGGGTGGGCTGCCCGCGACGGAGATAGACCCACAGCCTCTGCCATGCGTAGCGAAGGAAAACGCCAAGCGAGGTCAGCAACGCGAGCGCGACGAGAATGGATTTGATCGTTTCGTAGTTCATGGTGTTACCCATTTTGTTTGCGTAGGTTGCGCTCTCTTGCGCAACAACGGCGTTAGAGAACGCCTGTTACGCGGATGTGTCGAGGGTTTGCTTCGCCTTCTCGATCAACACAGGGACGAGATCGAGCAGATCAACCGTCGTGCCGTATTTGGCAACGTTGAAGATGGGCGCGTTGGGATCGGTGTTGACCGCGACGATCGTGTCGCTCTCGCCCATGCCTTCCACGTGTTCGGGCGCGCCGCTGATGCCGAGCGCGAGATAGACCTTCGGCTTGACGCGCTTGCCCGATTTACCGACCAGCCGCGAGGTGGGCAGCCAGCCTTGATCCACAACGGGACGCGAGGCGCAGACCTGCGCGCCGAGCGCGGCGGCCAGTTCCTTTGCCATCTCGATATTGTCTTTGAGCTGGATGCCGCGTCCCACCGCAACCAGGAACGATTCTTTCGCGATGTCCACGTCTCCCGCTTCGGGTTCGATGTATTTTTTGAACGCCACGCGCAGGTTGTCCAGCGCGGGCGGCGCGAACGACTCAATCGCGGGCGGCTGCGCGCTTTGTCCCTCTTCGGTCTTGTAACCGCCAGGCACCATTGTGACCAGCGCGGTGGGGGAGGGCAGGTCGCCCTCGGCCATGATCTTGCCGCCGCAGATCTGCGAAATGAATTTTGCATCGCTGGTGAGCGTGCGGCACGAACTGACCAGCGGCAGGTTTAACTTCGCCGAGAGACCTCCCGCCACGTCCGCGCCGATGGTGGTGTGACCGAACAATACGGCGCGCGGCGATTTTTCCTCGATGAGTTTGGCGAGCGTGAGTTGATAGGCTTCGGATGTGAACTCCGCCAGCGCGGGCGAATCGGCATACAGGACTTTATCGGCGGCGAGGTTATTCGTTAATTTCTGCACGTCCTTTCCGAGCAGGACGGCGACGACCTGACCGCCCGACGATTGCGCAAGTCCACGCGCCGCGGCCAGCATGACGTACGAAATATCGGCGACCCCTCCGCGCAGGTGTTCGACGAGAACGAATACATCCTGGCTCATCTCAGCCTCCTCTCATCGCGCCGAGTTCCTTGAAGAGACCGATCAGGCGATCCGCCACTTCTTCGGGGGCGCCTTCGATCATCTCGGCGCGCTCGGCGGGTTCGGGTTTGAACATGCGCGTCACCGCCGCGCCGCCGCTGGAATCCAGATCGGCCAGCGCGCGTTCCTCGATCTTCATCGTCTTCGCCATCTGGTTGATTTTGTTATACGCCACATAGCGCGGCGGCTGTTCCGCGGACTGGATGCCCAGCACGGCGGGCAGTTTCACTTCCATCTCGGCGATGATTCCGCCTGGGTATTCCTTGCGGATGCTCACGCTTCCGTCCGCGGCGGTCACGCCTGAGACGTAGCCGACGTACGGCATTCCGAGATATTCGGCCAAAAGCGCGCCCATCGAACCGTCCAGATCGTTGTGCGCCTGCACGCCAGACAGAATCAAATCGGGCTGGATTTCCTTGAACAGGCCAGCCAGAACGCGCGCCGCGGCGTGACTGTTCAAACTCGAAACGTCGCCCGTCAGTTTGACGAGTCGGTCCGCGCCTTTGGCGGCCGCGGTGAAAAGGATATCGTCCACGCCCTCGCCTTCGGCGCAGAGGACGGTCACTTCCGCGCCGCCGCGTTCCTTGAGCAGAATGGCCTGCTCGATGGCGTGATCGTCGAATTCGTTGATAATGAAGCGCAGCCAGGAGGTGTCGAGCGCCGCGCCGCCCGCGTCTATGTTGAGTTCTTCGACGAGATCGGGAACGAATTTGATTGGAACCGCGATCTTCAT
>JBBIKC010000058.1:9163-12554 GCA_037445635.1 Chloroflexota bacterium
TGTTGAGTTCTTCGACGAGATCGGGAACGAATTTGATTGGAACCGCGATCTTCATGAAGTTTCTCCTTGTTTCCTATCCGTCATTGCGAGGGTGGCGTTCTTCCGCCCGAAGCAATCCCTGCGTCGTGGAGGAGATTGCTTCGTCGCTCACTCCGTTCGCTCCTCGCAATGACTACCTGTCTACGTGTGTACCTGTGTACGTGTCTACGTGTCTACCTGTGTACCTGCCTACCTCTAAAGTCCCATAGACTCAACCAGCAACTCCGCGATCTCGCGCACCTTCAAATGGCTCGCGTTCGCGTTCGTCTTGACGGCGTCCTCGAAGCGCGGCGGCTCGTAGGGGCAGGCAACCGCCAGAAGGTCCGCGCCCGAAGCGACGGCCTCTTTCACGCGCCAGTCGGAGAGACGCACGTGCGCCTTTTCCCATTGGAAGCCGTCCAGCCACATCCCGCCGCCCCCGCCGCCGCAGCACAGGCTGTTCGAGCGCTGATGCGCCATCTCCACCAGTTCCACGCCAGGGATGGCTTTGAGCAATTCGCGCGGCGCGTCGTATATGCCGTTGACGCGTCCGAGATAGCACGGGTCGTGGTAGGCGATCTTCGCGGGGATTTCCTGTTTCAGCATCGGCTTGATCTGCTCGATGTGATGGCACAAAAATTCGGTGAAGTGCTGCACGGGATACGAAATGCCCAGCGCGGGATATTCGTTCTTGAGCGCGTTGTAGGCGTGCGGGTCGGTGGTGATAATTTCCTTGAATTGGTATTTCTTGAACGCCTGCCCGTTCTTCTTTGCCAGCATTTCGAAGATGCCGCGCTCGCCCGCCAGTCTCTGCGAGTCGCCGTCGCTGTTTTCCTCGGGACCGAGAATGCCGAACTTGATTCCCAGCGCGTTCAGGATTTTGGCGAAGGCCCTGGTCGCGGAGGCCATGCGCGGGTGGTACGACGCGTAATCGCCGACGAACCACAACACGTCCACGGGCTGGCGCGTCTTGCCGAGGATGTTCACCTCGGGCGTGATGCCCGCCGTCCAGTCCGCGCGTTTGCGCGGCGATTCGCCCAGCGGGTTTCCATATTGTTGTGAATTTTTGAAAGCGGTTTGTAGTTCGGCTGGTACATTTCCCTCCAGAATCATTTCTTCCTTTACGCGCGTCATCAATACCTGGGTGATGGGAATCTGCGTGGGGCAGAAGGCCGAACACGCCGAGCAGGAGACGCACATCCAGATGCTGTCGGTCTTCGTCACCAGGTCAAAGGTCCCGGCTCGAAGCGTCCCGATGATCTTCCCCGGCGGGTACTTCATAAAATATCCAAAGGGGCAAACGCCCGAACACGTCCCACATTGCAGGCAGCGGCGAATACGTTCGCCGTCCTCTATTTCATGCAAACTGGAATAGAAGGTTTTGCTGATGGATGGGCTGAGAGGGGACAAGGTTATTTCCACGGCGCACTCCTGTTCTTCTTAACTGGTCTGAGATATGCTCGCTGTATATTTGTGGCGAAAAAGCCAAATCGCCGCGCACTCCGCACCGGCTGGATAGCTCTTTTTGCGAAATGTCCGCGGCCTGCTCACAATTTGTCAACGAGGGTCGGACTTGAGTTGTTCAGGCAAGTAAGCAAGGCTCCGCTGCGGTTGTCTGGACGATTTATCGAGAATCCTTTCTGTCATGTTGCGCTATTTCAATATAATAGTGTATTTTTTCACAATTAAAAACCAGTGCTTTATGTCACCTAGATATAATCATTTCATCATAGATAAGAGATGAGGCAGGGCGGGAAAAATTGGGTCGAACAGACCAATCGGGCCGGCGGGTTCAGGTTGAATAAATCATTCACCTGACGAATCTTAGGATGTGTATGCAAATTCAAATTGCGGTTTCGATACGGCGGGCTGCCTCGGGGAGTGCCGCATAATAAGGCATTATTGACAGATGTTACGCAACGTCCCGAAGGTTGAATGAATACTTCGGGACAGTCTATGAAAGCGCGGCTCTGCGCCACGGCGCGCGTCGAAGATCCCCGAAGCCGAGCGGAGGGGGCAAATTCATCTTGCAGGGAAAGCAGGGCTGCAAACGGGAATGTTATTCTTTGTTTTCCCGTTCAAGCGCCTGCATGATCACGGCAAGGACGTTGTCAATATTTTTCATCACATCGCTATTCCAAAAGCGCAGGACGGTGTAGCCGAGTGAGTTCAGGTATTGGGTTCTTTCCTTGTCGTATTCTTCCTGCTCCAAATGCTGGCTGCCGTCCAGTTCGATGATGAGTTGCTTGCGGGGGGCGCAAAAGTCCGTGATGTACCTTCCAATGGCGTGCTGCCTGCGGAAGTGAACGCCATCTGCGCGCATGAGACGCAAGTATGCCCACAATTTCTTCTCGGCGGGCGTGGTTTGTTTACGCAGTTCGCCTGCCCGGTGAAGTATCTTCGGCGTGGATCTTCTAGGCGGCATGGTGATTCCTGTTCTGGCCCTACCCCAGCCCTCCCCAAATCCCAAAGGATTTGGGGAGGGTGCCCGCAAGGGCGGGTGGGGCTATGCCCCAAAACTCTCCGCCCGCAGCGACTCGACCACTTCGACAGGCTCAGTGCGGCGCCGCGCCACCACGCCCGCAAATCGCATTCGTAATTGTTTATACTCAACGGTTCGGTTCGGATACTTCATTTCTTCTTAGTTCCTCGAACGGCAGTTTCCGAATCTCGTTTGACCAGATTCTCCGGTTTTATTTCGTGCGACAAAATCGTTTCGAAGATTAGATGATAAAAACGCGCTTGAAAAAACCTTCCTTCGCGTGCAACTAGGAGGGACATAGCAATAAGCAATACAAAATATATGATGTTAAGATACGTTCCTCCCATGAAGAACATAACAATCTGATTGATTGCTAATAGAATTATTCCAAAACTAATACTTGCCAGCATGATATACAAGGCATTCTGTTTATCAATTGCATTTGCAGTATCAGGGCTTCCTTTTCGAATTATCGCGAAGAGCATACGCCAATCTTTTCCATCAAAGTCAAACCTCCAGCCAGGATTTCGTTTTTGAAACTCGATGAATGCACTCTGTTGAACATTCTTGGGCTTGAATAGTCTGTGCCACAGAATTGAAACAGGATAAAGCGCTGTTCCCAATATATAAGCAACAACTGTCAGCCCAAGCGAAGGGACAATTCCCAATTCATTAAATGCTTGCCAGTCAAAAGGGATTATTTTGAGAATAGAACCAAGTTGTAGAAAGGCAAGAAGATAAAATGCTCCTGGAACGATTCGAGCGAAGATTTCATAAAATCCTAATCCAATATTCATGATTATCCTCCTCCAAAACTCTCCGCCAGCAGCGACTGAAACAGCCCCTCCGCCTGCCGCTCCGCCTCCGCCATGCGCCGCCGCAGGGACTCGA
>JBBIKC010000059.1:0-11743 GCA_037445635.1 Chloroflexota bacterium
TTCCTTTTAGATCACCTCGTCCGCCTAAAATCCTAAATTAAGATAGGCATTAGGCTGACTAGATTAAACCTTCAAAAATATTATAGCACCCCTGTCAAGCGCCCTGCTTCCCCGCCTCACAGCCTGCGGCCTGACTGATCACTGATCACTCACATCGTCCCCCTTTGGCGATCACTTCTTCAATCCACCTTCCCCGTAATCGTCGCCATCTTCAACTCGCCGATAGCCTTCGTGATCTGTATCTCGCGCGGACAGGCCATCGTGCAGTTGAACACCGTGTGACAACGCGCCACGCCCGAGGTCTCGCTCACGATGCGCAGGCGTTCGGAGGCGGCCTCGTCGCGGCTGTCGAAGATGAAGCGGTGCGCGGTCACCAGCGCCGCGGGGCCGAGGTAATCGTCGCTGGCCCAGAACGACGGGCACGAGGTGGTGCAGGCCGCGCACAGGATGCACTTGGTGGTCTCGTCGAAGCGGGCGCGCTGTTCGGGAGATTGCAGGCGCTCCTTCCCGTCCGCGGGAAGCGGGGAGTCGTTGATGAACCACGGCAGGACCTTCTTGTAATTATCGAAGAACGGCTCCATATCCACGATCAGGTCTTTGACGACTTTCAGCCCGAGCAGCGGCTCGACCGTGATTTTATCGCCCACATCGCGCACCAGAAGTTTACAGGCCAGACGATTCTGCCCGTTGATGCGCATCGCGTCCGAGCCGCACACGCCGTGCGCGCACGACCGGCGGAACGACAGCGTGCCGTCGTGATAGCCCTTCACATGCTCGAGCAGATCCAGCACGCGGTCGGTCTCCTGCGCCTCGAGGGTGTAGGTCTCGTAGCGGAAAGTCTTGTCCACTTCGGGATTGTAGCGGAAGATTTTCAGTGATACCTGCATAAGGCCTCCAGACCTCTCCGATCCCCACCCCGTCCCTCCCCTTCCCTCTGCCAGTGGGAGAGGGAAGGAGAGGGTGCCGCGCCGAAGGCGGGGCGGCAGGGGGTGGGTGAGGTCGAAATTAATATACTCTCGCCTTCGGCTGATACTTCGTGATCGTCACCGGCTTGTAGCCGATCACGGTCCTGCCATCCTTCTTCCACACGAGCGTGTGCTTCAGCCAGTTCTGATCGTCGCGCTCCGGGAAGTCCTCGCGCGAATGTCCGCCGCGCGATTCCTGCCGGTTCAACGCGCATTCGGCCACCGCTTCCGCGATGTCGAGCATATTGCCCAGTTCCCAGGCATTGAGCAGTTCGGTGTTGAAGATGCGCCCCGTATCGGCCACGCGCACCTGCTTGAAACGCTCCTTCAACTCGCGGACTTTTTCGAGCGCGGCCTTCATCCCCTTTTCTGTGCGATAAATGCCGACATCGTCGAACATGACCTTCTTCATCTCGGTGGAAATATCGAACGCGTTCTCCCTGCCCGACCCATTCCTGAGCGCCTCGAAGCGGGACCGTGAATCTGCCTCCGCGTCGAGAGGCAGTTCCTGCCAGTCGGCATTCTTCGCGTACGCCGCAGCCTTGAGCCCCGCGTGTTTGCCGAAGACGACCAGGTCCAGCAGGGAGTTCGTGCCGAGACGATTCGCCCCGTGGACGGACACGCACGCGCACTCGCCCGCCGCGTACAGCCCGGGGAAGACCGTGTTCTCGTCGTCAATGACCACTTCGCCGAATTTGTTCGTCGGGATGCCGCCCATCGTGTAATGCGCGGTCGGCTGGATCGGCATCATCTGCGTCATCGGGTCAATACCGAGGTAAACGCGGTTGAAGTCCACGATGTCGGGCAGTTTCGCCAGCAATTGCTCGGCGGTGACGATGTACGGCGAGCCGTCGGGATTGGTGCGTCCGTCCAGCGCGGCGTACTTGATGACCGACTCGGGCCGCACGTCCAGCCAGACGTAGTTTTGACCGTTTACGCCGCGGCCTTCGCGGATCTCGGTGTAAATGGCGCGGCTGATGACGTCGCGCGAGGCCAGGTCTTTGACGGTCGGCGCGTACTTGGGCATGAAGCGTTCGCCCGCGCCGTTGATGAGCACGCCCCCCTCGCCGCGCACGCCCTCCGTGATGAGGATGCCGAGTTTGTAGATGCCCGTCGGGTGGAACTGGAAGAATTCCATGTCTTCGAGCGGCAGGCCGCGGCGCAGGAAGATCGCCGCGCCGTCTCCCGTGTAGGCGTAGGCGTTGGAGGTCACCTCGAAGATACGGCCATGTCCGCCTGTGGCGAAGATGACGGCCTTGGCATGGAAAGTATGCAGTTCGCCGGTGGCGAGTTCCACCGCGACGACGCCCGCGGCTTTTCCGTTTACGAGCAGCAAATCCAGGACTTGAAATTCGTCGAAGAAAGTGACGTTGTTCTTCAGGCACTGCTGGTACAGTGTTTGCAGAATCATGTGACCCGTGCGGTCCGCGGCATGGCAGGCGCGCCGGACGGGTTTGCCGGTCTCGTTGTTGGTATGACCGCCGAACGGCCGCTGGGAGATGCGTCCCTCGGGTGTTCGGTCGAAGGGCAGTCCCATGTGTTCGAGTTCGAGGATGGCCTGCGGGGCCTCCTCGCACATGAACTGGATCGCATCCTGATCGCCGAGATAATCCGAACCTTTGACCGTGTCGTAGGTGTGCCATTCAGGATGGTCTTCCTCGAGGTTGCCGAGCGCCGCGCCGATTCCGCCCTGCGCCGCGCCCGTGTGCGACCGCGTGGGATACAGTTTGCTGATGACCGCCGTCTTGGCGGTGCGCGAGGCGTAAAGGCCAGCCATCAGCCCCGCGCCGCCCGCCCCGACGACCAACACTTCAAATTGATGAATATTTGGCATGAAAGAATGCTCCCGAAAAAATCTCTGTGGACTCTGCGCTCTCCGCGGTGAATATCTACGAAGTCCAAACGATGTACAACCCGATACCGATCATGGTCAGCATAAACGCGATGCTGATCAAGCGGACAATATTCCTCCCGCGCGGCGCCACGATGTAATCGTCCGCGATGACCACCAGCCCGTGCACGCCGTGCGCCACCGCCACCAGCAGCAGCGCGCTGGCCGTCAAACGCCAGAAGGGCGTGGACCACGGCTCGAGATCGGGCACCTCCGTGCTTTGGACGTGGGTGGAGTTGGGCATGAAACCCCAGCGCATCACATCCGCGAAATTCATCTGGGTGCGCGCCCCCATCACCAGCGCGCCCATGATGGCGAACAGAATCAACGCGTACATGGCGAGAGCCGATAAACGCGTGAAAATCCACATCAGCATTTCGAAGTTAAGTCCGCGCTTCGAGAGAGGGAGAATTCTCGGTTTCGTCGCCATGTCTAACCTCCCAGCGCCGTCTGAATGATGACGACGACCGCAATGCCGTACAGGGGCAGGAAGACCGCCCACTCCACCCACATGGCTTCGCGCGAATAGTCGAGCAGTTTCGGCCACAGGTCCAGGATGGTGATGCGCAGTCCGTTGACGGCGTGGAACAGTACACAGAAGAATATAAATATCTGGAACAGCCAGTGCTCGTAAACGTCGTTCAAAAATCCGCCGATGTCCCCGCCCAGGAACGATGCCAGGATATGAACGGTGATGAAAATTGCCATGCCCAGCCCGCCGATGCGGTGCAGGACGAAGGTCAGCATGGGACCCTGCCCCTTGTAACGCAGGGCTGTGGGCAGGCTGACATTTCTCTTCAAGCCCATCGAAGCCTCCTTGAAGGGTCTAGCTTGAGCAGATGACCCATTATCTCATTCACGTTTTGCTGGATAAAAGTGACAATACTCATGGATTATTCGTTCCACACTTCCTCTAAAAAAGAGGGGCTTGACCCGTATAATCCAAGATGTAAAATTGCATGTGGCCTATTCTAATCGAATTGGCTTATCGTTGCGAGGAAACTCACGAACCTGGTAAGGGAGCTGCCATGTCTGATACTGTAAGCCGGCGGGATTTCATCAAAGCCGCGGCCGCCGCAATCGGAGGCACGATTGGCCTGATCCTTGGAATTCCCGCCATCGGTTATCTAATTGACCCCGCCCTGCGTGAAAGCAAGGCGGGAAAACCTGTCGCCGTGGGCAAACTGGAGGATATTCCGGTCGGCACGCCCCATCCGTTCTCGTTCACGGTCACGAGCGTCAACGGCTGGGAGCGCACCGCCAGCAATTTCGGCGGATTCATCCTGCGGCGGTCGGAAGACCCGAAGGACATCCTCATCCTGTCCAGCCGCTGTACGCACCTCTCCTGCCGCGTGAACTGGAACGCCGAGGCGGGCGCGTACCTGTGTCCCTGCCACGACGCAAAATTTTCCAAAGAGGGGAAAGTGCTCGACGGTCCGCCGCCCGAGCCGCTGGGCCGCTTCGAATTCCAAGTCGCCGAAGACGGCACAATCACCATCGTCCCGCTCGAAGTGAAAGGGGGATGACATGCGGAAATTGTGGAAAAAGACTTTCGACTGGCTGGACGAACGCCTTAACCTGAGCGGCCTTTATACAAGTCTGCTCGACCGCCCCGAGCCGAGGGGCAACTGGTGGAACACGCTCGGCTCGGCCAGCCTGTTCCTGTTCATCCTGCAGGGCTTGACCGGTATCTTCCTCACCGTTTATTACACCCCCTCCCCCGATCACGCCTACGACTCGGTGCAATACATCATGAACGGCGTGGCCTTCGGCTGGTTGATCCGCGGCATCCATCACTGGGGCTCGTCGCTGATGGTGCTGGTCGTATTCATTCACATGCTGCGCGTCTTCGTGACCGCCTCGTTCAAATATCCGCGCGAACTGACCTGGCTGATCGGCGTCGGTCTCCTGCTTGCCACCCTCGGCATGGGCTTCACCGGCTACCTCCTGCCCTGGCATCAGATGGCTTACTGGGCCACCACGGTCGGCACGCAGATCGCGGGAACGGTCCCCTTCCTCGGCGAGTTCATCCTCAAGTCCCTGCGCGGCGGCGAGAACCTGAGCGCGCTCACGCTCCAGCGCTTCTTCGCGGCCCACATCTGGATGCTCCCCGCCGCCCTCGCGGGACTCATCGGCGTGCACCTGTACCTCATCATCAAGCACGGCGAGTCGCATTTTCCGACGAAAGAAGACTGACTTCTTTCTTCATTTCGTCTTTCCTCGGCGCGAAAGAAGAAAGATGAAAGAGACCTCGCGCTTTCCCTCCCTGAAGGAATGCAAAGCATGAACGACGAAACCAAACAACAGATCAACGAAAGATACGAGCGCGAGCTCCAGCGCGGCGAGCGCTTCTGGCCCGACAGCATTTTCAAGGATGTCATCGTCTCGCTCGGTATCTTTGTCCTGCTCATTCTTCTCGCCACCTTCGTCGGCGTCGAAAATTCCCCCAAGGCCGATCCCAGCGACACTTCCTATGTCCCGCGCCCGGAGTGGTATTTCCTGTTTCTCTTCAAGTTCCTCGCACTCTACGGGCAAATCCCGGTACTCGGCAAGATCGAATGGATCGCCACCGTGGTCGTCCCCGGCATTGCCATTCTCCTGCTCACCCTCCTGCCCTTTATTGACAAATCCCCCCATCGTTATTACACGCGCCGCATGGTGCCGCTCACCGTCATGGGCATCCTGGTAGTAAACATCGTCCTGCTCACCCTGATGGCCGATATCCCCACCGTCTCTGAAGACGGCTCGACCTTGATTGGGACTCTCCAGGCCATCGCGGGACTGCTCATCCCCGGCGTGACCATGGCCGCACTGATCGCCATGGGATATTTCCTAAAACAAAACGCCGTCCGCATCATGGCCTGGACCTCGGGCCTGGCCGCCGTCTCGATGATCGGATTCGCCGCCGCGGTGCTCGCGCTCGCCCCCGCGCCCGCCGCAGAGGAAACCGCCGTCGCCTCCACCCTCGTGGACCAAATCACCGCGGGCCAGGACCTGTATTCCGTCCACTGCGTGGAATGTCACGGCGACGACGGCAAGGTCACTGTCATCGAAGGCGTAGAGGGACTGGAGGGCGAGGAGATCAGCCCCATCAACAGCCGCGACGTGCTCTACACGATCAATGACGCCTCCATGGCCGAGATCATCGCCTACGGCCGCCCGGACGCGGGCATGAATCCCTTCGGCAAGGCCTACAATCCCGAGGGACTGTCCAAGAGTGAGATTGATTCCATTGTCGTCTTCATGCGCTATATGTGGGATGACCGCTTCGAAGCGCCCGAGATTCCCGAGTTGTTCCCGCCGCTCGCCGACGGCGAGGTGCCCTCCTATGAGGTGCACATCGCGCCCATCGTCAAACGCTACTGCGTCTCCTGTCACCGCGCCGGCAAGGATAACAACGACTACCTGATGACCACTTACGAGGAGATCCTCACCACGGGCGAAAACGTTGATTTCAACATCATTGCCGGTGACGAGAACTCCTACCTGTTGCAGGTCATCCAGGGACATGCCATCCTCGATGAGAACGGCGAAGAGATCATCGGCGTCATGCCGCCCAAGAGCACGCTCAAACCGAATGTGATTGACGTGTGGATCCGCTGGATCATGAATGGCATGCCGCAAACGGCAGAAGAGGCCGCCGCGCTGTTCGTCCCGCCGACGCCTGTTCCCACCGCGACGCCATAAATCAGTTCAAGATGAAGCAACAAGGCCGCCTCGCTCGAGACGGCCTTGTTGTATTTTCAATTCATGATGGGCTATAATTCGGAAACTTTAGAGTACGTCCATGACGCTTTATTGAGGAGACACTATGCCAAGGATTACTGAGGTAACCCGATATTTTGCGCTTGTAGTCGGTGTTGCGTTTGTCCTTGCGGGGATTGCTGGTTTCATGCCTCTATTCACCCATACCCCGCCAATTGAAGCCCCATCTTTGATCATCGATTCCAATTACGGCTTGTTGCTCGGCCTTTTCCCAGTGAATGCCCTGCACAATATATTCCATTTTTGCGTCGGCGTCTTTGGTGTTGTCTCGTTTCGCAATTACTCCCTGTCGCGAAAATTCTCCCGATTCCTTGGGGTGGTTCTGGGCATTTTTACCTTCATGGGAATGGTGCCGGGGCTTCATACCAGCTTCGGCATCCTGCCTTTGTATGGACACGATATCTGGCTGCACGGTCTCGAAGCGGTCATCGGTTTGTATCTCGGGTTTTTTGTTCCCCAAAGCAAACAGGTTCTTGCATAGGCGGTGAATTGTGTTCGACCATTCATCCGATAATCCCCGCATCCCTGCATTTCTGCGGCTTGTGATCGCAATCGAATGTTGTGTTGTATTCATTGCCGCAGTTTTGTTGTTCTTTTTTCCCGGTCCGGCTGAAAGATTATGGGCATGGACCATCCCTCCATTCAATGCCCGCTTCGTTGGAGCCATCTATTTTGCGGCTTATATACCGTTGATCATCTTTTGGTTCACGGCCCGCTGGACGCCGGGCCGACTGATTCTCTGGATGATTCTTGTTTTCACCACCTTGATCATGGTTGTCATGCTCCTTCACTGGGATGCCTTTGCCTGGGAGCGTCCTTCGACATTCCTGATCTTCTGGCCCTTGTACTTTTTACTGCCCATCAGTTCAGCCGTGTTTTTGTTACAGTCACGCGGCGTAGGTGTATCGAATCCTGCTGATATGTCTCCAATCTGGCGCATCGCCTTGTTGACCTTTGCCCTGCTTGGCGGCGGGTATGGGGCCGGCCTGTTGTTTGCGCCCGAAGCACTGACCGGTTTCTGGCCCTGGAACGTGGATGCATTCCACGCCCGCATCTATGCTTCCGCGTTCATCACACCAGCGGCGGGCGCGTGGATTCTAAGCATCAGGCGCGGGGCCGTGTCGGAGTATTTCACGCTTGGACTGAACCTGCTCGCAGGCGGTCTATTACCCATCATCGGAACACTCATGACCAATGCCAGTGTTCCTCCGGCCCGCCAGATTGATTTTGGGGACCTGGGCACCTGGATGTTTTTTATCCTGTTCTTTCTTTCAGGAATATTAGGCACAATTCAAATTGTGCTGGCATATCAAAAATCAAAAAAGCTGAAGAACTCGTAGAAACCCCAGTTGAATTTGAGGCTGTCACAGACGCACAGACAAAGGATATCAAAGTGGACCTGTCGAAGTAATCATACAAAAAGTCGGGACATGGGTCCCGACTTTTTACTGGCCTATTTCTTCGGTTTTTTCTTTGCCGTTGTCCTCTTGGCAGATTTCTTGACTGCAACTTTCTTCTTGGCGGCTCCCTTTTTTACAGTTTTCTTTACAACGTTCTTGACAGCCTTTTTGGCAGGCTTGGCCGCTTTCGCCGCGACCCTCGACGCGCTCAGGGCACCGCCTTCAACCTTCGACACTGGAGGCGTCTTATCCATCCAATTAATGATCGCGTCGCCGAACTCCGAGCACTTGACCTCCTTCGCGCCTTCCATCAAACGCGCAAAGTCGTACGTCACCGTCTTCGCCGCGACCGCGCCTTCCATACCCTTGACGATCAAGTCCGCCGCCTCGGTCCAGCCCATATAGCGCAGCATCATCTCGCCAGAGAGGATGACCGAGCCGGGGTTGACCTTGTCCAGGTCGGCGTATTTGGGCGCGGTGCCGTGCGTGGCCTCGAAGATGGCGTGACCGGTCACATAGTTGATGTTCGCGCCCGGCGCGATGCCAATCCCGCCCACCTGCGCCGCCAGCGCATCAGACAGGTAATCGCCGTTCAGGTTCATCGTGGCAATCACATCGTAATCGCGCGGGCGGATGAGCACAAATTGCAGGGTTACGTCGGCGATGGAATCCTTGATGAGCAATTTGCCTTTCCACTTGCCGTCGCCATGCGTCGGCCACAACTTCAGCGCCTCTTCCACTTCTGCCTTGATCTCCGCCTGTTGCGCGGGCGACATCATGTCGAAGCCGGGATCGATCATGCGGGCGTTTTCTTCCACAGTGAGATTCGGGTTGGCTTCCTTGTTGCCCAGAATCCACGACTCGCGTTCGGTGACAATCTGGTCGCGGAACTCGCGCTTGGCGAGGGTGTAGCCCCAGTCCTTGAACGCGCCTTCCGTGAACTTCATGATGTTGCCCTTGTGGACCAGGTTTACGCTCTTGCGTTTGTTCGCCAGCGCCCAGGTGATGGCGGCGCGAACCAGGCGCTCGGTGCCCTCAACGGACACGGGCTTGAAGCCGATGCCGGCCGTATCGGGGAAGCGCATTTTGGCGTATTCCTTCGGGAAGGCTTCTTTGAACAATTCCTTGAATTTCCGATTCTCTTCCGTCCCATACTGGAACTCGATACCCGTGTAAATATCCTCCGTGTTCTCGCGGAAGATGACCATGTCCACGTATTCGGGGTGCTTAACGGGGGAAGGCACCCCGTTGTAATAACGCACCGGCCGCTGGCACACGTACAGGTCCAGCAGTTTGCGAAGCGCCACGTTCAGGGAACGGATTCCGCCGCCGATGGGAGTCGTGAGCGGGCCTTTGATCCCCACCAGGAATTCCTTGAACGCCTCGGTCGTTTCGTCGGGCAGCCAGGTCTGGAACATCTTGAACGACTTCTCGCCCGCGTACACTTCCATCCAATGGATCTTGCGTTTGCCGCCGTAGGCCTTCTCCACCGCGGCGTCGAACACGCGCACCGAGGCGCGCCAGATATCGCGGCCGGTGCCGTCGCCTTCGACAAACGGGATGATGGGATTGTCTGGAACCTGTAACTTCCCGTTCTGAATTGAAATCTTTGCCCCGCCCGCGGGGACTTTGACATGCTGATATGCCATCTTTCCTATCTCCTTGCGAAAATGATGCGCGGGATTATATCATCCGCCCCGCGTTGACTTGAGTGACGATTGTCATTCCTTTTTGAGACTCCCCGCGTCGTACCGATCTCGCGCCTGTCCCCGTTTCGCGGCCTCATCCCGCCCTTGACATCTCCGCGAATCAGCGTAAAATTCGCCGCAATGTCTGGACATGCTTTACTCAAACGATTAATCTGCCCGCACTTCTTTGGAGTGCCTGTGTCCCTTTTCCAAAGCCCAGAGAGTCGCTTTTAGCGGCTCTCTTTTTTTTGTACCTTGCCGCTCCCTCTCCTCGCGAAGCGCCCCCAAAGGGGCAGGGAGAGGGCTGGGGTGAGGCAGAGGAACCATGCTCAAACTCCCCGGCTTAATTGACCCTCACGTCCATGTGCGCGAACCAGGACAAACCTACAAGGAAGATTGGGATACTGCCACACAGGCGGCTCTCGCTGGCGGAATAACCATGATTCTGGCCATGCCCAACACAAAGCCCCCGATATTCGATAATTCGACGCTCGATGTGGCTTTGTCTGCCGCGAAGCAAAAAGCGCGTTGTGACTACGCCCAATACGTCGGCGCAGGGCCCGACAACGCGGACTGGGACAGACACGCAGATCTGCCCCTACGCGCCGCGGGCCTGAAAATGTACCTCGACTCCACCTTCGGCGAACTGCGCCTCGATGACATGACCCTTTGGATGCCGCATTTCGAAAAATTTCCAAAGGACTACCCCATCGTCCTGCACTCCGAATCGCGGACGATGGCGGCGGGGATTTTATTCGCCGCGTTTTATGACCGACCCGTTCACATTGCACATGTTTCACTGCGAGAGGAAATCCTGCTCATCAAAGCCGCGAAGGAAAAGGGAATCAAGGTGACGTGTGAGGTGTGTCCGCATCATTTGTTTCTTACGGCAGATTCCCCTCTCCCACTCGCGCTGAGCGGAGCGCCGGCGAAGTCGAAGCGGGGAGAGGGGTTAGGGGTGAGGGTGAATGGCCGTAAAGAGGTTCGCCCGCGATTGGCGACCCAAAAAGATGTGGACGCGTTGTGGGAAAACCTGGATGTCATTGACTGCTTCGCCACCGACCACGCGCCGCACACTTTGGAAGAAAAAGATTCCGATAACCCTCCCCCAGGCTTTCCAGGCCTCGAAACAATTTTGCCTCTACTTCTCACCGCCGTCAGCGAAGGACGATTAACCATTGACCATATTCTCGAAAAAATGTACGCCAACCCGCGCCGCATCTTTCACCTCCCCGAACAACCCGAAACATGGATCGAAATGGACGAGCAGGCGGAGTACGAGATCGAGGCCGCGAACCACTTCACCCGCTGTGGCTGGACTCCCTTCGAGGGATGGAAGGTGAAGGGACGCGTACGCAAGGTGGTGTTGCGCGGACGCGAAGCCTGCCGCGACGGGAAGATCCTCGTCGAGGCGGGGTATGGGAAAAATGTGAGGGCGTAGATGAACTGTCGAAACGGAATCAACCCTGCTCCCCGCGCGAGTCCGAGCGAAAGAATTTGAAGCCAGAAAAACGTGATTAAACGGGATTCGCCCTCAGCCTGCAACCAGAGTCCCGATTATCCAAAAGACCAACGACTATCAGACCAGGAGACCAAACATGCCCACCCAACCCAATAACCCCCACCTGCCCTTCGGCGACCAGCGCACCGCGCCCTGGTATGGCAAGGACATCATCTCGGTCAAGCAGTTCAACCGCGAAGACCTGGAATATGTTTTCGCCGTGGCGCACGAGATGCGCACGATGGTCGAGCGCGTCGGCACGTTCGACCTGCTCAAGGGCAAGATCCTTGCCAACCTTTTTTACGAGCCTTCCACGCGCACCTCGTCGTCGTTCACCGCCGCCATGGAACGGCTGGGCGGCTCGGTTATCCCGATCAACGAGGTGAAGTACTCGTCGGTGACGAAGGGCGAGAGCCTCTCGGATACGGTGCGCACGCTCGAATGTTACGCGGACGTGATCGTGCTGCGCCATCCCGAGACGGGATCGGCGGCCATCGCGGCCAAGGCGGCGCGCAAACCCGTCATCAACGCGG
>JBBIKC010000060.1:0-11601 GCA_037445635.1 Chloroflexota bacterium
TCCGCGAAGGCGGCCTGACCGTCGGCGCCGGCGTCATCACCAAGATCATCGAGTAAGAAGGTAAGGCATGGCTTCCAAGAAGAAAGACGTGCGCCCGGTCATTACACTTCAGTGCGGTGACTGCAAGGAGCGCAACTACACGACCGAGAAGAACCGCCGCAACGATCCAAACCGGCTCGAGTTCAATAAATACTGTCCTCGTTGCCGCAAGCATACGTTGCATCGCGAGACCAAATAGTCATATGGCCGGATAGTCGAATAGTCAGATAGTCAGCACGTTACCGGAATTTCCAAACAATCAGACTATAAGACTAGGCGACTATCTGGCTATCAATGAAGGCCAGTAGCTCAATTGGTAGAGCACTCGTCTCCAAAACGAGCGGTTGTGGGTTCAATTCCTGCCTGGCCTGCCTGAAGGCTGACGCCGTCTGCGAGGCGGCGTTTTAGCCGTAAAGAGTAGTGTAAGGAGTCTGCCTTGGCTGAGAAGGAAAAAAAGCAAAACGCCATCCAGCGGTTCGTGCGCGAGACGGTCGGAGAGCTCCGCAAGGTCTCCTGGCCCACCTGGTCGGAAGTCCGCCAGTTGACAGGGATCGTGTTGGTCGTTATGGTGGTTATGGGGCTCGTGTTGAGTCTGGTGGATTTGGGCGCCGGGTTGCTCATTGACCTGGCCCTGGGTGTATAGCCCAAAATTTGAGATTGAGGTTTTGATGGACGAGCAGGATCCGAAGGAACAGTATGAACAGGAGCCGGTCGAGGCGGCTGATGCGATTCAGACGCCGCGGAGCGAACCGGTCGTTTCGGATTCTGAAGCGGCGGACGCGCCCGCTCTTTCGTCCGAGGAAGCGGCGGACGCGCCTGCCGAAGAGCCGGTTGAGACCGTGGATCAAGTCCAGCCGCCGGCAGACGAGCCGGCCGTCTTGGAGCCGGAAGCGGCGGCCCAGCCTGCGCCTGCGCCTGCAAGCGCGGCGGGCGCGTCCGATGAAGGCCCGGCTTGGTACGTCGTCCATTGCTACTCGGGTTACGAGAACAAGGTTCGCCATAATCTCGAACAGCGCATCGAAACCATGGGCATGAAGAACAAGATCTTCGATGTGGTCGTGCCCACCCAGGAAGAAGTGGAAGTGCGCGACGGCAAACGCCGTACGGTAGAACGCCACATCTTCCCCGGTTACGTTCTCGTGAATATGGCCCTGACGGAGGAGTCGTGGTACGTGGTGCGTAATACGCCGGGCGTGACCGGTTTCGTCGGCATGGGTAATCTGCCCACGCCGCTGCGCCCGGAGGAAGTAGCGCAGATCGTCAAACGCATGGAGGCGGAGGCCCCAACGGTGAAGGTCTCGTTCAAAGTGGGCGAACGGGTGCGCATTGTGGATGGGCCGTTCAATGATTTCCGCGGCCACGTTGCGGAGATTGACATGGAGCGCACGAAGGTGCGCGTGATGGTCAACTTCTTCGGGCGCGAAACGCCGGTGGAGTTGGACTTTCTCCAGGTGGAGAAAGCGTAATTTTGACGGTGGCAGGCCGATGGACGGCCTGAATCGGTGGGAGGGCCTCCCGAAATGGCCCGCTAAAACCACAAGGAGTAGATATGGCAAAGAAACTAAAAGCAATCGTTCGTCTGCAAATCGAGGCCGGTAAAGCCAACCCTGCGCCGCCGATCGGCCCGGCGCTGGCGGGTCACGGCATCAACATCATGCAGTTCTGCAAGGAGTACAATGCCCGCACGTCGAACCGGGCGGGCGAGGTGCTCCCGGCAGAGATCACGGTTTATACCGACGGTTCGTTCACCTTCGTCCTGAAGACGCCGCCTGCAGCAGTCCTGTTGCGGAAAGCGGCGGGCGTTGAGAAGGGCTCGGGCGTGCCAAACAAGGACAAGGTCGGCAAGGTGACGCGGGCGCAGGTCAAGGAAATCGCGGAATTGAAGATGAAGGACCTGAACGCGATCGACATCGAAGGTGCCATGCGCCAGATCGAGGGCACGGCCCGCAGTATGGGGCTGACCGTCACAGATTAATTTGTGGGAGGGCCGCCGTGAAGCGGTCCGTTTGAACCACGGAGGAAACCATGACCAAACACGGGAAGAAATATGTGGCCGCCGCGGCCAAAGTGGATCAGGAAAAACTTTATTCGCCGCGGGAGGCGATGGCGCTGGTGCGCGAGACCAGCACGACGAAGTTCGATTCCACGGTGGAAGTGCACCTGCGCACCGGGCTCGATCCGCGCATGGCGGATCAGCAGGTGCGCGATGTGGTCGTCCTGCCGTATGGCTTGGGCAAGACCGTCCGCGTGCTGGTGTTTGCCCAAGGTGACGGCGCGGCCAATGCCCGCGCGGCCGGGGCGGACCTGGTCGCGGATGACGACGAATCGTTGAAGAAGATCGAGGGTGGCGCGCTGGATTTCGACGTGGCGATCGCGACCCCAGACATGATGGGCAAGGTCGGACGCCTGGGGCGCGTGCTCGGTCCGCGCGGACTGATGCCGAATCCCAAGGCGGGAACGGTGGTCAATCCCGAAGACCTCGCGCGCGCGATCCAAGAGGCCAAGGCCGGCCGCGTGGAGTTCCGTCTCGATAAGACGGCGAACATCCATGTCTCGATTGGCAAGGCTTCGTTCGACGCCGAAAAACTTCATGCCAACTTCGCGGCGCTGATGGACGCGCTGAACAAGTCGCGGCCGGCGGGCGCCAAGGGCGTTTACATCAAACGCATCACGGTCGCGACCACCATGGGTCCGGGCGTCAAAGTGGACCCGAATCTGGCTCTTTCCATGGAGGCAAGCGAGTAGAAATATTCGCATCACTCAGCCAGCCACTTCGCCCATGACGGCGGGCGCCCTGCGGATTGTGCCCAGGGCTTAATATCCTGCTCAGGCGGAGACTGATGCAAACACAGCGGCTCGAAAGTGCCGTTATCCCCTCCCGGGGTTGCAGAAAGTCTTTGCCTCGCGAAGCGAGTGGCGAAGACTTTTTGTTGAAAGGAGGTGATTTTCTTTTGGCTATATCCAAACAGCGCAAGGAAGAAGTGCTGGCCCAGTATCAGGACTGGCTGGGCCGCAGTCAGGCCGTGATCCTGCTGGAATACACGGGCGCGACGATGCAGGCGATGGACGCGATCCGCGCCAGGATCCGCGAGGCCGGCGGCGAGTTCCACGTTGTCAAGAACACGCTGGCGAAACGGGCCTTCGAAGCAAAAGGCATGACGGTCCCGCAGGACATGTTCGAGAAAAGCACGGCGATCGGCTTTGCATTCTCGGACGCTGCTGCGACTGCCAAGGCGTTGACTGAAGTCATTAAAGGCATGGAATTTGCCAAGGTCAAAGGCGGCTTCATGGGCGTGCAAGTGCTCAATGCCGCCCAGGTCAAAGCCCTGGCTGACCTGCCGCCGCTGCCCGTCGTGCGCGCTCGGCTGCTGGGTGTGCTGCAGGCCCCGGCCGGCAAACTCGTACGCACTTTGGCGGAACCGGCCCGTTCGCTGGCCGCCGTCCTCAAGGCCTATGCGGACAAACCCGCGGCGGCTTGATGAAAGCGTAACAACTGTCGTTTAATTCATTCACTAACAAGCAAGGAGCTTTGTAACAATGGCTGCTAATCTGGAAAAACTGGTCGAATCCCTGAGCGAACTCAGCGTGCTCGAGGCCGCGGAACTCGTGAAGATGCTCGAAGAGAAGTGGGGCGTCTCTGCGGCTGCCCCGGTAGCGATGGCCGCCGTCGCGGGCGGCGCGGCTGGCGGCGCGGCTGCCGAGCCTGTCGAAGAGAAGACCGAGTTCGATGTGGTCATCAAGGACGCCGGTCCGAAGAAGATCGAGGTCATCAAGGTCATCCGCCAGCTGACGAACCTCGGTCTGGGCGATGCCAAGACCATGGCCGAGACCGCCGGCTCGAAGGTCCTATCCGGCGCGGGCAAGGATGCCGCGATGGATGCCAAGAAGAAACTCGAGGAAGCCGGCGCGGTCGTCGAACTCGCCTAGTTTCTTCCTCGGTTTACAATCAAAAAGACGGCCCGCTGGGAGCCGTCTTTTTGATTCCTGCCGGACGGTCAAGCCGCCACAGATTCAACGTTGCGGATGACCATGACCACTTTACCTTTGATCTGTAATTCTTCGCGCTTGTCCACGTAAATGGGGGCCATAGTCGGGTTGGCGGGCTGGAGACGATAGCGATTGCTTTCCTTGTAGAAATACTTGAGCGTCGTCTCGTCGCGCTCCGGGAGCCAGACCGCCACCATGTCACCGTTCTTGGCCTCGGCGTTGCTGTTCACCCTGCGCATGACGACGATGTCGCCGTTATTGACCATGGCGTCTATCATCGAGTCGCCCTGCACCTCAAGGGCGAAGAGGTCGCGGGTATCACGCACGGGAAGCAGACTGCGTGCGATCTCCACGCTCTCTTCCGCGTCGTAGGGGTTGAAGTCGGAAGCAGGGACCGGGACCGGTTCGCTGGCAAAGATGCGGCCGATGACCGGGATGGTGAACAGATCCTTGGTCTTCTGGAGGAATTCGTCCATCTTGTTGGTCAGTTTCAGGCCGCGCGAGACGCGGTCTTCGCGCTCGATGTAGCCCATCTTTTCCAGTTGCTCGAGGTAGTAGTTGACCACCGAGGTGGAGGAGATGCCTGCCTTTTCGCCAATCTCGCGGATGGACGGCGGGCGGCCGAAGTTCTCCCAATATTCCGCCAGGAATTTGAGAATCTTCATGTGCCGTTCGCTCAAGCCTTTGCTTTTACGCGCCATCATCATCATTTCACACGCTCCCGGACATTCTTCGCTTATTTGTTCTAATAAATAATAACACGAACATCCGTTCCATGTCAAGCGTTTGAGAAGTCAAATTTCAATAAAAAATGGGCGCTGAAGAGCGCCCACTCCCCGAGTGACTACATGACTAGACCCACGTCCTTCTGCGCATCCAGATATACATGCCAATGGGGAGTATCAACATGCCAATGAGGGTGATATAGAAAACCAGGCTGGTGGTCCAGTGATTGAGCAGTCCCAGCGATTCGAAAAAATTCATGCCGAAGAATCCTGTAACGAATGTGAGCGGCATAAAGAGTGTGGTAATGATCGTCAGAGTCTTCATGACCTCGTTCATGCGGTTGTTGATGACCGAGAGGTAGGAGTCCAGCGCGCCGCTCACCAGGTCACGCATGGATTCGTTCAGGTCGTGCAGGCGCACCATGTGGTCGTACACGTCGCGGAAGAAGATGCGGTCGCGCGGGTCAATGACGCTGTAATCGTCGCGGGCCAGTTTGTTCAGCACTTCGCGCTGGGGGGTGATGATGCGCCGCATGGATTGCAGGACGCGTTTGAGCGAGAACAACTGCTCGAGGGTTCTGCGCGTGGGCCTGTCGAACACTTCGTCTTCGATCTCATTGATGGCGAGGTCCACCTGTTCGACAAACTGCATGTGCTCAGTCGTCAGTCGGTCCACGATCCGATAAAGCAAATGGTCGGGACCATCGCCTAGGTTGCGCGGGTCGCGCAGGGTGGAGGACCAGACTTCATCTAGGGCGGGAATTTGCATATCGTGATGGGTAACGAGGAAGTTGCGGCCGATGAAAACGTCCAGTTCCTCGGTCTCAGTGATCCAGCCGGCGCCGTTATCCCCGGCCAGGCTGATTGTGTCGAGTACGATGTATAGGTAATCGCCCCAGTCGTCCACTTTTGGGACGTGTCTCTCTGCCAGCGCGTCGTCAATGGCAAGAGGATGGAACCCAAATCGCTCCAGGATGGGCTGGCAGATTTCCGGTGACTCGCCGGTGAAGTCCACCCAGAGCAGGCCGCGGGGCTTGCGAACCGCGCGGGGGAAATCCGCAGGCTTCAGGTCGGTTTGGAGCGGCTTGCCGGGCTGGTAATACAGGGAACGGATCATTCGGTCTCCAAAAGACGCAGGCAATTTTGATAATATTGAGATTGTACTTGACAAATTTTAATTAATTGCTATAATAAATTTAGATTTTCAATTAAGTCTTTGATGTTTTCAAGCCGGAGGCCGAAATGCACCCTGCCCCAACCCGTTGCCCGGTCTGTCAGGCGGAACTGACAGTTACCCGTCTTCATTGCCCGTCCTGCGATACGGCCATCGAAGGCCGGTTCACGGCGGGATCGTTCGCGCACCTCTCGGCCGAACAACTCGATTTTATCGTGACTTTCGTCCGCTGCGAGGGCAAGATCAACCGCATGGAGAGCGAACTGGGGCTTTCCTATCCGACCATCCGCAACCGCCTGCACGATGTCATCCGCGCCATGGGCTTCGAGCCCGGCCGGGAAGAGGCGCCCGAGATCACGGACGAACAGCGCCGCGCCATCCTCGACGACCTGAACAGCGGCAAGATTTCCGCCGAGAATGCCATGCGCCTGTTGCGCGGCGAGGAGGAGTAAATCATGCTTCGCAAGTCCATTAAAGTCGAACCGAATGTGCGTATCGTCATCCCGGCCGCGCCCGGGGATCTTAAAGTGACCGGATGGGAAAGAGAGGAAATCATGGCCAAGTCGGACGACATCCTGGAACTGAGGCAGGACGGCGGCGAAGTTACGGTCACCTGCGACGACGATCTATCGGTCAGCATTCCAATCGGCGCCAGCCTGCAAGTGGATCATGCGGCCGGCGACGTGCGCGTGCACGGGGTAAACGGCCCTATTTCGTTTGGCTCTGTGATGGGCGACCTGTCCATGCGCCAGGTCGGCCCGGTCACGCTGGGCGCGCTGGAAGGGGACCTGAGTCTGCGCGGCGTGACCGGCGATGTGAGCATCGGCGAGGTCAGCAGTGACGCGTCCCTGCGCGACGTGCAGGGCAATGTGACCCTCTCCTCGGTCGAAGAGGACCTGTACCTGCAGGCTGTTTCGGGAAACGTGAACGCAACTGTCTCTGGTGACGCCGTTCTTCACTTGGACCCGCGGGCGGGTACCGTTATCAATGTGACAACCGAAGACGACATCCTCCTGCACCTGCCCGAAGCGGTGGACGCGGCTTTTTCACTGACGGCGCGCGACGCGGAGGACATTCACGTTCAATTGCCCGGTGCGGCGACGAGAACAAATGAAAACCCGCGCGCCTTTGTTTTGGGAAACGGCGCGGCCACCATTTCACTTTCAGCAGAGGGTGACATCATAGTCACCAGCCGGGCGGAGGAATGGGAGGACGCGTCCGAGTTCGCCGACTTTGACCGCGACTGGCCTCTCCCGGCCGATTTTGGCGAGCGGATCAATCGGCGTGTGCAACAAGCCACGCGCCGCGCGGAAGCCGCCGCGCGCCGCGCTTCCCAGCGGGCGCGTGTCAAGGTCAACGCGCGCGTGGGACGCTGGAACTGGGATATGTTCCCGGGAGGGGCGCCCGCGTCCACGGGCCCGGTCGGCGAGCCGGTCTCGGACGAGGAGCGCATGGCCATCCTGCGCATGCTGGCCGAAAAGAAGATCACCACCGAGGAAGCGGAGAAACTGCTCTCGGCGCTCGGCGGATAGAAGGATCGAACCATGTCTGCAGAGGAACGACGCCAGATTTTGAAAATGGTCGAGGATGGTAAAATCTCGTCCGAGGAAGCCATGCGCCTGATGAGGGCGCTGGAGGAGAACGCGCCCGAAGAGACGGTGGAAGTCATCGAGGCCGCGCCCGCTCCGGGGTCAGAAAAGACCGACGCGCCGGAGTTCGAACAGGTCGCGGCGCGCGCCCGCCGTTTCGCGATGATCCCCGTCTGGATCGGCGTCGGAATCATCCTGGTCAGCGGCCTGTTGATGTATTGGGCGATGCAGGCCTCGGGATTTGGGTTCTGGTTTTATTGCATGTGGTTTCCGTTCCTGTTTGGCGTGTTGATTCTGGCCCTGGGGGCGGGCGGGCACAATTCGCGCTGGCTGTTCGTGGACGTCCAACAGAAGCCCGGGGAACATCCCGAGCGCATTACCCTGGGATTCCCCGTCCCACTGGGACTGGTCGGCTGGGCGCTGAGGAATTTCGGTCACCACATCAAAGGCATGGATCGGCAACGCGCCGCCAATATGGCGGACCTGGTGAAGGCGACCGCCTCATCGAAATCCCCATTGATCGTCAATGCCAACGATGACGAGGACGGCGAGCGCGTGCAGGTTTATATCGGATAAGGAGGTGCGTCATGGCGACCACTGAAGAGCGAATGAAAATCCTGAAGATGATCGAGGAGGGGAAGATCAGCGCGGAGGAAGGTGCCAAACTGCTGGCGGCGCTGACCGAGGGGCGCCGCGGACCTGGGATGCCCAATGTGCCGCGTCCGCCCGGCGCGCCGCGCTGGCTGCGCATCCGCGTCACGGACGTGAACTCAGGACGCTCGAAGGCCTCCGTTCAGATTCCACTCGACCTGGTGGACGCCGGCATGAAGATTGGCGCGCACTTTGCCCCCGAAGTGGAGGGCGTGGATATGAACAACGTGATGAACGCCCTGCGGTCTGGGATGACCGGCAAGATCATTGATGTGATGGACGAGAAGGACGGCGAGCACGTGGAGATTTACGTGGAGTAAATTCGGCGGCCTCTGCTGCAGGAGGACGCCTGAATCGAAACGACCTGACGAGTTTCGCCCGTCAGGTCGTTTTTCTATGCCAAATCTCCCATCAACTCCATCGGCACCACCGCCGCGCCGACGATGCCGGGGCCGGTGTGCACGCCCAGCACGGGTGAGATGCGCATTACTTCGAGTTTGGCGACGTTGAGTTTTTGCTTGAGTTCGGCGGCCAGCGCCTCGGCTTTTTCCGCGAAACGTCCATGCAGCACAGTGACCCAGACGGGCGCCTGTGCGTATTTTTCCAGCAGATGGTCGGCGATGGCGGCGATGGATTTGCCGATCGTGCGCTCGGTTTTGACGGTGCTGTATTTGCCGTCCGTGTCCACGCGGATGACGGGCTTGAGGTTCAGCAGCGCGCCTGCGATGGCCTTGACGCGTCCGATGCGTCCGCCGCGCGCGAGATACTCCAGTGTGTCGAGCGTGTAGATGACCTCGGTCTTCTCGCGGATTTTTTCCAGCCGCGACTTGATCGCCTCCATCGCCCAGCCCGCCTTATCCGCCAGCGCGGCCGCGATGACCTGGAATCGTTCCCCGCCGGAGAGGGTGAGCGTATCCCAGAAACTGACCTCCGCTTCGGGTTTGGCCTGTTCGCCGCCCTCGCGCGCCGCGTTGATCGTGCCGCTTAGTCCTGATGAGATGTGAATGGATAGAATCTTCTCGCCCGCCTTCGCGACCTTGCGATACAACTCCGCGAACAGTCCCGTGGACGGCATGGCCGTAGTCGGGATTTGCGGACGCATGGCTTCGAGCCGATCGTAGAACGCGTCGGCGCTGATGTCGGCGGAGTTCACTTCGCCTTCGGGGAATTGAATGAACAAGGGGGCTTGCACCACTCCCAGTTTTTCAAGTTCTTCGGCGGGCATGTCCGCCGCGCAATCGGTTACGATTTTCATATTTCTCCTTGTTTGAAATGGTTTTACTTGCGAACCATTGCACTGTCAAGGCGGGAAGATTACAGGAGGTTAAGAAAAAAACGACGGCGTTTCAGCCGTCGCTTTGATGTTTGGAACCAGTATGTCACGCAGGCTTATATGCCGTAATCTTCGCGCTGTACACTGCCTTATAAACCGACTCGCGCGGATAGGCACTCACATCAAGTTTCATTTCATTCAGCGCGTTGTCCACCGTTTCCTTGTCGAAAAACACAGGGCTGACCGAAATGTCTGTGAACCCAACCGCCTCCATCATGCCGATATATTCCTTCGCTTCGACCGCGCCCGCCACGCATCCCGCCCACGCGCTCAGGCTTTGCTTCACCGCCTCGGGCAGCGGTCCGTCGGTGACGATGTCCGAGACCGCGAACTTGCCGCCAGGCTTCAAGGCGCGGAAGGCCTCCGCAAAGACTTTGGGCTTGTCGGGCGAGAGATTGATGACACAGTTCGAGATGATGACGTCCACGCTGTTGGAGTCAACCGGTAAATCTTCGAGATAACCCTGACGGAATTCCACGTTCTGGATTCCGAGCCGCGTCGCGCTGGACCTGGCGCGGGCTACCATTTCGGGAGTCATGTCCACGCCGATGACACGCCCCGTCTCGCCGACCTTTTTCGCGGCGAAGAAACAATCGAGTCCCGCGCCCGAACCGAGATCAAGGACGACCTGTCCAGGCTGGAGCGATGCGAGCGTGATCGGGTCGCCGCAGCCATAACTGACAGCGGATTCGCCCTCGGGCAGGGTGGCAAGCAGATCCGCGGGGTAGAGGCTGCTTTCGGGGGCGCAACAGTTTGACGGTCCACAGCAAGACGCGTTGCTTTTGATCCGCTCCGCGTAATGCTCGCGAACGGCTTCGTGAATTGGGGTGGGGGATGGGGTGGTCATGGTTCTCCTTTATATAGATGAATGTCTATGTATGTTGTCAAAAAAAGGGGCGGTCAGGCCGCGATCTTTTTGGTTGTTTCAGACTCTGGAGCGAACTTG
The DNA here is from genome assembly GCA_037445635.1 of Chloroflexota bacterium. Lineage (GTDB taxonomy): Bacteria > Chloroflexota > Anaerolineae > Anaerolineales > Villigracilaceae > JBFMCC01. The sequence goes on from JBBIKC010000060.1 coordinate 10,445, forward strand.
AGCATGATCTGCCCGCAGCAAACCACAACGCGCTCCTGGTTTAGCGTATAAAACGTCTGCTTGCCTTCTTCGCGGACATCTGCCAGTCCCGCCTCGCGCAGGATCGCAAGATGATGCGAGACGGTGGGCTGGGACACGTCGAGTTTTTCCACGATCTCGCTGACCGAGAGCCAGTTGCAGCAGATCAGCCCCATGATCTTCTGGCGCGTCTCGTCGGCGATGGCCTTGGCGAAGAGGACAGGATTCAGTTTCATAGATAATTATCTATGTGATATTATATCGAAGTTTATCTATTTGTCAAGAGGCTGGCAGCCAATCCTGCCCGTGCTCTTCACGTTTGAAAAGAACACTTGACCGTCAATGTCTTCGATAAATTCCTCGGGAAATCGGGACCCCCACCCAGCCTCCTCCAAATCCGATGATATGCACTTTGAATCCGCATGCAGACTTTTTCTCGTCCTATTTGGGGGAGGTGCCACAATAGGGGCGGAGGGGTCAATCCACCGTCAGCGTCTTGGACAAATTCCGCGGGAAGTCGGGGTCGAATCCGCGCATCACGCTCATGTGATACGACAGCAATTGCAATGGCAGGACGCCAAGCAAGGCCGAAATCTGTGGGTCCGACTTGGGGAGGACGATCAGGTCGTCCGCGTTGGCGCGCAGGCGTGCATCTTCTTCAGCGATGACGATTGTCCGTGCGCCGCGCACTTTCACCTCGTTGAGTCCGCTGATGATGAGCGGCGTTGCGCTTCCATCCGAAACGAAAATGATGGGGAAGCCCTTGCTCACCGCGGAGAGCGGTCCGTGTTTGAACTCGGTCGAGAGCATCCCTTCGCAGTGAGCGTAGGTGATCTCTTTGAGTTTCAGCGCGCCTTCCATCGCGATGGCGAGCGTCGCGCCGTAGCCGAGACAGTACAAATCGTTCCACTCGTTGATGTCTTTGGCGATGGCCTCGATTTGCGGCGCGACCATTTCAAGCGTTTTGTCCATCAGGTCGGGAATCGCGTCCAATTCACGCACGTCGCGCCCCGCCATTTTGTAGGCCAGATACAGAAAGGTCACGACCTGGTTGGTAAAGGTCTTCGTGGCGGGGACGCTGATCTCGTAGCCGCAGCACAAGGGGAGACAGAACGAGGCGGCTTTGGTCAGCGTGGAGC
>JBBIKC010000061.1:0-10345 GCA_037445635.1 Chloroflexota bacterium
TTTTGCCACGAGTTTTTCCACTTCTCACTGGTACTATTTTAGGGGAGGGTTACCCCGTCGTTCCCTAAATCCATTTATAAGTTCGCGTACTTGTAAATGGCTTTCAAGGCAGATCAACTTGCCTTGAGAATAACTTTGATACAGTTCTTCTTGCAAATTGGGAAAAATCATCGTGGGAAGTGCTTGGGGTTTAGTTGTGTATCGTCTTTCTTTTCTTACAAGAACTATTTTTGAATTAGAAAACACCTTTGTAACTCTATATGGCAATGTGGCATAGTAATAAACAGCCCCGGGATAGGCCTCTCTCATTAACTGCCCATATGACAGAGAACCCAACGATTGAGTTCGCGAAGCCTTCCGAAATTCGACTTTGAATTGAGTCCCCACATCTCTAAGCGGAAACGCATAATTTGGATTGTCGCCAGAATCGGATTTCATACTTTGCAATTCCTTTGGAATCTGTCCCGATCTTTCCTGAATGCAAAGCGAAATAAACTTTTCAGGCCATTTAACTTGGCTTGAAAATTCTGCTAACGGCTTTAGGTTTAACGTTTCTTCAACTTGGTCATGCTCGCCACCCAACCTTGCCAAACACAATGCATGTATGTACTGGATATACGGGTTCTCTAAATAAAGAGTGCTTTCCGACAAAGGTCTTTCCAAAATCAACTCAGGTTTGGAAAATACTGCTTGGTCAAACACACTCCCACTGTTTATAACTACAACGTTACCTCTCGAATGTCGTCCAATTCGTCCAATTCTTTGTTGCAGACTCGTTGATGACGGTGGAACCCCAACCAGAACGCAGGTTTCAAGATATGGAATATCTATTCCCAATTCCAGTGCGCTTGTGCTTATTATGCCATTCAATTTTCCTTGAGTTAATCTATCTTGAATCCTCGCTCTATCTTGCTCTTCATAGCCTGCACGATATGGAAGTACATCTATCCCCTCAAGAACAGCGACAACTTCTTCAGGGACGTATGGGGATTCATCCTCGTCAACTTCATTCGTTGTGTCGGTATCTTCGGAAGGTTCTTCGCCTTTTTCCTCATCGTCAGCGTTACTTTCTTCTTTTGCATGGTTTCGTGCAATTATTGACGAAATAAGTTCCACTTGTTTTCTACTGTCAACGAATGTTATGAATCTGGAATTGGTCTTTTCGTAAAGAGGGGATAGCAAATTGACAACTTCAGTTAAGAAGTCTTGTGTACCTGCTGGATTTGCAAGATATATGTCCACTTGATTCTTTGGAGATGTATCCTGCTCTTTCGTTATAACTGTGAATTCCAGGCCAAACAAATTCTCAAGGTGTTTTTCGGGATTGGCAATTGTTGCAGAGGCACAGATAAACTGCGGTGTTTTTCCGATCATCTTGAATAAGTGCTGGAGTCGCCTAAATAGAAAGGCGGAATTTGAACCAAAGACGCCCGAATATGTATGAACTTCATCTACAACAATTAAATTCACTTTTTCCAAAAACGAGAGAACTTTTCTGTTTGATAAATTTGACAGTAACCAGGCGTGAATTATGTCTGGTGTGAAAACAACAATTTGGGAATCAGAAAGAACTCTGTGGCGAAAGGCAGGTATAACACCACCGTCGATACGTCCGACGGCGGTTTTCAGTCCAGCCCGCTTAACAGCATCATTCCAACGCTTTTCTTGTTCTCCGCCCAAGGCTTTCATTGGATAAATCGCCATAATGCGCGAAGTATGATCGCGAGCCAAATGCTCAATAGCCGCAATTTGAAATACAAGTGTTTTTCCTGAGGCAGTTCCTGTGCTTATGCAAACATTTTTGCCTTCCACCGCGTATCGAATTGCCTCTTTTTGATGAAGATAAATTCCTTTATCAAATGTCTTTAGTAATTTCTGGCTTGTGTTAGAAAGGCCAAGATCCCTTGTAGGGAAGTATTTGGCATCGCTCGCAGGTATAGAAACTTTTCCCGCTAGCGTCCAGTTTATTGATGATAAGAATTCGGCTATTTCCATAGGCTCTTTCTTGTCCCTTTCTCTATCCCAAGTTCTTCCAATCTTTCATGTCGAACAAGCGATAATGAAATTATTATAGCGCGCGGCCAGTCAATTAAGACTTACAGTTCCAAAAGGGACAGCCTGCCCTCTCAAGCCGTCCCAATTTTCATCTTTCCACTTTCTTCCTACAACTTTGCAAACCGACTCACCACCTTCGCCGCCGCGGGGGGACGTTCCATATTCCCTCCCTGATGGATGAAGATCGGCGTGCCTTCCTTCGCGTATGCCAAGTCTACATACGCCTGACCCGTGATAAAGCGCGCCCCGTCAATCGCGCAACTCGTCACCCAGCCGATCCGCTCGCCGTTGGCATTGACCACAGGATCGCCGTTGTGCGCCATGCGCGTGCGCTGCTCATCGAACGTAAAGCGCACCACCACTCCCTTGCGCTCCTTCTCGCGCGCCAGATACGCCTCACGCCCGATGAACCACGGCTTATACACCTTCACGTACGAACCGAATCCGCCCTCCGCGACTCCCAAATCGCGTTCGCCGAATTTCCCTGAGCCAAGCCCCATCTCGTGACCGTACAGCGGCAATCCTGCCTCCGTCCGCAGTGAGTCGCGCGCGCCCAACCCAATCGGCTTCACGCCGAACGGCTCGCCTGCCTTCAACACCGCGTTCCAAAACTCCACCGCGCGGTCAGGGTGGACGAACAACTCGAACGCCATCTTCTCGCCCGTGTAACCCGTGCGCGAGACAATCAGGTCAAAGCCGCCAATCTTCGCATCGCACAACTCCGTCCGCTTGAGTTTCATTACCTGTGTACGTGTGTACGTGTCTACTCCCATCGCAAGCAAGATGTCACGACTTCGCGGACCCTGCAGCGCAATATCCACCCGCATATCCTCCCCCGCCTTCGGGTCACGCAGGTTGCGGATTTCCGCCTCATAGCCGTACGTCCGCGCCCAGGGCTTGCGGTGATCAATCCGCACCTTGCCATCGCGCACCGCTTCGAACCACGTCCGATCCTTGTCATCGTTCGAAGCGTTCACCACCACCAAAAACTTATCCCACGCGCGGCGATAGACGAGCGTATCGTCAATCACATCCGCATCGGGCGTCAGGAAGTGCGTGTACAAACTCTCGCCCGGCTCCAGCCCGCCGCAGTCATTGCCGCAAATCGCATCCAGGAACGACGCCGCATCCGCGCCGCGCACCTCGTACACGCCCATGTGACTCACGTCGAACAATCCCGCCGCCTGCCGCGTCGCAAGATGTTCCTCATAAATGGACGTGTACACCACCGGCATTTCCCAGCCTGCAAACGGGACCATCCTGCCGCCGAGGTCTCGATGGACTTGATTCAAGCGAGTCTTTTTCAACTCTCCTTCGGCCTCTACCCACTCGAAGGGCGGCATCCCGCTCGCTGCGCTCGGGGACGATGGCGCTTCTTTCTGACCCTTGACCTGTTCGCCGAGGAACCAGGGTTTTTCCTCCCCTTGTCCCCCTCTCCCCCTGGGAGAGGGGCCGGGGGTGAGGGCGCGTTTCACATCCATCACCACAAACGGACCAGGCATGCGCCGCGCGTCGAAATCCTTCCCGCCGTCCAGCCTGAACGAAACGTATCCATCCGAGAGATCGCGCAGCCACGTGCCAACCACGCCCGCCTTCGCCGCAGGGACTTGTAACTGATAGGTGAAGTCATCCACCTTGACCAACGTCCCCTTCACAACCCCTTTGGGCGTGGCGATAGATGTCGCCTGCGCCTGCCCTGTCTTCAATGCAGACAAATCTGACGACACCGCGTAATCCAAAACCTGCCGCACGCGCTTGCCTTGCAACTCGTACGTCGAAATTCCATTTCGACTTACTGGCTTATCATCCACATAGTAAAAATGCGGATACCCGCTCTTCTTGTACTTAAAATCAATCCCAGCGGATTCCGCCAACTTCCGCACTTTCAACTTCGCGTCGTTCAACACCTTGAAATCCAGTTTTGCCCGGCGCACCCGGCCATGCCGCGGCGTATCCACCGAATGCGGCGCGCACGCCAGCAGCACATCGGCGATGATGTCCGCCAGTTGACGGCTCTTCTTCTCGTCGAAGCCGCGCTGCGTAATCCACGGCGTGCCGAGACGAATGCCGGAAGGATCGGCAGAGTTTTTATCGCCAGGGATGGTGTTGCGGTTGACAACGATTCCCACGATATCGAGAATGCGCGCCGCCTGATCGCCGCTCAACGCCGTGCCGTCCTCGCCTTTGACCGTCGTGCAGTCCACGTTGAGCATGTGACAATCCGTGCCGCCAAAGGGGATGCGCAGTCCGCGCTTCTGGAACTGGTCGGCCATCGCCTGCGCGTTTTTGATGGTCTGCGCTTGCAGCGCCTTGAACTGTTTGGTGCGCGCCAGTTTGAAGGTCAGGGCAAGAGCCGCAAAGACGTTGACGTGCGGTCCGCCCTGCTCGCCGGGGAATACGGCTTTGTCAATCTTCTTCGCAATTGCCGCGTCGGTGGTCATCAACACCGCCCCGCGCGGACCGTCGAGGCTCTTGTGCGTGGTGGACATGACCACATGGGCGTAGCCAATCGGCGAGGGGACGACTCCCGCCGCCACCAGCCCGCCGATGTGCGAAATATCCGCCAGGAAGTACGCGCCGACCTCATCCGCAATCTCGCGGAACTTCTTCCAATCGGGAACCCACGAGTAGGAGGAATAGCCGGCGATGATGAGTTTGGGCTTGTGTTCGTTCGCCAGTTTGCGAATCGCGTCGTAATCCAACCGCTCGTTTTCGTCAACTGTGTATTGCACTGGTTTGAACCATTTGCCGCTTCGGTTAACGGACGAACCGTGTGAGAGATGACCACCATGTAGGAGGTTCAATCCCATCACGGTATCGCCGAGATTCAGCAAGGCATGATAAACGGCGTTGTTCGCGGGTCCCCCAGATAGACCCTGCACATTAACGAAGATTTGATCGGCGGTGTAACCGTTCGCCGCGAAGGTCTCGGCCGCGCGCCGCCGCGCCAGCGCTTCCACCGCGTCCGCGTACTCAACGCCTTTGTAGTAACGCGGGTCGCTGTTGCGGCGATAATGAGCGAGTCGCATTGGATAGTCGAGAATCTCCTCCTCGGTCATCCAGCGCGACTCCTCATCGGGGTAGCCCTCGGCGTACACATTATGGAAGGCAGAGGCCAGCGCCTCGCGCACCGCCAGCGGCGCGGCCGATTCGCTGGGGATGAGGATCAACTTCCTCGCCTGCCGCTCGGCTTCGAGTTGAGTCAGATCGTAGGCATCGGCATCAAGGGCTTTGAAAGAGCCGCGGAACAAAAAGTCGGGCATGTCATTTCTCCTGTGGTGGGGTCAGGTTGAAGTTCGAAAGTGAGGTGTGCAAACCAGATTGTAGGACGAGTGGGAAAGCGGGTCAAGTGAAAAAAAGCATATTGTCCCCATACTTTCAATACAGACCCTATATCGCTTGTAAATCTCCGCCGTGTACCATGCAGGCAGGTTGGATGCCTCCAACCCATTCACAAAGGAAAGGAGGTGAAACTTGCCCATGAAGAAACTTCCCATTCTGTTGGGCGGCTTGCTGGCGCTCCTGATCGTGGCGGGCGCAGTGGGCACGACGGTCGTATATGCCGATGATGCCACCCCGCCGACCCCCACTGGTCAGCCCGGCGACAGGCGCGGCCCGCGCGGTTTCGGTCTCGGCCCGGACGGGCTGGCGGTCGCGGCCGAGGCGCTTGGCATGACCACCGACGAATTGTCCGCGGCCCTGCAGGAAGGCCAGACTCTCGAAGAACTGGCCGAGGCGGCCGGCGTGGACCTGCAGACCGTGCAGGAGGCCATCAGTGCGGCGCGCGCCGAGTCCATGAAAGCGCGGATCGAACAGGCCCTGGCCGACGGCACCATCTCGCAGGAGAAAGCCGAATGGCTGTTGGAAGGCCTCGAGCAAGGCTTCCTCGACGGCCCCGGATTCGGCTTTGGGTTTGGTCACGGCGGCGCGGGCGGCCCCGGTCAACCCTCAGCCCAGTCCACCAATCAGTAACCTTGAGGCTCTTTGAGCCGGAAAGGAGACACAAAACCGGTGAGGCGCGCTCCTCCGCCTCACCGGTCAGCCAAAACCCGGCACGGCTGGCAGGTCTCTTTGGGACCGACAGCCAAACTTAAGGCTTACATCATAGACCTCTTGCATAAGTATATGGCGGGCAATCGTTTATCCGCTAATCTTCGCGAATGCCCGCAAATTCAATGACTTCATTCGTGAGGATTAGCGAAAATTCGCGGAGAATGGATCGTCCAGAAGAAATGCATACGACTTTCGCAAGAGTTCTAATAGTAAGAGAGGCAACTAATCAGAGTTGCCTCTCTTAATAACTTATGGATACTATCCGCCGGGATTGGGTAATCCCGGGCCGCCGCCCCCGCCCGGCGATCTATCAGGGCTGGGACGCTGGCCGAGCGAGAGTTCGAACTGTTGCAGGTTGCCGCGCGCCTGTGGACCCTGTCCGCGGGCGAGCTGGGTGGTGATCTCGCTGAATTTACCGGTGAATCTACCCAGGTCCGGGCCGCCGGCCGGGCCGCCCGCGCCGCCGAAACTCTGGAAACCTGCCTGGGCGTTGGCTCCCAACTGGGCGAGGTTCATTAACTCGTCGCGGGACAATCTATCGTCGGCGAGTGCCGCGTTGGCCGCGTCGATGAACTGGAAGCCGCTCTGCAGCGCGCTCAGACGGTCGGTCGGGATATTTGTCGGCCGGACCTGGGAGATGGCGTCCAGGCGTCCCTGTTGGTCGGCCTGTAGCTGTGACATCATATCCTGTGCCTGGGCCTGGAGTTCGACCGCGTTGGCCTGTGCCTGTTGCGAGGCGGACTCTAACTGAGCGATGGTCTCTTCGGCCACGGCCAATCCCTGCGAGAGGGTGCTGCTGATCTCGTCCAGGGAAGTGGAGATCTGGGTGAGGGTGTCGTTCATCTGGGCCAGTTCGGCTTCGATGGCATTGAGTTCGGTAATCATTTCCTCGGCCAGGTCTGCATACAGGGAATAATATTCCGCGATCAGTTCCTCGGCATACTCGACATAGTAATCCGCGTAGTAATAGTAGTCGTATACATACGCGACCTCTTCGGTTGAGATTGCATCGTCGCTGGTGGTGGTCGTGACAGCGGTCGAGGTCTGCTCGGTGGCGGCAATGGCCTCGGCCACGGCTTCATCAATCAACGCGGCGAGTTCTTCCTCGGTCAACGTGACGTATTCGACGGTTGGCCCGGGAGTGGGTGTGGCGGGCATGGCGGTCAGCGCGGCCGCGTTGACGGTGGCTTGTGCCAGCGCCTGCGACTGTTGCGTCCCTGCGATGGCGGTATTAATGACGGCGTTGTTGTCCGGGGTGGGCGTTGCGGCAGGTAGTCCACATGCGGTCAGAACGCCCGCCAGTACGAGCGAAGTGAGAACGATTCGGAACAAAGACTTCATCGGGTTCATCTCCTTTTCGGCAGGTCATAAAAGGCTGGCTTGAGAATTTCGAATGGCGCATATATTTTTACTCCATAATCCCGGGCCGTGCCTTTAGAGTTGCCTATCCTGGCTTTACAATTTCTTTAGCCGCGCCATTGCTGTCCGATCTGCGCAGGACGTTGTCATTGTAGAAGTCATCTCAAAAATAAACGGTTGTCATTGCGAGGAGGGCATAGCCCGACGAAGCAATCCCCAATTCTACGAGGTCACCTCGTTTTCAAGGAGATTGCTTCCCTTCGACAGGCTCAGGGCAAGCGCTTCGCTCGCAATGACGGGGCCGGTCAGCATTTTTGAGACAAGTTCTAGTTTGAGTGAATGCGGGAAAAAAACATAAAAGAGAGGCAAGACCTGTTCAGGCTTTGCCTCTCTGGTGGGTCTGGACACGCTGGCCGCCGCGGCGATCCCGGTTCCGTTGATGGTCGTGTAGAACGCACGGTCCGACGCGCATCACGGAATGTTGGAGCGGCTGTTTAGCGGGGGTCTGGTTCCGAAAACCCGTGAAGCAAGACGATGCGCCCCGCATTCACGCGGAGCGCATCGTTTCGATCCGAGGAGGGGGTGATAATGAGAATTTCGGAGTGCAGGGCTCTGCTCCTGACATCCCGGACGTCAAGCCGTCCGACGAAACCATGATTTACTGAATTTTGAAGCCTAAGCCAGCTTCTGGTCGCATACGTGACGGAAGCCGCAGCCGCGGCAGCGCGCCGGATCGGCGTGGGAGCAGTCCACGCTGGCGCGCGTCTCGTCGCGGCGCATGTCGGCCAGCACCTCCAGCAAAGCGGATTCGAGCGCGGGGGTGAAGTCCACGGCAAAGTCGCGGTTGGGATAATGGATGATGCCATACGGCGGGCGTTTGCCGTAATTCTTTTCAACTAATAAACAATACGCCGCGACCTGGTAGATGTGCGAATCATACGGCGCTTCGGGCGTGCGCCCCGATTTGACCTCGACCGGGATGATCTGTCCGTTCTGCTCCACCAGGTAATCGGGCTTGCCGGTGAGGTGCAGTCCGCGGTCGTATAGCGGTTGTTCGACCTTCGCCCCCCAGGCGCGCGTATCGGTGTAGATGACGCGCCCGCCGGGCAGGCCGGCCTGTCTTTGCTGGCGCGAGGATTGCCAGAGGAGGAAAATGGCGAGAAGAATGAGGAGGAGAGAGAGGTAGAGCATGTGACTGCCCTGGGCGGACACGCAGGTCCGTCCCAACGGTCAGCGGAGGAAGGCGCCAACCATCCAGACCGTCAGCAGGATCAACGCGAAGAGAAACAGGAGCAGGCCGAGGGTCCGGTAGAGATCCGCCGCGAGGACCTTCCTTCCGTGAGCGCGATGGAGGGCGGTCCCACCGCTGAGTTCGGTCTTGTTTCGGGATTCCACGCCCTGCAGGCGATACCACCAGGCGCGGCGGCAGTACAGGTAGGTTCCGATGTCGGAGGCGCGGATGGGACGCATGAAAAGATTTTAAACCAATTTCCCTTGAAAGTACGTCATTTCCGACCATCTGCACTATAATATTTATACATATCGGCCAACCCCTGACAAGGAGGAACAATGAAAAAGTTTCTTTCGATTGCCCTGCTGTTGGTCTTTCTGATAACGGCCTGCGGCGGAGGCAGGCAGGCCTCGGTGGTGCGCATCGGCTGGGCGGGCAGTCCCGATACGCTGAACCCGGGCACTGCCGTACTATCGGAGGCGTACATCATCTTCGAACTCGTTTACGATTCGATGTATGAACTCGGCCTGGACGGCTCCTTTACGCTCAGCCTGGCGGAGAGCGTGACCGTCTCGGACGACAACCTCACCTACACCTATAAAATCCGCGACGGAATCAAGTTCCACGACGGCCAGCCGCTGACGGCGGAGGATGTGGCCTTTTCGTACAACTTCTATCGCGACAACGCCGACTTCCCGTACATGAACGGTTACACCATCTACTTCGATACCATCGAAGCGACCGCGAACAACGAGGTGGTCATCACGCTGACGGAGGCCATTCCCAACATCGACGCGCAACTGGTCTTCCTGTACGTCCTCCCCAAGCACATCTGGGAGAAGGAGAACCCGATCGAGTTCGAGAATGTGGCCATGATCGGAAGCGGCCCCTTCAAGATGGTGGAATACAAACAGAACGAGTTCGTGCACCTGGCGGCCAACAAGGACCATTTCATGACCCCGCCCAAGGTAGATGAGGTGATCTTCCAGACCTTCGAAAGCAACGACGCGCTGGTGCAGGCCATCAAGACCGGCCAGGTGGACATGATCACCGAAATGCCTGCTACCGCGGCCGAGAGCCTGCGCGCCGAGGCGAACATCGAAGTAGTGGTGGGCGCGCCCTTCGCCCCGACGGTGACCGACATCATCCTCAACCAGATCGCCCCGGAGAACTGCCCGGTTGATGAAGGCGGAATCTGCTCCGGCCACCCGGCCCTGCGCGACCGCACGGTGCGCCTGGCGATGGCGCACGCCACAGACAAGAAGAAGATCATTGACGTCGTTCAGCTCGGCCTCGCCAGCCCCGGCCTGACCCTGATCCCCGACGGCCTGGGCGTGTGGTTCAACGACAGCCTGACCGATTACGCATTCGACGTGGCGGAAGCCAACCGGCTGCTCGACGACGCCGGCTATGCGGACACGGACGGCGACGGGGTGCGCGAAATGCCCGACGGGACGAATCCCCTCCACTTCCGCCTGAACTGGCCCAGCGACAGCATCGACGCCCCGCGCACCGCGGAACTGCTCAGCGAGATGTGGGGCGAGATCGGCATCTCCCTCGAATTGCAGGCCGTGGACCCGGACGCCCTGACGGCGCAGTGCTGTCCCGCCTTCGATTTCGACATCATGATCTGGGGCTGGGGCTCCG
>JBBIKC010000062.1:0-9052 GCA_037445635.1 Chloroflexota bacterium
GCGCGTCGTCCGCGCAGACCTGCACACAGCGCCAGCACAACAGGCACTTCGAATAATCGCGTACATACATCGGGTTATCGTCTTTGACTTCCGACTCGCGGCGTTCGGCATCAGGGAAGCGCGCCGCGCTCGCGCCATATTCGTCCATCATGGTCAGGATTTCGGGCGCATCGGACAAGTCCATCGTGGAGGCCAGCATCTCCAGGATCGTTCGCCGCGCGCGGACGACCTTCTCGCTTCGGGTCTGGACCTTCATTTGGTTCGCCGCCTTGACGATGCACGCGGGCTGGAGCAGCCTCATCCCCTCAACCTCGACGACGCAGATCCGGCACAGGGCATTGGCCGTGGTCGCTTCGTGGAAGCAAATCGTGGGAATATCCATCCCGTTTTCGCGTGCGGCTTCCAACAAGGTGCTGCCCTCTTCAACAGAAATTTCTTTGTCGTCCATCATCAAATTAATTTTCATAAATTCTCCGTTCGAACGTTTGCAAGTTGACAGGTCCTCAAACTTTCGAACATTCAACCTGCTAACTTTCAAACAATTGAGGCCACAACTTGATCGCGGACAACACCGCGCCCGCGGCGGTCTGCCCTAAACCGCAGAGGCTCGCGTCTGTCATCGTCCAGCCGACATCCTGCAAACGTTCCAGGTCGCCCTCCATGGTTCGGCCCGCGGCGATTCGGTCAAGGATTTCCTTTTGCCGCTGGGTGCCCATCTGGCAGGGATAACACTTGCCGCAGGACTCATGCGCGAAGAAACGACCGAGCCGCTTCAACACGTCGCGCATGTCACGCGTGTCGTCGAAGACCATGACGACGCCCGAACCAAGAGGCAGGCCCGCCGCGCGTAAATCCTCAAAGGTCATTTTCACATCAAGGTGATCAGACGTTGCAAATGCTCCCGCCGCGCCACCGAACAAGACAGCCTGCAATTTTCCTTTGCTCGCCCTGAGCGGAGAGTCGAGACGCGCAGCGTCAAGACTCGAAGACGAAGGGCCGCCCGCCATATCGAGCAATTCGCGCAAAGTGACACCAAATGGCACTTCATAAAGCCCCGGCTTCGCCACATCGCCAGAGACGCAGAACAGTTTCGGCCCGGGCGATTTCTCGGTGCCGATCTTGCGATATTCGGCAGAACCTTTCGCAATGATGAGTGGCACATTGCACAGTGTTTCGACGTTGTTGATGACCGTCGGTTTTCCAAACACGCCATGCGTGGTCGGGAACGGCGGCTTGACGCGCGGAAAGCCGCGCTTGCCCTCGATGGACTCGAACAGCGCGGTCTCTTCTCCGCAGATGTATGCACCCGCGCCTAATCGGACCTCGATGTCAAATCCCTTGCCCAGATAGCCTGCCTTGCGCGCCTCGGTCAGCGCGGTTTCGAGCACAGGCAAAATATACGGATACTCGCCGCGTACATAGATGTATCCGTAACTTGCGCCGATGGCGTGGGCGGCAATGCACATGCCCTCGATTGTGCTGTGGGGATCGTCGAGCAGGAGCACGCGGTCTTTGAACGTGCCAGGCTCGGACTCGTCCGCGTTGCAGATGACGTATTTCGGCGAACCGTCCGCTTTGGCCGCGCCTTCCCATTTCAACCCGGTAGGAAATGCCGCGCCGCCGCGTCCCACCAGTCCCGAGGCCTTGATCTCGGCCACCACTTCCTCGGGTTTCATCTTCAACGCCTTCTGCAAGGCTTTGTATTTACCATATTTCTTGAGGGAGGTCGCGCCGTTCCCGCAATTGGCGGTGAGCAGACGCAACGAGCCGCCCACAATGGACTTCGGACGGCCCAGTTCGTACGAACCAGTTTCAAGGTTAATATTGGTTTCTGCTTCGTCGTTCACCAGCGCGGCAGGCGCTTGTTCACACAGCCCAAGGCAGGGACTATGCGCGATGGTCAGGGACAGGTCCGGGGTCGTTTGACCCGCTTCCAGTCCGTGGCGAGAGCAGAGATGGTCAAGCAATCCATCCGCATTTTTGAGCGCGCAGGCAGGGTCCGTGCAGACGCGGATGACGCGTTTGCCAATCGGTGCGTTGTAAAAGAGGGAATAAAATTCGATGACGCCGTGCACATCCGCCAGCGGCACGTGCAGGGCGCGGGCGATGTGCGCGGAGACAGGTTCGGGAAGCCAGCCGTAGATTTTTTGCGCAGCGTGCAGCGCGGGCAGTAACCCCGAGCGGCCGAGAGGAATGTAAGGCGCGATTGCAGGTTGGAGAGGGGCGAGGTCAATTTCGGACATGGACGCTCCAATATGCTGAGTATAGACCGAAACGGTTTGGGTGACAACTCAAAAAAGACAGATGGAAGCGCGTTATAGTATTACTCTTGAGAATCTATCACAACCGCGAAGATTCTGTACGGCACCGCAAGATTTATCTTGCCTGCGCGGGCGCAAAATGAATTTTGCGGTACTGACCGCGCTATGAATCGTCCTCCTGTTCCTCCTCGGAAATCTCTGGATAGACTCTGGCGACGGCTCTCTCCACCTGCTTGTCCGAGTGTTGGATGCAGGCGACCAGCGGACGACGCTCGTCGGGCACTTTTCGTCCGTCGGCGCTCATCACCTTGCAATCAAAGTACCTTCCATGCGGATCATACACTACATACAATGTGTGCATCTTGCCGCAAACAATACAGCCGTGCGCTTCCGTGCGGACATCCTTTTCATCGGACATGTTTCATTCTCTCTGCGGTTCCAAACCATTCCTGCCTACAGATCCAGGTTCGCGCTCGACAAAAACTGCGGCGGCTTGCGGACCTTCGTGACCTGCTCGAACGCGTACGCCAGTTTGATCAACATCGGCTCCTGCCAGGCCCTCGCAAAAAATGAGACGCCGACGGGCAAACCCCAGATGTAACCTGCCGGCACAGTAATATGCGGATACCCCGCCGCGGCCGCGTAAGACGTGGAGTCCATGTCCCAGTTGCGGCCGCCGTCGCCGTTGACCAGGTCAATCATCCACGCCGCGCCGCCGGACGGGCATACAATGGCATGCAGGCGGTGTTTCTTCATCGCCGCGTCGATTCCCTCGGCGCGGCTCGACTTGCGATTCTTCTCCAGCGCGGCCAGATACTTTTTGCCTGTCAGAGGTCCCTTCTTCTGCGCGGCCTCCATGCGCTCCTGCCCAAAATATTGCAGCACCCGCGCCCGATTCTCTTCGTTGAACTTAATCACTTCCTCCATCGAATGGACTTTGACTTGCGGGCCCAGCCCGCGAAGATACGCGTTCAAATCGGCCTTGAACTCGAACAGCAATACTTCCAACTCAGCCTTGCCGAACGCGTCGCTGGACTTCATTTCGACATCAATCAACTCCGCGCCCGCGTGCTTCATCGCTGCGAGACTCTCGTCCATGATCTTCGCGACGCGTTGATCCGACCCGAACAACGTCCGCGCGACGCCGATGCGCGCACCCTTGAGTCCGTTCGGATCGAGGAACGGGGTGTAATCCACCAAACCACGCTTCGCGCTGGACCCTGTGGCTGAATCCCGTTGATCGGGCCCCGCCATCGCCCCGAGCAGGATCGCCGCGTCCGCGACCGTGCGCGCCATCGGGCCCGCCGTGTCCTGGCTGTGCGCGATGGGGATGATTCCCGCGCGGCTGACGAGTCCCAGCGTGGGCTTGAGGCCGACGATGCCGTTCGTCTGCGCGGGACAGATGATCGAGCCGTCGGTCTCGGTGCCGACCGCGGCCGCGCACAGATTCGCCGCGACCGCTACGCCCGATCCCGAGGACGAGCCGCAGGCGGAACGGTCGAGCGCGTACGGGTTGCGCGTCAACCCGCCGCGCGACGACCATCCGCTGGTGGAATTCTTGCCGCGGAAGTTGGCCCATTCGCTCAGGTTGGCCTTCGCCAGAATCACCGCGCCCGCGGCGCGCAGTCTTTCCACCAGGCCCGCGTCGCGGATGGCGTAGTTACCCTCCAGCGCCAGCGACCCGGAGGTGGTCTGCATTCGGTCGGCGGTGTCTATGTTGTCTTTCAGGACAATGGGAATCCCATGCAGGGGTCCGCGCGTCGAGCCGCGCGCCCGCTCCTCGTCGAGGGAGGAAGCGATGGCCAGCGCGTCGGGGTTGGTCTCGATGATGGCGTTCAGCCGCGGACCGTTTTTGTCTATGGAGTCGATTCGCTCAAGATACAGTTCGGTCAGGCGGCGGGATGTCAGTTCGCCGGAGGCCATCTTCTGTTGGAGTTCGGAAATCGTGTATTCTTCCATGCCGCCTCGGAATAAGAATATGGGGCGGATTTGCGATCCGCCCCACAAAATTCTGCCGCAAAGCGATTATGCCTTGCCGCCCAGGATGTAATGTTCC
This sequence comes from Chloroflexota bacterium, assembly GCA_037445635.1. Lineage (GTDB taxonomy): Bacteria > Chloroflexota > Anaerolineae > Anaerolineales > Villigracilaceae > JBFMCC01. The sequence continues at coordinate 4,318 of JBBIKC010000062.1, forward strand.
AGTTGCGAGATAACGAATTTTTGCTGGTCCACCATTTCCTTCAACGCGTCGCGCGCCGAGATCAAGCCGATCAACTTGCCATCTTCGAAGACGGGCAGGTGGCGGATGTTCTTGTCGAGCATGATGGCGACGCATTCGTCCAGCGCCTGGCCGCCTTCCACGTATACGACTTTGGAGGTCATGATCTCGCTGACTCTGGTTTCGCGGGCTGTGCGGCCCTGCAAGTCGAGGCGGCGGGCGCAGTCGCGCTCGGAGAGGATGCCCTCCACCTTGTCGCCGTCCATGACAAGCACAGCGCCCGTATTCCTGTCAGCCATTAATTTCATGGCCTCGAACACAACGGCGTCGGGCTTCACTGACCAGACTTCCCCGCCCTTCTTGCGGATCATCTCGCGTACCGTGATCATGGCGCCTCCTTTTCAATGATTGCTAATTCAATGATTGCTAAAAGTATAGCATAAGTGAGGCGGGTTGCAACAATTTTAATTTGGGACGCATTTCTCATAAAAACTCAATTTTCGTTAAATATGCCTTCCTGTATGACAAACTTCACCAGCGCGGCGCGGGTGCGCAGACCGAGTTTTTCCATGCCGCGGGCGCGGTAGGTTTCCACGGTTTTGGCGCTCAGGTTGAGTTGCTCCGCGATCTCCGCGCTGGTGTGACCGAGCGCGACCATTTTGAGGACTTCCTGTTCGCGTTCGCTGAGACTCTCCCAGGCATTTTCCCGTTCTGCGGCGCGCGAGGCGGGGAGCATATCTTCCAGCAGGACGCGCGTCATGGAGGGGTGGACATACACTTCGCCGCGCAGCACGGCGCTGATGGCGGAGAGCAGTTCGGTATCCGCCGCTTTTTTGAGGACGTAGCCGCTGGCGCCGTGTTTGAGCGCCTGACGCAGGTATTGCGGGTCGTCGTGCATGGTGAGGATGAGGATGCGCGCGGAGGGAGCAAGTTTGCGCAGCATGGGGAGCGCTTCCAAACCGCCGAGGGCAGGCATGGAGAGGTCGAGCAGGATCAGGTCGGGCTGGAGGCGCTCGGCGAGGGAAAGGGTTTCGGTTCCGCTGGAGGCTTCGCCCACGACTTCATAGTCGTTTTGGCTGGCGAGCAGCAGGCGGAGACCTGAGCGGAGGACGGCGTGATCGTCGGCGAGGAGGATGCGGGTCATTGGTCGGGTGGTCGGATAGTCGGGTGGTCAGGTAGTCGGGTGGTCAGATAGTCGGATAGTTACGTGGTCGGATGGTTGAAGGTCGCATGCTGGCAAGAAACCAGGTTTCTGGGAGAAACCTGGTTTCTCAGGGCTGGATGGGGACAAGCGGGATTTCGATGAAGATGCTGGTGCCGCGCTGAGGGGCGGATTCGATGGTGAGGGTTCCTTTCAGGAGTTCGGCGCGTTCGCGCATGCCAAGCAGACCAAGATGGCGCTCGCCGCGCTGAGCGGCCGGGTCGAAACCGATGCCGTCATCTTCGACGATGGCGCGGACGGAGTCGCCGCGGCGTTCGATGAGGATGCTGGCCGATTTGGCCTCGGCATGACGGGCGATGTTGGTCAGCGCTTCCTGCACGATGCGGTAGAGGGCAGTTTCCACTTCGCCCGGCAGACGCTCATCGAGTTGGATGACCACGTCCACAGGGATTTTATACCTTACCTGCCATTCGTGGGCAAGACGTTCGAGCGCGGCGGCAAGACCGAGGTCATCGAGGACGCGCGGACGCAGACGCATGGAGAGGTCGTGGACTTCGTCGAGGGTGTGGGATGCGACTGCGCGCAGGTCGGCGGCTTTGGTGGGCGAGGCGCAGTGGGCGCACTGGGCTTCCATCATGCGCAAGCCGACGATGAGGGAGGTGAGATTTTGAGAGGTGGAGTCGTGCAGTTCGCGGGCGATGCGGCGGCGTTCGTCTTCCTGGGTGGCAATCACTTTTTCGAGCAGTTGGCGGCGCAGGGTCTCGCGTTCGCGGCGGAGTTCGTCGGTGTGGGCGAGTTCTTCGGTCATCTTGTTGAAGGCGTCGGCGAGGTCGCCGATTTCGTCGTTCGCCCAGCGTTTGACGCGCTGGGTGAAATCGCCTTTTGCCACTTGCTGCGTGGCATTGACCAGCGAGAGGATGGGGCGGGTGAGAATCCACGTGAGGAAGACCGCAACGAGAATGCCCGCAGCAGAGACGAGCAGGATGGTGAGGAGGAATTGCGCCGTCAGCGTGGACAAGGCCGCTTGCATGGAGGCGTCCGAAAGTCCGATGCGAGCCGTGCCGACTTTGCCTTCGAGGATGGGGACGGCAGTGTCCCAAATGAGTCCTTCGTCGGTTTGGATCAGGGCGGTGTGGTGATGGTCGCCTGGGTTGGCGGCGTTGAGAGTCAAAAGATCGAGGGGAAATCCGCCTTCGAAGGTGGAGGCAATCACCTGTCCGTGCGAATCGAGCAGGAAGGCGTAGCGGACGTTGGGGTTGTTGGCGAGGGTCTCGTCGAGCAGGTCGTGGAGGCGCAGGAGGTCGTTGAGCAGGATGGGGTCGGCGGCGCGCGCTGCGAGGTCACGCGAGATCGAGACGCTTTGTTCTTCGAGTTGGGCGGTCATGGTGGCGGTGAGGGCGTAGCGCGCTTGAATGGTCACGCCCGCGCCGAGCAGGACGATAAAGCCCAGCACGATGCCGAGAATCTTTGTGCGGACGCTGACCGCGCCCGCGATGTCCCAAAACCATTGAACGAGTTTGCGCAGGTTCATGGGGTTTGCGGGAGGGGAATCTCGCCGATGAGGACGCGCACGCTGGCGTAGGCGCTGTCTTCGATGAGGACGAAACGCTCGATGCCGATCGAGGCGAGGGCTGGCGCGGCTTCGGGGTCGTCTGCCATCCCAAGTAACAACGCCTGCAACTCGGCTTTGATTTGCGGGCGGGTGAACGGGCTGACGACGACGGGCGGGATGCCGAAATCGGGCGAGGTGTGGATGACGCGGACTTTCTCTTTGAGTGACGGGTCGCGCGCGACGGCGAACTCGTACACGAGCGAGTCAACCGCGGCGCCGTCGGCTAATCCGCTGGCGACAGCGCGGATGGCTTCGTCGTGGCTGTAGGTGAAGAAGGTGCGGGCGAAAAATTCTTCGGGGGTGTAGCCGAGTTGTTGAACCACGTAGGTGGGATAGACGCGCCCGCTCAATGAGATGGGGTCGGTGAAGGCGAAGACTTTGCCGCGCAAATCTGCCATGCTTTGGGCGCTGCTTTCGGCAGGGACGATGAGCAGGGAGTTGTAGGTGGTCTCGCCGTCCACTTGCGGGGCGGCGAGCAGTTCCATGCCGAAGGTGTCGTGTCCCTGCACGTAGGCGCTGGTGCAGACAAAGGCCAGGTCCACTTCGCCGTGTTCGATGAGGTCGTTGACTTCGAGATAGGTGCGGCGCTGGATGAGTTCAACGGGGCGGTTGAGTTTGGTTTCGAGGTAGGAGAGGAAGGGAGAATAGGATTCGAGCGTGCCTTTGGGCGAGATGACGGCCGCGATGGCAACGCGCAAGGGAACAGCCTGCTGGTTGACAGGGGTTGGGAGGGGCTGGAGGTTGTCCAGGTCCACGGTGCCAGCGATGGGAGGTTGAGGCGCGGGGGCGCAAGAGGCGAGGAGGAGAGTGATCAGTGAACAGTAAACAGTGATCAGTGATCGGTGAACAGTGAGGCGTGTGCGGGGCAAGGTGAGGCTCCTTGGTTGGGTCGTTTGGCTGCCTTGAATGTAGCAAATCGGACAAAAGTTGTCCAGTGATGAATATCACCAATGCGGTGGCGGAATACAAGTAAGCGATGTGACGCCGAATACCTTTCGGGGTCACTGCTACCCACCAGGTCCTGCAGCGGAACTAAAGGTTTCTTTTGCAAACAAAACGCCAATTCTGCGGAAAAAGCATCCTGCTTCCAAAAGGAGTTCGTCTCTCTTTCATAAAAACCCACCAACTTTGTTACAGCAACATCATCGGCGGGATTGAACAACACTCCATCAATTGTCGAACGCTTGTGGATGTATAATGGAGGCGCGCACTACCGCCAAAGGATGCAGCCGTGTTCAAAAGTCTCCAGGGAAGATTAACTTTTCTTTTCGTCGCCTTCGTCCTGCTTGTGATGGTTTCTGTCGGCGCGATGATGTGGGGTCTGGAAACGCAGCGGCAGGACGCGCTGGTGATCAACCTGGCGGGGCGTCAGCGGATGCTGGCGCAGCAGATGGCGCGACTGGCTTACGAGGCGGGCACGGGACAGGATGCCGTCAACGCCTCATTACAGGATGTGGAGCAGACTTTCGACCAGACCCTGCGCGCCCTGCTGGACGGGGGAACGGCTCCGTATCTCTCCGATGCGGATGTTGCGCTCCCGATCACGCGTGACCTTCGGATTCGCTCCGCGTTGAATGAAGTGACTCTCACCTGGAGCGATTTCCGCGCCCTGCTCGACGAATTGCAGACAACCCCGCGCGACGATCCATCTTTCGCTGTCATTCTCCAATCTGTTGAACAAAAATCATCCACGCTGGTCGCGCAAGCCGATGAAGCGGTGCGTTTATACGAAACGGACTCCACTGCGAAGATCAACCGCCTGCGAATCATACAGATCGGCTTTTTTGTCGGCGCGTTGATGTTGCTTGGGTTGGGAGCGTTTATCACGCGTCAATCCGCGCTCAAGCCGCTGGGCGAATTGGCGCAGGCGGCGGAGCGTCTGGGAGAAAACGATCTCGAATCGGCGATCCAGGTCGAAGGTCCGAAAGAGATGCGGGCGTTGG
>JBBIKC010000063.1:0-8166 GCA_037445635.1 Chloroflexota bacterium
ACTTCCTTGTGCAGCCAGACGTTCATCTTGGAATAGTCGCCGCCGATGAGATCGGGGGGGCAGCCAAGTTCCTTTGCCAGTTCGATGCGCGCATCCTTGTCGGAGTCAAGGCCGAGGATTTTGAGCAGGTCCACGATGGAGACCTTCCAGTCGAGACCGGAGCCTTCGGCCATCTTTTCCAGTTTCTTGACCACGTCCACTTCCGACATCGGCGCGACGGCTTTCGCGGGTCCTCTTTGGATGAGATCGTCCTTCTCGGCGCGGGTCATACCGGCCGGTCGGGCGCTCACTGCGGGCATCGGCTTCGCAGCCGGCGCGGGGGCGGCGGGTTCATCCTTTTTACCCAGCCCGAGTTTGTCGAGTATTTTACTGAAGAAACTCATTGTTGCTCTCCTTTTGGTGAAATGAAGATAATGGATTGCAAGAACAGCTCTGCAATTATCGAATTCATTATAACCTATTGCGCAGGATATCTGCTGAATAAATATGGGAGTCGGGCGATGTCACCCAACTCCCAACTATGTAACTATCCAACTACCAAACTACTACTTCTTCTTCCCAAACTTCTTCATCAGCAAGTCCTGCAGCGTCGGCTGACCGATCTCCTGCAACTCGTATCTGACGCGCTGTGAAGGCTTGTTGATTTTGATAATGCGCTTCAGGTCAATCGGCGTGCCGACGATCACCATATCCACATCGGAGCGGTTGATGGTCTCTTCGAGGTCCTTCATCTGTTTCTCGCCATAGCCCATCGCAGGCAGGATCGGACCCGTCTTCGGATACTTCTCATACGTTGCCGCAATGGACTTCACCGCAAACGGACGCGGGTCCACAATCTCCTTGGCGCCGAAACGCCGAGCTGCCACGTAGCCCGCGCCGTAAGCCATCTCGCCGTGAGTCAGCGTGGGACCATCTTCGATGACCAGCACGCGCTTGCCGCGAATCGCTTCCGGGTCTTCCACAAAGAGCGGGGAGGCGGCTTCGATTTGAATGGCGTTCGGGTTGAGCTTCCGCAGCGACTCGCGCAGCGCAATCACGCTTTCGGGGTTGGCGGTATCTACCTTGTTGATGACAAACACATCCGCCATCCGCGCGTTGACCTCGCCCGGGTGATAACTGCTTTCGTGGCCCGGGCGGTGCGGGTCGGCCACCACAATCTGAAAGTCCGAAACGTAGAACGGGAAATCGTTGTTGCCGCCGTCCCACAGTACAATGTCCACTTCCTGCTCCGCCTGACGCACAATCTTTTCGTAATCCACCCCCGCATAGACGATCACGCCATTGTCGAGGTGCGGCTCGTATTCCTCACGCTCTTCGATGGTGCATTCCTGCTCGTCGAGGTCGTCGTAATCGGCAAAACGCTGAACCTCCTGGCGGATGAGATTGCCGTAAGGCATGGGGTGGCGGATGGCTGCCACCTTGTATCCCATCTCGCGCAGGATGAGCGAAACGCGCCTCGTCGTCTGACTTTTGCCTGATCCCGTCCGAACCGCGCAGACCGACACGACGGGCTTGTTCGACTTGACCTGCGTGTAGCGCGTGCCCATCAGGCGGAAGTCCGCGCCTGCGGCATTGACGATGCTTGCCTTGTGCATCACGTACTCGTGCGGCACATCGGAATAAGCAAAGACCACCTGCTCCACCCCGTGTTTTTTGATGAGGTCGGCGAGTTCCTCCTCGGCATGGATGGGGATACCCTTCGGGTAAAGCGCCCCTGCCAGTTCTGGCGGATAGAGGCGGCCTTCGATATCGGGAATCTGCGTGGCGGTGAAGGCGACTACTTCATAGTCCTTGTTGTTGCGGAAGAACATGTTGAAGTTGTGAAAATCGCGCCCCGCCGCGCCCATGATGATGGTTTTGATTGGCATAGTGTACTCCTTGTTGATGCTTGGAATGTTGAGAATAAAAAATTGAAGGCTGGAGGCTGCTCAACGCGTCACCTTCCAACCTTCAATCTGTAACTTACATGACCTCCGGCGCCTGAATATCGAGCAGATGGAGGGCATTGGCAATCGTCTGCTTTGCCGCTGCAACCAGCGCCAGCCGCGCTGCGCGCACCTTTTCATCCTCGCTCTGCAAGACGGGCACCGCATGATAGAACGAGTGGAACGCATTTGCCAGTTCATAGGCGTATGCCGCCATCACCAGCGGACGATACTCATTTGCCGCCTGCTCCACCGCCTGAGGGAATTTCGAAATCTGCTCGATAAGTTCGATTTCGTGCTTTGTAAGTTCATAGTCGAAGGTCGAAAGTCCAGGGTCACCCAACATTTGACCTGCGACCTTCGACTTCCGAAGAATCGAATTCGCTCTCACATGCGCGTTCTGAATGTACGGTCCCGTCCGCCCGTCGAACGAAAGCGCCGCGTCCATGTCGAAGACGATGTCTTTGTTATTGTCCACTGCGAGCATGGAATACGCCAGCGCGCCCATGCCGATCTGCTCAGCGACCTTGCGGCGCTGCTCTTCGCTCATCTCAGGCGATTTTTCCGATTCCACAGCCAGCACGCGCCGCACCGCTTCATCATAAACATCTTTGAACAACACCACCCGTCCGCGCCGCGCCGACATCGCGCCCTCGGGCAGGCTGACGAATCCGTAGCCGAGGTGGTAGCACTTCTCCGCCTGCGGAAAACCCCACAGACGCAAAATGGCGAACGCCTGCTGCAAGTGCATGGACTGGCGCACATCCACCACATAAATCGAACGATCCACGTGATACTGCTCGAATTTGGCTTTCGCCAGCGCCAGGTCTTTCGTCAGGTAGAGCGTCGTGCCGTCCGAACGCAGGATGACGTTGGTGCGGTATTTTTCCTTCTTCAAACCGAGTTTCTCGTCAATCTTCACAATCACCGCGCCGCCCTGCGGGCGTTCGTCGTCGGCGATGCCTTTGGCAATCAATTCTTCCACGATGGCTTTGGCGGGTTCGTCCACTTCGCTTTCGTAGAACCACACGTCCATCTTCACGTCGAGCATCCGCAGGATTTCTCGCAGTTCCTCCAGGCTCCACTCGCGCGTCATGCGCCAGAGTTCGCGCACATACGGGTCGCCTGTGTCCCATTTGCGATACATCTCGCGGCGTTCGGCTTCATATTGCTCCCGCCGCGCCGTTTCTTCGGGTGTTTCGTTCTCTTTCTTTTCGAGCAGAGCGGTGGCTTCCACGTACAACTTCAGCAGCCACTGTCCGCGCTCGTGAATGCCTTCAGGTTCCTGCCCTTTGTAAAACTTGTCGTACATCCACATCACGGTGATGACGCCCAGCCCAATGTCGCCGGGGTACGAAGCGCGGATGGTTTCATAGCCTGCAAAGTCCGTCAGCCGCGCCAGCACCTCGCCGAGAATCGTGTTGCGGTAATGCCCGATGTGAAACGAGTGATGCGTGTTCGGCTGGGCGTATTCGACCATCACGCGCTCTCCTTTGGGCGCGCCCCGCCCAAAGTCTGCGCCGGAGGCGAGGACGGTCTCCACCACCCGCCGCGCGTAAGCGGAGGTTTCGAAATAGACGTTGAGATAGCCTTTCACCGCTTCGATGCGGCTGATTCCCTCCACGCTTCCCATCTGACCTCGAACCTGTTCGGCAATCTCCTGTGCTCTCTGCGGGACGGGTTTCCCTGCGCCCCTGCCTGCGCGGGCTTCGTTTGCCGCCGTTTGGAAGAACGAGGTGGAGATGCCCCATTCTCCCGCGAAGGGAATGGGAACCCATTTCAACGGCGCGAACGCGAGGCCGTGTGCGGCGTAATAGGCCTTGATTTTCTCTTCGATGGTTTGCTGAATATCGCTGAACATTGGCGAAAATTATAACAGGTAACAAAAGCGGGAGTCTTTCGGCTCCCGCTTTTCTCGCGCGTATGAAATCACTTCTTCGCCGCTGGTTTCTTCCCCTTTGGGGAGGATGTCGCGGCGGGTTTCTTTGCGGCCCTGGATTCTGCGGCCTTTTTTGCCGGGGCCTTCTTCGCTTTCGGCTCTTCCGCGACCGTTTCGACTGCCTCCACTTTGGGTTTCGCAACCCTGGTTTTCTTTTCCGCGGCGGTGCCGGCGGGATGGGCCATTGCTCTGTTCAATGCCTTCATCAGGCGGGACTTGCGCCGCGCCGCGTTGCGCGGATGCAGGATGCCCTTCCCGGCGGCCCGGTCCAGCACGCGGATGGCGGCCAAGACCGCGGCCTGCGATTCGCCGCCGGTCGCGATCGCAGCGCGGGCGTTCTTTACCGCGGTACGAGCCGCGCCGCGGAAGATGCGGTTGCGCAGACGGCGCTTCTCGTTCTGGCGGTTGCGTTTCATTTGAGAGTTGATATTAGCCAAAGGAGTTCCTCCGAATCATTCTTTCGATTGCACGGCAGTGCATTGTACTTGAGGGGTTTCGATTTGTCCAGCCTGGCCTATGGGGTAGGCGTTGGAGTAGGCGTGTCGGTTGCCACAGGCGTAAGCGGCGTGCTGGTGGGCAGGCGCGTGGGCGTCGGCGTGACCAGGTTGACCGGGATGATCAGGACATCCCCGACTTGCAGGGCGTTGCGGTCTTCGATATCGTTGAGTTCCGCGATGGCGTCCTCGGTGCTGTTGAATTTGGCGGCGATGCCTGCCAGCGTATCTCCGGGCAGGACCGTGTATTCCAGCCGGGTGCCGCGCGGCAGGTCCGGCGGGATCGGCGTGGCGGTCGGGAGTTCCATGCCGGGGTTGGGAATCAGGATCTCCTGACCGGGGAAGATGATCCCGTTGTTTTCCTGGACGGAAGGATTCAGCGCGAGCATCAGCGGGATGCCGTCCTCGCCCAGCTCGAATTTCTCGGCGATGAGCGCCAGGGAGTCGCCCTCCTGGACGATGTAGGTGAATGGCGCCGAGGGCGTGAAGGTGGGCGTCAGCGTCGGCGTGAGCGTGATCGTCGGTGTCTCGGTGGGGGTGGAGGTATTGGTCGGCGTGAACGTTGTTGTGGGAGTGGGCGTGTCGGTGGCGAACAGTCCGCTCAGCGGCTGGTTCGGACCGGACAGCCAGACGATCAGGAAGATCAGCCCCGCCAGTATGAGCAGGGCCGCCGCAATGTAAATCAGCATAGGGCCCTGCTGTTGGCGCTTTCGAAACGAGCTGATCACGCCGCTCGTGGAAGGAGGTTTCGATTTGTTCATTGTGGTTTCCCTTTCGGCAGGCAGGGATGAGTATTGCGTCCCGCCCTGCACGTTGCAATAATTCTACCTGAACTTTGCCGATTTTCAGAAACCGGGTTCTCTATGGATCACTTCATGTGGCTTTTCAAGAATTGCCCCGTGTACGACCCTCGGGCCTTCATTAGTTGTTCCGGCGTCCCCTCGGCCACCAACTCGCCGCCTCGGTCCCCGCCTTCGGGACCGAGGTCAATGATCCAGTCGGCGATCTTGATGATGTCGAGGTTGTGTTCGATGATGAGGACGGAATTGCCCGCGTCCACCAGGCGTTGCAGGACTTCGATCAGCTTGTGGACGTCCGCGGCGTGCAGGCCAACCGACGGCTCATCCAAAACGTATAGCGTTCTGCCCGTCGCCCGACGCGATAATTCCTTCGCCAATTTCACGCGCTGTGCTTCGCCGCCGGAGAGCGTCGTCGCGGGCTGACCGACGCGCACGTAGCCGAGACCAACCTCCTGCAACAACTTGAGTTTATTCACCATCTGCGGGAAGGCGGCAAACACGCCGAGCGCGTGGTCAACGGTCATGTTCAACACGTCCGCGATGGAGTTGTCCTTGAAGTGGACTTGCAGAGTCTCGCGGTTGAAGCGCGAACCGTGACAAACGTCGCACGGCACGTACACATCGGGCAGGAATTGCATTTCGATGCGCAACTCGCCCTGTCCCTGGCAGGCTTCACAGCGTCCGCCGTGGACGTTGAACGAGAAGCGCCCCGGCTTGTAGCCGCGCACCTTCGACTCGGGCAATTCCGCGAACAACTTGCGGATCTCGTCCCACAGCCCCGTGTACGTGGCGGGGTTGGAGCGCGGCGTGCGGCCAATCGGCGATTGGTCAATGTTGATGATCTTGTCGAGATGTTCGATGCCCTCGATGCGGTCATGCTCGCCGGGCGAGGTGCGCGCGCCCATCAATTTCTCGGCGAGCGCTTCGTAGAGAACGTCCGTCATCAGCGTGGACTTGCCCGATCCGCTCACGCCCGTGATGCAGACCAGTTTTCTGAGCGGGATGGTGACGTCAATGCTCTTGAGATTATTCGCCCGCGCGCCGACGATTTTCAGCGACTTGCCGTTTCCCGTCCGCCTCTTTTTCGGGACCTCGACCTGCTTACGCCCCGACAGGTACGCGCCCGTCAGCGACTTGGGATGCGCGAGAATCTGCTTCGGCGTCCCCTCGGCGATGACGCGTCCGCCGTGTTCGCCCGCGGCGGGACCGAGGTCCACGATCCAGTCGGCGGTGCGGATGGTCTCGTCATCGTGTTCGACGACGAGGACCGTGTTGCCGAGATCGCGCAGTCCCTTGAGCGTGTCGAGCAGACGCGTGTTGTCGCGCGGGTGGAGTCCGATGGAGGGTTCGTCAAGGACGTAGAGGACGCCCACGAGGCGCGAACCCACTTGCGTCGCGAGTCGGATGCGCTGGGCCTCGCCGCCGGAGAGGGTCGCGGCGGAACGGTTGAGGGTCAGGTAGTCGAGTCCCACGTTGACGAGGAAGGTCAAACGCTCGACGATCTCTTTTAAGATACGCTCCGAGATGGCGCGTTGGCGGGCGTTTAGTTTTTTGCCGAGTTTCTGCGCCCATTCGAGTGTGCGGATCACCGGCCAGGCGGTGACTTCGATGATGTTGGCGTCGTCCACCGTGACGGCGATGGCCTCGGGGCGCAGGCGCTTGCCGTTGCAGGCGGGGCAGGGCTTGTTGGACATGAACTCGCTGATCTTGGCGCGGATGTATTCCGAGTTGGTGTCGCGGTAGCGCCGCTCGAGGTTGGTGATGACGCCCTCGAAGGCGCGCGAGAATTTGAACTCGCTGCCGCTGCCGCTGTGATACGTCATTGCCACTTGCTTGCCGCCCGTGCCATAGAGAATGACGTTGAGTTGCTCCTCGGTCAATTCACTGACGGGTTTGTTCAGGTCAATGTGATAGGCGCGCGCCGCGGCTTCGAGACTTTGCCAATAGTAGCCGCCTTCCTCTTTCGGTCCGCTCCACTCCATGCTGATGATGGCGCCGTCCATGAGGGAACGTTCCTTGTCGGGGATGATGCGGTCGGGGTCAATTTCCAGTTTCGTGCCGAGCCCCTGACATTCGGGACAGGCGCCGTGCGGCGTGTTGAACGAGAACGTGCGCGGCTCGATTTCGGGAATCGAAACGCCGTGTTCGGGGCAGGCGAGGTGTTCGGAGAAATGCAAATCGTTATTCGATATTTCGATATTCGATTTTCGAGATTCGATATGTGGTGATTCGGTCATCGAATTTCGAATATCGAGTATCGGATGTCGAGTATCGAGTATCGAGACAGTAACGTACCCATCCCCAAACTTCAACGCCGTCTCCACCGAATCCGTCAGGCGCGTGCGGTTGGCTTTTCTCTCTTCCTTATCTTCGGGATGCGAAATGACGAGGCGATCCACCACCGCTTCAATCGTGTGAATCTTGTAGCGGTCGAGTTCGATCTCCTCATCGAGGGAATGAACCGTCCCATCCACGCGGGCGCGGACGAAACCCGCCTTGCGAATCTCCTCGAACACGGCCTGGTACGTTCCTTTGCGGCCGCGCACGACCGGGGCGAGGAGCAGGATGCGCGTTCCGTCGGGAAGCGATTCGATCGCGTCCACAATTTCCTGCGCGGATTGCTTGACGACTTCCCGTCCGCAGATCGGACAGTGTGGGATGCCGACGCGCGCGAACAGCAGACGCAGGTAGTCGTAAATTTCGGTCACCGTGCCGACAGTGGAACGCGGATTGTGGCTGGTGGATTTTTGATCGATCGAGACAGCGGGGGAGAGGCCTTCGATGTAGTCCACATCAGGCTTGTCCATCTGGCCGATGAACTGTCGCGCGTACGCGGAGAGTGATTCCACATAGCGGCGCTGTCCCTCGGCGAAGATGGTGTCGAACGCGAGGGACGACTTGCCCGAGCCCGAGAGCCCCGTGATGACCACGAACTTGTCGCGCGGAATCTCGACGGTGATATTTTTCAGGTTGTGGACGCGCGCGCCCACGACGCGGATGACATTGGA
>JBBIKC010000064.1:0-7188 GCA_037445635.1 Chloroflexota bacterium
AGGATAACGGACTCGGTAATGGATTAAAAGGGCGCGAAATAAACTGCCTGCCAAGAATATGCTAGCGAAAATTAGCATCTGTGTCGTCTGTGAAGTCTTCGACATGGCTTTTAATGTCCATGGAATTATGGCATAAAATTGCCATTCGTAAGAAATTGTCCACAAATGGATAGAAAAAGCTAAATTGCTAAACCCCCATAATGCCGCTCCAAAATTATCTATAAAAGTTACTGTCCCAACACTCCGTTGTAATATTTCTAAACTCCAACCTTGATCCTTAATTGTGAACAAAACCACGAGGGAGACAAAAAAGTAATATAAGGGCCATATCCTGAGGATACGGCGAATATAGAAACTTCGAATGTCGATTCTTCCTTCCTGTTCATATTCAGTTAGTAATAATTTTGTGATTAAAAATGCTGAGAGGCAAAAGAAGAGATCAACACCGATCCAGCCATTATCGTGCAGGGATGTCCACAATGAACTTGTTGAATAATACGGTGCGTTGTGAATGAACACCAGCAGGAACGCGAAAAACCGCAACCCGTCCAGTTCGGGGTGATAGAAGCGGGCGCGCGGCTCGGTCTGCATGGGGGAATGATACCATCCTCGCGAACGAAAGACTTCGGAAGTCTCGAAGACTTCCGAAGTCTGTGTTGGACAAGCAGGGCTGAAACCACTATAATTTTTCAATCCAACCTGCTTTGCCCGAAGGAGAGGCGAATCATGTCTCGTTTCATCCTCCTGTCCGCCGCAGTGCCGATCATGGCCGCGCTGTTGCTGTCTGCATGCAGCGCGGTGCTCGTGCCGGTGCCCACGCCCACAGTCCTGCCGGATACGCCAACTTCGGCCCTGCTCCCCACGCAAACGCCCGTCCCGACGCTGGCGGTCACGTCCCTGCCGGCGCTGCCGATCTGTGAGTCGGGTACCGCCTGCGCCGTGCCGGTGGTCGAAGTGCGCGACCAGTTCTGTGTTGAGAAGATCCCGTACACCCTGCTGGCCGCGCCCGGCAACTCCACCTATGAATGGGTCAGTTCCGATTTGAAGTGTGTGAGCCAACTGCACAGTTCGGGTGAACTGCTCATCACCTGCACCGGGACGGAACTCACATCGTACGAATTGCAGGTTTGCAACGGCGCCTGCGCGCCGCCCACCGCGGTCAATGATGGACAGTGCCCGGAGGGGTACGGCTTCGACGCGGCCGCGCAGTGCTGTGCCGCGCCGCAATTGCCTGCGTGCGTCATTGTGAGGGTGGACATCGGCGCCTGCCCGCAGTAATCCTGTGAGACTTCGGAAGCCGGACAGGCTTCCGAAGTTCTTTATGATCCATATTGGGGAATGGAAACAGCCATAAATTAGATATAATCTATCCAAATATTATCGAGAATAATTTGTCCCGACAGGAAATGGAGGACCGATGAAGCCTTTGCGTTCGTTCATGGCTTGCCTGTTGATCCTGCTTCTAGTGAGCGCTTGTAACCTCCTTGGCGGTGCGCCGGCAACGGAACCTGCGGCTGTCCCCGCGACCGAGGAAAATTCCACCTCAGGAGATCCAACCGCCCCGGCACAATCCATTGATCCAACTGCTACGGCCGCCATCCAGCACGTCACGGTGCCCGGAGATCTGCCGGAGGAGCCCGGCTCTCATGCCGGAGATCAGGACTCCTCCTCCACGGCCGAACAACGCCGCGCCCCGGGCGGCGACTGCTTCACCTTCGGCTAGTTCGAACGCCCCTTCAACAGGCAGAGCATGGACGTGTATTATCCTTATCTCGACATTCAGGATACCTATGTCGGGCAGGATGACCAGTGGGTGTACGCTGTCATTACGGTCAAAGGCACGGACGCGAACGGCGGCCTGCCCGGCACCTACGCGGTCGAACTCGACCTCGACCTGGATGGCCGCGGCGATTTCTTCATCCTCGCCTTCAACCCTGCTTCGACAGATTGGTCCACCGACCGCGTTCAGGTTTGGACGGATACGAATGAAGATGTCGGCGGCAGTTCCGTGATCAACGCCGATAACAGCGGTGTCCACGGCGACGGCTACGAGACGCTGGTCTTCGATCGGGGCCGCGGCGACGATCCCGACCTGGCCTGGGCGCGCGTCTCGCCGGGCGATCCCAATACTGTCCACATCGCCATCAAGCAATCCCTGCTGGCTGGTGACAATGCCTTTCTGGCGGGTGTGTGGGCCGGTAACAATGTGCTCGACAATACCCTCTTCGATTTGAACGATGCCTTCACCCACGAGCAGGCCGGTGCGGCGCTGGTCGAGTTGGAATATTTCTATCCAATCAAAGGCCTCTCGGAGCTGGATAATGCCTGCCGCGTCTCGGTCGGCTTTGAGCCAACCGGCCTGGAACCGGGCATTTGCGGCCTCGAACAAGGATGCCAGCCCCCTGCGGGCGGTTGTAACCAGCAGGGTTATGAGTGGAATTCGAGTTTATGTTGTTGCTCGTGGCAGGGCACGTATCCCTGTAACTATTCGCCATAGCAATTGGCCGGCCCTCGCCATCGGCGGGGGCTGATTGTTCCTAAATCAACTGCGCATAGGCAGGTTGAGGACTGAGGCGGGGTATAATGTGCGCGCTGGCGGGGAGAATCCCTTCCGCCACAGGAGACGTGAATGAAACGAATCCCGAGTCTGTTGACGCTGGCTGCCGCGTTCGCGATTCTGCTGGCCGCGTGCGCGCCGGTCACGCCGACGCCGATTCTCACCGAACCGCCGGTCGTCCCCACCGACACTCCCGCGCCCACCCTCGTCCCGGTGACTCTGGCCTGGCCAGAGGCAGGCGCGTCCATGCTCGGTCCCGATGGAGGCGTGATGGTCTTCGTCCCGGCCGGGGAATTCACCATGGGCGCGGGCGGTTTCGACGATCCCCAGCATACCGTCAATCTCTCCGGTTATTGGATCGGCAAAACCAAAGTCACCAACCGCATGTACGGCCTGTGCGTGGCGCTGGGCGTGTGCACGCCGCCCTCGCAGGAGCCCGGCGCGGCGGTTTACACCGATCCCGCTTTTGCGGATCATCCCGTTGTGGGCGTCACCTGGGAGCAGGCCAGCGCATACTGCGCCTGGAGCGGGGCGCGCCTGCCGACCGAGGCCGAATGGGAGAAGGCCGCCCGCGGGACGAGCGCGCAACTCTATCCGTGGGGCGGGGCGGAGCCTTCGTGCGACCTGCTCAACTTCGACAATTGCAAAGGCGCCACTACCAGCGTGATGACATATCCGCAGGGCGCAAGTCCATATGGCGCGCTGGATATGGCCGGCAACGTCTTCGAGTGGGTGGGCGACTGGTATGCGCCCGATTATTACGCCGTTTCGCCCGCGCAGGATCCGAGCGGGCCGGCCGAGGGTCAGGCGCGCGTCGTGCGCGGCAGCAGTTTCGAATCCGAACCGGCGCAGGCCGCGCTCACCATTCGTCACTATGCCAACCCGGCCCTCGCCCGGCGCGACACCGGCTTTCGCTGTGCCGCATCCCAGCCGCGGCTCTCTGCGCCGTATTGTGTGGCGAATGCCTACCAGCCGGTCGCGCCGGCTCCGGCGGTCAGCGGCTGCGAGGTCCCGGCTGCGCAGGTGCGCGGCAACTATTGTGCCGGCGCGCAGGGCTTCGCCACAGTGGATATTCCGCCCGATGCAACCTACGAAATGACCACCCGCGGCTTCGAATGTTCCGAGGCTGTGATTGACGGGCAGCGGCGCTTGACCTGTTCCGGCCCCGATAATTCCACCGGGCAGTTGACCCTTTGCAACCCGGCCTGCGCCGATCCGACTCCCAACCCGGATCAGGGCGCGGTCTGCGACCCCGGCTACGCGCGCGACGCGGCCACCGGCCTGTGCGCCTACCAGCCGCTCCCGCTTCCCTCCGGACCCCAGGCCTGCCCGCCGGGCTACGCGCTCGATTCCACGGGACAGACCTGCCGCCCCGGCACCGGCCTCGACGGGTTGTGCCCGGTCGGCCAATATTTCGACGCGGCCTTCAACGGCTGTGTCCCGGCAAATGGACAGTTCGAGTGCAATCTCTACGGCCTCGATAATCGTTCGCTGGCGGGCGCGTGTTTCGAGAATTCCTGCCCGGCCGGTTACAGTTATCACCCCGATTCACAGTGCTGTCAATCCGAGGCGCTGCTGTATCCCGGCTGTCGGCCCGGCTATCTTTACGACGCGGCCTATGGCGGCTGTGTGCCCGGCGTCGCGCAGGCCTCCGGCGCGGGCTGCACTACAATCTCGCTCGATATCCTGCAATGCGGCGAACCGTTCAATTGCGGCAAGTTCACCACCGAGGTGGCCTGCATCAACAACGCCGTGTACGGCTGTCAATGGAACGATCAAATCAACGTTTGTGAGAACAAATAGCCCCTCCAGCCCCTGCCCATCGGCGGGGGCTGGTTAAAATGTTCTTCGGTCTCCATGCCCTTTCTTCGCAAAAACGCGTATTGGATCTTTCTTCTCGCCCTCTCCCTCGTCGTGATGGCCCTGGGCGGAATCGCCACCTCGAAATACGGCGCGGCGGTCTCCTCCGATTCGACCAAGTACATGTCCGTGGCGGAAAACCTGCTGGCGGGTAACGGCCTGGTGGATCATCGCGGCCTGCCGCTTCTTTCCTGGCCGCCGCTGTATCCGCTGATCCTGGCCGGTCTGAGCCTGTTCAGCGGGCTGGATGTCTTCATTGCAGGCTGGTATTTCAATATCCTCCTGCTGGGACTCAATCTCTTCCTGAGCGGGATGCTCTTTCGGCGCGTCTTTCGCGGGCAGCCGCTGTATGCAATGCTTGCCAGCCTGTTCGTTGCGCTGTCACTTTCATCATTGCGCATCCATGCCACCATTGGCGCCGATCCGTTCTACCTGACGCTGACGCTGGCTTTTCTGCTGGCGGTTGACCCGTACGTTAGGAAGAAATCCTATACCGCCTTTGCCTGGATGGTCGTGCTGAGTATGCTGGCGCCCATGCAGCGGTACGTGGGACCCGCGCTGGGGGTCACGGCGGGATTTGTCATTCTCATCGAAAATCTAAAATCGGCGCGCGTCCTTCTGCGTGACGGATTCGTCCTTGGCCTGTTGTCCATTCTGCCTATCGGCTGGTGGCTGGGAATTCACAATATCATGACCTACGGCACGCTGTGGGGGACGAGCAGTCCGCCGTCGGATGTGTGGATGAACATCACGCTGGCCCTGACCAAAATGCTGCATTGGTTCGCGCCCTATCATCCGTTGTTGATGCCCGCGTTGACGCGTCCATTGATCCCATTGGGCGTATTGGCGTTGACGTTGATTTTGATCAACTGGAAGAATAGGGATAACCTTCGTGTTTGGTGGAACGGTCTCTGGGCGACGTCCGCGTACCCGACGATGATTCACGCCCTGGTCTATTTTGCGGCGGTGGCGCTGACCATCGTCACCGGCGACCACCTCGATCTGACCTCCGACCGCTACTACGTCATCCTGCTGGCTCCAACGATTATCATCGTTCTCGTCACTTTCGATGCGCTTCTGCGGCCTCATGTGCGTTTGACCTCGCGGCAGACAAGTTACGGGCTTGCGCTGCTCTTTGCCGTTTGGTCGGTCTATCCTGGTTACAGCGTATTCAAATATCTGGCCAACGCCCGCGTCCAGGGCGAGCCGAGCAACTATAACTTCTACAACAACCGCACGTTTCATGAAATGCCGATCGTGGCCGAAATGCAGAGACTGCGCGCCGCCCAGCCCGACGCGGTCTTTTACAGCAACTATGTGGACGCGGTCTGGTTCTTCACGCGGGAAGCCGCCTCGGTCCTGCCGCGCAGGAGCGTCGGCATCGAGAATTACACCGGCTGGCCGTATGACCGGCCGGGCTACCTCGTCTGGTTCGAGCCGAATGAGTACATCCACCTGTTCTCCCCTGAAGAACTCTCCGAACTGGCTGACCTGAGACTGATCTTCGAAGATAAAAGCGGGCGGATTTATTACGTCCAGCCGCGGGAATAAAAAAGACCTGGTTTCTGCAAGAAACCAGGTCTTTTCATTTGGGCTTTAGAACAAGCCGACTACCTTGCCGGTCTTCAGGTCGAGGTCCACGTCGTAGAACACGGGACGCGTCGGAAGCCCGGGCATGGTGCGCATGGTGCCGAGCAGCGGGTAGAGGAAGCCCGCGCCCACGCTGGCGCGGATGTCGCTGATGGTGATTCGGAAGCCGCGCGGCGCGCCTTTCACTTCCGCCTTGTCGGTGAAGGAGAGGTGAGTCTTTGCCATGCACAGGGGCAGACTGGCGAAGCCGAGTTTGGTGAACTGCTCGATCTTGGCTTCGGCTTCGGGGGTGTAGTCCACGCCGTCGGCGCGGTAGATTTCGCGGGCGATGATTTCGATTTTCTCTTTGATGGGCAGTTCGAGGTCATACAGGAAGCGGAAGTTGCTGGGCATGTCGCAGGCTTTGACCACCGCTTCGGCGAGTTTGACCGCGCCCTTGCCGCCGTCCATCCAGTGAGTGGAGACGACCGCATCCACCGCGCCCGCTTCCAGCGCCGCCTGACGCACGAGTTCCACTTCGGCGGGAGTGTCGGTGGCGAAGGAGTTGACCGCCACCACCACGTTCACGCCAAACTTGCGGGCGTTTTCAATGTGCTGAATCAGGTTGGGCAGACCCTTGCGGAGCAGGTCTAGGTTCTCATCGGTGTATTCGGGGGCGAGCGGTTTGCCAGCCACCACCTTCGGACCGCCGCCGTGCATCTTGAGCGCGCGCACCGTGGCAACCAGCACCACCACATGCGGGATGAGCCCGGAGTAGCGGCATTTGATGTCCATGAATTTTTCCATGCCGATATCCGCGCCGAAGCCGGATTCAGTGATGACGTAGTCCGCCAGTTTGAGCGCGATCTTGTCGGCGATAATCGAGGACTGTCCGTGCGCGATGTTGGCGAATGGACCGGCGTGGACGATGGCGGGAGTCCCCTCGAGGGTCTGCATCAGGTTGGGTTTGATGGCGTCCTTCATGAGGACGGTCAGAGCGCCGGCCACCCCCAGATCTTCCGCGGTGACGGCTTCGCCGTTCTTATTGACCGCGACGACCATGCGCCCGAGGCGTTCGCGCATGTCTTCGAGGCTGGTCGTCAGCGCCAGGATGGCCATGATTTCGGAAGCCACGGTGATGTCGTAACCGGAGCGATGCTCGAAGCCCGCTTCTTCCTTGCCCAGCCCCACTTGAATCTCGC
>JBBIKC010000065.1:0-6503 GCA_037445635.1 Chloroflexota bacterium
TCTCGCGCGCCATCCGTGAGTTGCGTCACCTGCAAAACGAGATCGAGACGTTCTACCGCACCACCAAACTCAGCGACGGACTCATTGGATTGAGAAACGCCGTGGAAGCCGCGCTGATCGTGGCACAGGCCGCGCAGCATAACAGGCAGAGTCGCGGGTGCCATTATCGGGTCGATTCGGTGGAGGGAGGGGATCGGTTGATATGAGAATCTTTCGGGACGCGGAAAACGCGGATGAACGCGGATTCTTTTTTTCTTCCATGTTATCCGCGTAAATCGGCGTGCTTCGCGATCCGCGTCCCGATTTGCATTGCCCAGTTCGTGGAAGTCCGTTTCGACACTCCCTGCGGTCGCAACGCGTCGCGTTTGGACGAGCGTCCCAGGGCGCGGCTTCTACTTTCTGGAACACAATCAGTTTTATGCTAAAATCCTGCCATAGCAAGGAGCATGAATCATGTCACGCATTCACTGGCAGGATTACGTTGTCATTGACCCCGAAATTCATCACGGCGAACCGTGTATCAAAGGGACGCGCGTCCCTGTTGCCATCATCGTCGGCAGCATTGCGGATGGGATGACAATTGACGAGGTCATCCAGGAATATCCGCAACTCGAACGCGAGGCGGTTCGCGCCGCGCTGTCTTACGCGGCAGATGTGGTTCGCCAGGATATTCTTTTGCCGTTGACGGGATAAGGTATCATGGCGTTTATCGTCGAGGTTGACGAAGATTTACCCCGCGCCGCCGCGCAAATATTACGTGAGGAGGGCTATGACGCCGTCAGGGTAATTGACCAGCAAATGGGTGGATGGAAAGACCCGCCTCTCTGGAAAGTCGTTCAAGAGGAAAACCGATTTCTTGTCACTGCCGACAAAGGCTTTGCCGATATACGGAAATACCCGCCAGGCACACACGCGGGTATTTTGCTCCTTCGCCCCGATGAAGATGGGATTCGTCCCATCATCGAGTTGCATGTCAAAGTTCTTGCCTCATACAAATTGGATGATCTTGCGAGGAGTGTGACAGTTGTAACGCCGAGAGGGATTCGAATCCGAAGAGCGTAAAACCACATTGAAAGATCAACCCAGTGCGCTGTTAAAGCCGCCTGTGTCTCGACAAGGTTTCGACAAGCTCACCCCATCGGCTCAGCGCGCCGCGTTCGGACGCGCGTCCCAGGGCGCGGGAGATCGTCCACGAATTCCCTTCGGGTACGATGTGTGGAACGAACACCTGCACTGCACCAACGCAGTGCGATGCGAGTGTAAACGAATACGGGCGCGTGTCCATTCGAGTATTCGTGTGAAATTCGTGGATGGATTCTCTGAAATCAACTCCGCGCGCCGCGGGTGGGTTTGATGGGGTGACCGTTCACGAAATGTGACTATCTGTTGGCAAATCCCTCTAAAAAAGCGACAAGGTTCTTCCCGAGCGCGTCGGTGTTATAGCCGCCTTCCATGATGATGGCGGTCGGCAGGTTGAGCGCGGCGATGCGGCGGCCAATCTCGCCGATTCCCTGGCGCGTGACCTTGAACTTGCCGAGCGGATCGCCCTCGTAAATGTCCATGCCGGTGGAGACGACCAGAGATTGTGGGCTGTGGGCCGCGACCAATGCGATTGCCTCATCGAGCGCGGCAAGATACGCCGCGTCGTCTGTCCCGGCGGGGAGGGGGAGGTTTTGATGGAAGCCAAGCCCCTCGCCTGTTCCTGTCTCATTCGCGTAGCCAGCGTAATAGGGATATTCAAACGCCGGGTCAGCGTGGATGGAAATGGTCAGCACATCGCGGCGCGCGTAGAAGATGTCCTGCGTGCCGTTGCCGGCGTGATAATCCACGTCCAGCACCGCGACGTTGCCGAACTGCGTCAGCCACTGGGCGGCGATGGCGGCATTATTTAAAAAGCAATAGCCGCCCGCGATCTCGCGTCCCGCGTGATGGCCGGGAGGGCGGCAAAGGGCGAATGCGGACGAAGGACTGCGGACAGCGGACGACGAGATATGGTTGGCGGCGGAGAGGGCGCAATGAGCCGAGGCGAGCGCGGCGGCGTAGGTCCCTTCCACAATGGGCACGCTCAGGTCGAGCAAAAAGAATCCCGCCTTGCCCAGAATGCCTTCGGGGATGTGGTCGCGTTTGGCGGCGAAGGTGGCAGGCATCAGCGCGGTCTTGTCAGACGCCGCGGCGGATTCGGGTTCGGCGGCCAGCCACTCGGTCCAGGCGGAGGCGAGGAACGAAAGATATTCCTCCGAGTGGACCGCGCGAATCGGGTCGAGTCCAAAATCAGCCGATTCGGCGACCTCAGCCCAGTCCGTTTGGCGCAACGCGTTCAGAATCCGTTCCATTCTCTGCGGCGATTCGAGATAGGGCACGCGCTGTCCGCCGTCGAACACTTCGAAGGCGGGATCGTGCAGGCGATGCTGCTCCGAGTAAAAAATTTTCATATGGCTTCGTCTGTGCTATTATAAAACACGGAGGTGTACATGGACGCTTTGACCGCCATTCATACGCGGCATTCGGTGGGCAAGGTGAAGGCCGATCCCGTGCCGCGCGAACTGATCGAAAAACTTTTGGACGCGGCCGCGCAGGCGCCGAATCATCATAAGGTGAGACCGTGGCGCTTCGTCGTCCTGACTGGAGCCGGGCGCGCGCGATTGGGCGATGTCATGGCTGAATCGTTATCCACCAAGACTCCCGACCTGCCGATGGAGGCTCTGGACAAGGAGCGCGCCAAGCCCTTGCGCGCCCCGCTGGTGATTGCCGTCGGCGTGGACAAGCCGACCGAATCAAAGGTCTCGGAGGTCGAAAATATCTGCGCGGCGGCCGCGGCGGCGCAAAATATTTTGCTGGCTGCGCACGCCCTCGGTCTCGCCGCCCAGTGGCGGACGGGTCCCGCCGCGCTCGATCCGCGCGTGAAGGAATTTCTGGGGCTTGCACCCGATCAGCACCTGATCGCGTTTTTGTATATCGGCTACGCGGAAGGCGAGACGCTTTTGCCCGAGCGGCCCGGCTTCGAGGATAGAACGGTCTGGATCGAGTGAACAAAAAAGCCGAGCATGCGCTCGGCCTTTTTGCTACTTGTCGTGGTGGCGGTAGATCATCTCGCCCGCCGGGATTCGCACCGGCAGCCGGTTCTGTGAGGGAGGCAGGGGACAGGTGGCGTAATCGGTGTAGGCGCAGGGCGGGTTGCGCGCTTTGTTGAAATCCAGGATCACTTCACGGTCTATGGGCGCGTCGGCGTCGAGGAAACGTCCGCCGGGGTAGGAGCCGTTGCCGTTCGTCGGATCGTAGAAATTGAAGAACAGGCCGTCCTCGGTCTTTTCCGCTTCGAGGCGGCATTCCTTTCCGTCGAGATGAAATATTACATAGCCGGGGAACTCCACGTCGTATTCTTCGCCGATCACGTCGCGAATCCTGAGGACGCGCACCGGCTCGTAGGGCACGAAGCGGGCCGTGATGCGGTAGGCGGGCTTGACCGGGTAATGCTTGAGGCCGGTGAAGTTTCTGCGCGCGGGGTGAGCCTTGTCCCAGACGCGGATCAGGGAGTTGGATCCGCGCTGGATTACCAAAAGGGTCAGGCTGGCGATTTCGATGAAGTCGGGCGATTCGTGCCGGTCATTGTGCAAGACCTTCGTCTTGACCGGCTCGCCGTTGCAGGTGACATCGGCTCCGTCGCTTACCCTTAATGTGACGGCGCCATCCTTGTAATCGAAGGAGCCCGCTTTAGGCGGAATCCCTTCCCCTTCGAGTTGGATGTCGCTGTAGGGGTCGGTGCCAAACGTGTTGCTCCCCTCGGTCAGCCAGTACAGGCCCGCCAGGGCCAGCCAGCTGCGTTCGTTATCCCTCAGGCGGGCTTCGCGCTCAGCGCGATATTTCAGGATCGTCTCTTCGTATGTGTCGGTGAGTGCCATGCGTCAATTATACAACCGTTCAGGTAACTGCCAGAAAGTGAAAAGGGATTGTAAGCGCTTGATTCCCGGAGCATCTGCACCCTCGGTGTTGTTGACATTTCGGAAGTTCTCCCGTATAAACTGCCCATTATCTTTCAAGGAGACGGAAATGCTTGCTCTGCACCTCTTTTCTGAAGAAGGGCCGAATACTGAACTCGGCTGGTTGTTGTGGGTGGCGCTGGGCTTTTTCTTTTTGATGGTCTTGGTCGGCTGGCTGGTCAGCCGCAGGAAGGCCGCGCCGGAGACGGGTCACGCGCACGAGGCGAAAAAGCCTGCGGACGATCTGACCATCATCGAGGGAATCGGTCCGAAGGTTGCCAAAGTCCTGAACGAGGCGGGAATCGCCTCATTCTCGGACCTCGCGAATGCTCCCGTCTCCGAAGTGCAGAAAACCCTCGACGCGGCCGGTCTGCAGATGATGGATCCGTCCGGCTGGATCGAACAGGCAAAACTTGCCGCCAGAGGCGACATGGAGGGATTGAAGAAAATGCAGGCTGAACTAAAGGGCGGGCGCAGGGCCAATTAGGAGTTAGTCAGGCAAAGCCTGCGGGTGTTCTCGTTGCATCTTCTTGAAACCATACAGTTCGGTCTCATTCGCGATTTCCCTGATGACAAAGCCGTCCGGTGTTCTTGTGAGAACCCCCTCGCTCATTTTGCTTAAGTCCGCGACCATGCACGGCGCACCGAGTTCGGTCTGTTTGATACCGGCTGCCAGTTCCTATTGCTGTTCCGCCATATCAATCAGTCCATGCTCTTGGAGGCGCTGGGGTAGATCGCCGGGAGTCGTTTCAGGGCCTGTCCACCAGATAAAGTAGGGGGCGTCCCGCTCTTTGAACCATCCGATGGTTTCGTCAATGATGTGATCTGCGTCATCCGGGGTAAGTTTGGCTCTCCATACGCCCTCGAACATCGGGTTCGTCGGGAACGAGTAGCGAAGCGAGATTTCATCGGTTTCTGAAATCTCGCCATCCAGCAGACTCGCCATGGTGCGGAACAAATCGTATAGTTTCTCGAAAACCGCCAGTCCCAGTTCACCGTCTGTCATGTTTCCCTGGCTGCGAAGGATTGCCATTCGCCTCTCCTTAGCACGATTAAACACTATGCCGGAAATTTGTTGACGAGTTCACTTTCCAGGCTTTGGAAGCCATTACGTGGAATCGGCCGCGTGCGGGCCTCAGAATCGCAGATACCGGGCGATGCCCATCAGTATGGTGGCGACGATCAGGCAGTAGGCATTGATCGTCGAGATGGTCTTTTGTTTGTTTCGCAGGGCAGCCATCTGTGTCTGTTGTTCCGGGGTGGGAGGACCCTTGAACTGTGCGGCAAGTTTTCCCATCTCGGCCCCAAGGCGTGGGATCATCGAGCCGGCAACCAGTCCGATCATTGCAACGACCGCCCCGATTCCGAACCCGATGCCCGGCCCGGCGCTCATCCACGCGGAGGTAAACCCGTTCGAGTCGATCCAATATAATATCGCGCCTGCGATCACGGTCGAGTAACCTGCTGTCAGCATTGTGGCGCTGAATTTGCTCTGGGTCATCAGATGCCCCATGACCTTTTGGCCCGCCTCTGCTGTGGCGCTGACAGCCGGGCTGATGAAATAGGTCATTGCCAGCGCCGCGCCCACCCAGAAAACGCCCCCGAGGACATGGACAAGTCGTAAAATTATTGTCAGGTATTCCATGACTTCACCTCTAAATGGATTTGTTTTATGTTATTCGAATCAACCCCGATGGAAACGAACAGACGCGCGGTTGGTTCTGATGAAACAATTTCTCATCACAAATTGGAAAATATATAAGAAGCCCCCAGTCGCGCGACCGGGGGCGTGTCAACGACTGGGAGTGAGTGGAAAGGTTAGAGGCCCTTTACCAACAGGCCAAGGGCAAGCAGGGCAAAGCCCGCGAACGCGAGCCAGAACGCGTAAGCCGCAAGTGCGCTAACCAGGCCAGCGCCGCCGAGCAGGCCGAGCAAGCCGAGAACAACCGCGATCCAGAAAGTAATTGCTTTGGGGGGAGTAAGTTTCATCTTCATTCTCCTTTGGGATAATGTATGAGATACAGACTTCACATCCAGCGTTGACACTCTTATATTATAGAGGTTATTTTACTAAAATCAACCTTTGCGGAGGGACTCTAACCTTCGACATTTGCGACTCAAATTACGGAGAAATTCGCACAGAATCGGTATGAATTTGGGATATAATCCCGTCCCTGAAACTGAGCGCACCACAACGCCGGGGCTTCCCCGGTGTTATTTTGCCTGAAATAGTCCAGTTTGGCGCGGGAGGTCGTGCCCTGGAAATCAGCGGAGTTCTAATGAAGAAGGAACAATTACTTGATTTGTACTACCAAATGGTTCTCATTCGCCGCGTGGAAGAACGCGGGGCGGAGTTGTACCAGGCTGGCAAGATCGGCGGCTTCATGCACCTGTACATCGGACAGGAGGCCGTCTCGACGGGACTGATCGCGGCCCGCGAACCGCGCGACCGCGTGATCACCGCGTATCGTGACCACGGCGTGGCGTTGAATTGCGGCATCTCAGCCAATGAAGTGATGGCGGAAT
>JBBIKC010000066.1:0-5703 GCA_037445635.1 Chloroflexota bacterium
CAAAGCGGGCGACGTGACGCTCGAAGACGTGGAAATCCTCGGCACGACCACAGGTTTCCCCTCCGTGCGCGATATGACCCTCGCCGATGGCCGCTACTTCAACGAACAGGAGATCACGCGCAAGAGCAAGGTGGCCATCCTCGGTTCCGCGCTGGCCGAAGAACTTTTCGGCGAAACGAATCCCATCGGGCAGACGATCACAGTCGGCAACACCAAATTATCCGTCATCGGAGTCTTTGAGGAAAAGGGGCTGGTCGGCAACACCGATTTCGACTCGCGCGTCTACCTGCCCATCAGCGTCGTCTTCCAGAAGTTTACGCCCTCTATGTTCGCCCGCATCATGGGCGACCGTGTCCGTATGATCTACGTGGAAGTTGACCCCGAAGCGAACCTCGACGACGTGATCACGCAGATCGAACTTCTGCTGGTCAAACGCCATGACGTGACTCTCGATACAGCCGACTTCACCATCACTACCCAGCAGGACATCATCAGCACACAAGAGTCCACCACCGCCGCATTCCGTTCGCTGCTGGCGTGGGTGGCGGGCGTCTCGCTCATCGTGGGCGGCATCGGCATCATGAACATCATGCTGGTGAGCGTCACCGAGCGCACGCGCGAGATCGGCATCCGCCAGGCGGTGGGCGCGACGCCCAACGACATCCGCCTCCAGTTCCTGACCGAAGCGCTGTTGCTCAGCGTCGTCGGCGGATTGATTGGTGTGCTGGTCGGCGTGGGCGGCTCGTACATCTTCGGCGCGGTCAGTGACATGCGCACCGTCGTCCAGGCCGCGTCCATCGTGCTGGCCTTCGGCTCGGCCGCAATCGTCGGCGTGTTCTTCGGATACTATCCGGCAAACCAGGCCGCGCAACTCGACCCCATTGAAGCGTTACGTTACGAATAAAAAGATCATCGTCCTGAGCGGAGCCGCGCCGGCGGCACAGATGAAAGACAGCACCTGCGCCTCGTCTCCGCCCAGCGCGAAGTCAATCAAAGGATAAAAAATGAAAAAAGTACTCGTCTCGACTCTCATCTTGCTCACCCTGATCCTGACCGCCTGCGGCGCGTCGAGCACGACCGGGGCCGACTCCACAACGGCGGGCAACACCGCCACTGGAGAGTTACCTGCCGCCACCCGCCTCATCGTTGGCACATTCAAACTGGAAGACACGGAATACGCTGTGACTCCTGAACAGGCCTCCGAACTTCTCGTCATGTGGCAGGTGTACCGGGAATTGGCCCAAAGCGACACCGCCGCGCAGGCTGAGACTGACGCCCTCCTCCAGCAGATCGAAGACACGATGACCGACGAGCAGATGCAGGCCATTGACGGCATGGGGCTGTCCCAGCAGGATGTCTTTGCCCTCATGCAGGAACAGGGCATTGCAATGGGCGCGGGTCCGAACGCCGAACAGATCGCCACCGCACAGGCAGGCGGAGGCGGGTTCACACCTCCCGATGGAGGTTTCCCTGGGGGTGGAATCCCGGGCCAAAATCCCGGTGGCGGAGGCGGGCAGGGACTTACTCCTGACCAGATCGCCACCGCGCAAGCCTCGCGCGGCGGAGGCGGCGCAAGTCCCAACCGCGTCCCGACTCCGCTGATCGAGGCGCTCATCCAACTCCTGCAGGAGAGGGCAGGCTCCTGATCGTGCCTGACCTGGCGGAGATTCTCATTTTGCAGCGAATCTCCGCCAGGAAATTGATATACTCAACAGGAGAGGAATCAATGACAAAAACCATCCTGGTCGTGGACGACGAACAGCGGCTGGTCTCGCTGGTGCAGACCTACCTCACGCAGGAGGGTTTCCGCGTGGTCACAGCCGGCAACGGCAGGGAAGCTCTGAACGTGGCCCGCGATGAAAAGCCCGACCTGATCATCCTCGACATCATGATGCCCGAAATGGACGGCTACGAGTTCATGCGCCAGCACCGCGCCGAACGCAACACACCCATCATCCTGCTCACCGCCCGCGTGGACGACGAGGAACGCGTCATCGGCCTCGAGGTCGGCGCGGACGATTACGTCACCAAGCCCTTCCGTCCGCGCGAACTGGTGGCGCGCGTGCGCGCCGTCTTGCGCCGCAGCGGGAGCGGTGATCTCACTGCGAAATTGCTCCAGGTCCAGGACATCACCCTCGACCGTGAGGAGCGCACAGTACGGGTGGGCGAAAAATATGTGAACCTGACGCCCTCCGAGTTCGATCTGCTGGCCGCGTTGATGTCCACGCCCGGGCGCGTCTACTCGCGCCTCGACCTGCTCGACATCATCCAGGGCGTCCGCTACGAAGGCTACGAGCGCACCATTGATACACACATCAAGAACCTGCGCGGCAAGATCGAACCCAACCCGCGCGAACCGCGTTATATCGAAACGCTGTACGGCGTGGGCTATCGTTTTGCGAAGACATAACCCATGCGTTCCATCACTTTAAAGTTGATCGGCGCCTTCCTCGCCATCGGCTTGATCAGTATCGCCATCATCGTCCTGCTGGCGCGGCAAAACACGCGCGATGCATTCAACCGCTTCGTAGCCGTCGGCCGCGGCGAGGACCTCGTCGCTGAACTGGCAGACTATTACCGTTCCAACGGCTCCTGGGACGGTGTGCAGGAGATCTACCCGCCCGGGCAAACGCCCCCCGGCGAGGGCGGGAAACCATATCCGTCCTTCACCATTGCAGACGCCAACGGACAGGCGCTTTGCGAAGGCGGCGGCTTTCACACAGGCGACCGCATTCCCGAACATGAACTCAATTATGGCACCCCCATTACGGTGGACGGAGAGACCGTTGGCATCCTCGTCCTGGAACGCATGCCTTTCCCGGGCAGTCCGCGCGAGGAGGAATTCATCCAGCGCGTGAACAGTTTATTGCTCTACAGCGCCCTCGGCGCGACCATCGTCGCGCTCCTGCTGGGCGTCCTGCTCTCGCGCACGCTCACGCGCCCCATCCGCGAACTCACGGCGGCCACACAGGCCGTGGCGGGCGGCCAACTCGGTTTGCAGGTTTCCGTCCGTTCGCGGGACGAACTCGGCGAACTGGCCGCCTCGTTCAACAAAATGAGCGCCGACCTGGCGCGCTCGGTCGACGCACGCCGGCAGATGACCGCCGACATCGCCCACGAACTGCGCACGCCGCTCAGCCTGATCCTCGGTCACGCCGAGGCCGTGCATGACGGCGTCCTGCCGCCCACGCGCGAAAACTTCGAGATCATCCGCGACGAGGCTGCGCGGCTCGAACACCTCGTTGACGATCTGCGCACGCTCTCGCTGGCCGACGCGGGCGAACTCTCCATGGAAATGGAAATAGTCAAGCCGAAGAAACTCCTGCAGGAGGCGGCGTCGCTTTACCAGTATCGCGCCCAGCAGAAGAACATCAGCCTCGATTTGCAAATTCCCGACGAACTGCCAGACATCAAAGCCGATGCTTCGCGCCTGACCCAGGTGCTGACCAACCTGCTCGACAACGCACTGCGTCATACGCCTGACGGTGGAAACATCACCCTCGCGGCACGCGGGACGAAGGACGGGCTCCTGCTCTGGATTCAGGATTCAGGCTCCGGCGTCGCGAGCGGCGACCTCGGCCGTATCTTCGACCGCTTCTACCGCCTCGACGCGGCACGGTCGCGCGAACAGGGCGGATCGGGTCTCGGTCTGGCCATCGCCAAATCCATCGTCCAGGCCCACGGCGGACAGATATGGGCCGAGAGCCAGCCGGGACAGGGACTGGCGATCTTCATCCAATTGCCGGCGCAGGGTTAGCGGCATGAAAACCGCGCCGCGGCTGGCGGGCGTGCCGATCGAGTTGGCGGCAACAGGATCGAATCGGTTTTTGTTCCGGGGTCGCTCTGTTGCGGGCATGAGATGGACATCACGCTTCGGCGCACCCAGCGCAAACTGCGGAAGCTGGACTTCGGGTGAAGGACCAGACGCTGGAGGAAGAAAACATCGAAGAGGGCATGATTGCTTCCTGTCGCACGGGCTTTTCACCCGGGCACGCCGGTCTGTATTACCAGACGCGCGGCTGACGCACATACGAACACTGGATCAAGGGCGCTTATGCCTGCGTTCCGCGCGATTGTCACCCAGACCCGTTCAGAGGCCGTCCTCCTGCTCCATGCTGCAACAAAGGCATGCGGTATAATCGCCCTGCCATGCCCAGAAGGAAAACGCCCGAAGACCTCTCCGTGGACGAACTGCGCCGTCTCCTGATCGAGAAGCGGCGCGGCGCGCGCAAGGAACGGCTGGATCATTACCGCCGCACGGGACGCGTCATCGCGCTCGCGCCCGATCTGACCGAGGGCCTGTCTCCCGCGCCCATCGCGGACTCGGCCGAGACGCCGCCGGCGTCCGCGCCTCCCAGCCGTTGGACGGACCGCGTCCTCATGGCCGTCGAAGTGCTGGCTGTCGTCGGCCTGATCGGCGTGTTGCTGAACGGGCTTGGCATCCTGCGCGACCTGAACCGCGAAGTGGCCGCGGCGCTGGCCCCGGCCACCGTCGAGCCGACGCCGCTGGTGATGGCGGTTGTGCTTCCCTCGGGTCACACACCGCCCGATGCGCAGGGAAATACGCGTCCCAACGACGCCGAAATTCCCGAACACCTGCGGCCCATGGTGCAGTCGCTGGAAAATATCGCGGTGCCCACTGCAAGTCCCGCGCAGGCGATCCGCATCCAGATCCCCGCGTTGAACGTGGACGCGCCGGTCGTCCAGGGCGACGGCTGGGAGCAGTTGAAAAAGGGCGTCGGCCAGAACTTCGCTTCGGCGAATCCCGGCGAGAACGGTAACGTCATCCTTTCGGCGCACAACGACGTGTACGGCGAGTTGTTTCGTTATCTGGATAAACTCGTGCCCGGCGACCAGGTCATTCTGTACACACAACAGCGCCAGTATGTCTATCTCGTCACACAGACTTTGCTGGTCGAGCCGACGCAGGTCGAGGTGATGGCGCAGACCCCCGACCCGACGGTGACGCTGATCTCGTGCTATCCCTATCTCGTTGACAAGCAACGCATCGTTGTCTTTGCAAAATTACAGAACTAGGAGTTTCAAATGGCCAAGAAAAACAAACGCTCAGTGAGCCGCAGGCAGATGCCGGGCGTGTCGGTTGCGCGCAACGCCGCCACCGAGTTCAACCCCGATTACAGCGCGGTCAAAAGCGACCTGAAGCGCATCGGCATCCTGGCTGGCTCGTTCTTCGTCATCCTGATCGTGCTGTCGTTCTTCCTGCGGTAAGAAGAGATTGTAAGAAGAGATTGTATGAAAACAGCAGGGGCGGCCAGCCGGCCGCCCCTGCTGGCGTTAATTTTCCGCCAGCACGATGACCTTGTCTTCGGGCTGGAAGGCTACCGCCTCGGATTTCTTCGGGTTGGTGTGTACGCCGCAGGATTTATGGACATTGTGCGCTTCGCCCATTAAGCGGTAGCCGATGGCGGTCTCGCCGCGGCGGCGTGCGGCCTCGGTCACTGTGTAGAAGTTGACCGGCGAGCCCGTTTCGACGTAATCGCCGATCGGTTTCAGGTAAATCTCCGAGCCTTCGGGGTCGAACAGGTCGGTGAAGACCGGCAGGAGTTCGCGGTTTTCGCTCAATTGCGACATCATCAAACTGACCAGGTGCTCGCTGACGATGAAGTCGTCCACGTTGGCGGCTTCGGCCAGTTCGCGGTTGCGCAGGTCGAGCATCTCGCTGACGATGGAGAAGGGCGTCTC
>JBBIKC010000067.1:0-5459 GCA_037445635.1 Chloroflexota bacterium
GATGGCCTCGAGGATCGCTTCGATGTTGATCCCCTCCTTGGCGGAGACGCGCAGAACCGATTCGGGCGGGACACCGAGCAGCGAACCCACGTCCTCCGCCACTTCGTCGGGACGAGCCGAGGGCAGGTCAATTTTGTTGATGACGGGGATGATCGCGAGGTCGGCTTCGAGCGCCTGGTAGAGGTTGGCGAGCGTCTGCGCTTCGATGCCCTGTGTGGCATCCACTACCAGCACCGCGCCCTCGCATGCCTTGAGCGCGCGCGAGACCTCGTAACCAAAGTCCACGTGGCCGGGCGTGTCGATCAGGTTGATCTCGTATTTGTTGCCGTCGTTGGCGTTGTAATACATGCGCACGGCCGAGGCCTTGATGGTGACACCCTTCTCGCGTTCGAGGTCCATGCTGTCGAGCACCTGCTCGGTCATGTCGCGCTCCGAGACGGCGCCCGTCAATTGCAGCAGGCGGTCGGCGAGCGTGGATTTGCCATGGTCCACGTGGGCGATGATGCAGAAGTTACGAATGTGATCGGTCATAGTCGCGGGCGGGAGTATAACGCATTTTATATCTCAACCCTCATCCAAATCGAGCGCCTTCCGAATTTGGGCCTGCAAAACGTCGAAGAATTCAGACAGGCGCTCACGCTCGTTGAGCGGGACAAAGGGACGCAAATCGAGGACAAAATCCTTCTTCGGGAAGGATGCCACACGCTGGATGATGTCTGCCGGCGCGGCTTCTGAAACTTTGTAGTAGGCCAGTTTTTTACGCACCATATCGCGGCGAACTTTCACACCCCGCGAAAGCAGATACCACAAATCATACAGGTCGCGTCCCTTGCGGCGTGTCATCACGGCGCGAATCTTATCAGCCAGCAGTTCCTCCTGCGAAAGGTGATGGACAAATGAAGTGAATAGCACAGGATACGCGGTCTGGAGCAGGGAGCGGTCGCCAGCAAGAACCTTTTCGCGGAAGGAAAAGTCGAGCGCGATGGTTGCCTGGTAGGGAAGAGTCTTTCCGGCCGTCAAAAGGAATTGTTTCCCGGCAACGCTTTTCCGTTCCTTCCAGGTCACGTCTTCCTCATCCTCCATGCGCTTTAATACGCCCGCAACATACGCATTGAAATCGGACATTGGCAGTGTAACTGAAAAATCGAGATCCTCGGAAAACCGCGGAGCCTGATAGAGCAGGTGGATCGCCGTACCGCCCTTGAAGAATATATTTTGGCTGGGAGTTTTTTGATAGAGTTTTTGCAGGAAAACGATTTGTAAATACTCGCGGAAGATCACCGTCTCGTTGATCCTGTTTTTCTTCGCCAGATCGCGAACCTGTTCCTGGGAGATCATGGAATGTCCGTTCCTTTCATGGGCGGGAACTTCTTTACAAACGACATGTAGCGAGCCTTGTTCAGCCGGGAATAATTCAGTTCGTCCGTATGGACAATGGCAAGTCCCTTCGACATCAAATAAATCAGGTCGAGCAGGGCCTTTTCAGGCTGCGCGATGAGAAACCCCTGAACGAGTTCATATCCCCAAAAGAGCGATTTTTGAATCCGCACATAACGGAATATCTTTCCGTCCACCGTTTTCGTGACCGGCTTGCGGGTCGTCATGCTGGCGGTCTCATACGGAAATTGGGACAGCACGCCATGAAAATTGAGCGCGGCCTCCAGCGAGACATAGGAAGGCTCGTAGAGAAAATTGGCAAGGCGGAAATCGTGGATTGTCGCGCCTGAGAGAATATACTTATCGCGTTCCAGTTTCTTTAGAACGTTCTGGCGTGTCAGGCGGTTCAAGATCGAAAAGAAGGTGGCCTGCGCCATATCCAACCCCAGCATGTCGCGCAGGGACTTGGTGGTGAACAACTCCAGCCTGGATTGATAGATCTGCCGGACCAGGTAGGCAAAATTTGACGTTTCCATATACTCTCGATTTTATAGAGTATATGGAAACGTGTCAAGAGGATGCCGGGGCGTCGCAGCCAGGCGGTTTTCGTTTCATGTTTTTCTCATGCATCCTTCACCTGCGAAACGGGAGATTCATCCTCTTCCCTCTGCGCCCCCCAGACCATACAATCATGCCATGACCCATGAACGAGACCGAAAAAGCCTGATGGCTGTTAATCTTGGACTGGGGATCAACATCTTCCTTTCCGCAATAAAGACCATTTTCGGCGTGGTGGGTCACAGTCCCGCGCTGCTGGCCGAGGGGATCAATTCCACCTCCGACGTGGCCTACTACATTGTTGCCAGCATCTTCGTCCGCATGGCGAACAAGCCCGCCGATACCGAGCATCCCTATGGACACCGCCAACTGGAAAGCATCGCCTCGTTGACTGTGGGCGCGTTCGTGGTCGCGACTGCCGTCGCCGTCTTCTGGGACGCGGTGGACAAGATCTGGGATCTGGTGGACGGGAAAGTCACATCGCAAGGGGCGGCAAATATCGCGTTATGGATTGCGCTTGGCACGGTGGCACTCAAAGTCTTCCTCTTTTTCTACGTCCGCAAACTTGGACGGGAAACGCACAACCCCGTGGTGGACGCGCTGGCTTACGACCATCGCAACGACATCTTCTCCGCGGCGGCCGCGTCCATCGGCATCTTCTTCGGTCAGCGCGGACTCCCGTGGCTGGACCCGCTGGCGGGCGCGCTCGTTGCTCTTTTGATCCTTCGTACCGGCATCTTCATCCTGCGCGAGTCATCCGTCGAGTTGATGGATGCGGTGCCGAGCCGCGAGATCGCCGAGCAGGTGACCGAACAATTGCATCACGTGGATGGCGTTATTCAGGTCGAGGAGATTCAGTCGCATCGCTTCGGACCTCATGTCGTCGTCAACCTGACCATCGGCATTGACGGCTTCCTGACCGTCACCGAAGGGGATGCAATCGCCACCCACGTGGAGAAGTTGATCTGCGAATCTGTGCCGAACGTCCTGCGCGTCCACGTTCACTATCACCCCGCGGACAAAGCCCATGCCGACATGACGATTGACGAAATCCTCGATGAGGGACGAAAGCACGTATCTCCCTATCAGCCTGAGTATTACGATTAGCCGATCACGGCTTTCACCATCGCGGACACATCCGCGCTTTTTTCATCCAATCCCAACCACGCCAAAAATTCGACGTTGCCCTTCGGCCCGGTGATCGGCGAACGGACCAGCCCGCGCAGTCCGAGGCCCTGGCTTTGTGCAAACGTGAGTACATCCAACAGGACTTTCCTGTGGACCTCGGCGTTGCGAATCACGCCATCGCCTCGCGCGACATCCTTTCGGCCTGCCTCGAATTGGGGCTTGATGAGGGCGATGACCTCGCCTCTCTCCCCCCTGCCCCCTCTCCCCTCTCCCGGCGGGAGAGGGGAGAGAGGGCGCGCCATAGGCGCGGGGGTAAGGGGTGAGGTCCACTCTTTCACAACCGGCAGCAACACCTTCAACGAAATAAACGACGCGTCCACCGTCACCAGATCAATTGGCTCAGGTAATGACTCGACGAACCTGGCGTTGGTCTCCTCCATGACGACCACGCGGGGATCGTTGCGGATTTTCCAGTGCAGGATGCCCTTCCCCACATCAATCGCGTAGACTTTGGCCGCGCCGCGCTGGAGCAGGCAGTCGGTGAAGCCGCCCGTGGACGCGCCCACATCCGCGCAGACGAGGCCCGTCACGTCCATCTTGAAGGCTTCGAGCGCCGCGTCCAGTTTCTCGCCGCCGCGCGAGACGAAGCGCGGACCCGCGTCCACCGTCAGCGTGGATTCGGCCGCGACGCTGGCTCCAGGCTTGAGCGCGGTCTGACCGTCAATCCGCACCTGTCCAGCCATGACCAAGGCCTGCGCCTTGGCGCGCGATTCCGCCAGTCCGCGTTCGACGAGCAGGAGGTCCAGACGCTTTTTCGCCACGTCCAGATTATACGCTCACACCACTCCCAATTCCCGACTTCCGAATTATCGAATCCCAATTTCCAACTCCCGAATCTCCATTTCCGATTATCATTGCGCCATGTTGAAGGCCCTGCTCAAAACCATGCGCCCAAAACAGTGGGCAAAGAACGTATTCCTGTTCGCCGCGCTGGTCTTCGACCGCAAACTGACCAACACCGACGCCATCTTTCACACGGTGGCGGGCGCGGTGGCGTTCAGCCTGCTGGCCAGCGCGGTCTACATCATTAACGACATCGCCGATGTGGAGGCCGACCGCCATCACCCGACCAAGCGCAGCCGTCCCATCGCGGCGGGGACGCTTTCCATCCCGGCTGCCCTCGCGTCTGCCGTTGTCATCGTAATCCTTTTCCTGCCGGTCGCTTACTGGCTCTCTCCCGCCTTCGCCCTCATTTCGCTCACTTACTTCGGTCTCAATCTGATCTACTCGAAATGGCTCAAGCACATCGTCCTGCTAGACATCATCGTGCTGGCCTCCTTTTACGTGATCCGCGTGGCCGCCGGGGTGGCGCTGATCGACGTGGTGCGTTTCTCGCCCTGGATTTACATTTTCACTGTATTCCTGTCCCTGCTCATCGGCACGGGCAAGCGCCGCGCCGAACTCTCCGAACTGGCCGCGGAGGCGGGCAACCAGCGCCGCGTGCTGGAGGGCTACACCCTGAACTTCCTCGACCACATGATCACCCTGGCCTCGGGCATGACCATCATCACCTACGGCCTGTACACCTTCTCCGCGGTCAACCTGCCCGAGAACCACATGATGATGCTCACCATCCCGTTCATCATCTACGCGGTCATGCGTTATCAGTATCTCCTGCAAGTGCAAAACACCGGCGGCGCGCCCGAAGACCTGGTGCTCTCCGACCGTCCTCTGCAGGCCGCCATCGCGCTGTGGGGATTGACCGTGCTGCTCATCTTCTACATCTCGTGACCTCCGCTTCCGCCCCCGGCAAGATCATCCTGTTCGGCGAACACGCCGTTGTGTACGGACGTCCCGCCCTGGCCGCGCCGGTCACGCAGGTGCATGTGGATGTCGAAGTCTCGGACTCGCCCCGCGCGGGGATCTGGATCCGCGCCCCGCGCGTGGACCTGCACGCCGAACTGAACTCGCTTCCCTCCGACCATCCGATTGCCGCCGTTATTCATAACTTTTTGTTCCTCTCGCGCACGTCCCCCTCTCCTGCTCGCGCTGAGCGGAGCGCCAGCGGAGACGAAGCGGGGAGAGGGGTGAGGAGTGAGAGGTTTCCAAATCTCGACATCCGCATCGACTCCACCATCCCCGTCGCCTCGGGGCTCGGCTCCGGCGCGGCCGTGACCGTGGCTCTCCTGCGCGCCTTGTCGCTTCACCTGAATCACCCAATGACGGACGAGGAAGTCAACGCCTTCGCCTTCGAGATCGAGAAACTGCATCACGGCACGCCATCGGGGATTGACAACACAGTTGTTACCTACGCCAAACCTGTTTACTTCATCAAGCGTCCCTCCTCTCCCATTGTGGGAGGGGCTGGGAGTGGGGTCGAAATATTTCGCGCCGCG
>JBBIKC010000068.1:0-4359 GCA_037445635.1 Chloroflexota bacterium
AACCACCCGTCCGGTGGGCGATTCTTCGAACTCCCAGTCGGGGCGAGAGGATTTGCATCGTCCCCCTGTGGGGAAACCTGTGCCTAAAACATAAATCGCCCGTCCGGTGGGCGATTCTTCGAACTCCCAGTCGGGGCGAGAGGATTTGCATCGTCCCCCTGTGGGGAAACCTGTGCCTAAAACATAAATCGCCCGTCCGGTGGGCGATTCTTCGAACTCCCAGTCGGGGCGAGAGGATTTGAACCTCCGACCTCTTGCACCCCATGCAAGCGCGCTAGCCGGACTGCGCCACGCCCCGATCGAGCACGGCGGATTATAGCCGCGTTTGAGTTTTCTGGCAACGTAGGATAAATTGATAATTTGTCCCACACCTCTTTATGCTAAAATAAGATACCAACCCAATGGAGTCCAAAATGATAGAAGTACTGATTGACAGTGTCCGCGTCAGCCTGATGTCTCCGCAGCGATTGGTCATCCTGCGGCAGGCGGACGGCGAACGATACCTGCCCATCTGGGTCGGTCCGTATGAGGCGGAGGCCATCACCGTGGCATTGCAGGAGGTGGAGGTCGCCCGTCCGCTCACCCACGACCTGCTCAAGAATGTGTTCGGCACATTCTCCGCGAAGATGAAACGGGTGGAGATCGTCTCCCTGCGCGAGGACATTTTCTACGGCAACATCGTTGTCGAACAAAACGGCAAAGAGATCAACATCGACTCGCGCCCGTCGGACGCCATCGCGCTGGCCGTGCGCGCCCACGTGCCCATCCTGGTGCATCCGTCCGTGATGGACGGCGCGGGCATCGTCCCCGAAAAGGACATGCAGGAGACAGCGACCCCGTCCGCTTCGGAAACGCGCAGTGCGGCGCCTCCGCCCAGTGAAGAAAGCCCGGGCCGCCTGGACGTGTTCGAAGATTTCCTCAACAAACTCGACCGGAACAAGCCCGACGACAAGCCCGGAAACAAACCCGACACCGGCCCGAAAAAGAAAACCTGATCCATGATGACAGAACCACTTCCGCTCGAAGGAACCACCGCCCCCGCAGGCCCAACCATTCCGCACAGCCGGGAAGCCGAAGAAGCCGTCGTTGGGGCGGTGCTCATTAACCCCGAAGTCTATTACGACGTGGCCCAGTTCCTGCAGGCCGAGGACTTCTACATCCACCGCCATCGCTGGATCTGGGAGGCGTTCACACGCCTGCACGAGAGCCGCACCCCCATTGACCCGCTGACCGTGGCCGAGGCGCTCGAGCAGGCCGGACAACTGGCCGAGATCGGCGGCCCGGCCTACCTGACCGCGCTGGTCAACCAGGTGCCCACCTCGCTCAATGCCGAGGCATACGGCCGCATCGTGGAGGCGCATTCCGTCCGCCGCAAGATGATCAACGCCGCCAATCGCATCGCTTCGCTCTCGTATAACACCGAGACCAGCGTGGACGAAGTGATGAACGAGAGCGAGAAGGCGGTCTTCAACGTCAGCGAGCGGCGCCTGCGCCACGACCTGCAGCCCATCCGCCAGGTGCTCTCGGATTACTACGACCGCGTGGACGACCTCTCCAAGCGTCCCGGCGAAATCTTCGGCGTGCCGACCGGCTTCATTGACCTGGACCGAATGCTATCGGGCCTGCAACCCTCCGACCTGCTCATCATCGCCGGGCGGCCCGGTCAAGGCAAGACGGGCTTCCTGCTTTCGGTGGCGAAGAATGCTGCGCTGACACACAAGAAACACGTCGCCATCTTCTCGCTGGAAATGTCCAATGAACAGGTGGTCCAGCGCCTGCTGGCACAGGAGACAGGCATTGACTCGCAACGCATGCGGACGGGAAAACTGAACGACGACGAATGGCCGTTGTTCACCCACGCCATCGAAGTGATGTCGGACACGAAGATCTTCCTCGACGATACACCCGCCATCACGCCGTTACAATTACGCACCAAATGTAGACGCCTGCACCTCGAGTTTGGTCTCGACCTCATCATTCTCGACTACCTGCAACTGATGGGCGGCGACACGCGCACCGAGAACCGTGTGCAGGAAGTCTCCTACATTTCGCGCAATCTCAAGGTGCTGGCACGCGAACTGAATGTGCCCGTCCTTGCCGCGGCGCAATTGTCCCGCGCTGTCGAACAACGCTCTGATAAGCGGCCTGTGCTGTCGGATTTAAGGGAGTCGGGGAGTCTCGAACAAGATGCCGACATCGTCATGTTCATCTACCGTCCCGACCAGTACGAGAAGGATACGGCCAAGCAGAACATCGCCGAGATTATCGTGGCAAAGCACCGCAATGGTCCTGTGGGAAGTGTGGAGTTGATCTTCCGCAGCGCGCTGGCGAAGTTCGAGAACGCGGCGACGAAGTATGTGGATTTCAACGGATAGGCGATATTTGATAGGCGATATTCGAGATTCTATATTCGATGGTCGAATTCCGAGTATCGAATATCGAGACCCGAATACCGAAATGTTCAACGGATTCACTTCCTCCGAAACATTCACCGCCGTCCCCGATACGTTCTTCCGCGAGTTGTTGAGTCAGATCGACGACGCGGACGAGTTGCGGGCGACGCTCTACGCGATTTGGCGGATCGAGCACATGGAGGGACCAGTCCGCTTCCTCCGCCGCGCGGACTTCGGCGAGTTCGCTTCGGGCGTGGATAAGGCCGTGGCGCGCGGGAGCCTGCTCGAGGTCAGGAATGAGGCGGGGGAGTTTTTCTTCCTGAATAGTCCGCGCGGACGAGCCTCCGTCGAAGCCATCCAGAGCGGGAAGTTCGATCCGTCTAAAATCCAAAACGCGCCGCCCATCGAACGGTCGAATGTATTCACATTGTACGAGCAGAACATCGGCGCGCTGACCCCGCTCATCGCGGACATGCTGCGCGAAGCCGAGAAGGAATATCCGAGCGCGTGGTTCGAAGAGGCTTTTGAGATTGCGGCGGCGAGGAACGTGCGGAATTGGAAATACGTGGAAGCGATTTTGAAACGGTGGAAGGAAAAAGGCAAAGATGAAAGAAAAAATCGGGAAGACGCTGTCAAGGATTTCAAGCGATACACCGAAGGCGAGTTTGCCGAGTACTTCCGAGACTAGGCAGGCGGAACGCGCGACGTTGGGTGACCCGAACTGTCCGCATTGTCACGGCGCGGGATACGTGCGCTACGATGTGCCGATGGGCGACCCGCGCTTCGGTCGGTTGGAGGCGTGCGTTTGCCGTGCGGCAGATATCGCCGAGGGCGCGCGGACGCGTCTGTTCGAGTTGAGCCGTCTCGATCGGTTGAGCCACCTGACGTTCGAGAATTTTGAATCGAGGGGAAATAAAAACGCGAAGTTCATGACCCCGCAGGACATCCACAGTCTGGAAGCGGCGAAGGAGATGGCCGAAAATTTCGCGCGCAACCCGCAGGGCTGGCTGTTGATCGAGGGCGGATACGGCTGCGGCAAGACTCATCTCGCGGCGGCCATTGCAAACTTCGCGGTGAACATGGGAACACCGACGCTGTTCATCACCGTGCCTGATCTGCTGGACACACTGCGCTTCGCGTTCAGCGACCCCGAGACGACCTTCGAAGCGCGCTTCGAGGAAGTCCGCAACGCCGACCTGCTGGTGCTGGACGATTTCGGCACGCAGAACGCCACGGGCTGGGCGCAGGAAAAATTGTTCCAGATCATCAACTTCCGTTACATCAACAAACTGCCGACGGTCATTACCACCAACCTGATGCTGGACGAGATCGAGAGCCGCATTCGCTCGCGCCTGCAGGACGAGGAGTTCGTGAAGCACGTCCGCATCACCGCGCCCGATTACCGCCGTCCCACCGAGACGAGCAACCCTGGCATTTCGATGTTGTCCCTGCCAGAGATGAAGGCCATGACCTTCAAGAATTTCGAAACGCGCGAAGATGAAATCGGCAAGGAAGCAGTGACCACGACCACCACCGAGAAACAGGATCGCTTCGGCAACAAGGTCAAGGACAAGGAGATCACGCGCGTCAAGGTGACGCAGGAAGACGTGAAGACCCTGCGCAAGGCGGTCAACGCGGCGGTGAGCTTCGCGGAGGAGCCCGAGGGCTGGCTGGTTCTGCTCGGCGGATCGTTCTGCGGCAAGACCCATCTCGCGGCGGCCATCGGCAACTATCGCATTGACCTGGGCGGACAGGCCATCCTTGTGGAAGTGGCCGACCTGCTCGACTACATGCGCCAGACCTTCCGCCCCACCTCGGATGTCTCGTTTGATCGCCGCTTCAACGAAATCAAGACCACCCCCATGCTGATCCTCGACGACCTGAAAGAAAGCGGTACCAGTTCCGTCTGGGCGGAGGACAAACTCTACCAGATTCTGAATCACCGCTACTACGCCCACCTGCCGAC
>JBBIKC010000069.1:0-3736 GCA_037445635.1 Chloroflexota bacterium
ACCATGATCTACACCCACGTCCTGCAGCGCGGCGGTTTAGCGGTAAGATCGCCGTTGGATGCGTAACTCGGGTTCCCATGCTTCCTCATGATCGCAAATCCTGCCGCCTGCCCCCGAAGCGCAGCGGAGCGGGGTCAAATCCCCCCTCGACGCCTGAACCTTACAACCTTCAACCCGCAACTTTCGACCTGCAACCTTCAGCCTGAAACCCGCAACTTGAAACTCAAATCCCCATGCCCCAATCCGACCAGGGAATTACCAGCGACCGCTACGCCCTCATCCCCCGCGTGCTGATCTTCCTCACGCGCGGCGAAACCGTCCTGCTCCTCAAAGGCGCGGCGGATAAACGCCTGTGGGCGGGC
Organism: Chloroflexota bacterium; assembly: GCA_037445635.1. Taxonomy (GTDB): domain Bacteria; phylum Chloroflexota; class Anaerolineae; order Anaerolineales; family Villigracilaceae; genus JBFMCC01. Next base: position 363 of record JBBIKC010000069.1, read on the forward strand.
AAATACAACGGCATCGGCGGCCACGTCGAACGCGGCGAGGACGTCCTCGCCGCGGCCCGTCGCGAACTGCTGGAGGAGACGGGATTGACGACCGATCTGCGGCTGTGCGGAACGGTCGTGGTGGATGTCGAGGAGCAAATCGGTGTTGGCTTGTTTGTCTTCTCAGGACAGCTGGGGCGGACTGACGAGCTGGGGCGGACCTATGTGTCCGCCCACCTCTCACCCGAGGGGACTTTGGAATGGATCCCGTTCAGCGAATTGAAAGACTTACCGCTTGTGGAAGACGTCGCGCTCCTGCTCGACCGGATCCGCGGCATGAAACCAAACGACCCGCCCTTCTCCGCGCGGTCGTTTTATGACGAGAGTGGAAACCTTCAGGTGGTCTTCAACGAATAACGGCCCCTCCGTAACCAACGGGAAAGAGCCTGAACACGAAGTGCACCAAGGCGCTCAAAGGGGAAATGACGCCTTGCCATAGAGTCTTTTTCTTCGTCGCCTTTGTGTTCCTTGGTGTTCCAAAAAGGTTTTCCCGTACGGCATCCGTTGAGCGCGAACGCCTCCGCTCGCCGCGGTTTTATCGCATTGCCCTGAACGTCATCGTAAACGTACTCCCCCTGCCCGGCGCGCTGTCCACGTCAATCGTGCCGTTGTGCTGTTCGATGACCTGCTTCGCAATGGAAAGACCCAGCCCCAGGCCGCCGAACACATCGTCGCCGGCCCGGTCGATGTGATAGAAGCGGTCGAAGATGCGCGGCTTCGTATCGGACGAGATGCCGATGCCGTGATCCTGCACCGAAACGGCCACCCGCTCCCCGTCCGTTTTGAAGCGGATCTCCACGTCGCCGCCGCGTGGGCTGAACTTGATGGCGTTATCCACCACGGCCATCAGCGCGCGCTCCAGCGACTTCGGGTCGCCCGAGATCTTCGGCAGGTTGCGGTCGTTCCGCAGGGTCAGGTCAATGTTCTTGCTCTTGGCCCTGGCCTTGTACCTGTCGAAGATCCCGCGCGCGATCTCCCCCAGGTCCACGGGCTGGAATTCGGGCAGCACCAGGTTGATCTCCTGCAAAAAAAGAATGTCGTTCACGAGCGTGACGATCTGCTGGACGTTGCGCTCGACGGTGTTAACCGCCTCCTGCAATTCGATGCCCGACATGGCCCCCTTTTGAAGCAGTTGCAGGTACCCGCTGGCGGCCATGAGAGGCGTGCGCAGTTCGTGAGCCACATTGGTGAGAAATTCGCGGCGCGTGAGTTCCTGCTCGGCCAGTTTCTGGTAGGCCTCGGCCAGTTCGCCGGCCCGCATGCGCAGGTCTTCGATGGCGAGTTCGTCGTTTTGGCGCAGGCGGTTGCTGATCTCGCGCACCATAGCCATGGCCACACTGCTGCTTCGCTCCAACACACGGTCGAACGCGCTTTTATCCAATTCGAGCACGACCGCCGGCGTCTTGGCCGCCACCGTGGCGGCGCGCGGCGCGTTGTGAATGAGCGCCATCTCGCCGAAGAAGTCGCCCGGGCCGAGCGTCTTGAGCAGGCGGTTCTCGGCGTTGTTGATGAGTTTGGTGACCTCGAACTCGCCCTCCAGAATCATGTAAAACGTGTGCTCGACGGCATTCTCGCGACACAGGACTGCGCCCGTTTCATAGGATTGGACGCGGCTGTTGGCGATGAGTTCCTCCACCTCCCCGGGCTTGATGCCGGGGAAAGCGCGCGGGATGACTTTGCTGGGAGCGCGGCGTGTCGTCATGGGAACCTCGATCGGTGGGATTTTAGCACCGGCAACTCTTCCTGTTGTTCACCCGTTTGACCTATTGCGCGCAAGTTTGCAGGAATTCGAGGAGATATTCGCCGAAACGCGGTTCGGCCTTGCGCGGGACGAAAAAACTCATGCCGTGTCTCCTGCCGCCGTAGGCGTGGATCTTGTAGCCTTCCTGTTCGCGAACGCTCCGGCATGTTTCCGGGGACGGGTCGTCCAATTCGGCCAGCACACAGCGGACCTCTACGCCCCGATCCAGCAGGGCGCGGACCGTGTCGCCAAAATCCACGCCCAGCCAGCTTCCGGGGGACACGCTGAACGCACCGACACAGCCCTCCGCGCAGGTATCCACCGCCGCGTCCGCGCCGATGCTGGCGCCGATCAGGATCACGCGATTGGAGTCTATGCCCGGCATGCTGCGGGCGGCCGCGAAGGCCGCGTTGGCATCCAGCAGATATTCATCCCGGTGCGCGGGAAAATTGTCCGCGTTCTCCACGGGCGCGCTTTGTCCGTGTCCGCGGAAATCGAAAGTGAATACGGCAAACGACAGGTCGGGCGGCATTTCGGGCAGGAACTTTGGCCCGACATACGGGAAGGGAGTTTCGGAAGCGGCGCGCCAGTTCCCCAGCCAGCGAATCAGTCCGGTCTCCGTCCAGGCGCGTTGCTCGGAACCGTATTCGTGCATCAAGATGACGAGCGGCGCCGACGGCTTCCACGACGCGTAGAAATATCCTGTCAATGAATGGCCGTCCTCTGCCTGAAACAGGATTTGTTCGCCAAGCACGATTGGCGTAGGCGCCGGCTCCGGTATATGGGAGGCGGGCGGCGTGTCTGAGGGCCGCGGGATTGTCGGCGACGGCGGAGGGGTCAAGGTTGCAGGCGCGGGCAACTCCAGGCCTCCGTTACAGGCTTGTATGAGCAACAGGCATGCCGCACCGATAACAACCGGCTTGGTTCTCATTCAGCCCAGTTTATACCCGATCTTCCGCAGGAAATCCCTGCGCCAGGCTTGATCTTCGGCTCCCTCCGCGCCCTTGGGCGCGAAGCCGTCCACCACGCCGAGGATGCCGCGGCCCTGCTCGGTCTGCGCCACCAGCACCTCGGTTGGGTTGGCGGTGGCGCAGAAGATGCGCGCCACCTCGGGCACGGCCTGCACGGTCTTCAGGACATTGACGGGGAAGAAGCCTTCGCCAAGAAACAGGATGAACGAATGTCCCGCGCCGACGGCTTGCGCGTTCCTCTTCGCCAATTCGATCATCGCCTCGTCCGTCCCCGACCAGCGGACGAGACATTTACCCGAGGCCTCGCAGAACGCCAGCCCGAACTTGATGCCCGGCACCGCCGTCACCAATGCCTCGTGCATATCCTCGACCGTCTTGATGAAATGCGACTGCCCGAGGATGAAGTTGATCGCCTCGGGTTTTTCGATCTTGACGACTTGAATATCCATGCGGCCTCCTTACTTTGATGCTTTGCCTATGATACAACAAACTGAAATCGGCTGGATGATAAAACCATGACAACTAATTCCAGGAAATCACAGTATCGCTTTGGCGTCGGCCAGCCTGCCACTTTGGAGTCGGACGGCTTGCCGTCCGGGATACGGCTTGCCGTCCGGGACACC
>JBBIKC010000070.1:0-3394 GCA_037445635.1 Chloroflexota bacterium
GCCCGATGGCGCGGAGAATCCGCTCTTTGCGGCGCGCGCCGAAATGCAGGCGCGCTATTTGGAGCAAATCGAGCGCGATTTTACCTGTCCCCAACAGCGTATGACTCTGCTGGCGGAGGAAATTCGCGGCGCGGAAAAACTGCGCGGGGTGGGGAAAATATTCTTCGATGGCGAACCCGCCTCAGGGTCGGATGAAGCGGCGAGAGTCCCGTTGCGAGACGAGTCCTTCGCTTCATCTCTCGACGAGGTGCGGGCGCGGCTTTCTCCGAACGGTCATCGGCGGACGGTTTTCTTCGCGGGCAAAGGCGGCGTCGGCAAGACGGTCGCTTCCTGCGTGACAGCGGTCTGGCTGGCGCGTCAGGGATTCAAGACTCTGCTGTTGACCACCGATCCCGCCGCGCATCTCGGCGATGTGCTGGATATGCCTGTGGGCGATGAGGTGATGGAAGTAAGCGGGCAGCCAAATTTGTGGGCGGTCAAGATTGACCCGAAAGCCGCCGCCGAAACCTACAAGGCGCGCATTCTCGATGACGCGCGTCGACGCGGGCGACCCGAGTCGGCGATCAAAGTAATGGAAGAGGAACTCAACTCGCCCTGCACCGAAGAAATGGCGGCGTTCGACAAATTCATCGAGTACGCTTCGCAGGAGGATTGGCAGGCGGTGGTCTTCGATACCGCGCCGACGGGTCATACTTTGCGATTGTTGGAATTGCCTGTTGACTGGAGCAAGCAGATTGACGTGAAGGTCTTCGCTTCGGTGGATGCGACTGCCGCGGATGATGTCGCCAAGGCGCGATTTGGAAAAGTGATTCAGATGATGTCTGACCCTGAGCAAAGCACCTTTGCGTTTGTGATGTACCCCGAAGCCACGCCGATTCTCGAAGCCTGGCGCGCCGCGCAGGAACTCGGCACGGTTGGCGTGCAGCCTGGTTTGGTGGTCGCCAACATGGTCATCCCGCCCGAACAAGCCACCACGCCTTTTGTGCGATCCCGCCGCGCCATGCAGGAAAAATACCTGAAGGAAATTGGCGAACGCTTCGGCATGCCGCTGGTGCAAATCCCGCTCCTGCCACAGGAGGTGAAAGGGCTGGCGATGCTGGCAGAGTTAGGAGAGCAAATTTACAACGAGAAGGTGACGGTATGAGTCAGCCTGTTCTCGTTCAAATCATCGGCGCGCCGATTGCCTGTAAAGAAGGCGTGAAGGATTCCTGGCGTGATGTGGCACGTTGGACGGAGGGACAGTTGAAAGGACATTTCGGTGAGGCGGTACAGGTGAAATACTACGATCTGTTCGATGCGGACTGCCCGCCCATGCCGAGTGGGGCGCAATTGCCGCTGGTATTGGTAAATAGCGAAGTGACTATAAATGGCGGGAAGATTTCGGTACCCGTTCTTCGGCGCAAAATTGAATCCATTTTGGAGAAGCAAACTGTATGAAACGCAAGGTCTTATTTTTATGTACGGGTAATTCCTGCCGTTCACAGATGGCGGAGGCAATCGTCAACGCGCGGCTGGGAGAGGAATGGGAAGCCGTCAGCGCGGGGACAAAACCTGCGGGCTACGTCCACCCCAAGGCGGTGGAAGCGCTCGCAGAAATCGGGATCAGGCACGAGGGTCGGTCGAAGCGGGCGGAGGAGTTTCGGGATGTGGACTTCGATGTCGTTGTCACGGTCTGTGATTCGGCGGCGGAGGAATGTCCCGTCTGGCTCGGAAAAGGGAAGCGCGTCCATCACAGTTTTCCCGATCCCGCGTTGACCGATAACATCGCCGATTTTCGTAAAGTGCGCGATGACATTGCGCGTGAAATACCAGCGCTGTTAAAGCAAGTGGCGTAAGAGAACGCCAAATACTCAATTTGAACCTGGAGGTTTTTCATGTCTGAAGTTGCTGCAACGCAAGCCGCGGCGAAGAGCCCGAACAAACAACTTTCCTTCCTCGACCGTTTCCTGACACTGTGGATTTTCCTGGCGATGGCAGCGGGGGTAGGGATTGGCTTTTTATTTCCCGAAGCCATTGCGAATTTCAACGCGGCGGTCTCTGTCGGGACGACGAATATCCCGATAGCGATCGGCTTGATCCTGATGATGTACCCGCCTCTGACGAAGGTCAAATACGAAGAGATGGGGCGGGTGTTGAAAGCGCCGAAACTGTTGACGTTCGCGCTGATCCAAAACTGGATCGTGGGACCTCTGGTGATGTTCGGACTGGCGATCCTGTTCCTGCGCGACAAGCCCGAATACATGATCGGGCTGATTTTGGTTGGGCTGGCGCGCTGTATCGCCATGGTCATCGTCTGGAACGATCTCGCGGACGGCGACCGCGAGCTGGCGGTGGGGATGGTGGCGTTCAACGCCGTCTTCCAGGTGTTGTTCTACGCCGTCTATATCTGGTTCTTCATCAGTTTCCTGCTGCCCGCGCTGGGTCTTGCTCAGGGGCTGGACGTTCACGTCTCGATGGGCGAGGCGGCGAAGACGGTTTTCTTCTATCTCGGCACACCCTTCCTGGCTGGGTTGATCACCCGCTTCAGCCTGCTGCGCTGGAAAGGGCGCGAATGGTTCGAGAAAGTCTTCGCGCCGCGCATCAGCCCGCTGACGCTGATCGCCCTGCTCTTCACCATTGTTGTGATGTTCTCCCTGCAGGGCGAAAAGATCATACAACTGCCGCTGGATGTGGTGCGCATCGCCATCCCGCTGACGTTGTACTTCGCGGCGATGTGGCTGAACTCGTTCTTCATCTCCCGCCGCCTGGTCAACTCCTACTCGCCGACGGTCTCGGTGGCGTTCACCGCCGCCAGCAACGACTTCGAACTGGCGATCGCAGTGGCAGTGGCGATCTTCGGGATCAGTTCGGGACAGGCATTTGCCACGGTCATCGGACCGTTGATCGAAGTACCCGTGATGGTGGGGCTGGTCAACGTGGCGTTCTGGCTGCGAAAGAAGTGGTAGCCGCCATCCGCGTCTGTCCCGGCGACGGTCGCTGCGGCGGCAGAGGCCTGTCCGCCGGATGAGAAGTTGGTGAAGTAATCACAAGAGAAGCCGGGAGCGCATTCCGGCTTTTTTTACAGAAATCATATTCAAAAAGACGAATATCACGATATACTGGTGACATTCAACCCCTTACAAACGCTTGATACAGGCGTACAATCTTATTCAGAAATATGAATGTGAAGGAAACGCAATGGAAGCATACGAAAGCGAAATCAAACTCTTGAAAGCCCTCACCCACCCGACCCGCCTTGCCATTCTCGACATTCTGCGCGATGGCGAGCAGTGCGTCTGCCATATCGAAGCCGTTTTGGGCTTGCGTCAGGCATACATCTCCCAGCAGTTGATGGTTTTACGCGACGCAGGGATCGTGCAAGACCGCCGCGAAGGCTGGAACAACTACTACCGCG
>JBBIKC010000071.1:0-3062 GCA_037445635.1 Chloroflexota bacterium
TGGGCGAAAACTTGTAGCCCATCATCGGCACCATGGACATGGACTCCACGCCGCCGCCGATTCCAACCTCGATCTCGCCGAGCATGATGCGATGCGCCACGTGCGCAATGGACTGCACGCCCGACGAGCAATAGCGGTTGATGGTCTCCGCGGGGACGGATTGGGGCAAGTCCGCGCGCAGGCCGATCATGCGCGCCATGTTCATCCCCTGTTCGCCCTCGGGAAATGCGCAGCCGACCACAAGGTCTTCAATCTCGTTGGGATCGAGTCCAGGCGTGCGGTCGAGCAAAGCCCGAACGGTTGTAGCCGCCATCTCGTCGGGACGAACCGTGGCGAGACCGCCGCGCTTGGCTTTGCCAACGGGAGTTCGTACGGCTGAAACGATAACAGCATCTTTTGTCATCTTATTTCTCCTTCCGTGTTTACCTGTCTACGTGTGTACCTGTGTACTTGTCTACCGTACACACGTAAACACGTACACAAGTACACATCAATTCCTCAACGGCTTCCCCGTCTGCAACAACGCCCACATTCTGGCTTGGGTTTTCTCTTCACCACAAAGCGATAAGAAGGCTTCTCTTTCCAAATCCAGAATGTACTGCTCGCTGACCCACGTCGGCTTGCTCAACATGCCGCCTGCCATCACGTAGGCGAGTTTCGTGGCAATGTGCATGTCGTATTCGGTGATGTACTTGCCTTCGGCGAACGACCACGCGCCGATCTTCATCGCGCCGAACATGTCGCGGCCTGGGGCGTAGATCAACTCAGGCGCGGGCGGACGGTAGCCAGAAGCCGCCATGTGCATCGCTTCGCGTTTGGCTTCGGTAAGCAGATGTTCGCGGTTCATCACGATTCGGTCGCAGCCCGTGAGAATTCCCATCGCCCGCGCTTCTTCTGCGGATGTGGCAACCTTCGCCTGGCCGATTTGCAGGAACGCGCGCTGGATGAACGGGAACGCTTCGGCGTTGTCGGTTCGCATCGCGGGGTTGATGACGCGGCGCATAATCTCCTTCGTGCCGCCGCCCGCAGGGATGACGCCCGCGCCGAGTTCCACGAGTCCGATGTAGGTCTCGGAGGCGGCGACGACGCGCGAGGCGTGCATGGTCACTTCACAGCCGCCGCCCAGCGCCAGTCCCGCAGGCGCGATGACAACGGGCTTCGGGAAGTAACGCATGCGCATGTTCATATCCTGCAATTTCTTCACCGCGCCTTCGAGTTGATCCCACATCTTTTGCTGCGCCGCGACCACCACCATAAACAGGTTCGCGCCCGCGCTGAAATTCTCGGCCTCATTGCCGATCACGAGTCCGTCGAAATCTTTTTCCACGCGGTCGAGCGCTTCGATCGTGATGTTGAAGATGTCGTCGTCGAGCGCGTTCATCTTGGTGTGGAACTCGACGAGCGCGATCCCGTCCCCGATGTCGAAGAGCGACGCGCCCGCGTTCGACGAGATCAACTTCTTCGTGCCGCGCAAGTCCTTGAGGAAGACCATCCCCGCAGGCTTCTTGATCTTCACGTATTTTTCTTTGGTCACGTCATACACGCCGACCTTCTCGCCGTTCTTGTATTGATAGAACGACTCGCAGCCCGCCTTGAGCATCGCGTCCACCCACTTCGCGGCGGGATAGCCCGCGGCCTTCATCCGCTTGACAGTCTCGCGCACGCCGAGCATGTCCCACGTCTCGAACGGCCCCGATTCGCGCATGAAGCCCCAGCGCATCGCGTCGTCAATCGGCTTGGGCGTATCCGCCACTTCGGGGATGATCGAGGACGCGTACTGGAACGACTGGAGAGTCAGCGCGGTGACGAGTTTCGCCGCCTTGTCGCCCGAAGGGGCTTCGAGCATGACCTTGAGGCGGTCACCCAGACCCTCGAGGTCTTTCGCCTTCCCGACGGATTCGAAGCGCGGCTTTGTCGGCGGGACGTGTTCCATCGTTTGCAGGTCGAGCGACCAGAATTCCTTCTTGCCGTCCTCGGTGCGGACTTCCTTGTAGAAACCGACCTTCGATTTATTGCCGAGCCAGCCGCGCTCGACCATTGTGTGAATCAATTTGTTCGGCGCTTCGGACTGGAGATATTTCTGCGCCAGTTTATCGTGCGGGATGAGCGGCGCGAGATTCTTGCCGACATGCTCCCACACATCCACACCGACGAGGTCAATCAAACGGAACGTCGCGGTCTTCGGGTTGCCGATGAGAGGCCCTGTCACCGCATCCACTTCGTCCACGGTGTAGCCGTTGGCGAGGAAGTAATCCATCGCAAAGGCCGCCGTCCCAAACGCGACGCGGTTGCCGATGAAGTTGGGCGTGTCTTTGCAAAGCACGATTCCCTTGCCGAGGCGCGTCTCGCCGAACCACGAGATGAACTCGGTGACTTCTATCGACGTGTCCACCGTCGGGATAATCTCCAGCAGTTTCAAATAGCGCGGCGGATTGAAGAAGTGCGTGCCGAGGAAGTGCTGTTTGAATCCTTTCGAGCGGCCTTCGGCAACGGCTTTGATCGGAATGCCCGACGTGTTCGTCGTGACAATGCACGTCGGCTTGCGGACTTCGTCAATGCGCGTCATCAAATCCTGCTTGATCTTCAGGTTCTCGACGATGGCCTCGATGACCCAGTCCGCTTCCGCCACCGCGCCGAAATCATCCTCCAGGTTGCCAAGCGTGACGAGCGTCTTCAGGCTGGCGTCCATCAGGTTGGCGGGTTTCGCCTTCAAACAGCGATCCCACCCTTCGTTGACGATCTTGTTCCGCGCCGCCTTGTTTCCCGCGGGCGCGTCTTTCGGCACGATGTCCAGCAGCGTCACGCGCACACCCGCGTTCGCCAAATGCGCCGCGAGCGCGGCTCCCATCGTCCCCGCGCCGATTACGACTGCTTTGTTGATTTGGTAGTTCATGGTGTCTCTCCTTTCGGGCGATATTCGATGAACGATATTCGATATTCGTCATTCGAGTCGAATATCGAAGTTCGAATATCGAGTATCGCCTACCTCAATTCAGCCCCACTGTATCCAAGTATCTGCCTCGCCACCACCAGCCGATTGATCTGCCCCGTGCCCTCGTAAA